>CAISEB010000030.1 GCA_903884235.1 uncultured Pseudomonadota bacterium
GGCGGCGGCGGCGGCGGCGGCGGCCCGCGTCGCTGGTAAGCGACCGGGCGACGTGCGCGGCTTTCGAGCTGTGAAACGACGTCGTTGAGAATAGGAAGGGGCCGCCCATGGCGGCCCTTTTCTTTTTTCCGGGTCTGCGTGGACGGATCCACGAGTGTGCCGGCATGAGCCGGGCGCCGTGGCTGCGGTCGTGCCAGAAGACCCCTCGATCAGGCCAGAGCCAGTTGCGGCAGGGCCTTGCGGGCCGGTTTGCCACCGGATCCGTCGATCCGCTCCCCGGTGCGTCCGGCGAGCGCGATCCGCGCCGGCGTGCGCGGAAATCAAATCACTTTCCCAGGGCATCTTCCGCGACGGCGGCGGCTGCTGAGGCGTCGGCGTCCACGGGCGTCACGCGATATCCGCACGACGCCGGCCGGCCGTCGTCGACGGTCATGTCGTGGCCGGTCGGGGCGCCGGGACACCGTCGTCATCGCGCCCGCCTGCGTAGGCGTGCCCGCGCAGCGATGCCGCCTTCACGAGAGCCCACACGTCCATGCCAGGGGCGAGCCCGAGTTCGCGCACGGCCGCGCGCGTGATTCGGGCCATGAGCATCTCGCTGCCGACCGCGAGCATCGCCAGCACGTCCTCGTCGGACTCGTCTTCGAGCGCCGCGACCACGGCCGGCAGCGCATTGCGGACCGACAGCGACCGCGGTTCCTCGGTCGCGACGATCACGTCGCGAGCCAGGATGTGCAGGCGCAGGCGGTCGCCGACACGCGCGCCCGGCTGCGACAGCCGCAGGTGACCCGCGCCGAGGGGCAGCGCGATGAGTCCGGTGGCGGCATCCACTTCACCGACGCGGGACTCGAGCACGGCACCGACGCCATCCGGCCCGATCAGGCGCCTCAGCGTCGCATCCATGAACAGCCCCGACGGGGCGCCTTCGGCGGCGACCTGGCCGCGGTCGACGAGCACGAGGTGTGTCGCGAGCCTGAGCACCTCGTCGTACTGGTGGCTGACGTGCAGCATCGGTACGCGGGCCGCGTCCCGCAGTCGCAGCAGGTAGGGCAGTACCTCCTCGCGGCGCGCGGCGTCGATCGACGCGAGCGGCTCGTCGAGCAACAGCAAGCGGGGCTGCGCCAGCAGCGCTCGCCCCAGGGCGACGCGCTGGCGCTCGCCGCCGGACAGCCGATGTACCCGCCGGTCGAGCAGCGGGGCGAGGCCGAGCAGGTCGATGACCTCGCCAGCAGTCGCGACGCCACTGCGGCTGCCCGCGCGGCGTTCGCCGTACGCGAGGTTGCCGGCGACGTCGAGGTGCGGGAAGAGCCGAGCGTCCTGGAACACGTAGCCGATGCCGCGCTGGTGCGCCGGCACGTCGATCGATGCCGCGCTGTCCAGCCAGGTCTCGCCATCCACGCGAATCGTCCCCGTCGCGGCGACGAGCCCGGCGAGCGCATTCACGATCGTGCTCTTGCCGGCGCCCGACGGCCCGTAGAGCGACACGACCCCCGGGGTCGGCGCGTGGAATCGGGCCTCGAGGCGGAACGCACCGCGCGACGCGCGGATGTCGACCTCGATGCTGTTCACGGGCCGAGCCGTGCGCGCAGTCGGCGCGACAGCGCCTCGGCGGCGATCAGGCCCGCGAAGCCGAGCGTGAGCGACAACGTGGCGAACCGCATCGCAGCGGCATCGCCGTCTGGCGACTGGATGGCCGTGTACAGGGCGAGCGGCAGCGTGCGCGTCTCGCCGGGGATGTTGCTGGCGAAGGTGATGACCGCCCCGAACTCGCCCAGGCCGGCGGCGAAGGCCGTCACGGCGCCGGCCAGGATGCCGGGCGCCATCAGCGGCAGGGTCACGCTGAAGAAGCGGTCGAGCGGGCCCGCGCCGAGCGTGCGTGCAGCCTCCTCGAGGCCAGGTGGGATGCCCTCGAGCGTGAGCCGCATCGCCCGCACCATGAGCGGGAAGCTCATCACCGCCGTGGCGAGGGCGGCGCCGGTCGTCGTGAACGCGAGCCGTACGCCGAAGTGCGCGTACAGCCAGCCGCCGAGCGGGCCGCGCACGCCGAACACGACCAGCAGCAGGTAGCCGACGACGACCGGGGGCAGCACGAGCGGCAGGTGCACGGCCGCATCCAGCAATGCGCGGCCGGCAAACCGGCCGCGCACCAAGAGCCAGGCCGCGAGCACCGCGAACGGCAGGCTCGCGGCGACGCTCTCGGTGGCGACGATCACGCTGAGCCGCAGCGCCTCGAGCTCGGCGTCGGTCAGCACGGCAGTGTTCCCGCGGACTGGCTCGGCACGCGACGGGGTCCGCGGCCGGCGCCGCTCAGGGCATCCGCAGCCGGCCGCCGCCTGGCAGGCCACCGCCCGGCTCGGGGATGACGAGCGACGAAGCCTGTTCGCGACGCATCTGCTGGAGTTCGCGCATCGTCTCCTCGATGCCGATCTTCGCGCCCTCGCCGAAGCCCGCGATGGCTTCCGCGAGCGTCGTGGCACCCGGCACCTCGAAGGTGATCGGGAGTGCGCCCATGGGCGTCATCACGGAGACCTGGCCGACGAAGAGCGTCGGACGGGCGGGATCCGCGGTGCCGTCGGTCTTGACCGGCACCATGACCCGCAGGGTCCCGACGCGGCGGTCGGTGTAGCTCTCCTCGCGATAGAGGTTCTCGGTGTCGAATTGGGCTTCGGTCGGGGCGTTCATCGGGCTCTCCGGGGCTCCTCGGGTAGACGCGCAACGTAGCAGACGGCGGGGCTGTGCAGAAGCCAGCGTCCCCCGTGGCGGCCCCGGACCCCGTAGACTTGCGGCCTCCTGCCCGGCCGCGAGCCGACGAGTGAACGACCTGCACCGTGCGGCCGAGGCCGCACCGCCCGCCGAACTGCACATCGACCTCGATGCACTGGTCGCGAACTACCGTGCCCTGTGCGAACTGGCGCGGCCGGCGCAGGTGTCCGCGGTCGTCAAGGCGAACGCCTACGGGCTCGGCATCGGTCCGGTCGCGGCGGCGCTGGTGGGTGCGGGCTGCGAGGTGTTCTTCGTTTCGTCGCTGGCCGAGGGCTTCGAACTGCGCGCGATGCAGCCGGATGTCCGGGTGCTGGTGCTGGAGGGCGCCGGCGGGGCCATCGACGCCTGTCGTGCCGCGCGCCTCGTGCCGGTGCTGAATACGGTGGCCGAAGTGCGCGAGTGGGTTGGTCGGGCGGGCGGGGAGCCCGCGGTTCTCCAGCTCGACACCGGCATGAACCGGGCTGGCCTCGATGCGACCGACGTCGCCGAACTCGCCGCCGACACGCCACTCGTCTCGCGCTTGCGCCTCGACCTCGTGATGACGCATCTGGCCTGTGCCGACGAGCCGGGTCATCCGCTGAACCGGCAGCAGGTCGATCGGTTCCGAGCTCTGCGCGCGCGATTGCCCGCGGCTCCGACCAGCATCGGCAATTCGGCCGGCACGTGGCTGGGGTCGGACTACCGCGGTGACCTCGTCCGGCCCGGGCTTGCGCTGTACGGCGGCCGTCCGCTGGCGAGCGGACCGAATCCGATGCGCCCGGTCGTGCGCCTCTGCGCGCGGGTACTCCAGCTGCGGACGCTCGGTGAAGCCGCGAGCGTGGGTTACGGGGCGAGCGCGCGGCTCTCGCCGGCCGCCCGCATCGCGACCGTGGGCGCGGGCTACGCGGATGGCTACCCGCGGGCGCTCGGCAACCGCGGCTACGCGGTGGTGGGCGGTGCCCGGGTGCCGGTGGTCGGCCGTGTCTCGATGGACCTGACGACGCTCGATGTCACCGGGCTCGACCCCGGGGCGATCTCGGTCGGGGACAGCGTCGACCTGCTCGGTGGCGGCGTGTCACTCGAGGACGCCGCGGAACTCGCCGGCACCGTCGCCTACGAGCTGCTCACCCGCCTGTCGACCCGCCTCGTCCGCCGCTACCGGGGCGGCACGGCCTGACCCGGCGCGCTGGTTCCGCCGGAACCGTGACGCACATCACTACTTTCGAACGAGGTCCTCTCGGAATGGACGTACGCCATGTGCGTCACATATTGGTAGCGCTCCGATGCGTCATATTCCATCCCATCCTGGGACGGAGCCCGCGACGTCACCGTGAATATCCGCGCGAAGGTCATCATCCTGCTGCTGTCCGTGTTCGCCACGCTCGCCCTGGTCGAGTGGGGGGTCGAGCGCGCGTTGCTGCTGCCGCGGTTCGAGCAGATCGAGACCGATTCGGCGCGCACCGCCATGCGGCGGGTCAGCTTCGGCGTGGGCCAGGCCCTCGCGGGCCTGCAGGTCTCGGCGAACGACTGGGGTAACTGGGCCGATACCTACCGGTTCATGCAGGATCGCAATGGCGCCTTCGTACACGAAAACCTCGCGCCGGTGGCGTTGCGGCAGCTGCACCTGACCGCGCTCGCGTTCATCGACCTGGACGGTCGGGTCGTGATTTCCCGCGCACTCGATGGCGTCGCACTCGAATCGCTGGGCGAGGACCTGTTTCCCGGCGGGGAGATGCCAAAGACCGCCCAATGGCGGCGCAACCTTGCGGAAGGCCGCCCGGCACAGGGGCTGATCGCGACTCGCAACGGCGCGATGCTCGCGGCGTTGTCGCCCGTGCTCGATGGTTTCGGTCGCGGGCCAGCGCGCGGCATGGTGTTCATGGGCCGGCTGCTGACGCCCACCGAGATCGCCGACATCGGTGCGCGCTCGCAGACCGACGTTGTGTTGGACGCCGTCCGCCGCCACGGGGAACCACCGATCGCTGCGGCCAGCGGTGGCCCAGGCACCATGGGCGATCCCGTGAGCGAGTCGGACGCAACGACGTCGGTGAGGCACACGTTTGCCGACGTCGACGGCGAACCGGTGCTCACGCTGCGCGTGGATGTCCCCCGGCAGATCACCACGGGTGCCGCCGCCACGGTCGCCTATGCCCGGCTGTTCACGTTCGGCGCCGCGCTGCTCGTGCTGATCATCGTGCTCCTCGTTCTGGACCGGGAGGTGCTGGCACCGTTGTCGCGCGTCACGCGCCATGCGAGCGCGATCGGCTCCGGGGACGACCTCACGCCACGACTCGGGCTCACGCGGGCGGATGAAATCGGCACGCTGGCCTCGGAGCTCGATCGCATGGTGGATCGGCTGGCCGAGTCGCGGCGTCGCCTCATCGACAACAGTTTCGAGTCCGGGCGCGCCGAGCTCGCGCGCGGCATCCTGCACAACATCGGCAACGCGATGACGCCGCTCGGCGTGCGCGTCGCCAAGCTCCAGGCCCGGCTGCGCGACGCGCCGGTCGCCGACCTCGAACGCGCACTTGCCGCGCGCGCCAGCGAACCGGAGGGCACCGAGCGGCAGGCCGACCTCGATGCCTTCGTGCGGCTCGTCGCCACGGAGCTCGCGGAGTCGGTTCGCCTCGGCGAAGCGGATGCCGAGGTCATCGCGCGCCAGTCGGGTGCCGTGCAGGCCGCGCTGACCGACCAGATGCGCTCGTCCCGCGGCGGTACGGTGATCGAGCCGGTCGACCTGCGTGCGCTCGTCGACCAGACGCTCGAGATCGTCCCGGATACGTGTCGCGACGAGATCCAGCTCGTGCTCGACCCGTCGCTGGCCGCGACCGGCACGGTGCGAGTCCCGCGCACCGTGCTGCGACTGGTGCTGCAGAACCTCGTGATCAACGCCGCCGAGGCGACGAGGGCTGCCGGCCGTGGCCGCGGCCGCGTCCACCTCAACGCGGCGCTCGTGCCGGCTGACGGCGGAACCCAGTTGCACATCACCTGCGCCGACGAGGGCGTCGGCATCGATTCGACGCATCTCGATCGTGTCTTCGAGCGCGGCTTCTCCACCAAGGGCGACACCGGCAATCGCGGCATCGGCCTGCACTGGTGCGCGACCGCGGTGGCCAGCCTCGGCGGCCGCATCTGGGCCGCGAGCGATGGCCACGGCCGCGGTGCCCGGTTCCATGTCTCCCTGCCCGTCCCCGATTCCACCCCCGTGCCCGCCACCCGGGCCGCGTGAGGTATCCCGTGTCGACCCAAACCCGTGCCCCGATCCGCATCCTGGTCGCCGACGACGAGCCGGAGATCCTCGCGGCATACCGCGAGATCTTCACCAGCGTCGACGAGGCCACGAGTGCGACGCAGCGTCGCCAGCTCGCTGCGCGGCTCTTCGACGGTGCCGCTACGGCGCCGGCGCCGGCAGTCGCGCGGTTCCCGCCACGTGCATCCTTCGAGGCGGACTACTGCAGCAGTGCCGAGGCGGCGGTGGCTGCCGTGCAGGCGGCGCTCGATGCGGGCAGCCCCTATGCCATCGTGTTCCTCGACATGCGCATGCCCCCCGGACGGGACGGTATCTGGGCGGCCACCGAGATCCGGCGCCTCGACCCGGTCGCCGAGATCGCGGTGTGCACGGCCTACTCCGACGTCGATCCTGGCGATATCGGCGGGCGCGTGCCGCCGGAGGACAAGCTGTCCTACCTGCAGAAGCCCTTCCATCCGCACGAGGTGCGGCAGATGGTCATCGCGCTCGCCTCCAAGTGGCGCGCCGAACGGCACATCACGAGGCTCGCCTACTTCGACTCGCTGACCGGCCTGCCGAACCGAGAGCAGGTGCACAACCGCCTGCGCTCCGCCCTGCTCGGGATGGGCGAGGGTCGAGGCAGTGTCGGGCTGCTGTACATCGACCTCGACAATTTCAAGCGCATCAACGACACGCTCGGGCATGGCGTCGGCGACGAGGTGCTCACGGTCGTCGCCGGGCGACTGCGCGAGACGCTGCGGCTCGGTACCGGCGTGATGCCGGATCCGGAGCCGACCGACCGACCCGGCGACATCGGACGGCTCGGTGGAGACGAGTTCATGGTGGTGCTGCCCGAGATCGGCGCCTCGGAGGATGCCGGGCGGGTCGCGGACCGCATCATCGGCGCCCTGCAGGTGCCCATGCAGCTGACGCGCCACACGGTCGTCGTGACGCCGAGCATCGGCATCGCGGTCGCGCCGACCGACGGCGCCGACGCCGAGACGCTGCTGCGGCACGCGGACCTCGCGATGTATTTCGCGAAGCGTCGCTGGCCCGGCACGTTCGCCTACTTCGACGTGTCGATGAACGAAGGTGCGCTGCAGCGCTATACGCTCGAGGAGAAGCTGCGCGGCGCCCTGGAGCGCGGCGAGCTGAGTCTCCACTACCAGCCGCAGATCGACATGAAGTCGGGCGAGATCGCCGGCATGGAGGCGTTGCTGCGCTGGACCAACGAAGAACTGGGCGTCGTGCCGCCCAACGATTTCATCCCGATCGCGGAGAGTGCGGGCCTCATCGTGCCGATCGGCGACTGGGTGCTGCGGAGCGCGTGCGCGCAGGCGCGCAAGTGGTGCGACGAGGGCCTGGACCTCAAGCGCATCGCCGTCAACGTCGCCGCGCAGCAGTTCGCGATGCAGTCCTTCCCGCTGCTGGTGGCCGAGGTCCTCAAGGAGACGGGGTTGCCGCCGGCCATGCTCGAGCTCGAGATCACAGAATCCATGGTCATGACCGACGAGAGCCGCGCCGGGCGCGTCCTGTCGTCCCTGCATGCGCTCGGCGTCACGGTCGCGATCGACGACTTCGGCACCGGCTACTCGAACTTCCAGCGCCTGCGGCGCCTGAACATCGATCGACTGAAGATGGACCGGTCGTTCGTGCGCGAACTCGGTGGCGACAGCGACGACCGGGCGATCGCCGCGGCCATCATCGCGATGGCGAAGTCCCTCAAGGTCGACGTGGTCGCGGAGGGCGTCGAGTCCTATCCGCAGCTGCGGTTCCTGCAGGACCACATGTGTGCCGAGGCGCAGGGGTTCCTGCTCAGCCGCGCGTTGCCGGCCGGCGAGGCGCGCTTGCTGCTCGAGCGCGCATCGACCCAGTTCGATGGCAGCCGCACCCAGAAGATCAGGCGCCTGGTCGTCTGAGCGAGACGGTCAGCGAGCCTCGCCACCGAATCGCGCGGTGAGCTTCGCCCCGAATGTGCGCGGATCGCCCAGCTGGACGTACAGCCGATTCGGATAGTCCGGCGGCTCGAGTCCGAAGTAGAAGCCGCGCACCGGGTAGGTCTTGTTCGCCAGGTTGCGACCGTAGATCGATACGCTGAAGCGCGGCGTATCCCAGCCGACCCGCGCGTGCACCAGCGCGTACGCCGAGGATCGCGTCTCGTTCGGCGGCAGGTCGAAGTAGTAGCCGCCCATGCCCGTGATGTCGAGGCGCGCGTACAGGCCCGCGGGACTGCGGTAGGTGGCATTCAGCGCTCCTTGCCATCGCGGTGCGTTCGCCAGTTCGCGCGACACGGTGAGCGAGCCCGCATCGGCGACCCGCACGAAGTCCGTGAACCTCGTCCGCTGCAGGCCGAGGCTCGCTCCGAGTTCCAGGCGTGGCGTCGCGGCCAGCCGCGCCGTCGCCTCCAGGCCGTGGTTGCGGCCACTCGCTGCGTTTCCGGTATAGAGGATGAACGTGTTCGGATTCGTCGGGTCCGTCTGCACGCTGCTGCGGACCTGCGCGTCGTGGCGCTCGAGCAGGTACACATCGACATCGATGCTCGCGCGCCGATTCGCCGACGCCGCCTTGTAGCCGAACTCGAGGTTCCAGTCGGATTCCGGCCGATAGCTGATCTCGTCGGGCCCGAGCCCCTGGCTCAGGTTGAATCCACCGGCCTTGTAGCCTCGCGCGAGCAGCGCGTACGCCGTCGCGGATGGCGTGACGTCGAAGTCCAGCGTCGCATGCCCGCCCCACAGCCGCTCCGTCGGCCCGAATGCGTGCGAGTCCGAGCCGCCGTAGGCCCGGTCCTGCACGAGATCGGAGTACGACGCGCCCTGGTGCTCGCCGCGCAGGCCCAGCGACCACCGCAGGCGGTGCGCGAGACGCCCGTCGAGCACGCCGAACAGCGCCAGGCGATCGTTGCGGTAGCCGCTCGTGACGACGGTGTCCTGCTGGTAGGTGCCATTCAGCGGGTCGATGGAGATCCCGGCGCTCGTATCCCGCAGCGATTCGTGCAGGCGCATCGCGTACGCGCCCACGAGCCACGAGAGCGGGGCGTCGCCGCGACTGGCCACGCGAAGCTCGGCGCTCGAGGTCTGCCGATGGCGCAGCTGGAGTTCCGTGAAGTCGTAGGTGAAGGGCGCCCAGTAGGAGGGGTTGCCCCAGTCGCCGTCGTAGCCGTAGGTCACGCGGGTATCGGCATGGGAGGCGATCGCGGTGATTTCGGCGCCCGGCAGGCCGGTGTAGGTCAGGTGCGCCGAGGCGCCGGTCGAATGCTGTGCGTCGACGCTCGGGTGGTCGGAGTGCGTCGTGCGGCCGTTCTCGGGGGCGAACGCGTCATAGCCGTCGTCGAGCCTGACCTGGAGCACGGCGAGGTCGATGCGGGTGTCGTCCCGTGGCTGGTAGCGCCAGCGGCCGCGCAGCGTCGACTCGTCGCGGGCATTCGTGTCGTGCCGGTGGAGGTAGTCGTTGTAGTAGAACCCGTCGCTCGTGTAGTGCTGTGCCGCGACCCGGAACGTCGAGTCGAGCGCGGTGACGGGACCAGTCGCGACCGCGCCGATGCTGTGCATGCCGTAGTCGCCGCCGTCGAGTTCGACGCGACCGCCGAACGTCGGCTCGGGCGTCGCGCTGGACACGTAGATCAGGCCGGCGAGCGCGTTGGCGCCATAGCGCGTTCCCTGTGGGCCGCGCAGCACCTCGACGCGGTCGACGTCGAACAGCGTCGCCGCGCCGCCGAGTCCGCTGAAGTCGATGTCGTCGATCAGGAAGCCGACCGACGGATTGGGTGCGCCCTCGTACTGCTCGAGCTCGCCGATGCCGCGCAGCTGGAAGTAGCGTGGGCGCGCGCTGTCGCCGGCCCAGTTCAGGTTCGGGACGAGGCCAAGCACGTCCTCCAGCTGCTGCTGGCCCGACTGGTGCAGGGTCGTGCTGTCGAGCACGGAGACGCTGCCCGCGACCTGGATGCCCGGCATCGGCCGCAGGGTGGCGGTCACCACGACCTCGCTCAGTTCGCCGGCCACTTCGGTCGCCTGCGGGCTCGCGGCCACGAGCCATGCGGCAGCGGGCAGAACGATGCGGAGGAGGCGGGACACGAGGTCCCGCGGACGAGTCGTCGCGGACATTGCGCTCCCTACGCCGGTACTAACCGGATCAGGTTCAACGGGTTTGCGGGCCAATCCCGCATCTCAGGCCCACGACGGGCCACCCCAGCAAGGCCACGGAGGATACACGCCGCACGCAACGGCGGGAAGGCGAGTGAGGGGCGCGCTCAGGCGGTCCGCGTCAGCGCACCGGAAGTTCGCGGGACTTCTGCACCGTCCGAAGTGCGAAGCTCGAATGGACGCGGGCGACGTGCGGCAGGCTCGTCAGGTGCCGGCTGTGGACCCGCTCGAAATCCGCGGTGTCGGCGACGACGACCCGCAGCAGGTAGTCGTAGTCGCCCGACATCAGGTAGCACTCCATGACCTCGGGCACCTTGCGAACGGCCTGCTCGAATGCCGCGAGGTCCGCACGCTCCTGGCGCTCGAGCGTGATCGAGACGAACACGTTGACGCCCAGTCCCGCCTTCTGCTCGTTCAGGACCGCGGCGTATCCCTCGATCAGTCCCGACGCCTCGAGCGCGCGGATCCGGCGCAGGCACGCCGATTCGGAGAGGTTCACGCGGGCCGCGAGTTCGCTGTTCGGCAGGCGGCCTTCGCGCTGCAACGCCTGCAGGATCGTGCGGTCGTAGCGGTCGAGTTCCATCGGCAGATTCTTGCGTAAAAGTAACCATAGGTAAAGGATTCATGTGCAAAAGGCCGATCTTGTGCAGTGCGTTTGCAAGAGCCTGCGCGAAGAGCGGCTCTACAGTGGAGCCTTCCACTTCAGGAGAGTCGCGATGCGCATCGGTGTTCCCAAGGAAATCAAGGTTCACGAGTACCGCGTCGGCCTGACGCCTGCCGGCGTGCGCGAACTCGTCGCCGCCGGTCACGAAGTCGCGGTCGAGACGCACGCCGGTGTCGGCATCGGCATGGATGATCGCGAGTACCAGGCCGCCGGTGCGCGCATCCTCGCGACCGCCAAGGAAGTCTTCGACTCCGCCGAGCTGGTCGTGAAGGTCAAGGAGCCGCAGGCCGTCGAGTGCCAGATGCTGCGCACGGGCCAGGTGCTGTTCACGTACCTGCACCTCGCCGCCGACAAGGCCCAGACCGAGGCGCTGATGGCGTCCGGTGCGACCGCGATTGCCTACGAGACCGTGACCTGGCCAGACGGCAGCCTGCCGCTGCTGACGCCGATGAGCGAAGTCGCCGGTCGCATGTCCGTGCAGGTCGGCGCGACCTCGCTGCAGAAGGCCAATGGCGGCTTCGGCGTCCTGCTCGGTGGCGT
The DNA here is from genome assembly GCA_903884235.1 of uncultured Pseudomonadota bacterium. Taxonomy (GTDB): domain Bacteria; phylum Pseudomonadota; class Gammaproteobacteria; order Steroidobacterales; family Steroidobacteraceae; genus CAIKZZ01. The sequence continues at coordinate 11,312 of CAISEB010000030.1, forward strand.
GCCGGGCGTCGCGCCCGCCAAGGTCGTGATCCTCGGTGGTGGCGTGTCGGGCACGCACGCGGCCGAGATGGCAGCCGGCATGCGCGCCGACGTCACGGTGGTCGACCGTTCTAACAAGCGACTCCGCGAACTGTCGACGCAGTTCGCTGGCGCCGTGAAGACCGTCTACTCGACCGCCGACGCGATCGAGAAGCTCGTGCTCGACGCGGATCTCGTCATCGGGGCCGTGCTGGTCGCCGGCGCCGCCGCGCCGAAGCTCGTCACGCACGACATGGTCAAGCGCATGAAGCCAGGCGCCGTGATGGTCGACATCGCGATCGACCAGGGTGGTTGCTTCGAGACCAGCCGTCCGACGACGCACGCGCAGCCCACCTACGTGCTCGACGGTGTCGTCCACTACTGCGTGACGAACATGCCGGGCGCCGTGCCGCGCACCTCCACGTTCGCGCTGACCAACGCGACGCTGCCGTACGTGCGCGCGATCGCCGATCTCGGCTGGGAAAAGGCGCTGGCGCGCGATCCGGGCTTCGCGAAGGGCCTCAACGTGCACGCCGGCAAGCTGACGTTCGAGGCGGTCGCCCGCGACCTCGGCCTGCCGTACACGGCGCACAGCTTCGGTCGAGGCTGATCCCCGGACGGGGGCTGCCACGGGGCAGCCCCTGTAACGGGGTCCGTTACGGTCATCCGCAGGCCCCCGGGGTTCTGCGGTCGCTACGTATTCGCCCAGCCGTTCCCGCGGCGCCTGATCGGACCCTGCAAGCACGGGCGCACACCTACGCGCCATGCGGGGGGTCGGGATGGAGACGTTCTACGACGTACTGCGCCGCCAGGGCATCACGCGCCGCAGCTTTCTCAAGTTCTGCAGCCTGACGGCGACGTCGCTGGGGCTCGGATCCTACTTCGCACCGCGTATCGCGCACGCGCTCGAGACCAAGCCCCGAACGCCGGTCCTCTGGCTGCACGGGCTCGAGTGCACCTGTTGTTCCGAGTCCTTCATCCGGTCCGCGCATCCGCTCGCCAAGGACGTCGTCCTGTCGATGCTGTCGCTGGACTATGACGACACGCTGATGGCCTCGGCCGGGTTCCAGGCGCAGGCCTGCCTCGACGAGGTGATGGCGAAGTACAAGGGCAACTACATCCTCGCGGTCGAGGGCAACCCGCCGCTCAACGAGGATGGGATGTACTGCATCACGGGCGGCAAGCCGTTCGTGGAGGAGCTGAAGCGGGTCGCCGCAGACGCCAAGGCGGTCATCGCCTGGGGCGCCTGCGCCTCCTGGGGCTGCGTGCAGGCCGCGAAGCCGAATCCGACGCACGCGGTGCCGATCGACAAAGTCATTCGCGACAAGCCGATCATCAAGGTCCCGGGCTGTCCGCCCATCGCCGAGGTGATGACGGCGGTCGTGACCTACATGCTGACCTTCGATCGCCTGCCTGAACTCGACCGGCAGGGCCGGCCGAAGATGTTCTACGGCCAGCGGATCCACGACAAGTGCTACCGCCGCCCGCATTTCGACGCGGGCCAGTTCGTCGAGAGCTGGGACGACGAGGGCGCCCGCAAGGGCTACTGCCTCTACAAGATGGGCTGCAAGGGCCCGACCACGTACAACGCCTGCTCCACGACTCGGTGGAACGACGGCGTCTCGTTCCCCATCGGCTCGGGCCACGGCTGCATCGGATGCTCCGAGGACGGGTTCTGGGACAAGGGTTCGTTCTACGACCGGGTCACGGGCATCAAGCAGTTTGGCATCGAGGCCAATGCCGACAAGGTCGGTGGGACTCTCGCGGCGGTCACGGGCGCAGCGGTCGCCGTGCACGCGGGAATCACGGCGCTGACCCGCGCCAAGCTGAACCACGGCAAGGGGTTCGGCAAAGACGGTTCGGGCGAGTGAGGGGGCACGGCCATGACAGCTTATGAAACGCAGGGCTTCAAGATCGACGACTCCGGCAAGCGCGTCGTCGTCGATCCGGTCACCCGAATCGAGGGCCATCTCCGCGTCGAGGTGAATCTCGACAAGGACAACGTCATCCGCAACGCCGTCTCCACGGGGACGATGTGGCGCGGCCTCGAGGTCATCCTCAAGGGCCGCGATCCGCGCGACGCCTGGGCGTTCACGGAGCGCATCTGCGGAGTGTGCACCGGCACCCATGCGCTGACCTCCGTGCGTGCGGTCGAGGACGCGCTCAAGATCGATATTCCCGAGAACGCGAACACGATCCGCAACATCATGCAGCTGACGCTGCAGGTGCACGATCACCTCGTCCATTTCTACCACCTGCACGCGCTCGACTGGGTCGACGTCGTCTCCGCGCTGAAGGCCGATCCGAAGGCGACCGCGGAGCTCGCGCAGTCCATCTCGCCGTGGCCGATGGCCTCGCGCGGCTACTACGCCGACCTGCAGAACCGGATCAAGAAGTTCGTCGAGTCGGGCCAGCTCGGCCCGTTCATGAATGGCTACTGGGGCAATCCCGCCTACAAGCTGCCGCCCGAGGCCAACCTGATGGCGGTCGGCCACTACCTCCAGGCGCTCGATTTCCAGAAGGAGATCGTAAAGATCCACACGATCTTCGGTGGCAAGAACCCGCACCCGAACTGGCTGGTCGGCGGCATGCCCTGCGCGATCAACGTCAACGACACCGGTGCCGTCGGCGCGATCAACATGGAGCGCCTCAACATGGTCTCGTCGATCATCGACCAGGCCGTGGACTTCATCGAGCAGGTGTACATCCCGGACCTGCTGGCGATCGCCGGGTTCTACAAGGGCTGGCTGTACGGTGGCGGGCTGTCGAGCCACAACGTCATGTCGTACGGCGACATTCCCGAGCATGCGAACGACTACAGCGCCAAGAACCTGCTGCTGCCGCGTGGTGCGATCATCAACGGCGACCTGACCAAGATCCACGAGGTCGATCTCAAGGACCCGGAGCAGATCCAGGAGAGCGTCGACCACTCCTGGTACACGTACCCGGACGGTACGAAGTCGCTGCATCCGTGGGACGGCATCACCAGCCCGAAATTCGAGCTGGGACCCCGGACCAAGGGTACGAAGACCAACGTCGAATCCTTCGACGAGGGCGCGAAGTACTCGTGGATCAAGGCGCCACGCTGGCGCGGCAACGCGATGGAAGTCGGTCCGCTCGCGCGATACATCATCGGCTACGCGCAGAACAACCCCGAGTTCAAGGAGCCGGTCGAGGCCGTCCTCAAGAAGCTCGACGTGCCGGTCACGGCGCTGTTCTCGACGCTGGGCCGCACCGCCGCGCGCGGCCTCGAGTGCCAGTGGGCCGTGCACAAGCTGAAGTACTTCCAGAACAAGCTGATCGCGTCGATCAAGGCCGGCGACACGGCTACGGCCAACACGACCAACTGGGATCCGGCGACCTGGCCGAAGGAGGCCAAGGGCGCCGGGTTCACCGAGGCACCGCGCGGCGCGCTCGGTCACTGGATCGTCATCAAGGACGGCAAGATCGACAACTACCAGGCGGTCGTGCCGACCACCTGGAACGGCAGTCCGCGTGATGGCAAGGGCCAGATCGGCGCGTTCGAGGCGGCACTGATGAACACGCCGGTCGCGAAGGCCGATCAGCCGCTGGAGATCCTGCGCACGCTGCACTCCTTCGATCCATGCCTCGCGTGCTCGACGCACGTGATGTCGCCCGACGGGGCCGAGATGACCAAGGTCAAGGTTCGCTAGGCCGGGACTGACAGGAGGCGCTCATGTTGCTCCACAATTCAGTCGACACGGTTCCTGGCAACAAGGACCTGAAGTCGATCTACATCTACGAGGCCCCGGTGCGGTTGTGGCACTGGGTGATGTTCCTCGCCGTATCGGTGCTCATCGTCACGGGACTGCTGATCGCGTACCCGCCGCCGTCGACGAACGGCGAGGCCTCGGCGCACTTCCTCTTCGGTTACATCCGCTTCGCGCACTTCGCCGCGGGCTACACGCTCGCGGTGTCGTGGTTGCTGCGCATCTACTGGTCCTTCGTCGGCAACGACTACGCGCGCCAGCTGTTCCTCGTGCCGATCCGCAACCGCATCTGGTGGCGGGAGTTCCTGTACGACATCAAGTCGTATGCGTTCATGCACGTGCGCGAGATCAAGTACAGCGGCCACAACCCGATGGCGCAGGCGGCGATGGCGTTCATCCTTGTACCGGTGAGCGTCTTCATGATGGTCACCGGATTTGCGCTCTACTCCGAGGGAGCCGGCAAGGGCTCCTGGGCGGACCACCTCTTCGGGTGGGTCATCCCGCTGTTCGGCCAGAGCCAGACGGTGCACACCTGGCACCACCTTGGGATGTGGCTCATGGTGACGTTCGTGATCGTCCACTTTTACATGGTGATCCGTCAGGACATCACGACACGCGAGAGCATCCTGAGCACGATGATCAGCGGTTACCGCACGTTCAAGGACTAGGGTGAGCGGCCTGGTGAGGGTGGGGAGCGGGAACGATGCGGGACGCCGGCCGCTGAAACGCGGTCGGCGTCCGCAGCATCCTGGACAGTTCCTCGACTCGCGGTTCCTCCAGCCGCTCGCGCTGTCGCAGGACGCGCTGGCGACGGCGCTCGGCATCTCCCGCCGGCGCGTCAATGAAATAGTCAACGGCCGTCGTGGGTTGACCGCGGACACCGCCCTTCGGCTCGCCCGCTACTTCGGGACCGGTCCCGAGCTCTGGCTGCACCTGCAGGCGGCCTGGGACCTGCATATCGCACGACAGCAATTCGACGGGCGGACCTGATCGATCGCACCAGCGTGGTGCGCGGTTTCCCGATCGCGGTGGGCATCCCTTATAGGTCGCGAGTAACGCCTGTCGTTACAGTCCACCCCTGCTCTTCTGGGGGTGGCCGTGGACGACGCGCTGGTGCTGGGGATCGGCAACGTGCTCTGGGCCGATGAAGGCTTCGGGGTCCGCTGCGTCGAGGCTTTCGATGAAGCCTGGACGCTTCCTGCTGCCGCGAAATCGCTCGACGGCGGAACGCAGGGTCTCTACCTCCTGCCGTTCGTGCAGGCGACACGTCGCCTGATCATCTTCGATGCGATCGACTTCGCGCTCGAGCCGGGCACGCTGCGCGTCCTCGAGGGCGACGCGGTGCCTCGCTACCTCGGTGCCCGCAAGACAAGCCTGCACCAGACCGGATTCCAGGAGGTGCTCGCACTCGCGGCATTGACCGGGACGCTGCCCGATCCCATCGTGCTGATCGGCGTCCAGCCCGTCGAGTTCGAGGACTACGGCGGCAGCCTGCGGCCGCTCGTCGCGTCACGGATTCCGCTGGCCATCGACCTGGCCCTCGCGCGCCTCGTGGAATGGGGGCTCGCCCCGGTGCGCCGCGAGGCGCCTTGCCCACTCGCATCCCCACTGAGCCTCGCGCGCTACGAATCGGAGCGACCGTCCGCGGCCAGCGCCTGTCGCGTCGGCGATGCGCGCTTCCTGCCTGTCGGGGACTGATCCGATGTGCCTCGGCGTGCCAGTCCAGGTGGTGTCCGTGAGCGGGACCTTTGCCCGCTGTGACGGCCCTGAGGGTGCGCTCGATGTCGACGTGGCGCTCGTCGGGCCCGTCCTGCCTGGCGAATGGCTGCTGACCTTCCTCGGCGCGGCGCGCGGCAGGCTGGAGCCGGACGAGGCCGCGCGCATCGCGCGCGCGCTCGGTGCACTCGGGGCGATCGAGCGGGGCGAAACCATCGACGTCGCGGCGTATTTCCCGGATCTCGTCGATCGCGAGCCCGAACTGCCTGAATTCCTGAGGCCGAAGCCATGAACTATGCAGAGCAGCGCGCCGTCGCCTTCGAGGCGCTGCTGGCGCGACTCGCGGCCGAGTGCGGCATCGCCCGCCCGACCGCCGCGACACTCGACGAATCCGCCCGTGGTCACGAGTTGCTCGCCGTGCTCTACACGGGCGAAGCGGCACGTTCGCCAGAGAGCTGGGATGTCTGCGTGGTGCTGCCCGATCTGCTCGGCAGTTTCGCCGGCATCGCCGGGGCGATCCTCGATCCTGCCGAGAGCGCGCTCGCCGCCGCCCGGTTCGGCGTCGACAAGTTGCCGGCGCTCGTGCTGCTGCGCCGCGGCGAGTACGTGGGCGTGGTCGAGGGCATGCGCGACTGGCGGCCCTTCGTCGAGGAATTTGGCGCGCTACTGAGCTCGCCGACCCAGCCCCCGCCTGTCGCGGGCCAGTACCCGGCCCAGCGCATTGCCACGAGGTCTGCATGAAAGCGTTCCCGATTCCCGTCGTCAGCATCGGTCCCGGATCCCAGCCCGTCGACGCGGACCTCGACTTCGTCCGCCTGCCGGAAATGCTCGCGACGTTTCACATGCCGCCACGCCCGCACGACGTCAGTCCCGCGGCATTGGCCGAGGCGCGCGCCTTCCTCGCCGAACTGCATGCCGCCGCCGCGGCCAGCACGTTCGGCGGGCCGCAGCTGCTCACGCGCGACGTGCTCGCGCTGAGTCCGGCCGCCACGGCGCTCGTCAACGAGTCGCTGGGCGAGGGCGAGGTGGGCGCGATCATCGACGAGCCTGCAGTGCGATTGCAGGAGACTGGCTTCCCCGGCTTCTGGCGCGTGCGGGGATTCGACGAGGACGGGGCCCTCGCCAGCGATGTGGTCGAAGTCGCGCCGGTGCCCTCCGTCGTCCGCGAGGCAGCGCTCCTCGGCTCGCGCTGCCGGATGCCGAAGCGGGAGGCCGTGCCTGGGTTGATGAATGCCCCGGCGCTCCTCACGGAACTCCTGAACGCGAGTGCCCGCGGCGAGGGCGCGCCGACGCATGTCATCAACCTCACGCTGCTGCCCGTCTCTGCGCAGGACATCGCGTGGCTGGTCGGGGCGCTGGAGATCGGCCCGGTCACGCTCCTCTCGCGCGGCTACGGCAACTGCCGCATCACCAGCACGCGCCTGCGCCACACGTGGTGGGTGCAGTACTTCAACGCGATGAACAATCTGATCCTCAACACGATTGAGGTCACGCCCGTGCCCGAGGTCGCGCTCGCGGCACCCGAGGACTACGCGGACTCGCTCGAGCGGCTGGGCGAGTGGTTGCAGACGCTGGGTGATTCGTGAACGATCCTGTGGCCGCGCCTGCGACGCCGGACAGCCCGAGCTACGAGTGCGGCGTGTGCTGGAGCGTCTACGACCCGGCGGAGGGCGACCTTGATGCGGGCATCCGCCCCGGCACGCCGTTCGCCGAGCTGCCACCGTACTGGGTGTGCCCGCATTGCGAGGCGCCGCGGACGCGCTTCATGGTGGCGGTCGCGTGAACGCCGCCCTCGGCGCCAGCGCCCGCGCGGACGACGAGGTGGCGTTCGAGAACGCATTCCGGATGATCCACGCGACGCGCATGGCCGACCTGCCGTTCCTCAATCCCGCGCTGCGTGTCGAGGCGCTCGGATTCCGCGACTGGTCGGGGCTGCGACTCGGCGTGCTGGTGACGCCCTGGTCCATCAACCTCGTGTTGCTGCCTGGCGCATCGAGTGCGCTGCCCGCCGTGCGCGCCGGCGACGAGAGGCTCCATGCGTTCCCGTCTGGCGTCTATGGGTTCCACGCGCACGACGATCCTGCGGCCGGCCCTTACCAGCAGTGTTCGCTGTTCTCGCCGGTGGAGGAGTTCGGCTCGCACGACGATGCCGTCGCGGCCGCCCGCGCGGCCCTCGAGGCGCTGTTGACGCCGGAGCCGCCGCCGGCGGCGGCGCAGCCGCCTGCCCCCGTGTCCCGGCGCGACCTGTTCAGAGGATCCTGACGATGGCGATCATCGACATTGGCATCGACTGCGCGGCGGGGAGCATCAGCGCCGTGCGCATCCGGGCGCGCACGCCGAATCCGGCGCCCATCCTCGTCGGGCTCGCCCCGACCGCCGTGGCCGGTGTGCTCGGCCGGCTCTATGCCGTCTGTGGTGCGGCGCAACGGGCCTGCGCCGAGCTCGCTCTGGCGGCCGCGACCGGCCACCCACTCGCGCCCGGCCGCGATGCACGACTGGCGACCGAGGTGGCATCCGAGGCGATCCAGGAGCACCTGTGGAGGTTGTGGCTGGATTGGCCCCGGGCGCTCGGGCTCCCGTCTCGCGGCGTCGACTTCGCGCGCTGGTACGGAACGATCCAGGCCGGTTCGCGCGACTGGCCGGTGCTGCTCGGGGCGACCTTCGAGGACGACTGGCTCGGGCTCGAGCCGGGCCGGCTCGCGTCGTTCGCGCTCCTCGACACGTTCGACTACTGGATCGACACCGACCCGTCGGCGGCCGCGATCCTGTTCCGCGCGCTGCGTGCGGAGCCGGCGGCCGCGCCGCGCAGTGCCCCGGTCAACGCGGGGACGCTCGACTCGCCGCTTGCCGCCACCACGGCACACCAGTGGGTCGCGGCACTCGAGGACGCGGGACGCACGCTCGAGGCGCTGCTCGCCGGACGGGTGGTGGTGCTCGCCGCGCTGCTCGGGGCGCTTGCGTCCGATCCGCCATCCCTGCTGGATCTCGCGGCAACGTCCGCCGGCCCAGGCCGCGGTCTCGGGTCGGTGTCCACCGCCCGCGGCTGGCTCGAGCACGACGTCACCGTCGCGGATGGCCGTGTCCGCGAGTACTCGATCCGCACGCCGACAGAACGGCATTTCGCCACCGACGGGCCATTCGCGGCCCATCTGCTCGGACGCCCGGCTGCCGACCGGGCCGCGGCCGCCCGCGCCGCGGCACTGTGGGCGCTGGCATTCGATCCGTGCGTGTCCTATGCGGTCGACGGGGACGATCATGCATGAGATGTCGCTGATGGAGAGCGTCCGGGACATCGTCGAGGACGCGGCGCGTGCCCACGGCGCGCGACGGGTCACGACGGTGCGGTTGCGCATCGGTGCGCTCTCGACGGTCGATGCCGGGGCGCTGCGCTTCTGCTTCGACGTCGTGATGCACGACGGCGTTGCCGAGGGCGCCGCCCTCGAGATCGAGACGGAGCCCGGCGCGGCGTGGTGCTGGGACTGCCAGGTGGCCGTCGCCGTGCTCGCCGAGGGTGCGGGCTGCCCGACGTGCGGCGGGCACCGGCTGCAGGTCACCGGCGGCACGGACATGCGCGTCAAGGACATCGACCTTGCAACCGAACCGGAGCTGCCGACATGTGCGTAACCTGCGGATGCGAGAGTGGCACCGTCGCCCACGACCACGACCACGACCACGATCACGACCACGATCACGACCACGGTGCCGCGACGACGCCCGGGGAGCGTGGCTTCGGGGTGCTGCGGCCCGCGGTGACGAGGACCGTCAGCCTGGAGCAGGACCTGCTGGCGAAGAACGACCGGTATGCGGCTGGCAACCGGGCCCGCTTCGCCGAGTCATCGGTGCTCGCGCTCAACCTCGTCTCCAGCCCGGGCTCCGGCAAGACGACGCTGCTGGTCGAGACGTTGCGCGCGCTCACCGGCCGGCACCCGGTCGCCGTCATCGAAGGCGACCAGCAGACGCGCCTCGACGCCGACCGCATCGCCGCGACGGGTGCGCCGGTCGTGCAGTTGAATACCGGCAAGGGCTGCCACCTGGATGCGCACCAGGTCGGCCACGCGCTCGCCTCGCTCGCCATGCCGGCGGGTGGCGTGCTGTTCATCGAGAATGTCGGCAATCTCGTCTGCCCCGCGTCCTTCGACCTGGGGGAGGCGCACAAGGTGGTCGTGCTCTCGGTGACCGAGGGCGACGACAAGCCGCTCAAGTATCCGGACATGTTCCGGGCCGCGGACCTCTGCCTGATCACGAAATCCGACCTGCTGCCGTACGTGCCGTTCGACGCCGCACGGGCTGCCGACAACGCGCGGCTCGTGCACCCGGGCCTCGAGTGCCTGACGCTGTCCTCGACGACGCATCAGGGCTTCGACGCCTGGCTCGCCTGGCTCGAGCGCGAGCTGCACGCCTGTACGGCGCGCGCGGCGCCATTCGCGGCTCACGAGGCGCGTGCGTGAACGCCGACGCCGCCCGGCTGCGCATTCGCGTCCGCGGCGTCGTGCAGGGCGTCGGTTTCCGCCCGTTCGTCTGGCGAACGGCGACCGCCCTCGGGCTCGCGGGGACGGTTCGCAATGATGGCGCCGGGGTCGCGATCGACGTCCAGGGAACGCGTGCGGCACTCGGCGCGTTGCGCAGCAGCCTCGGCACCGATCCGCCGCCGCGCGCCCGCGTCGACGCGATCGAGTGCGAGGAGTGCGTACCGGACCCGGCGCTCACGGGCTTCGCCGTGGTGGCAAGCCGTGCGGCGGGTGCCGGTGCGGCCATCGGCCACGACACCGCGCCGTGCGGTGCGTGCCTCGCGGAACTGTTCGATCCAGGGGATCGGCGCTACCGTTACGCGCTGACCAACTGTACGGACTGCGGGCCGCGTTACACCGTCACCGCATCGCTGCCCTACGACCGCGAGCGCACGAGCCTCGCGCCGTTTCCGCTATGCACGGCCTGCGGCGACGAGTACCGGAGTCCGCGGGATCGGCGCTTCCATGCCGAGGCCACCGCATGCCCCGCCTGCGGTCCGAGGCTCGCCCTGGAGGGCGGCGAGCCCGGCGAGGACCCGATCGCCGGGACGCTGCGCCTGCTGCGCGCAGGCGCGATCGTCGCGATCAAGGGCCTCGGCGGGTACCACCTGGCCTGCGACGCGACGAACGCCGCGGCGGTGCGGCGCCTGCGCGAGCGCAAGCATCGCGAGGAGCAGCCGTTCGCAATCATGGTCGCGAACGCGGCCTCGCTGGCAAGCCATGTGGGCGCCGATGACGGGGAGAGGGCCCTGCTCGAGTCTCCGGAGCGACCGATCGTGCTGGTCGGGCGCCGGCCGGGCCCGATGGCGCTGCCCGGGGTCGCCGATGGCGTCGATCGCCTCGGCGTCATGCTGCCCTACACGCCGCTGCAGTACCTGCTGTTTCACGAGGCGGCGGGTCGGCCACGGGGCACCGCCTGGCTGGGTACGCCGCAGCCGCTCGTGCTCGTGATGACGAGCGCCAACATCCATGACGAGCCGCTGGTCATCGACGACGACGAGGCGCGCAGTGCGTTGGCAGGCATCGCGCAGGCGTGGCTCTGGCACGACCGGCGCATCGTGACGCGCTGCGACGATTCACTGATGCGGGTGCGCGATGGCACGCCGCGGATGCTGCGCCGCGCCCGTGGTGCGGCACCGAAGGCCTTGCGCCTCGGGCGGGCCGGCCCGGTCGTGCTCGGACTCGGTGGCCACTACAAGGCGACGGCCTGCGTGACCCGCGCCGACGAGGCCTTCCTCACCCCGCATGTCGGCGATCTCGACCTCGCCCCGACCCGACGCGCATTCGACGCGGCGGTCCGGCACCTGCTGGCGCTCACCGAGGTGCGGCCGGTCGCGGTTGCTCACGACCTGCACCCGGACTTCCACGGCTCGCGTCTCGCGGTCCGGCTCGCGGACGAATGGCAGGTGCGGCTCGTCCCCGTCCAGCACCATCATGCGCATGTCGCCGCGGTGCTCGCCGAGCATCGCGCCGAGGAGCCCGTCCTCGGCCTCGCGCTCGACGGCATCGGTCACGGGATGGATGGCGGCGCATGGGGCGGCGAGCTGCTGCTCGTCGATGGGCCGCGGTGCGAGCGGCTGGGCCATCTGGGGACATTGCCGCTCGTGGGCGGCGACCGCGCGGCGCGTGAGCCGTGGCGACCCGCCGCGGCCGCGCTCGCGGCCCTCGGCCGCGGCGACGAGATCGCCGCGCGCTTCGCGGCGGAGCCGGCCGCATCCACGGTCGCGCGCATCCTCGCCCGTGGCTCGGCGCCACGCACTTCGAGCCTCGGCCGCTGGTTCGATGCGGCGGCAGGCCTGCTTGGGCTCGTGCCGGTGGCGTCATTCGAGGGCCAGGCGGCGATGCTGCTCGAGTCGCTTGCCGTCGCCGGCGGACCCGCGCGCGCCGCAGTCGCCGTCGCTCCCACGGAGGATGGCGTGCTCGACCTGCTGCCGCTGCTCGCCGTGCTTGCCGATCCCGCGTCGTCGACCGCGCCCGCCGCAGCGAGTGCCGCCTTCCATGCGGGGCTCGCGACCTCGCTCGCCGACTGGGTCGCGTGGGCCTCGCGTCGCAGCGGCCTTGCGACAGTGGCCTGCGGCGGCGGCTGCCTGCAGAACGACGTGCTGGCTCGCGCGCTGCGCAGCGGCCTCGCCGCGCGAGGCGTGAAGATGCTCGAGGCGGCCCTAGTCCCGTCGAACGACGGTGCGATCAGTCTTGGACAGTGCTGGATCGCGCAGCGATCCGGGAGGACATGACATGTGCCTAGCAGTACCGGCTCGGATCGAGAGCCTCGAGGCGGGTGAACAGGCCGTTATCGACGTCGGCGGGATCCGCAAGCGCGTGTCGGTGGCGCTCGTCGAGGGCGTGGCGCCCGGCGACTGGGTCATCGTACACGTCGGCTACGCGCTCGCGCGCCTCGACCCCGAGGCCGCGGCGGAGACGCTCGCGGCGATGGCGGCCGCGGGGCTCGAGCCGGGTACGCTCGCATGAAGTTCGTCGATGAGTTCCGCGACCGGGATCTCGGCCAGGGACTCGCCGCGGCGATCGCGCGTGAGGCGAAGCCGGAGCGGCTCTACCAGTTCATGGAGTTCTGCGGCGGGCATACGCACGCGATCTCACGCTACGGCGTCACCGACCTGCTGCCCGCGAACGTGCGCATGGTGCACGGACCCGGCTGCCCCGTGTGCGTGCTGCCGATCGGCCGCGTCGACCTGGCCATCGACCTCGCGCTCGGTCGCGGCGTCATTCTCTGCAGCTACGGTGATACGCTGCGAGTGCCGGCCTCGGCAGGACGCTCGCTGCTGAAGGCCAAGGCCGCGGGCGGGGATGTGCGGATGGTGTATTCGGCCGCGGACGCGCTGCGGATCGCCCGCGACAACCCGCAGCGCGAGGTCGTGTTCCTCGCCATCGGCTTCGAGACGACCACCCCGCCGACGGCACTGGTGATCCGCGAGGCGCACGCGACGGGCGTCGCGAACTTCAGCGTCCTGTGCAACCACGTCCTCACGCCCGCCGCGATCGTCAACATCCTGCAGTCGCCGGAGGTGCGCGATCTCGGGACGGTGCCGCTTGACGGGTTCGTGGGTCCCGCCCATGTCAGCAGCATCATCGGCACGCGCCCGTACGAATTCTTCGCCGAGGAGTTCAGGAAGCCGGTCGTCGTCGCCGGCTTCGAGCCGCTCGACGTGATGCAGGCGATCCTCATGCTGGTGCGGCAGGTCAACGAGGGCCGTGCCGAGGTCGAGAACCAGTTCAGCCGCGTCGTCGACCGCGACGGCAACCGCCGCGCCCAGGCCATCGTCGCGGAGGTCTTCGAGCTGCGCCGCGAGTTCGAGTGGCGCGGCCTCGGCACCGTGCCCTACAGCGCGCTCGCGATCCGTGCGACCTTCGCCGCACATGATGCCGAACGCCGTTTCGGGCTCGAGTACCGCGCGGTGCCCGACAACAAGGCGTGCGAGTGCGGCGCGATCCTGCGCGGGGTGAAGCGGCCGGTCGAGTGCAAGCTGTTCGGCGGCGCCTGCACCCCGGAAACGCCGATGGGCTCGTGCATGGTGTCCTCCGAGGGTGCGTGCGCCGCACACTACTCTTACGGGCGGTTCCGCGACCGCGTGCCGGCCACGCCGGTGGTCGCATGAGCGCCACCCGCAGGCCCCTCTACCAGCGCCCGCTCGACCTGAAGCGCGGCTGCGTCGAGCTCGCGCATGGGGCCGGTGGCCGCGCGACCGCGCAGCTCGTCGAGGAGCTGTTCGTCGAGGCATTCGACAACCAGTGGCTGCGCGCCGGCAACGACGGCGCATCGCTGCCGATGCCGGCGGGCCGGCTCGTGATGGCGACCGACAGCCACGTCGTCTCGCCGCTCTTCTTCCCGGGCGGCGACATCGGTTCCCTGGCCGTGCACGGCACGATCAATGACGTGGCGATGTCGGGCGGTCGGCCGCTGTACCTTGCCGCCGGATTCGTGCTGGAGGAGGGCTTTCCGCTAGCGGATCTCGCACGCATCGTGCGCTCGATGGCGGCCGCCGCGAAGGCGGCCGGCGTGCCGATCGTCACCGGCGACACGAAGGTCGTCGAGCGCGGCAAGGGCGACGGCGTGTATGTCACGACCACCGGGGTGGGGGTCGTGCCGCCGGGGATCGAGCTTGACGGTGCCGCCGCGCGCGAGGGCGATGCGATCCTGGTGTCGGGGACGATGGGCGATCACGGGGTCGCGATCATGTCCAAGCGCGAGAATCTGGAATTCGACACGGAGATCCTTTCCGACAGCGCGGCGCTGCACGGACTGGCGGAGGCCTTGCTCGCCGCCTGCCCACGGACGCGCGTGCTGCGTGACCCGACGCGCGGCGGCCTCGCGACGACGCTCAACGAGATCGCCCGGCAGTCCGGCGTCGGCATGCTCCTCGACGAGCGCGCGGTGCCGGTGAAGCCTGCGGTCGCCGCGGCCTGCGAGTTCCTCGGGCTCGATCCGCTGTACGTGGCGAACGAGGGCAAGCTGGTGGCGATCGTCGCCGAGGCCGATGCGGAGGCGGCGCTCGCCGCGCTGCGCGGCCACGAGCTTGGCCGTGATGCCGCGCGAGTCGGTACTGTCGTCGCGGATCCCGACCACTTCGTGCAGATGACGACGACGCTTGGCGGCTGTCGCGTGGTCGACTGGCTGACCGGCGACCAGCTGCCGCGGATCTGCTGACGGCCGATGCGGATCCTGCTGCTCGCGCACGCGTTCAACGGCCTCACGCAGCGGCTGTGGTGCGCGCTCGGCGAGCGCGGCCACGAGCTCAGCCTCGAGCTCGACATCGGCGACGAGGTCACGCGCGAGGCGGTCGCCCTGTTCGCTCCGGATCTGGTCATCGCGCCGTACCTGCGGCGCGCCTTGCCCGAGGATGTCTGGCGGCGCGTGCCCTGTCTCGTCGTGCATCCGGGCCCGCCGGGCGACCGCGGGCCGGCGGCGCTCGACTGGGCGATCCTCGAGCGGCGGGCATGCTGGGGCGTCACGGTGCTGCAGGCGGACGGGCAGTTCGACGCCGGGCCGGTGCATGCGAGCGCGACGTTCCCCATGCGGGAGGCCAGCAAGGCGAGCCTCTACCGCGACGAAGTCGCCACGTCCGCCGTCCGGGCGGTCCTCGAGGCCGTTGCGCGGCTCGAGACGCGCCAGCCGCCGCCGGCCGCGGGGCCGGCGCCGGCGCCGGGCGTCGGCTGGCGGGGCGTGCTGGCGAAGCGGGACCGCGCCGTGGACTGGGCGCGGCACGGCACCGACGAAGTGCTGCGGCGCCTGCGCTCGGGTGATTCCGCACCGGGCGTCCTCGACAGCATCCTCGGCATCCCGGCCTTTCTCTACGACGCGCACGCAGGCCCGCGCCTCGAGCGCGCCCGCCCCGGGGAGTGGATCTGTCGCTCGCCCGGCGCGTTGCTGCGGGCGACCGTCGATGGCAGCGTGTGGATCGGCCATGCGCGGCGGGACGAGGCAGGCGCGTTCAAGCTGCCGGTGCCGCTCGCGTGCCCCGAATCCGCTGCGCTCGCCGAATTGTCGTCGCAGCCGGTCGCGGTCCGCTCGAGCGTGCCCGATCCGATTGCATACCGCGAGGAGGGGGCAGTCGGCTTCCTGCGGTTCGCGTTCTACAACGGCGCGATGTCCACCGGCGACTGCCGCGGACTCGCCGCGGCCCTTGGCGCGGCGGCGGCCCGGCCGACCCGCGTGCTGGTGCTCGAGGGTGGACGCGAGTTCTGGTCCAACGGCATCCATCTCAATGTCATCGAGGCGGCGGCGAGCCCGGCGGACGAGTCGTGGCGCAACATCGAGGCGATCGACGACGTCGCCGAGGCCATCGTGCGCATGAGCGGCAAGCTGACGGTCGCTGCGGTGGGCGGCAACGCCGGCGCCGGTGGCGCGTTCCTCGCGCTCGCGGCCGACCGCGTGTGGGTGCGTCCGGGCGTCGTACTCAATCTCCACTACCGCAACATGGGCAACCTGTACGGCTCGGAGCTCTGGACGTACACGTTGCCGCGGCGCGTCGGGACGGGCGCCGACGCGCTCATGCGGGCGCGCCAGCCGCTGCTCGGCAGCCAGGCGCTCGCGCGCGGCCTCGCGGACGCGGCGTTCGGGAGTTCGTTCGAGGAGTTCAGCGCGGAGGTTGCCTCGCGCGCCCATGCCATCGCCAGCTCAGCGGACTTCGAGCGACGGCTCGCGGAGCGCGATGCGCGCCGTGCGGCGGATGAACGCGTGCGGCCGTTGTCGGCCTATCGCGCCGCGGAACTGGCCGAGATGCGTCGCAGCTTCTACGGCTTCGACACGAGCTACCACGTCGCGCGCCACCGCTTCGTGCACAAGGCGCCGCACTCCTGGACGCCGCGGCATCTCGCACGGCACCGCGGCACAGCGCCGGGCTGAGGCTCAGTGGTGGTGGCCGCCCGGGCCGTGCACGTGGCCGTGCGCCAGCTCTTCCTCGGTCGCGGTGCGCACCTCGGTGATCTCGACCGCGAAGTGCAGCGCCTGCCCGGCGAGCGGGTGGTTGCCATCGACGGTGACCATGTCGCCGGCCACGCGCGTGACCACGACCTGGCGCTGGCCCTGCTCGGTCTGCGCGGTGAAGCGCATGCCGGGCTTCACGTCGGTGCCGCCGAAGTGGCGGCGCGGGACCTGCTGGATCAGCCCCGGCTCATGGGCGCCATAGGCCTTCTCCGCCGGGATCGACACGTCGAGCTTGTCGCCCACTCCGCGCCCTTCGAGGGCCTCCTCGAGGCCGGGGATGATGTTGCCACCGCCCTGGATGTAGGCGAGCGGTTCCCCGCCGTCCGAACTGTCCAGCACCTCACCAGCGTCGTTCTTCAGCGTGTAGTGGATTGCGACGACGGCATCACGGACGACTTGCATGGCGGGGCCTCAGGACGGGGATGGCGCATTGTACCGCGTTGCCAGAGCGCTGGTGGCACCCGGTGGTGGACCCGGTACCCCCCGAGGCACAATGCCCCCCGGAGGACCCCGTGACCCACCAAACCGCCGACTTGCTCGATGCCCATCCTTCGCTCGAGGCCTGCGACGCGGGCCTAGCGCACTACGGCGGGCTGCGCCGCTTCGCCGGGCGGGCCGTGACCGTGCGCACATTCGAGGACAACAGCCTCGTCCGGGAGATCGTCCGCACGCCGGGGGAGGGCCGGGTGCTCGTGGTCGCAGGCGGCGGCTCGCGCCGCTGCGCGCTGCTCGGCGACCTGCTCGCCGCGAGCGCGGTGGCCAACGGCTGGTCCGGCGTCATCGTGGACGGCTGCATCCGGGACTGCGCGGCAATCGCCGCCCTGCCGCTCGGCGTCATGGCGCTCGGCGTCCAGCCGCGGCGCAGCGACCGGCACGGCCAGGGCGTCCGCGACGTGGCCATCGAGATCCTCGGTGCCCGCGTCGCGCCCGGCGACCACGTCTATGCCGACGAGGACGGCGTCGTGTTCGCGAAGGGTCCGGTGCCCTGATCCGCCGCGCCGGCCTCGCCGCGCGCTCAGGCGCGGTTTGGGCGATGGTCGATGAGCTGGCGCACCACCGACGGATCGGCCAGCGTCGAGATGTCGCCAAGCTGGTCTGCCTCGTCGGCGGCGATCTTGCGCAGGATGCGCCGCATGATCTTGCCGCTGCGAGTCTTCGGAAGGCCGGGTGCCCACTGGATGACATCCGGTACCGCGATCGCACCGATCTGCTGGCGCACGGTCTGCTTGAGCTCCGCCAGCAGGGTCTCGCTCGGTTCCAGGCCCGCCTTGAGCGTGACGTAGGCGTAGATGCCCTGGCCCTTGATGTCGTGCGGGAAGCCGACCACGGCGGCCTCGGCGACCGAGTGGTGCGCGACCAGTGCGCTCTCGACTTCCGCTGTGCCCATGCGATGCCCGGAGACGTTGATCACGTCGTCGACGCGGCCGGTGATCCAGTAGTAGCCATCCTCGTCGCGACGCGCGCCGTCGCCGGTGAAGTAGGTGCCCGGGAACGTCCGGAAGTACGTGTCGATGAAACGCTGGTGGTCGCCATACACCGTGCGCATCTGTCCCGGCCATGAATCGAGGATGACGAGGTTGCCCTCGCATGCGCCCGCCTGCTCGTGGCCCGCACCGTCCACGATCGCGGGGCGCACGCCGAAGAAGGGCAGGGTGGCGGATCCCGGCTTCAGCGCGGTGGCGCCGGGCAGCGGCGTGATCAGGATGCCGCCCGTCTCGGTCTGCCACCAGGTGTCGACGATCGGGCAGCGATGGTCGCCGACGACGCGGTGGTACCACTCCCAGGCCTCGGGATTGATCGGTTCGCCGACCGACCCGAGCAGGCGCAGGCTCTTCCTCGAGTGCCGCGTGACCCAGTCCTCGCCCTCGCGCATCAGCGCGCGGATCGCGGTCGGGGCGGTGTAGAAGATCGTCACGCCGTGACGGTCGATGATGTCCCAGCAGCGCCCGGGGTCCGGGTAGTTCGGAACGCCCTCGAACATCAGCGTGGTTGCACCCGAGGCGAGCGGTCCGTAGACGACGTAGCTGTGCCCGGTGACCCAGCCGACATCCGCGGTGCACCAGAACAGGTCGCCGTCGCGATAGTCGAATACGGTCTTGAACGTGAACGCGGCGTAGACGAGGTAGCCGCCGGTGGTGTGGAGCACGCCCTTCGGCTTGCCGGTGGAGCCCGAGGTGTAGAGGATGAACAGCGGGTCCTCGGCGCCGACCGCGACCGGCGGGCAGTCGTCGGACGCCGCGGCGACGAGCGACTCGTAGGCGAGATCGCGGCCTGCCTTCATCGGCACCGCCGCGCCGGTCCGGCGCACGACAACGACGCTCTCCACGCAGGGCAGCGCGTGACCACCAAGCGCGGCGTCGACATTCTCCTTCAGCGGCACCTTGCGTCCGCCGCGCAGGCCTTCGTCGGCGGTGATGACGACCTTCGAGCCGCAGTCCTCGATCCGGCTGGCGAGGGATTCCGGGGAGAAACCGCCGAACACGATCGAGTGCACCGCGCCGATCCGCGCGCACGCCAGCATCGCGACGGCCGCCTCCGGGATCATCGGCAGGTAGATCGTCACGCGGTCGCCCTTGGCGACTCCCAGCGACTTCAGCACGTTCGCGAATCGGCATACGTCCCGGTGCAGTTCGCGATAGCTGATGCGTCGGCTCTGCGCGGGATCGTCGCCTTCCCACAGGATCGCGATCTGATCGCCGCGAGTGGCGAGATGGCGGTCGAGGCAGTTGGCCGCGATGTTGAGCTCGCCGTCCGCGTACCACCGGATGCGGAAGTCCTTGACGTCGTAGCTGACGTCCTTCACGACCGTGTATGGAGTCATCCAGTCGACGCGACGGCCGATGTCGCCCCAGAAGCCCTCCGGGTCGCGGACGCTGCGTTGGTAGTCGGCCTCGTAGCCGGCCGCGTTGACGTTGGCATCCCTGGCGAATTCCGCCGGGACTTCGTAGACGTTGCTCATCGGACTTCCCCCAAGATCGGGCCGCGTTGACCCATGCCCCGCTGGCGCCATCCTCGCTCTGCCAGAGGCAGCCGGCGCCGGACCTTCGACGTTGGTCGTCGGCGCTCTCCGTGACGACCACGGTCTAAGTTACATGCGTTGGCGGTCGCGCGCAGCATCTGGCCACCATCCTGGCAATTGGTTATGAAAAATGCCGAGATCTCAAGACGCATTATCCGCGGTGGCGCCACGCCGGCGATCGCGATAGGGATTGCCGCCGTCGTTCCGGCGCAGCTCGTCGACGCCCCAGGGCCGGTGCGCCAGGGGCGGATGGCTGATCTCGAAAGGCAGGTGCAGCCGTTGCCTGGCGAGCGCCAGGCTGCACCGTCGTTGGCCCCGCACCTGGGCGCCGTCCGCATCCCCGGCAGGCGAGCGTCACGGCCAGCACGGCACCCGGCCTGCGCTTCGTCGCATCGCGGTTCATCGGGACCGAGAGGAAGTCCAAGGAGACCCGGGGCCGGAGCGTGGTCGTATGGCCTTCCGGACGCGTCGCCGCACGGTGCCGATCAGGACTCGAGCCGATTCGAGTTCGACCTCTGCGGCCCCGGGATGACCGACGCGCGCCGCGGGCATGCGCACGGCGTGCCGCGGCGCCACGTCCCGGATGGACCGCTCCATCGGGACGACAGAGGGCTCCGTGCGCGTGTGTCCGCCGCCGTCGAGTTGCAATCACCAGTGCCCATTCTCGCTTGAGAACCGCCAGGCGGCGCCGACGACGCACGGCGACGGCACTCGCGCCCGGGGCACCGGCGGACCGATGCCGGACGTCACGGGCCGCGACACCCGGATCCGGCCTGGGGCTGCCGCTCGGTCGTCCCGAAGGTCCTGCGCCTGCGGCGCAGCCGGGTCGGTCCCCTGGCCGAGGGCGCGACGCTGGTGCTCGCGGCGATGTTTCTCGGAGAGATCCCGTTGGGTTCCGACGACTTCACCTCGCGCGGAACCGAGTTGATCTCAATTGTTGCAGGAGCTGGATTTCGCCAACGAACCCGTCGTGGATGCATCGGGCAGGGGAAGGCCATCAACGCCACGACGGCGTTCCTCCAGTACCGACAGGTCCGGACCAGCCTGCTGCGCGGGACGTTCGGACATTCCGCCGCGCGCGACTCGAACGCACCGTCCCGGACCGCCAGCGCCGCCATCGGGGAGAGTTCCAGCTGGACGGCAAATCTGTTCTACTCGGCACTCGCGAAGCTCGATATCCGTGCCGAATACCAGCATGCGTCGCGCAGGTTCGTAAGCGGGGTGAGCACGGACCTGTCGCGACTCGGGTTGACCGTCGAGAACTCGTTCTGAACTGAAATATGAGAGCTGATGCGCGAGGGGGACCGACATGACGACTTCAGGATCGAATGTGTGGGCGGACGTAATCGCCGATCCGCGATTCCAGGCGCTCCATCGCAGGAAGACGACCTTCCTGTGGGGGCTGATGGCCGTCTCGGTCATCTACTACTTCCTGCTTCCGATTGGCGCCGCGTACTACCAGGACCTGTTCAAGATCCGCGTCTGGGGCGTGATCAACGTCGGCCTGCTGTTCGCGCTCAGCGAGTTCGTGGTCGCGTGGGCGATCGCCCTCTATTACTCGCGAGTCGCGAGCAACGAGTTCGACCGCCTTGCGCGGGAGATCGCGGCCGACTACGCCGATCGGGCGGGGGTCTGATCCCATGAAGAGCAGGACAACACTCCTCGGCTCCTCCGTGCTCGCTGCAGTTCTGGCGCTCGCCGCGCTCCCGGCGCAGGCGGAGGCGAGCGCCGCCGGCCAGTACCGGTGGCTGACGTTCGCGGTTTTCGCCGCGGTCATCATGCTGACCATGTACATCACCTACGTGGCCTCGAAGCGCGTGAAGTCGGCGTCCGACTTCTACACCGCCGGCGGTGGCATCACCGGCCTGCAGAACGGGTGGGCGATCGCCGGCGACTATCTCTCGGCCGCCTCCTTCCTCGGCATCGCCGGGCTGATCTCGCTGTACGGCTACGACGGCTTCATGTATTCGGTGGGTTGGCTTGTTGCGTACATCACGGTGCTGCTGCTGATCGCGGAGCCGTGCCGGAACATCGGCAAGTACACGCTGTCCGACATCCTCGCGTACCGCAACGACCCCAAGAAGACACGCGTCGTCGGCGCGCTCTCCGTGATCACGGTGTCCACCTTCTACCTGACGGCGCAGATGGTCGGTGGTGGCGTCCTCGTCAAGACGCTGATCGGCATCGACTACGAAATCTCCGTGGTCGCCGTCGGCGTCCTGATGCTGAGTTACGTGCTGTTCGGTGGCATGGTCGCCACGACCTGGGTCCAGATCATCAAGGCGGTCCTGCTCGTCGCCGCCTCGGTCGTGATCGTGATGCTGGTGTGGACGCCGTATGGCTTCTCGTTGCCGGCGTTCCTGGCCGACGTGGTCGGCGATCCGAAGGTGCAGGCGCAGGTTGCGAAGCTGCTCGGCGACCCGGCCAAGACGATGACGGCCGCCGAACTTGGGCAGCGCTTCCTCGAGCCCGGGCTCTACTTCAAGGCGCCTATCGATCAGATCTCGCTCGGCATGGCGCTCGTGTTCGGCACCGCCGGGCTGCCGCACATCCTGATGAGGTTCTTCACCGTCCCGACCGCCCAGCAGGCGCGCAAGTCCGTGGTCTGGGCGATGGCGATCATCGGCGGCTTCTACGTGCTGACGCTGTTCCTCGGGTTCGGCGCGGCGCGGCACGTCGGTGCCGCGAACATCTCCGCGGTCGATGCCGGTGGCAACATGGCCGGCCCGTTGCTCGCGCAATACATCGGTGGCGGCGCCGACTCGTTCATGGGCAACTTCATGCTTGCGTTCGTGTCCGCGGTGGCCTTCGCGACCATCGTCGCCGTGGTCGCCGGCCTCGTGCTCGCCGCCGCGTCCGCGATGGCGCACGACCTGTGGGTCGGGGTCGTCCATGCAGGGGATTCGGTGCCGCCGCAGCAGCAGGTGCGTGCCGCTCGCATCGCAACCGTCCTGGTCGGTGCGACGGCGATCGTGATCGGCATTGCCGCGAAGGGCCAAAACGTCGCGGTCCTCGTCGCGCTGGCCTTCGCGGTCGCGGCCAGCGCCAACTTCCCCTGCGTGCTGCTGACGCTGTACTGGAAGCGCTGCAACACGACGGGCATCGTCGCCGGCATGGTCGTCGGTACCGTCGTCGCGGTCGGGTTGACGCTCGTGTCGCCGAACCTGACCTACCCGAAGGCCGTGCGCATCGCGGCGCACAAGGTCCTCGATGGCGAGGCCGCGAAGCGCGCCACGATTGCCGAGGCGATCGCATCCGGTGACACGGAGAAGGTCGCGAAGGCCACCAAGGATGCGGCGACCCTCGACAAGGCGGTCAAGAAGGCGAACGACGACATCAAGAAGGTCGAGGGCCAGGAGACGTCGTTCATGGGGCTCGAGAAGCCGCTGTTCGAACTCAAGAACCCCGGCATCTTCTCGATCCCGCTCGGTTTCCTCGCGGTGATCCTCGGCTCGCTGCTGAGGCGCGACCGGCGTGCCGAGGACCTGTGGGACGAACTGCATGTACGCAAGCACACGGGGCTGCTGGCCTCCAGGCCGACCGCGCACTGACGTCCTGCCGGCCGGGCGATGACCGCGCCGACGCTGATCGTGGAGGCCACGATCCGCTTCCTGCGCGGGCATGAGCCTTTCGTACGGATGGCGCGCGCCGCGCTCGAGACGCTCGCGGCACGCGCCGAACTGACGTATCACCCGGCCGGCAGCGCGATCGCGGGCCCGGACTCCACGGACGGGGCGTTCTACATCCTGCAGCAGGGGCACGCCGCCGCGCGCAGCGGCGGCGACGGCGAGTCGATCGCGCTACTCGGACCCGGTGAATGCTTCCCGCTGGCGACGGATCCCACATCGCCGCCAGTGGCCACCTACACCGCGACCGAGGACGCCTTCTGCTACCGACTCGCGGCGGTCGATGCGGCGGGGCTGCGCGCGCAGTCGCCACCGTTCGCGGAGTTCTGCACGCAGTCTCGGGTGGCGCTGCTGCGGCAGTCGCTCGGCAGGGCGCGCGGCGAATTCGGGTCCCGCATCCTCGAGCAGCAGGCACTCCTGCAGCCCGTCGGCTCCTTCGTGCGCCGGGCTCCGGTGGCTTGCGGAAGTTCGACGCCGCTGCGCGAGGCGCTGCAGTCGATGGCGGAGGCCGGCATCGGCACGATCGCGATCACCGGCCCTACGGGCGCGCCGATCGGGATCTTCACGCTGACGGATCTGATGGAGCGCGTCGTGGTGCGCGACCTGTCGCTCGCGACTGCGATCGGCGAGGTGATGACGCCGCGGCCGGGGGTCATCGCCAGCGATGCCAGCGCCGAGGAGGCGCTGGCGATGATGGTCGAAAACGGCTATCACCAACTCCTGCTGGTCGACGGCGGGCGGCTCACCGGAGTCGTGAGCGAGCGCGACCTGTTCGCTCTGCAGCGCGTGTCGACGCGCCACGTACTGAGCGCGGTTCGGCGTGCTGGCGACCGGAACGCACTGCGCCGCGCAGCGGCGGACACGGCGTCGCTCGGCGACAACCTGGTTGCACAGGGACTGTCCGCCGAGTCGCTGACCCGGACGATCGCGGCCCTGCGCGACGCGATCACCGCGCGCACGCTGGCGCTCGTCGCCTCGTCGCACCAGCTCGACGGCGTCGCCTGGTGCTGGCTTGCGCTCGGCAGCGAGGGACGTGCGGAGCAGACCATCGTGTCCGACCAGGACAACGCGCTGCTGTTCGACCCGCAGCACTATCCCGCGGTCGAGGCGCGTCACCGGCTGCTCGGGTTTGCCGGGGAGGTCAACGATGCGCTGGCGGAGGTGGGCTTCCCGCCATGCCCGGGTGGGGTGATGGCGGGCAACCCGGACTACTGCCTGACCGCAGGCGAATGGCGCGAGCGCTTCGGGGGCTGGCTGCGGGAGCCGACGGCCGAGGCGCTCCTCGGCGCAACCATCCTGTTCGACTTCCGGGCGATCGGTGGCGACGCGTCGCTCGCGCTGGCGCTGCGCGACTGGCTCGGTGGCATGACGCCGGCGAGTCCCCTGTTCCTGCGCCTGCTGACCGCGAACGCGCTGTCGGTCGCGCCGCCGCTCGGCGTCGTGCGCACCTTCGTGACGGCGGATGGACCAGGCCGTGATCAGATCGACCTCAAGACCCGCGGCACGCGCCTGTTTGTCGATGCGGCCCGCGTTCTTGCGCTGGGTGCCGGGATCGCCGAGACCGGGACGGCGGCGCGGATCAGGATCGCCGGTCGCCGGCTCGGTCTCGAGGAACGCGATACGGCTGCGTTCGTCGACTCCTTCCAGTACCTGCAGCTGCTGCGCCTGCGCACGCAGCGCGGCGGGTTCGACGGCACGACCGCCGGGTTCGTGAACGTGGTCGATCCGGCGCAGCTGAACGAGCTCGACCGCAGAATGCTGCAGGAGGCGCTCCGTCAGGCCCGCGCGCTACAGGGGATCTGCGCTCGGTCCTACGCGCCGTGACGCGCGTGAACCGCGTGCCGCTCGGCCCCGCAGAGCGCGATCGCCTCGCCCGCCTCGGACCGCTTCCCGGACTGTTTGCGCGGCGGCGTGCCGCGCGTGAATCCCTGAGTCAGGCGCGGATGGTGGTGCTGGATCTCGAAACCACCGGACCGCGCCGCGACCGCGACCGCGTCGTCGCGATCGGCGCTGTCGCGGTCGTGGGGCGCGCGCTCGCGCATCGCGACGCCTACTCGTCGGTGCTTCGGCAAACGGTCGCGAGTACGCCCGAGAATATCCTCGTGCATCGCATCGGTGCGCAACGCCAGCTCGGCGGCGACGATCCCGCCGATGCGCTGCTGTCCTGGCTGGAATACCAGGACGGCGCGATCACCTTTGCGTTTCGTGCGGAGTTCGACGGCGCCGTTCTCGAGCGCGAGCTGGAGTTGGTGCTCGGCGCGCGGCGCGCCGTGCCGCTGCTCGACCTCGCGGCCCTGCTGCCCGAGCTGTTCCCCGGGACTTCGCACGACACGCTCGACGCGTGGTCGGCGCATTTTCGGATCACGCCGGTCGCCCGCCACGATGCGCTCGGCGATGCCTATGCGACCGCGCAATTGCTGCTGATCGTGATCGCCGCCGCGGAGCGGGCCGGCGCGCGCACGGTCGCCGATCTTGCGGCACTCGAGCACACTCAGCGCTGGATGGGACGGCACCGGTAGGACGGGTGTCGCCGGCGGCCGGCACGGATCCGGGCGGGCCGATCGGTTCGTCGCGATCATCGCGCCGGCCGGTGCTGACGGGGCTTCACGGCTGCGCCGCGTCCGGGGTCTCCGGTACGGAGCTGCGCGGACGATCGGGATTGCCGCGATCATCGAATAGGTGGCCGTTGGCCTCCGGCAGCGTGCCGACCGCGCAGGCGAAGAAGCCGAGCCCGAGCACGCAGCGCTTGCCGAGCCGCACGAAGGGCAGGCCTCCCGAGAACTCCACCGCGCGTGGTTCACGCCCCCACCCGAACCCGGGTCGGCGTGGCGTGCAGCGTGGCCTCATTGCGCCGGGCCGGTCCGTGTCCTCGCAGTCGGTGCGCGGTGCGGCCTCGGTGCGCGGCGCCGCACGCGCGACCCGCTCGGCCTCCCGCGCCCAGTCGACCGGCGACGGCGATTCGGGCGGCGCTGCGATCGCGGCTGGCGCGCCTGGCGCACCGGGGGGTGCGAGCGCAAGCCGGCGCGCCGGCGGCGGCGACACCGGCGTGCGGAGCCGCTGCGGCGGCGGGGCGCGGGTCACTGCGGGCAGCCAGAGGATCTCGAGGCGCTCGTCGGCGGCGATCGGTGCGACGTCGCGCGGGACGACCTGCTCCCGAAGTACGGCGGCGAGCAGCAGCGCGTGCAGCGTCACCACCGTCGCCCGGGCCGTCCCGATCCGACGCGCCTGTCTCCTCGTCGCTGGCATGCATCCCCGCGCGGTGGGCCCGTCCCGATGAGACCGGGGCTCCGCCGTGGGGTTCCGTCGTCCGGCGCTTGTGCCGCGTGCGCGGTGCGAAACCCTGCGGCGGCGAAAGGCGCCCGGGGTTCACCATCCTGTGCCGCGAGGCGGCATCCGCACGGGCCTAGCGGTCGACCGCCCAGCGAACGATGGTGTCGATGACCGCCTCGCCGCCGCCGAATTCGGCACCCGGGTGGTTGATCATCACGACGACGCTGAGCTGGCGGCCGGAGCGCGCCGTCACCCAGCCGGCGATCGCGCCCGCCTCTGCGAGGTGGCCGGTCTTCATGCGGATCCGGCCTTCGCCGGCGAGGTCGACGAAGCGATGGTGCAGCGTGCCGTCCACGCCGCCGATCGGCACGGAGGCGGCGAGTTCCGGCCACCAGGGGCTCAGGCGTGCGTCATCGAGCACCGCTGCCATGCCGCCGGCCGAGATCCGGGCGCGGCGTGACAGCCCCGAGCCATTGTCGAGCACGAGGCCCGGAACCCGGATGCCCTGCGAGGCGAGCCAGTCGGCGAGCGCGCGCTCGCCACCGGCAACCGTCGCGGGGGACTCGCCCCGTGCGGCCGCCAGCGTCAGCAGCAACGTCCGCGCCATCGCGTTGCTGCTGTGCTTGTTCACCAGCCGGATGACCTCGGCGAGTGGCAGGGATTCGAACTCGGCATACAGGTGCGCGTCGGTGGGCCGGCGCGCCTGGCGCAGCGTGCCGGTGATTTCGCCACCGAGCTCGCGCCAGTAGGTCAGGAACGTCCCGTAGGCGAAGTCCGGCGCGCGCATCAGCACCCGTTGCGCGTCTGCCGGGCAACCCGGTGCGACGCGTCCCTCGATCCGGATCCGGTCCGGGTCGCCGGACGGCGTGCTGAACCGCAGCGGCCGCAGCGCCTGCGCGCACGGGCCGGTGCCGACCTGCACCGCGTTGTCGACGACGAGATTGGCGAGTTCCGGATCGACCCGCACCCGTGCGCGGCCGTGCTCGGCGACGACGTGGAATTCGGCGGTCTGCAGATTGACGAGCAGCGCATCCGGCAGGACGTTGTAGGTTCGCCAGCCGCGCCCGTCGAACTCGTCCGGGTCGGCGTCCTGCGACTCGTACAGCGACCGGTCGAGCACCAGATCGCCGTCGATGCGGCGCAGGCCCCGGTCGCGGAGTTCCTGGGCGAAGCGCCACCAGCGCTCGGCGCTCATCGCCGGGTCCCCGCCGCCCTCGATGACGAGGTCGCCCTGGAGCGTGCCGTCGACGACGGCAGCCGAGGTCCAGGCCCGGGTCCGCCACGTGAAAGCGGGCCCCAGGCGCGACAAGGCCGCGTAGGTCGTCAGCACCTTGATCGTCGAGGCGGGGGCGCGCGGGACGTCCGGGTTGAGCTCCAGCAATGTCTCGCCCTTCGCCGGGTCGCGGACGACGATGCTGACGGCGCTGGCCGGGAAACCCTGGCTGTGCAGCACCTGCGCGATGCGGGGGGGCAGGTCGGCTCCATGGGCCGGCAGGCCCCCGGCGAGGAGCGCGATCAGTGCGAGAGTCGGGGCCCGGGGCGGTATCATGCGCGACCAGTGTAGCGGTGGCCCGGGGAGGGCGGCTACCGGGCCGGAAGCGAACCGGCCGCGCAACTTTCGGTCGGCCCCGGCTGTCTATGCAACGACCCCGGATGCCCTCATGAGGAGCCAGAGTCCGATGATGAAGAGCTTGTCCCCGTCCCCCATTCGCGCCGCCGGCGCCCTCGTCGCCGCTGCGCTCGTCATCGGCGCCTGTGGCCGCCCGGCCGACCCCTCCCACCCGGTCGCCACGGCGCCCGCGCAACAGACCCTGCCGCCGAGCCCCGGCACGACCGCGGCTGCGGTCCGCGGCCTGCCGGACTTCACGGAGCTGGTCGCGAGCTACGGGCCCGCGGTTGTCAACATCACGGTCGTCGAGAAGTCGCGCCCGGCGGAGTCCGACACGCCGGACGATCCGCTGCACGATTTCCTGCGGCGCTTCGGCGCGCAGCCGCACGGTGGTGCCGAGCCGCCGGCGCGGGGCGAGGGATCCGGCTTCATCGTCTCGCCCGACGGCACGATCCTCACCAACGCCCACGTGGTTGCCGACGCGAGCGAAGTCACGGTGCGCCTGACCGATCGGCGCGAGTTCACCGCGAAGGTCGTCGGCGTCGACCAGCGCACCGACGTCGCGGTCATCAAGATCGACGGCAAGGACCTGCCGACGGTGCGCTTCGGCGACGCCTCGAAGCTGCGCCCTGGCGAGTGGGTCATCGCGATCGGCTCGCCGTTCGGCTTCGACAACAGCGTCACCGCCGGCATCGTCAGCGCGACCTCGCGCTCGCTGCCCGATGGCCAGTACACGCCTTTCATCCAGACCGATGCCGCGGTGAATCCCGGCAATTCCGGTGGCCCGCTCTTCAACATGGCGGGCGAGGTGGTCGGCATCAATTCGCAGATCTACAGCCGTACCGGCGGGTTCATGGGCATCTCGTTCGCGATCCCGATCGACATCGCGATCAACGTCAAGGACCAGCTCGTCAAGACCGGGCGCGTGCAGCGCGGACGCATCGGCGTGCTGATCCAGGACGTCGGCCAGCAGTTGGCGGATTCGTTCGGCCTCGACCGGCCGCGCGGCGCGCTCGTCAGCCAGGTCGAGAATGCGGGGCCCGCGGCCAAGGCCGGCATCAAGGCCGGCGACGTGATCCTCGGAGTCAACGGCACGCCGATCGAGCGCTCGGGCCAGCTGTCGAGCGTCATTTCGCAGGTGAAGCCCGGTGGCAAGGTGGAACTGGAAGTCTGGCGCGACCGCGCGAGCCGCAAGATCCAGGTCGACGTGGCCGAACTGAAGGAAGGGCGCGTCACGCGCACCGGTGGCGACGAGCCGCAGCGCGGCGGCGCGAAGCTCGGGCTCTCGCTCCGGCCGCTGACGCCCGCCGAGCGGCGCGCTGCCGGGGTCGATGCCGGGCTCGTCGTCGAGGAGGTCTCCGGCGTCGCGGCGAGCGCCGACGTGCGTGCCGGTGACATCGTGATCGGCGCGAACGGGCAGAAGGTGTCGAGCGTCGAGGAATTCGACGCACAGGTCGACAAGTCGAAGCGCTCGATCGCGCTCCTGGTCAGCCGCGGCGGCACGACGATCTTCATTCCCGTCCGGATCGGTGGAGGCTGACGATGCAGGCGTTGCTCGTGCGGGGGGTCTCGGTGGCCCTCGTCGTCCTGGCCGCGGCCGCCGCCCCGACGGTCCGCGCGGCCGACCCGCTGGCGCCGTTCAAGGACTGCCCGGACTGCCCGGAGCTGCAGCGCGTGCTGCCCGGCACGTTCGTCATGGGAACGCCGACTGCGGACCCGCACGTCGCGGAGACGCGTGCCGAGTCGCAGGCCGTGATCGTGCGTATCGCGCGCCCGTTCGCGCTCGGGCGCACGGAGGTGACGCGGCGCGAGTACCACGCGTTCCTCGCCGACTCCGGCTACGACGCCAAGGCGCCCTGCATCGCCTGGGACGACAACCTGCTGCGCTTCAGCTCCGATCGGGCCCGCGGGCCCGAGAACCCGGGCCGCCCGCGCGAGGTGCGGGATGACCAACCCGTCTCCTGCGTCAGCTGGCTGGATGCCAAGGCCTACGTGCAGTGGCTCTCGCACCGGACGGGCAAGGCCTACCGGTTGCCGTCCGAGGCGGAATGGGAGTACGCGGCGCGTGCCGGTGGCGTCTCGCGCTGGCCGTGGGGAGACTCGCCTGCGGACGGCTGCGACTTCGCGAACCTGTACGACCTGACGAGCCGCGAGCAGTTCGGGTTCGGCTGGGATCCCGTGCGCTGCCGCGACCGCTATCCGGATGTCGCGCCGGCGGGCGCGCTGCGCGCCAATGCGTTCGGCCTCTACGACATGATCGGCAACGTCGCCGAGTGGGTCGAGGACTGCTACACCGACAGCTACGTGGGGCGGCCGCGCGATGGCCGCGCCTGGGTCTGGGCGGGTGGCTGCCAGCGCCGCGTGCAGCGCGGCGGCAGCTGGGCGAGTCCCGCCGACCGCGCCCGCAGCGCCTCGCGCGAGGCGGCGGACCCCGGCGTGCGTGCCGACACGGTCGGATTCCGTGTCGCGCTGGATCTCGATGGCAAGGCGGAGGCGCGCTGATGAAGATCGTACCGATGCTCTCGGCGCTGCTGCTCGCCTCGATCGCGATGGCGCAGCCGCAGGGGGGCGGGACGAAGACCACGGCGCCGGCGGGAACCGCGAGGGCCGCGGCCGCTGCGGCGGCGGCAGCCACTGCGAGTGCCGCGACGACCGGCGTGATCCGCGACTGCCCGGCTTGTCCCGAGATGGTGGTCGTGCCGGCCGGTACGTTCACGCTCGGCACCAGCGCGTCGGCGACCGAAGTCGACCTCGAGCGTGGCGAGGCGCCGCCGCAGCCGGTGACGATTGCGCGGGCCTTTGCGCTCGGGCGCTACGAAGTCTCGGTCGCCGAGTTCCGCGCGTTCGTCGATGCGACGCAATACGCGGCGACGGGCGACTGCCGGGTCGCGAGCGGCGGGGGCTGGATCAGGCTGCCCGACCACGGCTGGCAGGATCCGGGGTTCGCCGGCCCGCCCGCGGAGAACGAGCCGGTCGTCTGCACCAGCTGGGACGACGCGAAGGCCTACGCCGACTGGCTCGCGAAGACGACCGGCCAGCACTACCGCCTGCCGTCCGAGACGGAGTGGGAATACGCCGCGCGCGGTGGCACGACGACGCCACGCTACTTCGGCGATCGCGACTCCGACGAAGCAACGCTGCTGTCGGTCGCGTGCGACTACGCCAATGTCTATGACGCGTCGGCCGTGCTCGAGCTCGGCTTCCAGGAACCGAACGCGCGCTGCAGCGACGGACACACGTACGTCGCGCCGGTCGGATCGTTCAAGCCGAATGCGTTCGATCTGTACGACATGATCGGCAACGCCCGCGAGTGGGTGCAGGACTGCTACACGGCGACCTACACGGGCCGCCCGCTCGATGGACGGGCCTGGGAGTGGGCGGGCGGCTGCGAGCTGCGTGGCGTGCGCGGTGGCAGCTGGGCCTCGCGGCCATCGGCGGCGCGGGCGGCGGCCCGCGGCGGTGAGCTGCAGAACCTGCGGCAGTCCGACCTCGGGTTCCGGGTCGCGCGCGACCTCTAGCCGGGCCGCGGGCAGCCAGCGCCGACCGGGCCATCCTCGGCGGCGGCACCCCGCAGGCAAGGTCGTCGACCGCGTCGACTGCGCCGCGGCGCAGTCGACGCGCGAGCATCAGAACTTGCGGCCGATCGTCAGGCCGACCATGCGCGGACGGATCGGGATCACGTTGACCAGCGAGCAGGTCGCCGGCGCGCAGGACGTGTAGCGGGTCACCTCGCCACGCTTGTCGGTCAGGTTCTCGACGAACGCCTCGTAGTTCCAGTCGCCGTGCTTCGCCCCGCCGGACAGGTCGAAGCTCCCGTAGCCGGGCTGCTTGCCGAGGATTGCCGCGTCCGACACGGTGAGCGCCGGGGTCGCGTCGGTCTGGAACACGCCCGCCAGTTGCACGTGCGCGTCATAATCGCCCACGGCCCATTCGTAGCGGGCGATCGCGTTCCCCTTGAACTTGGACGAGACCGGCAGGCGCGTGCCCGGCGGGGCCAGGATCGTGTTGCCGGGTTCGCTGCAGCTGAGGTCGCTGCTGGCGTAGTTGCAGGCGTTGCTGGTGAGCTTGGCGTCGAGGAAGGTCGCCGACGCCGACAGCGTCAGGCCCGCCGTCGCCCTCCAGTGCACCTCGCCCTCGACGCCGCGGATCTCCGAGCGGCCGGCGTTGGTGATCTCGGTGATGCCATTGAGACCCGAGATCGCGAACTGCGCATCCTTCCAGCGCTCGAGGAACACCGCGCCGTTAAAGCGCAGTCGATGCTCGAACCACGTCGTCTTCCAGCCCGCCTCGATGTTGGTCAGGTAGTCCGGCGTGTAGGGAGGACGCGTCGAGACGCGGTTGACGCCGCCGGGTCGGAACCCGGTCGACCAGGTCGAGTACAGCATCCGGTCCTCGTCGAACTTATAGGTGACGTTGAACCGGTAGGTCGACCCGCTGCGCTTCGTGTGCGGGGGATTGATGTTCACGCACGGCCGCAGCGGGTTGGTCGGGTCGGGCGGGGTCAGGCACTGCACCTCGCCGCTCGCGCGCGGGTCGCCGCCCGGGTTGCCGCCCGGCGCGTTGCCGTTGTAGCCGAAGAACCCGAAGACGGAGTTGTCGTAGCGGAACAGGCGGATGCCGCCGGTCAGCGTGAGCTTCGGCGCGACGTCCCAGGACAGATCCGTGAACACGGCCGAGTCACGGTCGACGCGCGATTGCGCGTTGAGGTAGAGCACGCCCGGTTCGCCGGTGATCGACAGCGACGGCGCGAGGTTCGCGACCCGGTACTCGTCGCGCGTGTCGTTCGTCTGCCGTTGCAAGAACACGCCGAGGACGCCGCGGACCCGCCAGTCCTGCGGCGTCGACAACCTGAGCTCGTGCGACAGCTTCGAGAACTCGTTGTGCGAAATCGTCGTCTGCGACGGGTCGATGACGTTGCCGTTGGCGTCCTGGAAGTTGTTGCCGAAGTACGCCGCCGAAGCGGCATAGGCGACGTCGTAGAAGAACGAGTAGTCCGAGTAGTCCGAGACCGAGTCGATCTTGCGCTTCAGGTAGCCGCCGGCGTAGATCGCGTCGAGGTTGCCGATCTTGCCCTGCACGGTCAGCGTCGCCTGCGTCCAGGTGTCGTCGTTGCGCTCCGGATAGAAGCGCGAGACATTGAGGTCGCCCGACGGCGGTATGACGATCGAGGCGTTGTTGACGCCGAAGGGCGTGTAGCCGAACTGGCCGTTCGCGACCTGGTGCTGGGTCTGCAGGGTCGGCGTGATCGACCAGGTGTCGTTGAGGTTGACTTTGAGCGCCGCCCGCCCGCCGGTCGTGTCGACCCAGTTGT
Source organism: uncultured Pseudomonadota bacterium (assembly GCA_903884235.1). Lineage (GTDB taxonomy): Bacteria > Pseudomonadota > Gammaproteobacteria > Steroidobacterales > Steroidobacteraceae > CAIKZZ01. The sequence goes on from CAISEB010000030.1 coordinate 44,562, forward strand.
AGTTCTTCTTGACGAGGCCGGCGTTCGAGCGCGGCACGCCGGACGTCGGATAGGTCTCGGGTGGGTTCGCGACGTTGTTGATGTAACCGCCGTCCTCCTCGTGCCAGGCAACGAGGCGAACGGCGGCGCGTTCGCCGACGGGCAGGTTCACGAAGCCCTCGACCTTGCCGCCGGGCGCGCCCTTGGTGATCGTATTGAGCGTGAGGTCAAAGCCGCCCTCGGTCTTCGACGGATCCGGCTTGTTGGTGATGATGCGCAGGGTGCCGGCCATCGAACTCGAGCCGAACAGCGTCCCCTGCGGACCCGACAGCGCCTCGACGCGCTCGATGTCGTACACGTGGATGTCGAGGTTGTTGCCGATGGTCGTGACCGGCATCTCATCGAGGTAGACGCCCACCAGCGGCTGCGAGCCGACCTTGAGGCCGTCGCCGCCGTTGGTCACGCCACGCACGTACAGCTGCGCCTGGCCGGGGCCGTAGCTCTGCACCGACAGGCTCGGCATGTACTTCGAGTAGTCGTCGAAGCTCGCGACCTGCAGTTCCTCGAGCTTCTTCGAGTCGAACGCCTGGATGCTGATCGGCACCGACTGCAGGTTCTCGCTGCGCTTCTGCGCCGTCACGATGACCTCGTCGAGCCCGCCTATCGCGCCGGGTGCTTCCTCGGCGCGCGCTGCGGCGGCGCTGGCGAGGATCGCCGACGTCAGTGCGACGATCGGACGCAGGTTGAGCGAGGAGGGGTGGTGCGACTTCCGATGCTGCATGGCGGCTCCGAGGGCACGCGACGGCGTGCCCGGCGGGCTGCCGCTTCTGCGCGTGGCATTTCCGCGAATCATACCGCGAACCCCGGCCGTGATCCCACGGCCGCGCGACGGCCTACAGGCGGATTCGGCGCCAGGCCCCGGAATGCCAGCGCAGCGCCAGCATGCTGCCGAGGGCGACGACGTAGCCGACCGACACGCACCAGCCACCGACCGCGCCATAGCCGAGGTGCGGCAGCGCCGAGGTCCAGCCGGTGCCCGGTGCGAAGGTGACGATGTGCGTCAGGGGAACCCACAACCCCCAGGACAATACCGCGACCATCAGCGCCGGGATGCGGGCATCGCCCGCGCCGCGCAGGCAGAAGCCGGCGCCGATGTTGAGGCCGTCGAAGGCCTGGTAGCAGGCTGCGAGCCAGATGATGCGCGCGGCGAGCGCGACGACCTCGGCGGCATGCGGATCGGCCGAATTGACGAAGCGCGGCACCAGCCAGGCGCTCGCAAGCCCGATGCCGATGCCGACCAGGCCCATGAATCCCGTGGTCAGGCCGATCACGGCATCGCCGACGCGGCGCGCCCAGTCGCGATCGCCCGCGCCGATCGACTGACCGACCAGCGTCGTTCCGGCGAGCGCGATGCCGACGCCCGGCATGTAGGCGATCGATGTCAGCATCATGACGATCTGGGTCGCCGCGCCGGCGACGAGGCTGACCGTCACGAGCATCAGCTGGAACAGCGCGAGTCCGGCGAGGTCGGCCGTGAGCGCGAAGCCCATCGGCAGCCCGACCTTGAACTGCCTCGCGACGGGCGACCGCCGCCAGGTCAGGTGCGAGCGGTAGTGTCGTCGCACCGACGGGGCGAGGAACAGGGCCAGCGCGAGGACGAGCCCGACGAACTCCGCTGCAATGGTGCCCCACGCGGATCCGGCGATGCCCATGCCGAGCGTGAAGATGCACAGCTGGTTGAACGGCACGTTGATCAGCGCCATCAGCAGCGTGACGACCAGCGTCAGCCGGACCCGGCCGATGCCGTTGAAGAAACCGGTCAGCGACCAGACGAGCAGCCCGAGCGGGCCGCCGATCACGAGCCGCGGCCACCAGTAGGCGATCGCGAGTCGACGGACCTCGGGGTCGACGTGCAGCGCGCCGAGCAGCGGGTCGCCCAGCAGGCCGACGAGGAGGAACAGCGGCACGGTCAGGAACGACGCCCACACGCCGGCCCACGCGGCCTGCGAGGCGCGCGCCCGGCGCCCGGCACCGAAGGCCTGTGCGGCGAAGGTCTGGACGGCCATGCCGACGCCGCCGAGCAGCACGATGGCGCACAGGATCACCCAGTAGATCGCCGCCATCGCGTCGGTCGCGGTGGTCGACAGCCGGCCGACGAACCAGGTGTCGGTCAGGTTGAGCACGGCCTGGATGGCGCTGTTGGCCATCAGCGGCGCGGCCAGTCCGATGATCGCGGTGTAGTCCACGTGCGAGCGCCCGTCCGCATCGCGGCGCTCGGCCGGGCGCAGTTCTGCGCTCACGGATGCAGCGCGCGCGACACGATCGTGACGGACGGGTCGCGTGGGTCCGAGTGCACGCGGAACCGGGCCCGGCGCGCCACCGTCAGCATCGCCGTGTTCACCGACAGCACCAGGCCTTCGACGTGGTGGTAGTCGAGCGCGCGGCCGAGCCGGACCACCTCGCGCAGCAGGATGCCGCCGACGCCGCGGCCCTGCCAGCGATCGACGATCGAGACCGCGAATTCGCACACGCCATGGCGGTCGGTGGGGACGATGCGTGCGCCGCCAATGAGTTCCTGCGAATGGCCGTGGTCGCGATCGACGACCGCGACGGTGATCGCGGCCCCGGTCTCGTGCAGCGTGGAGGCGACGGCGGCGAGCGTCTCCGTGCTCAGCGCGGGCATCGGCATCATGAAGCGCAGGTAGCGGCTCTGTTCCGACAGGGCCGCGAAGTACTCCTGCGCGTGGCCGAGGTCGGTCTCGCGCAGCGGGCGCAGGAAGACGCGCGTCCCGTCGGGCAGTCGCCCGGAGCGGGCATGGTCGGCGATGCGCTGGCGCAGGTTCATGCGGCGCGGCCCGGGCCGCCGCCACGCCCGGCGGCGAGCGCGTGCAGTTCGGCGGCGATCGCAAGCGCGATCGCCTCCGGCGTCACGGCGCCGATGTCGAGGCCGACCGGGCCGCGCAGTCGCGGGCGCAGCTGCGCCGCCGCATCGCCGAGCGCGTCGAGCAGCTTCTCGCGACGCGGGCGTGGACCGAGCAGGCCCACGTGCGCGACCGGTGCATCGGCCAGCACCCGCAGGTACGCCTCGTCCGAGGCGAGGTGGTGGCTCATGACCACGGCCGCGAAGCAGCCGTCGAGCGCGACCCGTTCGCGCAGCGAGGCGGCAGGGCCGAGCAGCGTGGTCGCGCCCGGGAACCGGTCCGGCCCGGCGTAGGCCGGGCGATGGTCGGTGACGGTCGTGCGCAGGCGCAGGCCGGTCAGCTGCGCGACGAGGGGCTCGGCATCCGGCCCGGCGCCGCAGACGAGCACGTGCGGGACGGGGGCGAGTGCCTGCACCCATGCCGCATGGTCGCCCGCGCCGTCCTGCCAGGCGACGGCGCGGGACTCCCCCGTGGCGGCCGCCTGCCGGCACGCGTCCGCCAGGCCTTCGCGCGCGAGCTCCGGCCACGGGCGCGTCCCGAGCACGGGTCCGCCATGGACCACGGCGATCGACGCCGCGGCCCCGCCCGCGAGGCGGGCCCCGGTGGCGGCGAGCGCGCGTGCCAGCGGCGATTCGGGCACGAGCGGTTCGATGAGGATCCGCATCGCCCCCTCGCATCCGGCGCCGAGCCCGAAGACGAGATCATCGGGCGTGCGCAGGTCGTACTCGACGATCCGCGCGGTGCCGCTCGAGATGGCCTCGCTGGCATAGCCGCGCAGGTCATGTTCCAGGCATCCGCCGCTCAGCAGGCCGGTCAGTCGCCCGTCCAACTCGATCAGCATGCGGGCCCCGGCCTTGCGATAGGTCGAGCCGGCGGTCGAGACCACGGTCGCGAGGGCGGCGGGTGCATCGAGGGCCTGCAGCCGCTCGAGCAGGGCTTCGAGGCTGGTGTCGAGTCGCAGGGAAAGCATGGAGAAATCCTACCATCCGGGGGTCCCCGACGGACCGGGGCATGCCACCGCGTGTAAAATCGGAGGATTGCGCCTGCTCGTCGTGCCAGGTCGCGGAGAACCGCCGTGTCAGAGTCGATTGCCGCCCCGTCCCCGATCGCAACCGAGGTCGTCATCATCGGAGCGGGCCCCTGCGGGCTGTTCCAGGTCTTCGAGCTCGGGCTGCTCGGCATCAAGGCGCACCTGGTCGATTCGCTGAAGGCACCGGGTGGGCAGTGCACGGAGCTCTATCCCGACAAGCCCATCTACGACATCCCGGCGCTGCCCATCTGCGGTGCCCAGGAGCTCGTCGACCGGTTGCAGGAGCAGATCCGCCCGTTCGGTGCCGTGCAGCACCTCGGCGAGGAGGTGCTCGAACTGGCGCGCAGCGAGGGCGGACGCCGGTTCCGGGTCGGCACCTCCGCCGGGACGGTGTTCGATGCCGGCGCCGTGGTCATTGCCGGCGGCGTCGGCTCGTTCCAGCCGCGGCGGCTCGTCGCCGACGGCGCCGAACCCTACGAGGGCCGGTCGATCCACTACCGCGTGCGCAAGGCCGAGGATTTCCACGGCCAGCGCCTCGTGATCTGCGGCGGCGGCGATTCCGCGCTCGACTGGGCGCTCGCGCTCGCGGAGCGGGCGACGGTCACGCTCGTGCATCGCCGCGCGGATTTCCGTGCCGCGCCGGCTTCGGTCGCGCGCATGCGCGAGCTCGAGGCGGCCGGCCGCCTCGTGTTCCACGAGGCGCTGGTGCAGCGCGTCCTCGGGGACGGATCGACGCTGCAGGGCCTGGAGCTCAAGGGCGGCGATGGATCCTTGCTCGAAGTCGCCTGCGACCAGGTGCTCGCGTTCTACGGCCTGCACCCGAAGCTCGGTCCGATCGCCGAATGGGGGCTCGAGCTCGAGCGCAAGGCGCTCAAGGTCGACACCGAGAAGTTCCAGACCAGCGAACCGGGCATCTTCGCCGTGGGCGACATCAATACCTACCCCGGCAAGAAGAAGCTGATCCTCTCGGGCTTCCACGAGGCTGCGCTCGCCGCGTTCGGCGTGCAGGCGTGGCTGTATCCGGAGAAGAAGCAGTTCCTGCAGTACACTACGACCAGCCCGGTGATGCAGAAGCGCCTCGGCGTCTCCTGATCTCGCCCGACCACGGCCGGCCCCTTCCGGCCAGGAAAGCGCATGGACCAACGCCTCGCAGACGTGCTTTCGGTGCTCGAGCTCGAGCAGCTCGAAGTCAACCTGTTTCGCGGCGAGAGCCGCGACATCGGCAGTCCACAGGTGTACGGCGGCCAGGTTCTCGGCCAGGCGCTGAGCGCGGCGTACCGCACCATCGACGGGCGTGAATGCCATTCACTGCATGCGTACTTCCTGCGGCGCGGCGACTTCAATGCGCCGATCATCTACCAGGTCGACCGCAGCCGCGACGGTCACGGTTTCTCGAGCCGGCGCGTCGTCGCCATCCAGCACGGCGAGCAGATCTTCCACATGTCCTGCTCGTTCCAGGTCCCGGAGCCCGGGCTCGATCACGAGGCGCCCATGCCGGATGCGCCACCGCCGGAGTCGCTCGGCAACTTCGAGTCGTACGCCGACGAGATCCTGATGGACCTGCCCGAGAAGGTGCGGCCGTTCTTCCAGCATCGTCGGCCGTTCGAGATGCGCCCGGTCCAGCTGCGCAACTACGTGAACCCCGTCCAGGAACAGCCGTACCGCCAGGTCTGGTTCCGCGCGGTCGACCGGATCCCGTCCGACGACCAGCGCCTGCACCGCTGCCTGCTCGCGTACGTCTCCGACTACAACATCCTCGAGACGTCGACCCTGCCGCACGGGCGATCATTCCTGCACGTGCAGATGGCGAGCATCGACCACGCGATGTGGTTCCATCGCCCGTTCCGCGCCGATGAATGGCTGCTGTACGTCGTCGACAGCCCGTCGGCGTCCGGCGCGCGCGGCTTTGCGCGCGGCAGCATCTATACGCGCGACGGGCGACTCGTGGCGAGCGCGGCCCAGGAAGGCCTGATCCGGCCGCGCGGGCCGGGCCCGGTGGTCGTGCCACCGGTGCCACCGGCGACGCCGGCGGGCTGAGCCGACGCCCTCAGGGCGCCCGGGCTCGCCGTTCGAATCGCCCGAACTCGACCCGCTGTTCGCGCGGCGTCACCCACGGCCGGGCGTGCATCAGTGCAGCGCGAGCTTCAGCTTGACGTGCGCGCCATCGACCTGCTGCTGCGGCGCCTTGACCATGAAGACGCGGGCCGGGTCGATGCCGGTGCCTTCCAGCAGCGCGGACTGGATCGCCGCTGCCCGCGCTGCGGCGAGCTCGTCGAGCTCGCGCGGGCCGACCGTGACCCGGGCCCGCAGTTCGGATTCGAGCCAGCCGATCGCGCTCGCGGTCGCGGCGTCTGCCGGCGTTCCCTTGGGTGGTACAGGGACCGCCGCCTTGTGGCCGAAGCTCGCGGCATAGGCGTCCTCGAGCAGCGCGCGATAGGATGCCGGCGCCGCGCGCACCCGGGCGAGCGCGCCTGAGTCCGCGGTGTCGGGCTTGACGCGCTCGGCGGCGCGCGTCGCGAGGTCGGCCTCGAACTTCGCATTCGCGAGCGCCGGCGTGTCGAAGTCCGCGGCGACGCCCATCGGCACGTCCACGCTGAGGCCCGGACGCGCCTCCAGCGCCTTGACGAGCGCGGCGACGCGGGTGCGCGTCGCCGCGTCGAGCGTGGCATCGCCGGCGGGGAATTCGACGTACTCCATCTCCGCGCCACCGCCGAACAGCGAGCCGAGCAGCCGGAACGGGGAGGTCACCGCCTTCTCGAGCAGGTTCACGACCACCTTCCAGACCACCTTGCCGATGCGGAAGTCCGGATCGTCGAGGCTTCCCTGCAACGGCAGGTCGAGGTCGATCACGCCGTCCTTGTCCTTCAGCAGCGCGATCGCAAGCTTCACCGGGAGGTGGGTCGCGTCCGTGCTGTCGACGTGCTGCCCGAGCGTCAGCTGGTCGACCACGATGTGGTGATTGGCGTCGATCTTGCGATTGACGACGTGGTAGTCGAGATCGGCGGACATCTTCCCCTTGTCGATCCAGTAGCCGGCGAACTTGCCCAAGTACGGCGACATGCCCGTGAGCTCGAGGTTCTTGAAGCTCATCTGGACGTTGGCATAGCTGGTGGCCGCGAGCGCATTGATCTCTCCGGCGATGTGCACCGGCGCGTAGCGGTCGACCTTGCCGTCGAGGGCGATGGTCGCGCGGCTGCCCGGCTTCGAGGACACGCCGCTGATCGTGCCGCGCAGGTCGAGGATGCCGGTGGCGAACCGCGGCGTCACCGAGTAGTCCGCGAAGTTCATCGAGCCGCCCTCGACGCGCACCACACCGACCTGCGCCGGCACCACTGGCGTGGCGGGAGGCTCCGCGCCGGCGACCGGCGTCACGGCCGGATCCGGGCCCGCCCCGTGCAGCACGACGCTGAGGTTGGTCTTGCCGTTCGAGCCGATGATCACGCGTGCGTAGGGCTGCCGCGCCACGATCTCGCGGATGCGCACGGAGGTCGGATTGGCGGTCGCGTGCAGGCCGGCGAACTGCAGGCTCGACCACTTCACGAAGTCTTCCTCGAGCGCGTCGTCAGTCGTGCGCAGGGCATCGATCGCGCCATCGCCGTCGACGACGACGCTGCCATTCGCGCCGAGGTCGGTCGTTCCCTTGAAGCTCATGCTGCCGCTGCGCAGCTTCAGCGCGGCCTTGCCCTCGATGTACGGCTGCAGTGCCAGGAGCGGCAGCGTCGTGACGCCGAGGTCGAGGTGGCCTGTCAGCGGCTGCAGCGCGAGCTTGCCGTCGATGGCGAGGTGCCCGGAGTCATTGACCGTGGCGGTGGCGGCGACCGAGAAGGGCGCCGGCGCCGGGATCGCGAAGCCGCCCACGGTCACGTCCAGCGGGGCGAGGTGCAGCGTTGCCGGGTGGCGCGGGCCGCGGTCCGCGAGCGAGATGTCCGCGCCCGCGACCTCGACCTGCGGCAGCGCCACCTGCCACGCCTTCGGTTGCGGCGCCGTCGGGTCGGCCGGGTCCTCCGGCAGCGGCACGTACAGGCGTGCGAGGTTCACGGTGCCATTGCGCTCGAGCCAGGCGTTGACCCGGGCGCCTTCGATCCGCAGCTTGCCGACCTGGGTCCGGGCCGCGAGGAAGTCGACGTGCGCGTCGAGCACCTGGACCTGCGGGATTTCCACCCACGTGTCCTTCTCGCCGGGCGCGCGCAGGCCGAGGTCGTGCAGCGTCAGGTCCGCGAAGTCGAGCGTGAGGCCGGGCGTGTCGCCCCGCAGCGCGTAGTCGTAGCGACCGTTCACGTCGAGCGTGCCGTGCGGCACGTCGAGCGGCAGCAGGTTCGGTCCCGCGTCGGCGATGGATTGCGCCCGGAAGTTGCCGATGTGCAACTCCCCGGCCGACACCACCGGGTCGAGCCCGAACGTGCCGCTGAAGGCGAACGTCGCGTCGAGCTTCGAGCGGGCGGTCACGCGATACACGTTCGCCGGGCTGCGCGTGTAGAAGTCGTCGAGCTCGAGGTTGAAGGCGGTGACCGAGACCTGCAATGGATTCAGGCGATTGAGGTCGGCGAATTCGGCATCGCCGCGGGTGACGCGCAGCGAGTCGATCCACAGCTTCGGCATCGGCGAGTTCGGATCGCTCGGCGGAACGAGGTCCATGACGTTGAGGCCGCCGCCACGGCGCTCGATGAGCCGCACGTGCGGATCCTCGAGCGTGATGTAGGCGAATTCGACGCCACCGCGCAGCGCCGATCGCGCCCGCACGTCGGCCACGAGCCGGGCAAAGCCGAACAGCCTCTGGCCGTCGGCATCGGCGACCGCGAAGCCATCGGCCTCGAGGTGCAGCGTGAATGGATTGAAGTGCACCGCGCCGATCTCGACGTGGCGCCGATGCTTGACCTCGAGGTACTCGTGCAGTCCCCGGATCACGAGCTTCGGCACCAGCCAGAACCCGGCGAGCGCATACAGCGCCGCGAGCGCGCCAAGGGCGATCCAGAGCTTGCGCGACAGGAATCGGTTCGGCATCGGCATCACTCGTCCTCCCCGCGCATGATCGTGCGCCGCGCGCCACGGCGCAAGGCGGGCAGCCGCAGCCAGCCCGCGCGCTCGATCGCATAGCGGTGGCAGTCCCAGCTGCGGCCGAGGGCGCGGACGTGCCGGCGCGTCAGGCCCTCCCAGCGCAGACCGGCATTTTCCAGCACCCGCCGCGACCGCTCGTTCTCGATCGCGACGATGGCGGAGATCCGTCGCAGCCTGAGCGAGCCGAAGCCGAGCTCGACCAGGGCGCGCGCAACCTCCGTCCCGTAGCCGTGCCCCCAGTGGCGCCGCGCGAGCATGTAGCCGAGGTCGGCGTCTCGCGGGCCGGTGAGGGCGAGATCGCACGCGCCGATCAGCCGCCCGCTGCGGCGCACGACGACGGCGAGTTCCCAGGTGCGCCGCGGGTTGCGCGGCGCACGCCCGGCGCGGCGTGCCGCATCGAGCGCACGCGACTCGAGGGGCGCATGCTCGCGCACCCGCGGGTCCGCCACGAGCGCCTCGAGCGCGGGCACGTCCTCGACGAGGAATTCGCGAACCAGCAGACGCGGGGTCAGGATCGGCAGCATGGGCGTGGCCCGAACGGATGCCCGTGCCATGTTCAGCGCAGGACCTTGCCGGGATTCATGGTGCCGGCCGGGTCGATGGCCGCCTTGATGCGGCGCATCAGCGCGAGCGCGACCGGATCCTCGTAACGCTCGAGTTCCGCGACCTTGAGCCGGCCGACGCCGTGCTCGGCGCTGAAGCTGCCGCCCAGCTCCGCGACCAGGTCGTGGATCGCCCGGGTCACGGTGTCCTTCAGGCCGAGGAAGGCCGCTTCCTCGGCCGATCCCTTGGTCACGCCCGCCGGTGGGCTCAGGTTGTAGTGCAGGTTGCCGTCGCCCACGTGTCCGTAGCCGATGATGCGCGCGCCGGGCGCGATGCGATCGAGGAGCGCGGTGCTGCGCGTGACGAATTCCGACAGTCGCGCGACGGGCAGCGACACGTCGTGCTTGATCGAGGCGCCGGCGCGGGTCTGCGCCTCGGGTACGTGTTCGCGCAGGAACCAGAACGTATCGCGCTGCAGGCCCGACTGCGCTACCGCGGCGTCGCGGATACGGCCCGCCTCCGCCTCGGCCTGCAGGAAGCTCGAGAACCGCTCGCCCAGGTCGCCGATCGCCGCCGGCATGGCGAGCTCGACGAGCGCGAGCGCAGGTTCCGAGGCCGCGAGCGGCGAGGTGGCACCCGGCACGTGCTCGAGCGCGAGTCGCACGGCGACACCAGGAAGGTACTCGAAGCCCTCGACGAGGTCCCCGAACGCATCGCGCACCCGTCCGAGCAGCGCGACGGCGGCAGCGATGTCCTCGAGCGCGACGATCGCCGTGGCGTAGTCGGCCGGTTGCGGGAAGACCTTGAGCGCGCAGGCGGTGATCACGCCGAGCGTGCCTTCGGCGCCGAGGAACAGCTGCTTCACGTCATAGCCGGTGTTGTCCTTGCGCAGCACGCGCAGCTGGTCGAGCACCTGCCCGTCCGGCAGCACCACCTCGAGGCCGAGCACGAGGTCGCGCATCATCCCGTAGCGGAGCACCGAGGTGCCCCCGGCGTTGGTCGAGAGATTGCCGCCCACCTGGCAGGTGCCTTCCGAGCCGAGCGACAGCGGGAACCGGCGTCCGTGCGCCTGGGCCGCCGCGTGCACCGCCGCGAGCGTGCAGCCGGCCTCGGCGATCAGCGTGCCGCCCGCCGGGTCGACCGCGCGGATCCGCGCCAGGCGCTCGAGGCTGAGCACGACCTGGTTGCCGCTCTCGTCCGGCACGGCCCCGCCGCAGTAGCTCGTGTTGCCTCCATGGGGCACGACGCCGATGCCCGCGAGGGCGCACTGGCGCAGGACCCGCGCGACCTCGCCGACGGTCGCGGGGCGCGCGACCAGCGCGGTGCGGCCCACGTACAGCCGGCGATGGTCGGTCAGGTAGCGTGCGATGTCGGCCGGATCGGTGTGCGCGCCGGCGGGGCCCAGCTCGGCGACGAGCCCGGCGAGGGCGGCGGGGAGGGGTGCGGCGCTCACGGACGCGATCGCGGTCGGCGGGTGGGCTGGCTTTCGCGCGGCATCGGCAGGCCTCTTGAGGTCACGGGACGGTGCGGCGGCGAGGGTACCACCCCGGCGCGGGCGACGCGGCGCCGGGGCTGAGGCGGGCTCAGCGCGGCGCCGGCCGCCGGCGCGGGGCGTTGCCGGCCGGGGCAGGGGCATCGCCGCGCAGCCGCTGCCATGCCTCGAGGGCGCGCACGCGGCTGCCCGCCAGGTCCACGACCGGATCCGGGTACTCGCGCCCGAGCACGACACCGGCCGCCGCGAGCACCGGCGGCGGGGCGGCGTACGGCCGGTGCAGCCACTCGTCCGGCAGCCGCGCGAGTTCGGGCAGCCAGCGGCGCAGGTAGGCCCGGGCCGGATCGAAGCGCTCGCTCTGCAGCACCGGGTTGAACACCCGGTAGTAAGGCGCCGCGTCGGCGCCGCAGCCGGCGACCCACTGCCAGCCCATCGTGTTGCTGGCGAGGTCGGCGTCCACGAGCGTGTCGTGGAACCAGCGTGCGCCGTCAAGCCACGGCTGCTGCAGGTTCTTGACCAGGAACGATGCCGCGATCATCCGCACGCGGTTGTGCATCCAGCCCGTGTGCCACAGCTCGCGCATGCCCGCATCGACGATCGGAATGCCTGTCCGCGCGTGCTGCCAGGCGCCGAGCAGCGCCGGATCCGGGCGCCAATCGAAGCGTTCGTAGCGCGGATCCATCGGCCGCTCGGTCGTGTGCGGGAAGGCGTACAGCAGGTGGTGGCCGAACTCGCGCCAGCCGACCTCGCGCAGGAAGCTCTCCGTGCCGCGGCGCGCACCTTCGCGTTCGAGCACCGCGTGGCTCGCGACGAGCGCCTGGCGAGGCGATACCTCGCCGAAGTGCAGGTGGGGCGAGAGCCTGGACGTGCCGGTCAGGTCCGGACGGTCGCGCTGGTCGGCGTAGCCGGCGGCGTCCGCGTCGAGGAAATCGGCGAGCCGCGCGAGCGCGCCCGCCTCGCCCGGCGTCCACTGCGCCGCGAACCCGGCGTCCCAGCGGATGCGGGGCAGGAGGCCGAGTGCGTCGAGCGGCACTCCCTGCGCCTTGCGGGTTGCCGCCGGCACGGCGGACGGTGCCGGCAGTGGCGCGGCCACCTCCGCGAGGCGCCCCGCAAGGGCGCGCCAGAACGGCGTGAACACCCTGAACGGCTCGCCCGAACCGTTGCGGACCGTCCACGGCTCGAACAGCAGGTTGCCGGCGTGGCTCGTGGCCTCGAGGCCCGCCTCTCGCAGCGCCGCCTTGATCGCGGTGTCGCGTGCGGTCAGTGCCGGCTCGTACGTTCGGTTCCAGTGCACCGCGCGGGCGCCGGTCGCGCGCGCGACGTCCAGCAGCGCGGCGAGCGTCGGGCCGCGGGCGAGCACGAGCTCCCCGCCGCGCTCCTTCAGCGCGGCATCGAGCGTGGCGAGACTGTGGTGCAGCCACCATCGGCTGGCGCCGCCCGGCTGCCACGGCGCCTCCTCGTCGGGGGCGTGGACGTACAGCGCGACCACGCGCCCGCCGCCCGCGAGCGCGGCGACGAGCGCCGGATGATCGGCCAGGCGCAGGTCCCGTCGGAACCAGACGATCGAGGTGTGCAGGGGCGTCTCCGGTCGGCGCACCGCGGGGCGCGCCACCGTCGTGGTCAGGTGATCGCGCGCAGCGCCGCGATGCGCTCGTCGAGCGGCGGGTGGCTCATGAACAGCCGGCGCAGGCCGCCGGCGCGATCGCCGCCGGCGATGCCGAAGGCCGCCATGCTCTGCGGCAGCTCGCCGGTCTCGATGCGCTTCAGCTCCTCGAGCGCCGCGATCATCGAGCCGCGGCCCGCGAGGTGCGCGCCGCCGGCGTCCGCGCGGAACTCGCGACGTCGCGAGAACCACATGACGATCATCGAGCCGAGCAGGGTCAGGACGAGTTCCGCGATCCACGTCGTGACCCAGTAGCCGATGCCGGGGCCGCGATATTCCTGGTCGTCGCTGCGCAGCACGTAGCGGTCGACGAGGTTGCCGACGATGCGCGACAGCACGAACACGAACGCGTTGATGACGCCCTGCAGCAGGGTCATGGTGATCATGTCGCCATTGGCGACGTGGGTGACCTCGTGGCCGAGCACAGCCTCGACCTGACTGCGATTCATCTGCGCGAGCAGGCCCGTGCTCACCGCGACGAGCGCATGGTCGCGCCGCGCGCCGGTGGCGAAGGCGTTCGGCGCCGGCGAGTCGAAGATGCCGACCTCGGGCATGCCGATGTTGGCGGTCGTGGCGAGGCGCTGCACGGTGCTCACGAGCCAGGCCTCGCGCTCGTCGCGCGGCGCCTGGATGACCTCGACGCCCATCAGGCGCTTCGCGCTCCACTTGGAGATCGCCAGCGAGAAGAACGCGCCGGCGAACCCGAACACGAGCCCGAAGGCGATCAGCGAGCCGTACTCGATGCCGGCGCGGCTCAGCCACGGGCCGACGCCGAGGATGGACAGAGTGATCGAGGCGAGCAGGACCACCGCGAGGTTGGTGGCGATCAGCAGCAGCACGCGAAGCATGGGGGCGGAACCTCCTCGGGCCGGGGACGGCCGTCGCGGCGGACGTGGGGGTCGGCCGGCGGCAATTCAAGGCGGCGGTTGACGGGCCCCGACGCGCCCCGCAGATTATGCCGGAACCCGAGTTCGTGTTTTTGGAGCCAGGCGATGCCCCCGGATGTGCCCGCACCGTCCTGGACGCTGCTCAGCAGCCACGGTCAGGTCCTCGCCTGCCTCGCCCGCGATCCCGATGCGCGGCTGCGCGACGTGGCGGCCGCCACCGGCCTCACGGAACGGGCCGTGCAGAAGATCGTCGGCGACCTCGAGGGCGCGGCACTCGTGACGCGCACGCGCGTCGGGCGCCGCAATCGCTACCGGCTGCACTGCGCGCGCACCATCGCCGTGCCGGCAGGCGCTGCCGTCGCGCTCGACGCGCTGCTCGGCGTGCTGCTGCCGCCCGTCGGCAGCGCCTGACTCAGGCCGCCGGGCCCTGCAGGGCGAGCGCCCCGCTGCGGCCTTCGATTTCGGCCATGCGCACCTCGTGGCGCGGCAGCCGGGAGCGATCGAGTCCCGCCGCGAGGCGCGCCATCGTCCCCACCTCGACGCCACGCTGGCGCCAGGTGTCGACGAGCCGCATGAACGGCCCGCGGAACTGCTGTCCCTCGAGTTCGGCATGCAGGGTGTAGACGTGCGCGCCCGACGCGGGCGGCGTCGCCGACAGGTCGAGCACTCGGTCGATCGCGCCGTCGACGGTCGTGCCGTCCACGCCGACGAGCTCGTCCAGCGTCGGCAGCGTCGTCGGCAGCTGCGGGCACTGCGCCGCGATGCCGCCCATCACGGGCAGGAACGGGTGGGTGCCGCGCGAGTCGCTCGCGTAGTCGAGCCCGAGCGCATCCTCGAGCGCGAACAGGTGCGGATTGACCTGCCAGCCTGCCGCGCAGTGCGCACGTGCGGGATGGCCGAAGGCCTCGAGATAGGCGGCCGCGGCGAGGCGGACCTGGCGCTCGGTCCAGGCCCGGTCGCGGGTCGCGACGTTGTCCTGCCAGTAGACGTGGTCGTAGCAGTGGATGCCGGTCTCGTGTCCGGCGGCCGCGGTCGCGCGCAGCACGCCGGCGCAGCGGCGCGCGATGTGCGGCCCCGGCAGGAGCACGCCGTACATCAGGGTCCTGAGCCCGTAGTGGCTGACGACCGAGGTGCGCGCCACCTTGGAGAGGAACCCCGGCCGGAACACGCGACGCAGCGCCCAGCCGGTGTGGTCGGGACCGAGGCTGAAGTAGAAGCTGGCGGCGACGCCGCGCTGGCCGAGGTCGGCGACGAGCGCGGGCACGCCCTCGAGCGTGCCGCGGTACGTGTCGACGTCGACCTTGAGCGCGACCTGCACCCGCGGCGCCTCAGGCGCCGGTGTCGATCAGCCCGGCGGCCTCGGTGACCTCGGCGGCGTAGGCGTTGAACACCGACTTCAGGATCGAGTCCATGTCGCCCTTCGGCGTCCAGCCCAGTTCCTGCCGGGTGTTGTCGACCCAGGGCACGCGCGTCTGCACGTCCTGGTAGCCCTTGCCGTAGAAGTCGTTCGAGCTGACTTCCTTGATCTTCACCTTCGCGGCGTTCCGGGCGTAGGCGGGATGCTGCTTGCCGATCGCGATCATGCGTTCGGCGAGCTCACGGATCGACAGGTCGTTGGCCGGATTGCCGATGTTGTAGATCTTGCCGCTCGCCACCCCGCCCTCGTTGCGGATCACGCGCACCAGCGCGTCGATGCCGTCGTCGATGTGCGTGAAGCAGCGGCGCTGCTGGCCGCCATCGACGAGGCTGATGTCCTCGCCGCGGGCGATGTGAGCCAGGAACTGCGTCGCGACGCGGCTCGAGCCTTCCTTCGCGGTCGCCAGCGAGTCGAGCCCGCCACCGACCCAGTTGAACGGGCGTATCAGCGTGAAGTCGAGGCCGTCGCGCTGGCCGTGCGCCCAGATCACTCGATCGAGCAGCTGCTTGCTGCAGGAGTAGATCCAGCGCTGCTTCTCGATCGGTCCGCAGACGAGCGGCGAGGTGTGCGGGTTGAACACGCTCTCGGTACTCATGCCGTAGACCTCGGAGGTCGACGGGAACACCACGCGCTTCTTGTACTTCACGCACTGACGGATCAGCGGCAGGTTCGCCTCGAAGTCGAGCTCGAACACGCGCAGCGGGTCGCGCACGTACGTCACCGGCGTCGCGATCGCAACCAGCGGCAGGATCACGTCGCACTTGCGGATGTGGTACTCCACCCACTCGTGGTTGATCGTGATGTCGCCCTCGAAGAAGTGGAAGCGCGGATCGCCCTTGAGCGGCCTGATCCGGTCGTCCTGCATGTCCATGCCCCAGATCTGCCAATCGGTATTGGCGAGGATCGTGCGGCTCAGGTGGTGGCCGATGAACCCGTTGACGCCGAGGATCAGTACTTTCTTCATGGCTTTACGCTTCAGGTTGGGCCCGCGGCGAGCGGGCGGGCGGGCACGCGGGCGTGCCCGAAGACTTCGGTGAACCGGCCGGCATCGAGCCGACCCTCCTCCAGCTGGACGTCCGCGAGCTCGAGGCGGGCGCCGTCGCCGCAGGTCGCGACGATCGCGCCATCCTCGATGCCGACCGACGGTCCGCCGGGCGGGGGCGTGCCCCCGCCGCCGAGCCGGCGCGTGCGGTAGACGCGCAGTATCGCATCCCCGAGCCGGGCGTAGGCGCCCGGAAAGGGTGGCGCGACCGCCCGGACGAGGTCATGGATGCGCTGGGCCGGCCAGTCGAAGCGGAATTCGCCATCGGCGGGCCTGCGGCCCCCGAAATACGACCCCTGGGACAGGTCGAGCGGGGTGGCCCGGGCGGTGCCGCCAACGAGCCCGGGGAGGCTGCGGCGCAGCACCGTCACGGCGGCGTCCGCGACCCGGTCGGCGACCTCGATCGCGGTGTCGTCCGGGCCGATCGGCACGGCCTGCTGGTCGAGGAGGTCGCCGGCGTCGGGCTTGGCGACCATGTAGTGCAGGCTCGCGCCGGTCTCGCGCTCGCCATGCAGCACGGCCCAGTTGATCGGTGCGCGACCCCGGTACTTCGGCAGCAGCGAGCCGTGCATGTTGAGTGCGCCGCGGCTCGCGAGCGCGAGCACGCGGGCCGGCAGCATCTTGCGGTAGTAGAACGAGAAGATGAACTCGGGCGCGATCGCCTCGATCTCGGCCAGCAGCGCCGGGTCCGTCGGCTCCGCCGGCGTGACCGCGCGGCAGCCGGCGCCGCGCGCGACCTCGGCGACGGACGCGAACCAGCGCGTCTCGTTCGGGTCGTCCTCGTGCGTGACGACGAGCTTCACGCCGATGCCGGCCTCGAACAGCGCGCCGAGGCAGCGGGCGCCGACCTCGGAGTACGCGAACACGACGGTGGGGTGCGGCGCGCTCATGTTCCGTCGTGGCGGGGGGCGTCGGGAGTCTGCTCGAGCACGGCACCGATGATGTAGCGCGGCCGCTGGCGCACCTGCACGTAGATGCGGCCGATGTACTCGCCCAGCAGGCCGATCCCGAACAGCGTGATGCCGAGCAGGAAGAACACGATCGCGAACAGCGTGAACACGCCCTCGGCCTCCGGCCCGACGAAGATGCGCCGCGCGATCAGGTAGATGACGAGGAGGCCGGAGATCGCGGACAGCACGAGGCCGACCAGCGAGAACAGCTGCAGCGGCACGGTCGAGAAGCCCGTCATCAGGTCGAACGTCAGGCGGATCAGCCGGTAGAGCGAGTACTTGGATTCGCCGGCGCTGCGCTCGTCGTGCTTGACCTCGATCTCGATCGGGTTCGACGAGTAGATCGCCGCGAGCGCCGGGATGAACGTGACGTTCTCGCGGGTCGCGTTGATCGTGTCGATCACGCTGCGGCCGTAGCCGCGCAGCATGCAGCCGTGGTCGGCCATCTTGATCGGCGTCGCGCGGTCGCGGATCGCGTTGACGAACTTCGACGCGGTCTTGCGCCACCACGAGTCCTGGCGCTTGGCGCGCCAGGTGCCCACGTAGTCGTGGCCCTCCTCGAGCTTGGCCAGCAGCTTGCCGACTTCCTCGGGGGGGTTCTGCAGGTCGGCGTCGAGCGTGATGATGTACTTGCCGCGCGAGCGGGCGAAGCCGGCGAGGATCGCGGCGTGCTGGCCGAAGTTGACCTGCAGCAGGATCA
The DNA here is from genome assembly GCA_903884235.1 of uncultured Pseudomonadota bacterium. Classification (GTDB taxonomy): domain Bacteria; phylum Pseudomonadota; class Gammaproteobacteria; order Steroidobacterales; family Steroidobacteraceae; genus CAIKZZ01. The sequence goes on from CAISEB010000030.1 coordinate 62,241, forward strand.
CGCGCGTCTCTGCCGGGCGGCGCTGGAACTGCTCGCGCAGCATCGCCACCGAGCGATCGCGGCTGCCATCGTTGACGAACAGCACCTCGTAGGGTCGGTTCAGGGCGTCGAGCGCCGGGTACAGGCGTGCGAACAGCTGCGGCAGCACGTCCTCTTCGTTGTAGACCGGGATGACGACGGACAGGACGGGAGTGGAGTCGTTCACGTTCGGCCTCTAGATCTTGACCATCTCGAACAGGGCGTCGCACACCCGGTCGACATCGCCGTCGGCCATCGCCGGGAACAAGGGCAGTGTCACGGTCTCGGTCCCGATCCGGTCGGCATTCGGGAACGCCGTCGGGTCCCAGCCCAGCCCCCGATAGTAGGTGAGGGCGGGGATCGAGGGGTAGTGGATGCCGAGACCGATGCCGCGTGCGCGCATCCCGGCGACGAACGCGTCGCGGGTGGTGCCGAGCCGGGCGAACGGCACCAGCACGGCGAACATGTGCCAGCTGTGGCCCTCGCCATCGGCGGGCAGCATGTCGGCCGGCCAGCGTGGCAGCAGCCGCGCGTAGTAGCGGGCGGCGAGGGCGCGGCGGCGGGCGTTGAACTCCTCGAGGCGGCGCAGCTGGCCGACGCCGACCGCGGCGGCGACATCGGTCAGGTTGTACTTGCCGCCGGCCGAGTAGACGTCGATGTTGCCGGCGGCGTCCTTGGTGATGCCATGGAAGCGCTCGCGGTCGAGCGGCAGCGTGAGCATAGGGTCCGCGAACGACAGCGCGCCGCCCTCGATCGTGGTCAGGTTCTTGTTGGCGTGGAAGCTGAAGCTCGCCACGTCGCCGAAGCTGCCGATCAGGCGGCCGCCGTCGCGCGTGCCGATCGCGTGCGCGGCATCCTCGAGCACCCTGATGCCGCGCGCCGCCGCGAGCTCGTTGATCGGGTCCATGCCGACCGACAGTCCGGAGAAGTGCACCGGCATCACGGCGCGCGTGCGCGGCGTGATCGCCGCCGCGACCGCCGCCGCGGTCAGGTTGCGCGAGCGCAGCTCGACGTCGACGAACACGGTGCGCGCGCCAAGCCGCTCGACGACATTCGCGGACGCCGCGAAGCTCATCGCCGGCACGATCACCTCGTGGCCCGGCCCGACGCCCATCGCCTTCAGCGCCATCTCCATGCCGCCGGTGGCGGAGGTCATCGAGCGGACGAGGCGCTGCCCGCCGAGGTAGTCGGCCAGGCCCTTTTCGAATTCGGCGACGCGCGGGCCGGAGGTGATCCATCCGGAGCGCAGCACGGCGACGACGGAGGCGATGGTCTCCTCGTCGATCGTCGGGCGGGTGAACGGCAGGAAGTCGGACATGGCATTCACCGTCGGCTGACGAAGACGTTGTCGAAATCATGCGCGAGCTCGCGCATCGGCAGGCCGTCGCGCGCCAGGCGCGCGGCGGTGGCGTGCGGCAGCAGTGCGTAGCCGCTCGCGGCGGCGGACCAGCGCGCCTCGAACTCCGGTACCGTGGCGATGCCGGCCTCTGCGGGCGAGGACTTGAGGCCATAGTCGAGTTCGCCGCGGTACACGACCGGGATCACGACGCGCCCCGTGTAGAACGGCAACGTCCAGTCGAACGTCTCGACCGTGTAGATCGGGGCCCCGGCGTCCAGCGTGCCCGCGCGCTCCAGCAGCGGCCGCGCCGAATAGCGGCCGGCGATCGCGGTGCCGCCGCCGGCGAGCAACAGCAGCGGCCCGGCGAAGCCCGCCGCGGCGAGCGCACGGCGCGCGGTGCCGACGCTGCGGCCGACGCTGGCGAGCGCGTAGCCGCCGCCGGCGGCCATCAGGGCGGCCATCCCGACCACCCAGGGCGTCAGCGTCGCGCGCGTCCAGGTGGCGTCGGCGCCGACCGTGCGGCGCCAGTAGAGCGGCAGTGCGACCGCGATCGCCAGGGCGAGCAGGAGCTGCAGGCCGGCGGCCAGCCTCAGGTCGGCGACGCCGCGGGCATCGTCGCGCGCGCCGAGCAGCGCGAGCGGCGCCAGCACCGGCACGATGTACGGCGCGAGCTTCGAGTCGGACAGCGAGAAGAACAGCAGCGTGAACGCGGCACTCACCCACAGCACGCGCGCGCCATCGAAGCGGCCGGCCGGTACCGAGGCGCGCCAGCCGCCCAGCAGCGCGCGCCATGATTGCGGCAGCCACGGCAGCGAGCCGATCGCGAGGATCATCAGGAAGTACCACCAGGGCTGGTAGCGGTCGTGCATCTTGGTCAGGTAGCGCTGGAAATGCTCGCGGATGATCAGGAAGTCGAATGCGCCCGGGTGCGCGCGCTCGACGAGGATGAACCACGGCAGCACGATGGCGAGGTAGAGCGCGAGGCCGCGCAGCAGGTTCAGGTGCCGCCAGGCGTTCCAGTCACGCTGCAGCAGCGTGTACAGCACGAGCACCGCGCCCGGCAGGACGATGCCGATCAGCCCCTTGGTCAGCGTCGCGAGGCCCATCGCGGCCCAGCAGGCCAGCATCCAGCGACGCGAGCGCGCGGGATCCGTGTCGCGGTCCGCCTGCGCGAGGCAGAACGCGGCGATCGCCGCGGTCAGCCAGCAGCTGAGGCTCATGTCGAGCGTCATCAGCTGCCCCATGAACACGTAGAGCAGCATGCTGGCGGTCATCGCCGCCGCGGCCAGCCCGCGCGTCGCGCTCCACAGCCGCCGGCCGACGAGGAACACGAACACGAGCGCGCCCGCGGCCGAGGCCGCCGTCACGAAGCGGGCGGCCCATTCGTTGTGCCCGAACAGCCGCAGCGAGGCGGCCGTCGCCCAGTACTGCAGGGGTGGCTTCTCCAGATAGACGCCGCCATTGAGGTGCGGCACCGTCCAGTCCCCGGACGCGAGCATCTCGGCGGGGATCTGGGCGTAGCGGCCCTCGTCGGGGTTGTAGAGGGGTCGCAGGCCCAGCAGCGCGAACCAGGCGATGCCGCAGGTGAGGAGCAGCAGCGTCCAGGCACGGGCCTGGTGCCGGGCGTCCGTGTCGCGGTTCATGGGGACATCGCCAAGCAAGCCAAACCATAATCTTACCGGTTGGGCCCCCGACCCGGCCAGCACGGGGGCGGTGCCGCATGAAGCGCCGTTAATGCGGGTCCGGCGCGCCGGCCGGCGGCGCCTGTCAGGAGGAATCACCGTGTCGATGCAGCTGACGTTCCTGGGGGCCGCGGGCGAGGTGACCGGCTCCCGGCACCTCGTCGAGGCCGGGAGCCTGCGGGTCCTCGTCGACTGCGGCCTCGTGCAAGGCGGCCGGGACGCCCCGGCCCGCAATCGCGCGCCCTGGGGCTTCGAGCCCGCCTCGCTGTCCGCGGTGGTGCTGACCCACGCCCACCTGGACCACTGCGGGCTCCTGCCGAAGCTGGTCGCGGAGGGGTTCCCGGGGCCCGTGTACGCGACACCCGCGACCATCGACCTGATCGCGACCATGCTGCGCGACAGCGCGCACCTGCAGATCGCCGACGCTGCACGCGCCCGGCGTGCCGGGGGGCGGCGTGTGCCCCCGGCGCCGCTCTATGGCTTCGAGGAGGTCGAGGCGCTCGGCCGACGCATGGTGCCGCTGCCGTACGGCGAGACGCGCGAGATCGCGCCCGGGATCCGTATCCGCTTCGCCGACGCCGGCCATATCCTCGGCTCGGCCATTGTCGAGATGTGGCTCGCTGGCACGGGCACGCCCCGCAAGATCGTGTTCACCGGGGATCTCGGCCAGCCCGGCCGGCCGATCGTGCGCGATCCCACGCCGATCGCCGAGGCCGACGTGCTGGTGATGGAGTCGACCTACGGCGACCGCAACCACAAGCCGCTCGATGCGACCCTCGACGAACTGGTCGCGGCGATGACGCGCACGCTCACGGCGAAGCACGGCAACGTGATCGTGCCGTCGTTCGCGGTGGGTCGTGCCCAGGAACTGCTGTACTGGTTCGAGCGGCTCGCGCTCGACGGGCGCCTGCCGCCGCTCGAGGTGTTCGTCGATTCGCCACTGGCGAGCGAGGTCGGCGACATCACGGCGCGGCACTTCGAACTGTTCGACGACGCGGCGCGCCGGCTCGGCGAGGATCGCATCGCGGGCCGCACGCGCTGCCACGTGCACCACACCCACTCGGTGGCCGAATCGATGGCGCTCAACCGCATCGCGGGCGGCGCGGTGATCGTCGCGGCGAGCGGCATGTGCGACGGCGGCCGCATCCGCCACCACCTGCGCCACCACCTTTCGAACCCGCACACGACCGTGCTGATCACGGGCTACCAGGCCGCCGGGACGCTCGGTCGGCGCATCGTCGAGGGCGCGCGCTTCGTCTACATCGACGGCACCCGCGTCGCGGTCCGTGCCGAGGTGATCACGCTCGGCGGCTTCTCCGCCCACGCCGACCAGGACGCGCTGATCGGCTGGCTCGGCGGCTTCAGGGCGGCACCCTCGACCTGGCTCGTGCACGGCGAGCCGGCGGCGGCCGGCGCGCTGCGGGCGCGGATCGCCGCCGACCTCGGCTGGACGTCGGTCAGCGTCGCCGGGCGCGGCGACATCGCGCCGCTCGACGCCTTGAAATCCCCCGGTCCACCCTCCATCTGAGCAGCACGACAGCCGGCCCTACCGGCGGACCCGCCCATGGAATACCGCGACTACTACAAGATCCTCGGCGTGCCGCGCTCGGCGAGCGCGGACGAGGTCAAACGCGCCTACCGCAAGCTTGCCCGCAAGTTCCATCCGGACGTCAGCAAGGAAAAGAACGCGGAAGCGCGCTTCAAGGAGGTTGCCGAGGCCTACGAGGTGCTGCGCGATGGCGAGAAGCGCGCGGCGTACGACCAGCTGGGCAGCGGTTACGTCGGCGGCCAGCAGTTCCGGCCGCCGCCGGACTTCGGCGGGGCGACGTTCCGGACCCGTGGCGGCGGTGGCGCGGCCGATAGCGGATTCAGCGACTTCTTCTCCAGCCTGTTCGGCGACGCCGCGTTCGGCGCCGCCGGCCCGGCTGGCGGGATGGGCGGGGCGCCGCGCGGGCGTGGCGAGGACCGCCGGGCCCGTCTCGAGCTGTCGATCGAGGAGGCCTACGCCGGGACGTCCCGGGAGGTCCGCCTGCAGCAGCAGGAGGCGGGGCCGGACGGGCGCCCGCTCAGCCGCGAGCGCACGCTGCGGGTGCAGGTGCCGGCCGGCGTCACGGCCGGCCAGGTGATCCGGCTCGCGGGCCAGGGCAGCCCTGGGCCCGCCGGTGCGGGGGACCTGCTGTTCGAGGTCGTGATCGATCCGGGACCGCATTACTCGCTCGAGGGCCGCGACGTGACCCGGGACCTCGCGCTGGCCCCCTGGGAGGCGGCGCTGGGGGCGACCGTGTCCGCCCCGACCCTCGGGGGTGCGGTCGAACTGCGCGTGCCGGCGGGGGCGAGGACGGGCCAGAAGATGCGCCTGCGGGGCCGGGGCCTGCCCGGCGACCCCCCGGGGGACCAGTACGTCGTGCTGAAGATCGTGCTGCCGCCGTCGGATACGCCGCGGGCGCGCGAGCTGTGGGAGGCGATGGCGCTGGAGCTGCCGTTCGATCCGCGCGCCGAGGATTCCGGCTGAGGCCGGCCTAGCCGACCGCGACGCCGAGCAAGCGGCCGATCAGGAACGTCGCCGCCCCGGCGGTGGCCCCGATCGCCGCCATCCTGAGGCCGCCGAGCCAGGCGTTGCGGCCCGAGAACAGGCTGAGCACCATGCCGATGGCGTACAGGGCGAGCACCGTGGCCCCGACCGCCACGAGCGTCGCGCGCGCGAGCGGCAGTCCGGCGAGGAACGGCACGAGCGGCAGCGTCGCGCCCGCTGCGAAGGACACGAACGAGGCGATCGCCGCGCCCCAGGGCGAGCCGAGGTCGTCCGGGTTGATGCCGAGCTCCTCCCGCGCGAGCGCATCCAGCGCATGCGCCGGATCCCGGATCAGCGTGTGGGCGAGCGTGCGCGCCTGCGCGGCGTCCATGCCGCGCGCGGCGTAGATCAGCGCGAGTTCCTCGGCTTCTTCCTCCGGATACTCGGCGAGCTCGTCGCGCTCCAGCCCGATCTGGTACTCGTACATCTCGCGTTGCGAGCGCACCGAGACGAATTCCCCCGCGGCCATCGACAGCGCGCCGGCGAGCAGCCCCGCGACGCCGCTGGTCAGCACGAAACGCGCATCGACGCCGGCGCCCGCGACGCCGAGGATCAGGCTCGCGTTCGACAGCAGGCCGTCGTTGATGCCGAACACGGCTGCCCGCAGCGTGCCGCCACCGACGCCGCGATGGCGGCGGCCGATCTCGGCGACGGTCGTCGGCATCGCGTGGCCTGGCCCTGGGCCGCCGTTGTAGACCGACAGGCCGCGCAGCTTCAGCGCGATGAGCGCGCCCCGCATGCGCCGCGGACCGAACGCACGGGTCAGCCGTGCGACGAGGCGTGCCCGCCGGCTCGGCGTGAAGGCGGGGACGGGGTCGAGCCGGCGCGCCCAGGTCTCCGCCTGGTCCTCTGCCGAGCAGGCCAGCGCCAGGAACAGCTGGCGCTTCGGCGGATCGCCTTCGATCTCGGCAAGCTGGCGGTACAGCCAGGCGGATTCAAGTTCATGGAACCAGCTGTCGCGGGCGTCGCCGCGATCACCGGGGATGCCGTCAGTGGGCGCGCTTTGCATCGAGCTCGAGGATCGGGCCGACCTGGGCGACCAGCGCTCGATCGATCCAGGGCTTCTCGATGAAGTCGAGTGCACCCGCGCGCATCGCGGTCACCGCGCTCGTCACGTCGGCGTCCGAGGACAGCAGGATCACGGGGATCGCGAGCCCGCGCGCCCGGAGTTCCTGGAGCAGCGCCAGTCCCGACAGGTCCGGCAGGCGTGCCTCGGCGATGATGCAGGAGGGCATGCCGCGCGGCAGTGCCGCGAGCAGGTCGCGCGCGGACGGGAACGCCTCGGTCCGCGCGCCAAGCGCGGCGAGCAGCTTCTTCACGCTGCGTTGCACCCCAGGATCCGGATCCGCGAGGTAGACCAGCGGTGCCGTGTCCGTCGACATGTCGAGAGCCCGGATGGACATGACGTCAAATCGGCCGCCGGCAAATTGCGCCGGAGGCACTCCTTGTCGTCAGTATCGGGCCCCTCCGGCGGAGCCCATATTGGGGGTTTTACTTAGATTGGAAGGCGCGGGGCGCAGGCGGGTTCAGGCCGCCCGCTCGGCCTCGATGACCATGCGCACGAGGTGGGCGAGCGAGGATGCGCCCATCTTTTCCATAACGCGTGCGCGGTGGATCTCGACCGTACGCTGGCTGACGTTCAGGTCGCCCGCGATGACCTTGTTGGCCTTGCCCTGCGTGACGAGGTCGAGCACCTCGCGCTCGCGCGGCGTCAGCTGCTGCATCCGGCGGCGGATCGCGTCGCGCTCGCGCAGTCCCGCGCGGTTGTCGCGGTCCTTCTCGAGCGCCTGATTGATGCGGTCGATCAGGTCCTGGTCGCGGAACGGCTTCTGGATGAAGTCGACCGCGCCGTGCTGCATCGCCTCGACCGCCATCGGCACGTCGCCGTGGCCGGTGATGAAGACGATGGGCACGATCGCGTGGATTTCATTGAGCCGCTGCTGCAGCTCGAGGCCGCTCATGCCCGGCATGCGGATGTCGAGCACGAGGCAGCCGGCGCGCTCGGCGTCGAACGCGTCGAGAAATTCCTGCGCCGAGGCGAAAGTCTCCACCGGCAGCCCGACCGACTTCAGCAGCAGGCGCAGCGAGGTGCGGACGGCATCGTCGTCGTCGACGACGAATACGGTGGCTGGCTTTTCCTTCATCATGTGCCTCCTGGCAGCGGGGGGAGCGAAAAGTGGAACGTCGTCCCGCCCCCGGGCGTGGGTCGATGTCCCAGTTTGCCGCGATGCGCGCGAATAATCGAGCGCGATATGGCAAGACCGAGTCCAGTCCCTGCGTCCTTGGTCGTGTAGAACGGGTTGAACAGGTGCAGCGCGACCTCCGGCGGGATGCCCCCGGCATGGTCGATGACCGCGACCTCGACGTCCGGGCCGTCCCAGCCGGTCCTGACGATGATCTCCCGATGCGACCCCTTTTTCTCGAGCAGCGCGTCGATCGCATTGCGGATGAGGTTGAGGAGCACCTGCTGGATCTGTACCGGGTCGGCGCCCACCGGCGGCAGCCCGGGCGCGAGTTCGAGGGTCAGGCGGACGTCGCTCGCGCGCGCATCCGGTTCGGCGAGGATGCTCAGGTCCTCGATCAGGCGATTGATGTCGAGCGTCTCGGTGCGCGCGGTGCGGTTCTTGACGAAGGCGCGCAGCCGGCGGATCACCTCGCCGGCGCGCAGCGCCTGGCTGGTGATCGCGACCAGCGCCTCACGCAGGTCCGCCGGATCCGCGCCTCCCTCCGCGGCCATCAGCCGCGACGCCGCCTGCGCGTAGGTCGCGATCGCGGTCAGCGGCTGGTTGATCTCGTGGGCGAGGCCGGTGGCCATCTCGCCCATCGTCGACAGCCTTGCGACATGGGTCAGTCGCTCCTGCCCCTGGCGCGCCTCCTCCTCGGCCTGCTTGCGCTCGGTGATGTCGTGCAGCGTGCCCGACACGACCAGCGAGTGCCCGTCCGCGCTCGGCAGGACCTGCGCGATCATGTGCACCTCGCGGGGCGTCCCGTCGGGTTGCACGATGCGGTACTCGATGTCGACCTTGCCGGTCTCCGCGAGTCCGCGTCGCCATTCGCGCTTGAAGCGCTCGCGATGGTCCGGGTGCACGTAGCGCTCGGCGAACGCGAGCGGCTCGATCGGCGCGATGGCGGGGTCGAGGCCCGTGATCTCGTAGACCTGCTGCGACCAGAACGCGCTGCCGGCGGGGATGGTGAGCTCGAAGTTGCCGAGGCGCGCGATCGCCTGCGCCGCGCGCAGCAGCTGCTCGCTGTGCTTCAGCGCCTGTTCGGCGCGGCGCCGGTCGGTGACGTCCTCGCCGGAGCTGAGCAGTCCCACCGGGCGGCCTTGCTCGTCGTGCACGCGGGTCGTGCGCCAGGCGATGAGCTTGGCGCTGCCATCGCGCGTGACGACCTCGTCCTCGGTATAGTCGATGTCGCCGCGCGAGCCGAGCGCGGCGCGGTGTGCGGCGCGCGCGGCATCGCGATGCGCCTCGGCCATGCAGTGCTCGTACCAGTCGCGACCCACGAGCTCGGACTCGGTGTAGCCGAGGATCTTGCAGCCCTTGCGGTTGATCAGCGTGATGCTGCCGGTCGCGTCCAGCGCGACCAGCATGACCTGTGCGAGGTCGAGGTAGCTCTGGGCGCGGTCGCGCTCGCGGCGTAGCGCGTCGGTCGCCGCCTTGCGGGCCGTGACGTCGTGGATGAAGCCGACGTAGCGTTTCGGGCTGGAGCCGGGGACCTCGCCGACGGCGAGCGAGGCGGGGAACACCGTGCCGTCACGGCGCTGCGCGGCGACTTCGCGGCCGATGCCGATGATGCGCGCCTTGCCGGTGCGTTCGTAGTTGTGCATGTAGGCGTCGTGCCCGGAGCGGTACGGCTCCGGCATCAGCACTTCGATGCGCTGGCCATACACCTCGGCCGACGTATAGCCGAACAACCGTTCCGCCGCGGCGTTGAACGTCGTGATGCGTCCGTCGTGGTCGATGACGATGACGCCATCGACGGCGGCGTCGAGCAGCGCCTTGAGTTCGCCGGCGACTTCCTTGGAGTGGGTCGCCGCGCGGGAGTCAGCGGGGGTGTCCACTGCGCGGGGTACTTCCGTTGTGCGGATCGCGCGGAGTGGCCTGAGGCGACGCGCCGGCGCGCGCCCCTGGGTCAGTAATCGTCGCGATCGCGTGAATCCTCGTCCTCGTCGTCGTCTTCTTCGTCGTCATCGTCATCCCAGTCGTCGTCGTCCTCGTCCTCGTCGTCTTCCCAGTCGTCGTCGTCGTCGTCGTCCACCGACCCAGTCCAGCCTTCGGGCTGTTCGGTGGGCTCGAGGTCGAGTTCGTTCCAGGTGTCGAGTTCAATTTCCTCGACCTCGCCATCGACGTGCTGGATTTCGACCATTTCGTCGTCTTCGTCCACGGACAGCACGAGGAACGACTCGTCCTCGTCCAGGTCGCGGAACCACTTGCCAACGGCCGGCTCGTACTCTCTGCCCACAGCGATGATCCTCAAGCGAAATCTGCCGAAAAACCCGTCCCGGCAACGTGCTGCCGGGCATCCCGAGCGATCAGGAGTGTAGGGGTTCGGAACAGCCTAGGCAATCAGCCGGCGCCGATGCCGTGGTGCATGTGGGCGTGGTCGTGGGCCGCTCCGGGCCGGTGCAGGATGGCGCCGGTGGCCGTCCAGATTGCCGTCGCGAGCACCGCGATGCCGGCGATGCGCCGCAACCGGGGCGCTGCCAGCCGGCGGCCGAGCGCGCTGCCGCCGACCGTCAGGGCGAGGAGCGCGGGGAGCGTGCCGAGACCGAACGACAACATGGTCGCCGCGCCGGCGAGCGCGTCACCGCCCGTCGCCGCGAGCAGCAGCACCGAATAGACGAGCCCGCAGGGCATGAATCCCCACAGGAGGCCAAGGCCGGCCGGCCGCCAGCTGGGCGGCAGGCGGCCGAGCCGCGCGCACAGTGGCCGCAGCGCACGCCAGAACCACGCGCCGATCCGCTCGATCCCGATCACGTCGCGCCCGGTCAGCAGCCTCACCCCGAGCGCCGCGAGCACGACGGCGGCCAGGAGCCGGCCGAGCGTCGCCGCCAGCGGGATCGCCGGCGCCGCGGATCCGGCGACGGCGGCGAGCAGCGCACCGACGAGCGCGTAGCCGGCGAGGCGGCCGCCGTTGAACGCGAGCGCGGGGCCGATCGGCAACCGACCGCCCTGCTGGAACGAGGCGCCGGCGGCGGTGGCGATGCCGCCGCACATCGCCGCGCAGTGCGCCGCGCCGGCGAGCCCACCGAGGAACGCCGCGCCGAGTGCGAGCGGATCGCTCACGGCCGCGCGTCGTCGCGTGCCTCGGGGCGATCCTCCGCCACCACCGACCAGCCCGGCGACTCGAGGTCGTCGAACTGCCCGTCACCCACCGCCCAGAAGAAGGCCCACAGCGCGAACGCGACCAGCACGAGGCCGAGCGGGATCATCACGAACAGGATGCTCATGCGGCCACCGCCGAGCGCCCGAGCGCGGACGACGCCGGCGGCGCGGTCGTGGTGTGCGGCGCGTGCCGCGCCAGGCGCAGCGCGTTCAGGACCACGAGCAGGGAGCTCGCCGACATGCCGACCGCGGCGAGCCACGGCGGCACGAGGCCGAATGCGGCGACCGGCAGCGCGACGAGGTTGTAGGCGGCGGACCAGGCGAGGTTCTGGCGGATGACCCGCGTCGTGCGCCGGGCGAGGCGCACGGCGTCCGGCAGCGCCGTCAGGTCACCGCGCAGTGCGACGAGGTCGGCGCTCGCCTGGGCGAGCGCCGAGCCGCTGCCGAGCGCGAGCGACACGGACGCGGCGCGCAGCGCCGGCGCATCGTTGATGCCATCCCCCACGGCCAGCACCCGGGCGCCGCCGGCGCCGAGGCGCTCGATCAGCGCGAGCTTGTCCGCGGGCAGCAGCCGGGCGTGCCAGTGTTCGATACCGACTTCCGCGGCCGTCGCGGCGACGGCGCTCGCGTGGTCGCCGCTGGCGATGCTGGCCGCGAGCCCGAGCGCCTCGAGCTCGCGGACGATGCGCGCGGCCTGCGGGCGCAGGGTGTCCGCGAGCGCGAACGACGCGAGCCAGCGGCCTGCGCCGCTGAGATGGATGCCGGCCATCGACAGGCCGGCCGGCGCCGGCCCCGCGAGGCCGGCGACGTATTCGGCAGTACCAATGCGGTAGCGCGTGCCGTGCACGCATCCCTCGACGCCTTCGCCCGGCCGGATGAGCGGTTCCCTCGCGGGTTCCGCGACGACGTCGTCGAAGGCCTGGGCGAGCGGATGCGCGGAGGCACGCTCGAGCGCCGCGGCGATCGCGAGCGCGCTCGAGCGGTCGATGCCGTGCGTCGTGATGTGCTCGATTCGCGGCCTGCCGAGCGTCAACGTGCCGGTCTTGTCGAACAGCACCGTGTCGGCCTGCGCCAGCGCCTCGAGGGCGTCCGCGCGCGTGACCAGCATGCCCATCCGTGCGAGCGACGCCGTCGCCGCGGTGATCGCGGTCGGCGTCGCGAGCGACAGTGCGCAGGGGCAGGTGACGACGAGCACCGCGAGCGTGGCCTCGAATGCGCGCGACGGATCGACGATGAGCCACACGCCGGCGACGACCGCGGCACCCAGCAGCACCCGGGTCACGAACCAGGACGCGGCGCGGTCGGCCATGCGGGCGATGCGCGGCCGCTCGGTCTGGGCGCGCTCCAGCAGCCGAACGATCCCGGCGAGCACGGTGGACTGGCCGACCGCGGTGAGCTCGACCTCGACCGGGGCGCCGGAGTTGAGGGCGCCGGCGATGACGCGTGCGCCCGCGGGCTTCGCCACCGGCAGGGACTCGCCGGTCAGCAGCGCCTCGTCCGATTCGGTGGCGCCGTGGACGACGCCATCCGCCGGGAAGCACTCGCCCACGGATACGTACACGCGATCGCCGGCCGCCAGCTGCGCCACCGGCACCCGCTCGCGACGGCCCTCGAGGATGCGCTGCGCGGTCGACGGGACCAGTCGCATCAGCGCCTCGGCCGTGGATCCGGCGCGGTGCCGCGCCAGCATCTCGACGTAGCGCCCGGTGAGCAGCAGGAACACGAACATCGTCACCGAATCGAAGTACACGTCGCCGCGGTGGAAGAACGTGTTCCAGCTGCTGGCGACGAAGGCGAGCCCGATGCCGATCGTGACTGGCACGTCCATGCCGATGTGGCGCGCGCGCAGCGAGGCGATCGCGCCCGCGAAGAACGGCTGGCCGGCGTAGAACAACACCGGCGTGGTCATCACGAGGCAGGTGATGCGCAGGTATTCGCGCATCATCGGGTCCATGCCGTCGATCGCGCCGACGTAGAGCGCCGTCGCGATCATCATGACCTGCATCATCCCGAAGCCGGCGACGGCCAGGCGCTTGAGCGCGACCCGTCGCTCGCGGGTCGCCACCTCGAGCGTGTCGGCGGCGCCGAGCACGTGCGGCCGGTAGCCGAGCTCCGCGATGGAGCGCAGCACGGCGGCAAGGCCGGCGCGGTCCGGATCGAACGCGATGCGTGCCCGGGCGGTGGCGGGGTTGACGTTGGCCGAGCCGATGCCGGGCAGGCGCTGCAGGCGCTCGCCGATCAGCCAGCTGCAGGCCGAGCAGCGCAGCCCCTCGACCAGCAGGTTCACGACGAGCGCGTCGCCTTCCCGCGCCACGAGCGGATCGCGCACCTCGGGTCGGTCGTAGGTGCTCCAGACGTCGTCCGTGTCGATCGCCGGGCGCGGGCCCGCGGCGGTGCGGAAGCGATAGTAGTCGCCAAGGCCGGCGTCGCGGATCAGCTCCGCGGCAGAACGGCAGCCGATGCAGCAGACGCCGCGCGATTCGCCATCGAGCGTGACCGCGTAGCGGACGCCGGCGGGGATGGGCTCGCCGCAGTGGAAGCAGCCGGGCCCGGTTGCGGTCACAATTTCGGTTCCGCGCGCCCGGCCGGTGCCTCGGGCGTGAGCGCGAGCTCCGCAGTGCCGCCCGTGAACTCGCCGGTCAGCCGCCACGACCGGTCGGTCGGCGTGACCTCGATGTACCAGTGGCCGGCGCGCAGCGTCGGCAGCATCGTATCGAAGCTGCCGTCCGCGGCCGCCGTGAGCGGCACCAGCTGGTCGTACTCGGCGCGGGTGGCGTGCGACAGCACCACCAGCAGCGTCGAGGGCGACGGCGCCCGGCCGGGCGCGAGCTCGACGTGCAGGTGGCCGCCGGCGAGGGTGAACTTCGCCGTCACGCCGAGTGCGCTCGCCGCATTGTCGCGCGTCGGATCCTGGTGGATCGCGAGGCCTTCGCGACGCACGTCGTCCGACACCTCCACGTCCGCCTTGCGAAACGCGGTGAAGACGGTCGTCAGTCCGGCGACCACGGTCAGTGCGGGAATCGCGATCACGAGCCAGACGAGCGGCTCGCGATGCCACGGTCGGCGGATGCCGCCGTCGGCGGCCTGGATCTTGTCGCTCATGTCGCGTCCTTCGCCGTCAGGGCGGGGCGATGAATCGGGCTTTTTCCTTCACGGCGCGACCGGGCTGGTCGACGTCGGTCAGGATGAAACGGATGTCGTGGCCGCCGTGCAGGTGGCGCGGCACCTCGACACGGACCGCGACCGAGTACACCTCGCCGCCATCGACGTGCCATGCGGGCGGCTCCCCGTCGAGGTGGATGCCGTCGAGGCCCTCGACCGCGAGGCGGTAGGTGTGGGGCTGCTGGTCCTTGTTGAGGATGCGCAGGAAGTAGACGTTCTCGGTCTCGTCGTGGCTGGTCTCGCGATACAGGGCACCGCGGTCGCGGATCACGTCGAGCGCGATCGTCTTGCGCGTCAGGAGTCCCGTCAGTCCGACCCCGAAGATGATCGTCAGCAGCGTCGCGTAGACGATCGTGCGCGGGCGCACCACGTGCTTGGCGCGGCCATCGAGCGTGTTCTGGGTCGTGTAGCGGATCAGGCCGCGGGGATAGCCGACCCGGTCCATCACCGAGTCGCAGGCGTCGATGCAGGCGGCGCAGGCGATGCATTCGTACTGCAGCCCCTTGCGGATGTCGATGCCGGTCGGGCACACCTGCACGCACACCGTGCAGTCGACGCAGTCGCCGAGGCCGCGCGCCCGCGGATCGACGGTGCGGGCGCGCGCGCCGCGCGGTTCGCCGCGCTTCTCGTCGTAGGTGATGATCAGCGTGTCGCGGTCGAACATCGCGCTCTGGAAGCGCGCATACGGGCACATGTACAGGCAGACCTGCTCGCGCATGAAGCCGGCGTTGGCGTAGGTCGCCGCGCCATAGAACAGCGTCCAGAAGAGCGCCCAGCCGCCGAGCTCCATCGCCAGGAGCGTGTGGGTCAGCTGCCCGATCGGCGCGAAGAAGCCGACGAAGGAGAGGCCCGTCCAGAGCGAGAACAGGATCCACACGACCTGCTTGAGCGACTTGCGCCAGAGCTTGCCGGCCGTCCACGGCGCCTTGTCGAGCTTCATGCGCTTCGCGCGATCGCCCTCGATCGCGGCCTCGATCCACACGAACACCTCGGTCCACACGGTCTGCGGGCAGGCGTAGCCGCACCACAGTCGGCCGGCGAGCGCCGTGAAGAAGAACAGCGACAGGCCCAGCACGATCAGCAGCCAGGTCAGGTAGATGAAGTCCTGCGGCCAGAGCACGAGGCCGAAGATCCAGAACTTGCGCGCCGGCAGGTCGAACAGCACGGCCTGGCGGCCGTCCCACCTGAACCACGGCACGAGGTAGAACAGGCCGAGCAGCACGAACACCGCCGTGCGGCGTAGGCGGTCGAAGCGCCCGTCCACCTCGCGCGGGTACACCTTGACGTGTTTGGCGTAGAAAGACTGGCCGTCATCCGGCTCCGGCAAGCCGGGGCGACCGTCGGGGAAGGCGTTCAAGGGACGGGGCTCTCGGGACGGCGGATGGCCTGCGCCGTGATCGGGCAGGCCGTGATCGTTTCGGTGCGGGCAAGGTACAGGGCGAGCGCGCCGGACAGCGTCGTGAACGCCCAGAAGAAGAAGAACCCGAGCGCATAACCGGCGTTGTGGTTGGCGACCAGGTCGGCGAGGGCGGTGCCCTCGCCCAGATCCACCGGGTCGAAGACCGCGAAGAAGAACATCGTTTCCGCGGCGGCCGCGAGGAACGATGGCCACAGGACGATCGCGACGTCCCGCCAGACACGGGTCCAGCGCGAGGGTCCGGCCGAAGACGCTGCTCTGACGTTCATGCGGGGTGCGTCTCCGGCCATGGTGGGCCTCAGGTTCCGGGCGGCGTCGGCTCGGCAGCGGCCGGCGCAGGCGCCTCGGCAGGCGGGGGTGCGAGGCTGTAGACGTACGCCGCCAGCAGCTTGACCTTCTGCTCGCCGAGAGTGTCGAGCCACGCCGGCATGCGGTTGGTCCGACCGTTGGTGACCGTCTCCTTGATCGTATCCAGCGAGCTGCCGTAGATCCAGTATTCGTCCGTCAGGTTCGGCGCGCCGAGGGCCTTGTTGCCCTTGCCGTCCGGTCCATGACACGCGGAGCAGATCGTCGCGAACTTCTCCTTGCCGGCCGCCGCCGCGGCGGCGTCGGGCGCCGCGCGCCCCGACAGGCTGTAGACGTAGTTGGCGACCTGCACCACGCCCTGCTCGCCGAGCACCGCCTGCCACGAGGGCATCGCGCCCATGCGGCCGTTGCTGATCGTCGCGACGATGTCATCGGCCGTGCGGCCCCAGGTCAGGTTCGGCGAGGTCAGGTTCGGGTAGCCCTTGCCGCCGTGTGCGTCCGAGCCGTGGCACATCGCGCAGTTGGCGGCGAACAGGTTCTTCGCGACCTTGATCGCGGCCGGGTCGGTGGACAGCTCCGCGACGCTCTTGCCTTCGAAGCGCTTGAACTCACGCGTCACGATCGCGTCGGCGTCGGCCTTCTGCGCGGACCACTGGCCGACCTGCGACCAGCCGGCGGTGCCGGCGAAGCTGCCGAAGCCCGGGTAGATCACGAGGTAGATGATCGCGAACGCGATCGACCCGTAGAAGATCCCCAGCCACCAGCGCGGCAGCGGGTTGTTGTATTCCTTCAGGTCGCCGTCCCACGTGTGGCCGGTCGTCTCGGGGCCGGCGTCCTGGTCGGACTTCTTCTTGTTCGCGGTCACGAACAGCAGCCATACGAGGAAGGCGATGTTCAGCGTGACCAGGCCCGCGATCCACAAATTCCAAAAGCCACTCATGACTGTGCTCCCGGCGTCTGGCTTGCATCCTCTTCGAGCGGCATCCGCGCCATCGCGTCGAACGAATCGCGACGGCGGCGGCTGTAGCTCCAGGCCACGACGCCGAGGAAGGCGATCATGGAGATGAGGGTCGTGATTCCGGCGACCCAGCCGTAGATGTACTGGCTCATCTTCAGTTCTTCCATCCCTTGGAGGCGAGGCCAAGGTGCTGCAGGTAGTCGATCAGCGCCTCCTGCTCCGTTCTGCCCTCCACCGCGGCCTTCGCGCCGGCGATGTCGGCATCCGTGTACGGCACGCCGACGGTGCGCAGCGCACTCATCTTCTTGGCCGTCAGGTCGGAGTCGATCTTCGCCGTCGCGAGCCACGGGAAGCCGGGCATGTTGGATTCGGGCACGACGTCACGCGGGTTGTTGAGGTGCGCGCGGTGCCACTCGTCCGAGTAGCGTCCGCCGACCCGCGCGATGTCCGGACCCGTGCGCTTCGACCCGAACTGGAACGGGTGGTCGTACACCGATTCGCCGGCCACCGAGTAGTGGCCATAGCGCTCGGTCTCGGCGCGCAGCGGGCGGATCATCTGCGAGTGGCAGTTGTAGCAGCCCTCGCGCAGGTAGACGTCGCGACCCTCGAGCTGCAGCGCGGTGTACGGCACGACGCCCGGGGCGGGGTCCGTCACCTGGCTGCTGAAGTACAGCGGAACGATCTCGACGAGTCCGCCGACGCTGATGACGATCGCCGTCAGCACGCCGAGCAGGCCGACATTCTTTTCGATCTTTGCGTGGTTCATTTTTTGCTTCCAGATTCGGTTGCGGCGGGCTCAGCCGTGGGCCGGCTGTGGCACCGGCTGGTCGGCAATGATGGCCTTCGGCCCGGTCACGGTCTTGAAGACGTTGTAGGCCATCAGGAACATGCCGCCGAGCACGAGCACGCCACCGGCGAGGCGCACTGCGTAGAACGGGTACGTTGCCTTGAGTGCCTCGACGAAGGTGTAGGTCAGCGTGCCGTCCGGGTTGGTCGCGCGCCACATCAGGCCCTGCGTGACACCCGAGATCCACATCGCGCAGACGTACAGCACGACGCCGATCGTCATCGTCCAGAAGTGCACGTCGATCAGCTTGACGCTGTACATCTCGGTGCGGCCGTAGAGCCGGGGAATCAGCGCGTACAACGCGCCGATCGACACCATGGCGACCCAGCCGAGGGCACCGGAGTGCACGTGGCCGATCGTCCAGTCCGTGTAGTGCGACAGCGAATTGACCGTCTTGATCGCCATCATCGGGCCCTCGAACGTCGACATGCCGTAGAACGACAGCGAGACGATGAGGAACTTCAGGATCGGGTCGGTGCGCAGCTTATGCCAGGCGCCCGACAGGGTCATGATGCCGTTGATCATGCCGCCCCACGACGGCGCGATCAGGATCAGCGAGAAGACCATGCCGAGCGACTGCGCCCAGTCCGGCAGCGTCGTGTAGATCAGGTGGTGGGGGCCCGCCCACATGTACACCGAGATGAGCGCCCAGAAGTGCACGACCGAGAGCCGGTACGAGTACACCGGGCGGCCGGCCTGCTTCGGCACGAAGTAGTACATGATGCCGAGGAAGCCGGCGGTCAGGAAGAAGCCCACCGCGTTGTGCCCGTACCACCACTCGACCATGGCGTCGACGGTGCCGGCGTACGCCGAGTAGGACTTCCACAGCGTCACCGGGACTTCCGCGCTGTTGACGATGTGCAGCACGGCGACGGTGATGATGAATGCCGCGAAGAACCAGTTAGCGACGTAGATGTGCTTGGTCTTGCGCTTGACGAGCGTGCCGAGGAACACGATCGCGTAGGCGACCCAGACGACGGCGATGGCGATGTCGATCGGCCATTCCAGCTCGGCGTATTCCTTGCCGGAGGTGATGCCGAGCGGCAGCGTGATCGCCGCCGCGAGGATGATCGCCTGCCATCCCCAGAACGTGAACGTCGCCAGCGGGCCCGCGAACAGGCGCGTGTGGCAGGTGCGTTGCACGATGTAGTACGACGTCGAGAACAGGGCACTGCCACCGAACGCGAAGATCACGGCGTTCGTGTGCAGGGGCCGCAGGCGGCCATAGCTCAGCCAGGCGATGTCGAAGTTGAGGGCAGGGAAGAGCAGCTGGGAGGCGATGACCACCCCGACCAGCATGCCGACGATGCCCCAGACGACGGTCATCAGGGCGAACTGCCTGACCACAGTATCGTTGTAGGTTTCCGCGCTTTGCATGTGCGTTCCGTTCCGCGAGTTGGATTGGCGGCCTGACCCGGCCGGTGTTGCAGCGCACGCAGAGTACGGGAGGGCCTACCCCAAGCCCCATACGCAATAGTCCATACCCCTTGCGGAAAAGCCTTATGTATAAGCTGGCGTCCGGGACTTGACGAGGGACGCACACGGCCGCCCCCGGACAGGCCCCATCCCGGTATAGTCCCGGCGGGTCCCCGGCCCGTCGCCGGACGCCTGCCTCTACCGATGTCCCACGCAGAATTCCGCACCTGTGCCAAGCGCCTCCGGGACGCCCGTCGCCTGATCGTCAAGGTCGGCTCGGCGCTGCTCGTGGACGCGCGCACCGGCCGGCTCAACCGGGCCTGGCTCGAGAGCCTGGCGGACGACCTCGGCGAGGCGGCCGGGCGTGGCCAGCAGCTCATCGTGGTCTCGAGCGGTGCGATCGCCCTCGGCCGGCGCCACCTCGGGCTTGCGCCCGGCCGCCTGCGCCTCGAGGAGAGCCAGGCCGCGGCGGCGGTCGGCCAGATCCGGCTCGCCCGCGCCTGGCAGGAGATCCTCGAGGACCGCGGCCTCGCCGTGGCGCAGGTGCTGCTGACGCTGGAGGACACCGAGGACCGCCGCCGCTACCTGAATGCGCGCGCGACCCTGAACACGCTCCTCGGCCTCGGCGCCGTCCCGGTCATCAACGAGAACGACACCGTCGCCACCGCCGAAATCCGCTATGGCGACAACGACCGCCTCGCGGCGCGAGTCGGCCAGATGGCGAGCGCCGAGTGCGTGGTGCTGCTATCGGACATCGACGGCCTCTATTCCGCCGATCCGGGTCGTGACCCCGCGGCGCGGTTCATCCCCGAGGTCCGCGAGATCAGCGACGCCGTCGAGGCGATGGCCTCCGGCCCCACGTCCGGCGTCGGCTCCGGCGGGATGACGACGAAGATCGCGGCGGCGCGGATCGCGGTCGCCGCGGGCTCCAGCCTCTGCATCGCGAGCGGCCGCCGCTTCAACCCCCTCAAGGCCATCCTCGACGGCGAGCGCTGCAGCTGGTTCCTGCCGGGCGCCAACCCGCTTGCGATGCGCAAGCAGTGGATCGCGGGCACGCTCCAGCCCCGTGGCCGCCTCGTGATCGATGCCGGTGCCGCGGCGGCACTCGGCCGTGGCAAGAGCCTGCTGCCCGCCGGCGTGCAGAAGGTCGCGGGCCGCTTCGAGCGCGGCGACACGGTGAGCGTGATCGCCGACGGGCGCGAGGTCGCGCGTGGCCTCGCGGCGTACTCGGCCGCCGACGCTGCGCTGATCCTCGGTCGCAAGAGCGCCGAGATCGAGTCGCTGCTCGGCTATGCCGGCCGCGAGGAGCTGATCCACCGCGACGACCTGGTGATGCTCGGTGAGTGAGGTGACCCCCCTGGTAGATTCCGACACGCTTGCCGCCACGATGCGCGCGCTGGGCGAGTCGGCCCGCGCGGGAGCGGCGGCGCTCGCCGCAGCGCCGCGCGCGTTGAAGGATGCCGCGCTGGCCGCAGCGGCGGCTGCGATCCGCTCGTCCGCCGCCCAGATTCTCGCCGCCAACGCGCAGGACCTGGTGGTCGCGCGTGCACGCGGTCTCGGCGCCTCGCTCCTCGACCGGCTGCTGCTCGACGCCGGGCGCGTCGAGGCGATGGCGCGTGGCCTCGAGGAGATCGCCGCGTTGCCGGACCCGGTCGGCGCCGTGATCGCGGACTGGACGCGTCCGAACGGCCTGCGCATCCAGCGCGTGCGCGTCCCGCTCGGCGTGATCGGGATCATCTACGAGAGCCGGCCGAACGTGACTGCCGACGCCGGCGGGCTGTGCCTGAAGTCCGGCAACGCGGTGATCCTGAGGCCAGGCTCCGAGAGCGTCCATTCCAGTGCCGCCATCCATGCCTGCCTCGAGCGCGGCCTCGCGGCCGCAGGCCTGCCGGCGGCGTGCATCCAGCGCGTGCCCACCACGGATCGCGACGCGGTGCGGCACCTGCTCGCCGAGATGGCCGACTACATCGACGTCATCGTGCCGCGCGGCGGGCGCGGGCTGATCGAGCGGGTGCAGCGCGAGGCGCGGGTGCCGGTGATCGGCCACCTCGACGGCAACTGCCATGTCTACGTCGATCGCGATGCGGACCTCGCGATGGCGACCGCGATCGCGATCAACGCCAAGCTGCGCCGCACGGGCGTGTGCGGATCCGCCGAGACCCTGCTGGTCGATGCCGGTGCGCCGCGCGGGCACCTGGCCGCGCTGCTCGGTGCGCTGCTCGATGCGGGCTGCGCCGTGCGCGGCGATGCGGCGTGCCAGGCCGCCGACGCGCGCGTGACGCCCGCCACCGAACTCGACTGGTCGACCGAGTATCTCGACCGCATCATCGCGGCGCGCGTCGTCGACGGCGTCGACGCGGCGATTCGCCACATCGGGTCCTACGGCTCGGCGCACACCGAATCGATCGTGACCG
Source organism: uncultured Pseudomonadota bacterium (assembly GCA_903884235.1). Lineage (GTDB taxonomy): Bacteria > Pseudomonadota > Gammaproteobacteria > Steroidobacterales > Steroidobacteraceae > CAIKZZ01. The sequence goes on from CAISEB010000030.1 coordinate 83,699, forward strand.
GGAACACGGCGACGGCGGAACGCTTCCTCGCGGGCGTCGACAGCGCGATCGTGCTGCACAACGCCTCGACGCAGTTCGCCGACGGCGGTGAGTTCGGGATGGGCGCCGAGATCGGCATCTCGACGGACCGGTTCCACGCGCGTGGCCCGGTCGGAGTCGAGCAGCTGACGAGCTACAAGTACGTCGTGCGCGGCGCGGGCCAGATCCGGCCCGGCTGATCCGGCCTCAGGCGTGGCGCGGCTGGCCTGCGAGGCCGCCGCGCAGCGATCGCGCGCTGACCCCGCGCGCGACCAGTGCTTCCGCGGCCAGCAGCGACCGTTGGCCCCGTGCGCAGACGAGCAGCACGGGGCCGGTGCCCTCGGGCAGCGCGGCGCCCGCGGCGAGGCGCGCCGCGGGAATGTGCAGCCGCGCGACGGGCAGGGGCCGTGCCAGGATCTCGTCGGGGTCGCGCACGTCGACGACCGTGAAGTCCGCGGCGGCGCCGGGCGTCGCGAGGTCAAGCTCCATTTCCAGCGATGGCGCCGGCTCCACCGGATCGAGTTCCGTGCAGGGCCCGCCGGCACACCCCGCCGCGCGCCGCGCACGCAGGCGGCGCGTTTCCAGCGTACGCAGGTCGACGAGCAGCACGCCGGTGCAGGCCGGGGACTCGAGCCCGAGCACGATCTTGATCACCTCGAGCGCCTGCATGCTGCCGAGCACGCCGGGTACCGGACCGAGCACGCCGGCTTCCGCGCAGTTGCCGACGACGCCCGGCCGGGTGGCGCGTGGCCAGACGCAGCGCACGCACGGGCCACCGGGCATCACGACCTGCAGCTGGCCCTCGTACTGGTAGATGCTTGCCGCCACCGCCGGCTTGCCAAGTCGCACGGCGACGTCGTTGACGACGAAGCGCGTGGCGAAGTTGTCGCTGCAGTCGACCAGGATGTCGTAGCCGCCGGCGAGTGGCGGTAGCGTCGAACGATCGGCGCGCTGCACGTACGGCCGCACGTCCACCTCCGGGTTCAGCGCGCGCAGCCGCTCGGCGGCGAGCAGTGCCTTCGGTCGGCCGACGTCGGCGAGTGAATAGATCGTCTGGCGGTGCAGGTTCGAGGTGTCGAGGACGTCGCCGTCGACGACGCCGATCGTGCCGATGCCCGCGCCGGCGAGGTAGCCGAGCACGGGCGCACCAAGCCCGCCGGCGCCGATGACGAGCACGCGCGCGGTACGCAGGCGCGCCTGGCCGGCGTCGCCCACCTCGGGGAGCACCCGCTGGCGCGAGTAGTCCGGTGACGGCAGCCCCGGCGCGTGCACGCCGACCGAGGCGGGTGCGCGTGGGGTGGCGTGATCATGACCATGGTCATGATCATGGTCCTGGTCATGACCGCGGGCGGCGCCGTGCGGGTGTGCGGTGACGGTCGGCGCGGCGGCGCAGCGCTCGCAGTTGACCCAGCCCGAGTCGCCGGCGACGTAGTGCTCCTTCTTCCAGATCGGAACGCGATGCTTGACCTCGTCGATGATGTAGCGGCATGCCGCGAACGCCTCGCCGCGGTGCGGCGCGCTGACGCCGATCCAGACCGCGAGTTCACCGAGCGCGAGCTCGCCGACGCGGTGCACGCAACGGGCGTGCGTGACGCCGAAGCGCGCCATGGCCTCGGCGATGATCCGATCGCCCTCCTTGACCGCCAGCAGTGCGTACGCCTCGTACTCCAGGCGCTCCACCGGACGGCCGTCGTTGAAGTCTCGGACCCAGCCCTCGAAGCTCGCGAAGCCGCCGCAGGTGCGGTCCTCGACCGTCGCGTGCAGCGCCGCGGCATCGAGCGGCCGGTCGCTGAATTCGAAGTGCGCCACGGTCAGCCGCCGGCGACCGGCGGGATGAAGACGACCTCGGCGCCGTCGCTGAGCGCGTCGTGCCAGCCGGCGAACTCGCCGTCGATGGCGACCCGCAGCTGGCTGACCTCGGGCGTCAGCTGGTGCCGCGCGCGCAGCTCCTCGTAGAGCGCCTGGGCTGTCGCCGCGCTCGTCGCGACCCGCTCCCGGCTCGTGCCGGCCTGTTCCCGCAGGAGCGCGTAGTACTGGACGTCCACCGAGATCATCGCGCGCTCCCTGGGCGTGCCGCGGCGATGGCCGCGGCATAGTCGTCCGGCGTATTGACGTTGGCGAGCGCGTCCGGCGTGGCCAGCGTCACGAGCTTCGCGCCGTGGCTCAGCAGGAACTTCCGCGGGCAGCTGCGGCCGCCGGCGACGAAGCTCGCGAGCGGGGCGTGGCTCGACGGCTCCCAGATCGCGCACAAGGGCTCCGGCAGCCCGTCGCCACTGGCCCGGTAGGCGGTGGCGGGGGCCGCGGGATCGCGCGCCGCGACCAGCGCCGCCAGCGTCGCGGCATCGAGCAGCGGCAGGTCAACCGCGACCACGAGCCAGGAATGATCGGGCAGGGCTTCCTGCGCGGCGAGGATGCCGGCCGCCGGCCCCACGTCGACGAGGCGGTCCTCGACCTGCGGCCAGCGCGCGCGCTCGGCTTCCTCGCGCTGGTCGGGCCGGACCGAGACGTAGGCGCGCGTCGTGTGGGCGGCGACGAGGCGCATCGCGCGGGCGAGCTGCGACTCGCCCGCGAACGCGAGCGTCGCCTTGTCGACCTGCATGCGGCGGCTGCGGCCGCCGGCGAGGACCAGGCCCGCGAGCGGCGCATCAGCCCGCATCGTCGGCTCCGAAGTCGCTCTTGCCGCCGCGCTTGTGCAGCAGGCGGGTGCCATCGATCACGATGTCATGGGACAGCGCCTTGCACATGTCGTAGACGGTGAGCGCCGCGACGCTCGCGCCGGTGAGGGCCTCCATCTCGACTCCGGTGCGATGCTGGACCGCGACCTCGCAGCGGATGATGACGTCGTCGCCGTCGGCCTCGATGTGGATCTTGCAGCGGTCGAGCCCGAGCGGGTGGCAGAACGGGATCAGTTCGTGCGTGCGTTTCGCCGCCATCGTGCCGGCGATGATGGCGGTGTGGAACACCGGGCCCTTTGCCGTCGCGAAGCCTGCCGCAGCGAGTGCGCGGGCGACGGCCGGTGGCAGCCGCACCCGCGACTCGGCAACCGCGCTGCGCGCGGTCACGGCCTTGCCGCCGACATCGACCATGCTCGGCGCACCCTCGTCCGAGACGTGTGTGAGCGTGTTCATCAGCCCCCGATGTAGTACATCTCGATCTTGCGCCGGGTGTCTTCCGCGTGCGGTTCGGCGCGCAGCTCGCTGTAGCGGTCGCTGCGGCCGAGCCAGGCACCACGCACGAGCGCCAGGAGTTCGGCATCGTCGGCGCCGCGCCGCAGGGGCGTGCGCAGGTCGAGTCCCGCGTTCGCGAACAGGCAGGTGTACAGCACGCCTTCCGAGGACAGGCGCGCGCGCGAGCAGGCGCCGCAGAACGGCTGCGTCACGGACGAGATGAAGCCGACCTCGCCCGCGCCGTCGGCGAACGCATAGCGCTCGGCGACCTCGCCGTGGTAACCGGCCGCGACCGGCACGAGCGGCCAGCGCGCCGCGATCGCGGCATGCAGCTCCTTCGACGGCACGACGCGGCTGCGATCCCAGTGGTTGCGGTTGCCGACGTCCATGTATTCGATGAAGCGCACGACGACCGGCGTACCGCGGAAGCGCTCGACGAGGTCGAGCAGCGTGTGGTCGTTGACGCCGCGTTGCACGACGCAGTTGACCTTGATCGGCGCGAGCCCCGCGGCGAGCGCGACGTCGATGCCCTCGAGCACCTCGGTCGGGCTGCCGTAGCCGCCGGACATCGCCCGGAACACGCCGGGATCGAGCGAATCGAGGCTGACGGTGACGCGGGCGAGTCCCTGCGCGTGCAGTTCGCGGGCGTGACGGCCGAGGAGGATGCCGTTGGTGGTCAGTGCGACGTCCTCGACGCCGGGCAGTGCCGCGAGGTCGCCGACGAGTTCCTCGAGCCCGGCGCGCAGCAGCGGCTCGCCGCCGGTCAGGCGCAGCTTGCGCACGCCAAGGTCGACGAACAGGCCGGCGAGGCGCGTGATCTCCGCGAACGAGAGGCGCTCCGCGGTGCCGAGGAACCTATAGCCCTCGCCGAACGTCTCCTTCGGCATGCAGTAGGGGCAGCGGAAATTGCACCGGTCCATGACCGAGATCCGCAGGTCATGCATCGGCCGGCCGCGACGGTCCAGCGGCGCGGTGGGGGACTGCAGGGAGATCACGGTCGTCATGGTCACCAAGTGTAGAACGGCACGGCCTGGCCGGCTTCATGGCGACGACCGGGCGACAATTCAACGAAGCCCGCCGTGCCGGCGAGCGAGGTGAAGTCCCCGGAGCCGTGGTTCGCACGGGGCGTCACGCGCGCGCCGTCCTGGTCGACCGCGAGGAACGCGGTGAGCCCGTGGCGGGCTTCATGGGCGCTGGCGAGGGTTGCGTACAGGACGGACGGCGTGGGCGCGCCCTCGAGCCGGGCGAGCGCGGGCAGCACGTAGCGCACCAGGCAGACCAGGGTCGAGACGGGGTTGCCCGGCAACGCGAACACCGGCTGGCCGCCGGGCGCGATGCCGAACCAGAATGGCTTGCCGGGCCGCTGCGCGACCTTGTGGAACACCCGTTCCACGCCGAGCGACTCGAGCACCGCCGGTACGTGGTCGAAGCGGCCGGCGGAGACGCCGCCACTGAGCACGATCGCGTCGCGGTCCGCGAGTTCGGCGGCGAGCGCGGCCCGGATCGCGGTCGGATCGTCCTCGAGGTGCAGGTCGCGCAGGTCGAGGTAGCCGCGTGCGGCGAGCGTCGCGGCGATGCCATGGGCGTTGGAGCGGCGGATCTGCCACGGCGCGATCGGCCGGTCGGGTCCGACCAGCTCGTTGCCGGTCGACACGATCGCGATGCGCGGAACTCGCGTCACGCAGAGCGAGCCGCGACCCACCGAAGCGGCGATGGCGAGCTCCGGACCGCGCAGGCGCGTCCCGGGCGCCAGGGCGGTGTCGCCGGCGCGGGCGTCGCTGGCGCGCCGGTGGATGTTCGCGCCAGCGACGGTCTCGCCGCCGGGCGCGAGGCGGGCCCGGCCCGCGGCGACGCTGAGTTGCTCGACCGGGATCACCGCGTCGGTGCCCGGCGGCAGCATCGCCCCGGTCATCACCTCGAGGCAGTCATCCTCCGCGGGCAGCGCCATGGGCTCGGCGCCCGCCGCGACGGTCCCGGCGATCCGGAAGTCGCGCCGCCCGGACGCGACGGCGGCCGCGACGACGGCGATGCCGTCCATCGCGACGCGATCGAACGGCGGCTGGTCGCGCTCGACGAGCAGGTGCTCGCGCAGCACGCGGCCGGCTGCCGCGCCGAGGCCGCAGGTCTCGGCGGCGAGCGGCGCCACGCGGGCGTCGATCGCCGCTGCGGCCTCGGCCGGGGTCAGCATCCGGTCACTTCTTCGCGGCCTGCGCTTCCTTGAATGCCTTGATCTGGGCATTGAAGCGGTCGGCGAGCGCCTGCTCGTCGTCGACGCCGGCGTTGTGCTTCTGGACGCGCATGCGCTCGGCCGCGTCCTCGGCCTTCTTCTGCTCGTCCGTCAGCTTGGTGCCCTTCGGCGACGCCGGGTTTTCCTCGTCGACGCACTTGAGGTACGCCTCCATGTCGGCGTTGAACGCCTTGACGGCCTTCTGGCCCTCGACCATCTCGGGGAGCGTCGCGGTCGCGCCGTCGGGCAGTGCCGTCGGGGCCTTCGGGTAGGTGCACGCGGCGGAGCTGGCCTGGGCAGCGAGGAGGGCGCCGGCAGCGACCAGGGACGCGGCGAGTCTCGGGGTACGGATCATGGACGGTCCTCAGTGGCCGGCCGACATGGCCGGAGTGGGTGCCATCTTAATGGTTTCGACCCCGGCCCGGCGATCCGGGCCCACCCCGGGCCTACTGTGGCGCCGCGGCGGCCGGTACCATGCGCGGCGTGACTCCGCCGCACGCCCGTCCAGTCCCGACCGCCGCGCCCCCCGATCGGGTCCGGCGCCCCCGCGCGTGGTGACCGGCGCGGCCGACGGCCTGGTCCCCGGGCGCGTCACGACCCTCGCGCCCGGGCTGCGGCGCATCGTCGCGCCCAACCCGGGGCCCCTGACCGGCCCCGGTACCAACACCTACCTGTTCGGCAGCCGCCGCGTCGCCATCGTCGATCCGGGCCCGGCGAGCGCCGCGCACGCCGCGACGATCCTCGCCGCCATCGGCGACGCGGAGCTCGTGGCGATCGCGGTGACGCACACCCATGCCGATCACTCGAGCGGCGTGGCCGCGCTCGCCGCGATGCGCCCGGCGCCCGTGCTCGGCCGGATCCCGCGGCATTCCGCATTCCACGATCCGTCGTTCCACGCGACGCACCTCGTCGAGGACGGCGACGTGCTCGACACCGATGCCGGCGCCGTGGTCGCGGTGACGACCCCGGGCCATGCCTCGAACCATGTCTGCTGGCATGCGCCGGCACAGCGCCTGCTGTGCACCGGTGATCACATCCTCGGCACGACCTCGCCCGTGATCCTGCCGCCCGATGGCGACATGGACGAGTACCTGGACGCCCTCGCGAGGCTGCGCGCGCTGCCGCTCGATTGGCTGCTGCCCGGCCACGGACCGGTGCTTGCCGCACCGGTCGAGGTGATCGATGCGCTCGTGCGGCATCGACTCGAGCGGGAGGCCCGGGTCGTCGCCGCGCTCGCGCGTGCGCCGGGCTCGATCCCCGCCGACCTGGTCCCGCTCGCGTATCCCGATGTCGCGCCATCGCTCTACCCCTGGGCGCGACGCACGCTCGAGGCCCACCTGATCCGTCTCGAGCGCGCCGGGGACGCGCGCCGCGACGGCGAACGATGGTCGCCTGCGTGAGCGGCGTCGGGATCCGCTGCCGGGACGTGCGCCTGACGCTCGACGGGCGGCACGTGCTGCAGCGCATCGACCTCGACCTCGCGCCGGGCGATCACTGCCTGCTGCTCGGCGCGAACGGGGCCGGCAAGACGCAGCTGCTCAAGATGCTGGCCGGCGAGCGCTGGCCGACACCCACGGGGACCGAGGAGCGCAGCTATCGCGACGCGCGCGGTCGCCCGGTGGAACTGCCGGAACTGCTGCCGCGCATCGCGTTCGTCGGCGGCGAGCGCCAGGACAAGTACTACCGCTACGAGTGGGATTTCACGGTGCAGCGCGTCGTCGCCACGGGCGTGCACGGCGGACCGCGGCCGACCGTCGCGCTCGCCCCGGCCGACCGTCATCGGGTCCGCCAGCTGCTCGTGCGGCTGGGACTGTGGGTGCTGCGCCGGCGCAAGTTCCTGTCGCTGTCCTATGGCGAACGCCGGCGCGTCCTGCTGGCGCGCGCACTCGCCGGCCGGCCGCGGCTGCTGTTGCTCGACGAGCCGCACAATGGACTCGACCGCGCCAGTCGCGCGCTGCTCGACCGCGAGCTCGCCCGTCTCGCGCGCACCCGCCTGACGATGGTGCTCGCCGTGCATCGCGCGGACGACGCACCGGCGGCGTTCCGGCGCGCGCTCGTGCTTGGCGACGGGATGCTCGCCTATGACGGCAGCCGTGCTGGTGCGCCGCGCCACTGGCTCGCGCCAGGGCGCCAGACGCCGCCGCCCCCGGCGCCGAAGCTGCCGCGGCGCAGCGGTGCCGGCACGCCGCTCGTCGTGCTCGAGCGCGCGAGCGTGTATCGCGACTACCGGCCGGTGCTGGTCGATGTCGACTGGCGCATCGAGGCGGGCGAGCACTGGGCGATCACCGGCACGAACGGCAGCGGCAAGTCCACGCTGCTCGCCTGCCTGTACGGGCTCGTGCCCGTCGCGCACCGCGGGCGGATCCGCCGCCGCGGCCAGGCCACGGGCAGCCACATCAAGGCCTGGCGCGCGCGCGTCGGCTATGTCTCGCCGGAGCTGCAGGCCGAGTACCTCGCGCACGTCACCGTCCTTGAGTTCGTTGTCAGTGGCCTGCGTGCGAGCGTCGGCCTCGATTCGCCGCCGACGGCGCGCGAGCGCGCGCGGGCGAGGGCGGCGCTCGCGCTCGTGGGCCTGGAGGCTGATCCGGGCCAGTCCGCCGCGACCCTGTCGTACGGCCAGCGGCGGCTCGCGCTGTTCGCCCGTGCGCTGGTGCTGCGCCCGGAGGCGCTGCTGCTCGACGAGCCGCTCACCGGGCTCGATGCCCCGTACCGGACGCGCGTGCGCGGCCTGCTGTCGGCGCTCGCGCGCGCCGGCGTGCAGCTCGTGCTCGCCGCCCACCACGCCACGGACCTCGTGCCCGAGGTCCGCTGCATACTCGAGATCCGCGCGGGTACCGCGCGCGCGCGCCCGCGTCGCGGGCGCATCCGCCAGGAGGAATGATGGCCAGACGGTTCACCCTGTACGTCGTCGCTGCGATGCTCGCCGGCATCCTGCTCGGCAGCCTGTTGCACGCCGGCATCGACGATCCGGCAGTGCGCAAGACGATCGCCGGCTACGGCGGGGTCGCCACGGACCTGTTCCTGCGGCTGATCAAGATGATCATCGCGCCACTCGTGTTCGCGACGCTGTCGGTCGGCATCGCGCACATGGGGGACGCGAGCCGGCTCGGCCGGGTCGGCCTGCGCACGCTGGGCTGGTTCGTCTGTGCCTCCCTGCTGTCGCTGGTGCTGGGGCTCATCATGGTGACGTGGCTCGCGCCGGGCGCCGGGCTCGCACTGCCGGCACCCGACGCGACCGCCGGCGCCGGCATCGCGCCGGCGGCGCTCAATCTCAAGGATTTCGTCACGCACCTCGTGCCGCGGTCGTTCGCAGAGGCGATGGCAAACAACGAGATCCTGCAGATCGTCGTGTTTTCGGCGTATTTCGGCGTTGCGCTCGCCGCGCTCGGCGACCGGGTGCGCAAGCTGGTCGAACTGATCGAGCAGCTGGTGCAGGTGATGCTGAAGATCACCGGCTACGTGATGCTGCTCGCGCCCGTCGCCGTGTTCGCGGCGATTGCCGCGGTCGTGACGACGCAGGGCCTCGGGATCCTGCTGAGCTACGGGCGGTTCATCGGCGGCTTCTACCTGTCGCTCGCCGTGCTGTGGGTTGCCCTGCTCGGGCTCGGCTTCCTCGTGGTCGGGCGGCGCATCGGCGCGCTGGTGCCGCTGCTGCGCGAGCCGGTACTGCTCGCGTTCTCGACCGCAAGTTCCGAGGCGGCCTATCCGAAGACGCTCGAGCAGCTGGGTCGCTTCGGTGTATCCGATCGCATTTCCAGCTTCGTGCTGCCGCTCGGCTACTCGTTCAACCTCGACGGCTCGATGATGTACTGCACCTTCGCGACGCTGTTCATCGCGCAGGCCTACGGCATCCCGCTGACGCTCGGCCAGGAAGTGTCGATGCTGCTGATGCTGATGGTCACCAGCAAGGGCATGGCAGGCGTGCCGCGGGCGTCGCTCGTCGTGATCGCGGCGACGCTGGCGCAGTTCCGGATCCCGGAGGCGGGACTTGCGCTGATTCTCGCGGTCGACCAGTTCCTCGATATGGGACGCAGTGCGACCAACGTCATCGGCAACTCGGTGGCCACCGCCGTGGTCGCGTCCTGGGAGGGCGAGCTCGGCGAACCGCCCGTGACGGAATGAATGGGCGGCGGACCGGCGTGCCGGTCCGCCTGGCCTCAGTCGAGCACGATCTCGGTCGTGAACACGACGCGGGCTGTGCCGCTGATGGTGATGGTGGTCGCCTCGCCATCGACGACCTCGACGTCGACGTCGACTTCGCCGTGCCGATCCAGCGAGCGTCCCTGGTAGCCGCGAAGGCGTGCATGGCCGTCCTTGACGGTCGCGAGTCCGTGGCCGACGAGGTAGGCGCCGAGCATGCCGTGCGCGTTGCCGCTGACCGGATCCTCCGGGATGCCGAGCACCGGCGAGAACAGCCGGGCCTCCGTGGTGCCGGGGCCGCGCGCGTCGCGCACGAAGAGGAAGTAGCCGTCCGCGCCGACGTGCGGCGTCAGGCGCTTCAGCTCGTCGAGATCCGGCTGCAGCGAGGCGAGCAGGTCCGCCGAGCGCAGGCCGATCATCAGGCGCGTGGACGCGCGCTTGGTGACGAGCAGGGGGCACTTCGGGTCGAGTGCCGCGGTGTCGATGCCGAAGACGTCGAGCAGGCGGCTGCGCAGCGCCTCGTCGAGCGGTGGCTGGAAGGCCGGCGGCGGGATGCTCACCGAGACCCGCGGATTGGCGACCGTGCCGGAGACTTCGACGTTCTGGATGCCGGAGCGCGATTTCTGGCGCAGGTGACCGATGCCGGCTTCGCCCGCGGCGAGGCGCGCGAGGTGCGCGGCGACCGTCGCGTGGCCGACGAAGCCGACTTCGCGGTTGGGGGTGAAGAAGCGCAGGTGGACGTCGTGGTCCGGGGCGTCCGGCGGCAGTACGAAGGCGGAGTCGGAGTTGTTAAGCTCGCGCGCGAGCGCCTGCATCTCGGCCTCGCTCAACTGCTCGGCGCCGAGCACCACGCCGGCCGGGTTGCCGGCAAACAGCTGGTTCGTGAACACGTCGATCTGGAACACCTTGACCGTGCGCTGGGCCATGGGGCGGTAACCCTCACAATGACAGGAACGCGATTCTACCAGTCCCGGGCCGTTGCCGGTGCCGGGCGCTGGGACGGGGGCCGGGCGGCCGCCCGGGGTGCGCGTTGACGCCGCCGGACGTGGTCGGCGGCCTGCTCCAGGCCGTCGCCTCCGTGTCGCCCGTCGAGGCGGCCGGGGCGGCCCTCGGGCTGGTCTACGTCGTGCTCGTGATCCGCCAGCACCGGGCCTGCTGGATCGCGGCGCTGGCGAGCACCGCCCTGTACCTCGTCGTCTTCTGGCAGGCGCGCCTCTACATGCAGGCCGGCCTCCAGGCGTACTACGTCGGCGTCGCCGTGTACGGCTGGCGAGCGTGGGCTGGCACCCCGGACGGGGAGCGGCTCGCCGTGTCCCGCACCGCCTGGCGGCCGCAGGCCGTCGCCATCGTGGCCGTGCTGGCCGCCGGCATCGGGAGCGCGCGCCTGCTCGCGCTGGACGTCGCCTCGGCCGACCCGCTGCTCGACTCGCTGACGACCTGGGCGAGCGTCTGGGCGACCTGGCTCGTCGCCCGCAAGCGGATCGACAACTGGGCGTGGTGGCTCGGCGTCGATGCGCTGCTGGCATGGCTGTGCTGGCGCCAGCAGCTCTTTGCCTCCATGATTCTGTATCTTTCCTACGTGGGGCTCGTCGTGATTGGTTGGCGCAGCTGGCATCGTGATCGGCAGGGCCGCGCGGGAGCGGGCGCATGAGCGCCGCGCTCGATCCGCGCCTCGAGGCGGCGCTCGGGGCCTTTGCCGCGGGCCGCGACGCGCTCGCCGCCCGCCCGGTCGTCGCCGAGCTGACGGCCGGCGCCCTCAATCGCGTCTATCGCGTCACGTCCGGCGCCGGCGACTGGGTCGTGCGCCTCGGCGGTGGGGCGGATGCGAACCTCGCGATCAACCGCGTCGCCGAGCGCCAGATCCACGCGATCGTCGCGGAGCTCGGGTTCGCGCCGAAGATCGTCCACGCCGCGCCCGCCGCCGGCCTGCTGGTCACGGAATTCGTGGCCGGGGCGCAGGTCACCCGGGAGCGCCTGCGCGAGCCCGAGATGCTGCGCCAACTGGGTGCGCGCCTCGCCGAGCTGCATCGCGTGCCGGTGCCGCGCACCGTGCGGCGCATCGACGTGCACGACGTGCTGCTGCACTACTTGGAGCTCGATGGCGTGCCACCGGGACCGGTGTCGCGCGAGGATCTCGCCTCGCGGCTGCGCTGGTCGCTCGCCAACTATCGCCAGATCGGCGCGGCCCTGTGCCACAACGACCTGCACCACCGGAACCTGCTCGCCGGCGCCGGGCTCGTGTTCGTGGACTGGGAATACGGTGGGGTCGGCGATCCGCTGTTCGAGCTTGCCGCGATCATCGGCTACCACGACCTGGACGCGACGCAGCGCGTCGAGCTGTTGACCGCGCATGGCGGACCGTTCCGGCCGGACGACGTCACCGCGATGTGCCTGGTCTTCGACTGCCTGCACGCCCTGTGGCTCGACACGGCGGGTGCCTGGGGCAGCCTCGAGGCGGGCCAGCGCGACGCGCTGCTCGCCCGGCTCGCGATCGACCCGGCCGACCGCGAGGAATAGCCCCGGGCGCGCTGCGCCGGTCGTCGCCCCGGGTTGCGCAAAACCCGCCGGCACCGCAAGATCCCGCGCCGAACGACCCCATGGAGTCTGGAATGGCTGAGATTGTGATCGTCGATCGGGATGGCAAGGAACACCGGGTGGCGGGCCGCGTCGGCGTCTCGGTGATGGAAACGCTGCGCGACCTCGATTTCGGTGTTGCCGCGATCTGCGGCGGCATGTGCTCGTGCGCGACCTGCCACGTGTGGGTCGACGCGGACTGGCAGGCTCGCCTGCCGGCGGTCCAGGGCGACGAAAAGGAGCTGCTGCGCGAGCTGGCGAGCTACAAGCCCTCGTCGCGACTGTCCTGCCAGGTGATGTTCACCGAGGACCTGTCCGGCCTCAAGGTCGCGATCGCTCCGGACGAGTGATCCGGCCGCAGGGCGGCCGCGTCGCGGCCGCCCCGGGCAGGCTACTTCCTCTCGGTCTGTCGGCGCACGGCCTCGGCCGCGGCCGCGACGGCCGCGGGATCCCCGAGGAAGCGCCGTCCGCGCGAATCCAGCTTCGCGTCCAGGTCGTAGACGATCGGCACGCCCGTCGGGATGTTGAATTCGACGATGTCCGCCTCGCTCATCCCATCCAGCATCTTCACCAACGCGCGCAGGCTGTTGCCATGCGCGACGACGAGCACGTTCCTGCCGGCCCTCAGGTCCGGCGCGATGCGCGCGTTCCAGAACGGCTCGACGCGTGCGAGCGTGTCCTTGAGTGATTCGGCGCCCGGCAGGTCCGATGCGGCGAGGCCGCGGTAGCGCGCGTCGAAGCGCGGGTGGCGCGGGTCGTCGAGCGCAAGGGCCGGCGGCGGGATGTCGTAGCTGCGCCGCCAGACCTTGACCTGCTCCGCGCCGTGCTGGGCCACGGTCTGGGCCTTGTCGAGGCCCTGCAGCGCGCCGTAGTGGCGCTCGTTGAGGCGCCAGCTGCGCTCGACCGGCAGCCACATGCGGTCCATCGCGTCGAGCGCGATCCACAGCGTGCGGATCGCGCGCTTGAGCACCGAGGTGTACACCTGGTCGAACTCGACGCCCTCGGCTGCGAGTAGCCGCCCGGCCTCCGCGGCCTCGCTGCGGCCGAGTTCCGTCAGGTCGACGTCGGTCCAGCCGGTGAACAGGTTCTCGAGGTTCCAGGTGCTCTGGCCGTGGCGCAGGAGCACGAGCGTGCCGGTCGGTGAAGTCACAGCGGAATCTCCATAGGGGCGAGGTCGAGCCGCCGAGGCTAGCGGCTTGGTTCCCGTGGGTCCAGAGGGTTAGCCGTTCAGGGGCTCGCGAGGCGCCTCAGCGACTGCAGTGCGACCGACAGCGTCGGGAAGTCCACCGCGCCGCCTGCCGACATGTCGGTGATGATCCGCCTGAAGTGATCGACGCCGCTGCGGCGCGAATCGAGCCAGGCGTTCGCCGCGCGCACCGCATCGCCGCGCACGCCGCGACCGAGCGCGAGCTCGGCCAGCGACGAATGCAGCCGATACAGGTCCTCGCGCAGCGAGCTGCGCGCAACGGATTGCCAGTGTCCGGAGGTCTGCAGCGAGTCGATCTGCAGGCGCAGGCCGTCGAGGTCGAGGACGTGGCCGAGGTGCAGGTAGATCCGCGCCACCGTCATCAGCGGCGCGCGGCGCCGCGCGGCCAGATCGACGATGTACAGGCCGGACTGCAGCAGTTCGATCGACGCCACCCGCGCCGCGAGGGCCGCGGGAACGCCGGCCGCGGCCATGCCCGTGCGGTGATGGCCGAGTCGTTCGCCGAGGCGGCCCGCGAGCAGCCCGGGCGCGGCCGCGACGAGCTCGGCGAGGCCGGGTCGTAGCTTCGCGACCGCGGGTTCCACCGCCAGCGCCCGACCGTGGTGGGCGAGGACCCAGTAGGTCGCGTGGCGCAGCGCGCGCGAGGTCGCGTTGGCCATCTCGTACTGCACGCTTGCCGGCACGCGGTTGTCGAGGTCCTCGATCGCGGTCCAGATTTCGCGCATCGACGTGCTCTCGCGCGCGATCGCGTAGGCGCGGGTGATTGCGCTCAGCGACGCTCCGGTGTCCTCGGCGACGCGGACCGCGAACACCGGGCCCATGCGGTTGACGATGCTGTTGGTCGTGGCGGTCGCGATGATCTCGCGGCGCAGTGGATGGTCCTTCAGCAGGTCGTGGTATCGGTCGAACAGCTCCGGCGGGAAATACCGCTGCAGCTCGTTCGACAGGTACGGGTCCTCGGGCACGTCGGATTCGATGATCTGGTGATGCGTCCAGATCTTCGAGTACGAGAGCAGGATGGCGAGCTCCGGTCGCGTCAGGCCCTTGCCCTTCTGGATGCGCTCGGCGAGATCCGACTCCTGCGGCATGAACTCGATCGCACGGTCGAGGTCCCCACCGCGCTCCAGGAACCGGATCGCGTAGCCGTGCTCCGAGGCGCGCTCGAGCGCGCGGGCCTCCAGTGCGCTGATCGCCTGCGTCTGCAGGTAGTTGTTGCGCAGCACGAGCGCGGCGACCTGGTCGGTCATCCGCGCGAGCAGCCGGTCGCGCGCCGCGCGCTTCAGTCCGCGACGCTCCTCGGCGAGGCGCAGCAGGATCTTGATATTGACCTCGAGGTCGGAGCAGTTGACGCCGCCGGAGTTGTCGATGAAGTCCGTGTTGAGGCGTCCGCCGGCGAGCGCGTACTCGATGCGGCCGAGTTGCGAGAAGCCGAGGTTGCCGCCTTCGCCGACCACCCTGCAGCGCAGTTCGCGACCGTCCACCCGCAGCGAATCATTGGCCCGATCGCCGACCGCCGCATGCGATTCGCTGCTCGCCTTGACGTAGGTGCCGATGCCGCCGTTCCACAGCAGGTCGACCTGCATGCGCAGGATTGCCCGGATCACCTCGTTCGGCGCCAGCGCCTCGGTGCCGACCCCGAGCAGCGCCCGCGCCTCGCGCGTCAGGCGGATCGACTTGTCGGAGCGCGACCAGATGCCGCCGCCGGCCGACAGCTTCTTGACGTCGTAGTCGGACCAGCTGGAGCGCGGCAGGGCGAACAGGCGCAGGCGCTCCTTGAAGCTCAGCGCCGCATCGGGGGCGGGGTCGATGAAGATGTGCTGGTGGTTGAATGCCGCGACCAGGCGGGCGTGCGGGGAGCGGAGCAGCCCATTCCCGAACACGTCGCCGGACATGTCGCCGATGCCTGCGACCGTGAAGGGCTGCGTGTCGACGTCGAGGCCGATCTCGCGGAAGTGCCGCTTGACGCATTCCCAGGCGCCACGCGAGGTGATCGCCATCTTCTTGTGGTCGTAGCCGGCGGAACCGCCCGAGGCGAACGCGTCGCCGAGCCAGAAGCCGTACTCCGCCGCGATGCCGTTGGCGATGTCGGAGAACGTCGCGGTGCCCTTGTCCGCGGCGACGACGAGGTAGGTGTCGTCGCGGTCGCGGCGCACCGTCGAGCGCGGCGGCACGACCTTGCCGTCGATGATGTTGTCCGTGACGTCGAGGAGCGCCCGCACGAAGGACTGGTAGCAGGCCACGACCTCGGCGCCCTGCGCATCGCGGGCCGTGGGCAGGCGGCGGCAGACGAAGCCGCCCTTCGCGCCGACCGGCACGATGACCGTGTTCTTGACGTGCTGCGCCTTCATCAGGCCCAGCACCTCGGTGCGGAAGTCCTCGTAGCGGTCCGACCAGCGTAGGCCGCCGCGCGCCACCCGGCCCTTGCGCAGGTGCACGCCCTCGACGCGCGGCGAGTGGACCCAGATCTCGAACATCGGTCGCGGCTCCGGCAGCCCCGGGACGCGGGCCGGATCGAGCTTCAGCGACAGGTACGGCTTCGGCGCGCCATCGGCGCCGGACTGGAAGTAGTTGGTGCGCAGTGTCGCCTCGATCGCGGCGCGGAATGCCCGCAGGATGCGGTCCTCGTCGAGGCGCGCGACCGCGGCGAGCGCGGTGTCGAGCTCGCGCCGCAGGCGCGCCACCTGCACGGCGCGCGGCTTCTCGGCGAGCGCCGGGTCGAACTGGACGATGAACAGGCGCGCGAGCCGCTCGGCGGTGCGGGCGTTCGCCGCGAGCACGGCCTCCATGTAGGGCTGGCTGAACGGGATGCCGGTCTGCAGCAGCCAACGGCAATAGGCCCGCAGCACGACGGTCTCGCGCCAGCTGAGGCGGGCCGCGAGCACCAGGCGGTTGAAGCCGTCGTTCTCGGCCTGCCCGGACCACAGGGCACGGATCGCCGCGCCGAGTCGCGGGCCGTCGACGTTAAGGTCGATGGCCGGGGCGGAGCGGTTCTCGAGCTCGAAGTCCTGGATCCAGAGCGCGTCGCAGTCGGCGGGCCGGATCTCGTACGGTCGCTCGCTGATCAGCCGCAGGCCCAGGTTCTCGATCGTCGGCAGCACGTCGGAGATCGCGCGGGGTTCGCCACGACGGTACAGCTTGAGGTTGATGCGACCGGCGGCCGCGCCCGGGGGGCGGTACAGGTCGATCTCGAGGCCGTCTCCGGATGCCGCGATCCGCTCGAGGACTTCGATATCTGCGGCCGCGCGGGTCGGCGGCGTGTCCTCGGTGTAGGCGGCGGGCAGCGCGCGCCCGTAGCGCGCGACGAGCCTGAGTGCCGCGGCCTCGTCGGCACGCTCGGCGAGCGCAGTGCGCAGCGCGTCGGTCCAGGTCAGCACCGCCTCGGCGATGCGCTTTTCGACGCCCGCCGCATCGACCGCGGCGTTGCGCGAGGGCGTGCGCACGATCAGGTGCAGGCGCGCGAGCACGGACTCGGACAGTTGCACCTGCGAGACCACCGCGGTGCCGGACAGCGCCTCGCCGACAATGGCCTCGATGCGCCGGCGCACCTCGGTGTTGTAGCGATCGCGCGGCACGTACAGCAGGCACGACCAGAAGCGCTGGAAGCCGTCGCGCCGCAGGAACAGGCGTACGACCTGGCGGTCGTAGAGGTTGACGATGCCGCGGACGATCGGGATCAGGTCCTCGGTGGTGGCCTGGAACAGTTCGTCGCGCGGGTAGGTCTCGAGCACGTGCAGCACGGCCTTCGCGTCGTGGCTGAACGGGGCGAGGCCGAAGTGCCCGATGACCTTCTGCACCTTCTGGCGCAGCACGGGAATCTCGTGCGGGCTGCGGCTATAGGCGCTCGAGGTCCACAGTCCCAGGAAGCGATGCTCGCCGGTCACCTCGCCGCGGGCGTTGAAGGTCTTGATGCCGACGTAGTCGAGGTACGCGGGGCGGTGCACGGTCGCGACCGTGTTCGCCTTGGTGATGGAGAGCAGGTTGCCCTTGCGCGCGTGGTCGCGCGCGGCGCCGGTCAGCGTGACGTTGCGCGCGGGGTGGCGCGGGCGCTTGGCCCGCAGCAGGCCGAGGCCCGTCGCGCTCTGCGGCAGCAGTCGGTCGCTGCTGCGACCGCGTTCGAGGCGGTAGTAGCGATAGCCGAGGAAGGTGAAGTGGTTGTCCGCCATCCATTCGAGCAGCGCACGGGTCTCGACGACCTCGCTCGAGGCCATCGGCAGCGGTTGGGTCTCGAGGCTCGTGGCGAGATCGGTCGCGCGGCGACGCATCTCGGCCCAGTCGCCCACCGCGACGCGCACGTCGTCGAGCGCCGCCTCCAGCCGGGTGGCCAGCGCCTCGAGGCGCGCCGGGTCCGCCTCGCGATCGATCTCCAGCATCTGCCAGGACTCGGCGCGACCGGTCGTGTCGGGCTCGACGATTTCAAGCAGGCGCCCGCGACGGTCGCGGCGCACGTCGATGACCGGGTGCACGATCAGGTGCACGGCGAGGCCGGCCTGGTTCGCCGCCATGCTCATCGAGTCGACCAGGAAGGGCATGTCGTCGCAGCAGATCATCACGACCGTGTGCGGCGAGCGGAAGCCGTCTATTGCGGGATCCGGATTGAAGACCCGCACGAATGACCGACCGGCGCGGCGCGTACGGGCGCTGGAGAAGTGCGCGAGCGCCGCTGCCGCCAGCGGCTCGACGCCGCGTGCGACGAGGTCCTCGTCCGCGACGCCACGGAAGTAGCGCCGCAGCACCGCCTCCGCCAGGGTTCGGTCGCGTGCCGGGAGGCTGCGCCTCGCGACCCGGACGATCCGTTCGATCAGGCGCAGGCGACTAGCCGGAACTTTGCCAAGCATGATTACTCCCCCGGTCTACGCAGGGTCGGTGTAGTTTCGGCCGGTCGGTCGCCGGACGAATCCGGCCCGATGCCGCGCGCCGCGACGGTCGCGGCGCTGAAGGACAATTCATCGAGCAGATCGTGCAGCACCGCGCGCATTCGCGGCGGGATGCCCTGCAGCACGGCTTCCTCGTAGGCGAGTGCCCACGGCACGACCTGCTCGTACACCTGCAGCCCGGCGTCGGTCAGGCACAGGCGCGAGCGGCGACGGTCGCTCTCCTCGACCGAGCGCGCGACGCGCCCGGCGCGCACCAGCGATGCGACGGCGCGACTGACGGCGACCTTGTCCATCGCGGTACGCTGCGCGACCTGCGCCGCAGACTGGTCGGGGCTGCGGGCGAGCACGGCGACGACGCGCCACTCCGGGATCGACAGGTTGAATCGGGTCGCGTAGGCGCCGGCGACCGCGGTGCTCATCGTGTTGGCGAGCACGGCAAGGCGGTACGGCAGGAATCGCTCGAGTTCGAGCGATCGCGGGGCGTCTGCGGAGGGCACGGGCTTCACGAATAGTTGCGATTGTAACCAAACTTCGCGTCGAGTGCGCTTCAGGGTCGATGCGGCTTCGCGAGGTATTCGTGGGACTGCATTTCGGCCAGCCGGCTCGCCGTGCGCCGGAATTCGAATTCAAGCCGCGTTCCCTGGTACAGGCGCTCGGCCGGGGCGGCCGCCGACAGCACGATCTTAACGCCCCGCTCGTAGAATTCGTCGATGAGGGCGATGAAGCGCCGCGCCTCGTCGTCGCAACCCGGCCCGAACACCGGCACGTCCGAGACGAGCACCGTGTGGAACTGGCGCGCGATCTCGATGTAGTCGGCCGTGCCTCGTGGACCCGTGCACAGCGCGGCGAACTCGAACCAGGCGCCGCCGCCATGGCAACGCCGTGTCGCGACCGGGCGGCCCTCGATCTGCAGGTCGCCAGGACGTCCGCTGCCGCCGGCGAGCGCCGCGAAGCGCGCCTCGAGCTCGGCGTCGGAGCCCGGTCCCGCGGCCAGGTACAGGGGCGCGCGCTCGAGCTCCCGCAGGCGATAGTCGATCCCGCCGTCGACCTCCAGCACCGTCGTCTCGCGCTCGAGCAGCGCGATCGCCGGCAGGAAGCGGCTGCGCTGCAGCCCATCGCGGTACAGGTCCGACGGTGGCGAGTTCGACGTCACGACGAGCGTCACGCCCGCCGCGGCGAGGCCGTCGAACAGGCCGCCCAGCAGCATCGCATCGGCGATGTCGCTGACGTACAGCTCATCGAGGCAGAGCACGCGGGTCGACGCCGCGAGGTCGGTCGCCACCGTCGCAAGGGGGTCCGCGAGGTCGCGTTCGCGCAGGGTGCGCAGCCGGGCGTGGATGTCCTGCATGAAGCGATGGAAGTGCGTGCGAACGGCCCGCTCGCCGAGATCGGCCGCGAAGAGGTCCATCAGGAGCGTCTTGCCGCGCCCGACGCCACCCCACAGGTACAGGCCATGCACCGACCGTCGCGCCGGCTCGCCACCGAGCGCGACCCGGGCCCGGTGCCACCAGCGGGTCTCGCGGCGCGTCGCGGCGTCCAGTCGGTCGGAAATCGTCGCCAGCGCACCGATGGCGCGACGCTGCGCGGGATCGGGTGCGAAGCCGCGATCCGCGAGCGCGGCGAGATAGCGTTCGGCGCGCGTCACTCGAGCGGCATCGAGGGCAGGGAGCGGAGATCCGGATGCATGGTGCTCGGGCGCGTGCTCAGCGGCGCTGCACGCCAGGCAGCACGCAGAGCATCTCGTACAGCAGGTTGGCGCCGAGTAGCGCCGTATTGCCGGTCGGGTCGTACGGCGGGCTGACCTCGACGAGGTCGCCGCCGACCACCTCGAGGCCGTGGCAGCCGCGGATGATCTCGAGACCCTGGGGCACCGTCAGGCCGCCGATCTCCACCGTGCCGGTGCCCGGCGCGTACGCCGGATCGAGGCCGTCGATGTCGAAGCTGATGTAGACGGGGCCCGGGCCGAGCCTGCGTGCGACGTCCTGCATGAGCGGCGCGAGCGAGCGATGCCAGCAGTCCTCGGCCTGCACGACCTGGAAGCCCTGGTTGCGGGACCAGTCGAAGTCGTCCGCCGCGTAACCGGTGCCGCGCAGGCCGATCTGCACGACCCGGCTGCAGTCCAGCAGGCCCTCCTCGACCGCACGGCGGAACGGCGTGCCGTGGGCGATCCTCTCGCCGAACATCTCGTCGTTGACGTCCGCATGGGCATCGACGTGCACGAGCCCGACCGGTCCGTGGCGGCGATGCAGGGCGCGCAGGATGGGCAGCACGATCGTGTGGTCGCCGCCCATCGTCAGGGGAATCGCGCCGGTCCCGAGCAGGCGATCGTAGTGCTCCTCGATGATGCCGATGCTCTTGGCGAGGTTGAACGTATTGATCGCGACGTCGCCGACATCGGCGATGCGCAGCGAATCGAACGGCGCCGCGCGGGTCGCCATGTTGTACGGCCGCAGCATCCGCGACTCGTCGCGGATCTGGCGCGGAGCGAGGCGCGCGCCGGGGCGGTTCGACGTGCCGATGTCGAACGGCACGCCGATGAAGGCGACATCGAGCCCGGCATCCAGATCGCAGGCCGGCAGTCGCATGAACGTGGCCGGGCCGCCGAAGCGCGGCATCTCGTTCCCGGACAGGGGCTGGAACAGTTGCTTCTCGGTCATGGCGGCATCCTCGGTATCAGGCGGGCACGGTCGCCGCGAAGCTGGGCCGCGCGGAAAGCGCGCTCCACCAAGCTCGAAGCGCAAGGTGCGCGGCCAGGAAGTCGACGTCCGGCAGCCGGAACTCGAGGTATCCGAGCGCGACGCCGGTGGCGATCGCGCCGAGATCGGGCGCGTCCCCGGCCGCGTCGGTGCTGGCCGCGAGTGCCGCCACGCCCCGGCGGATCGCCTCGGTGGCCCGCTTCTGCGAGAGCGTCGATCGCTCCGCTTCGGGCCGACGCCGCTCGAGCACGATCGCGACCGCCGCATCGAGGATGCCGTCGGCCAGCGCCTGCGTCCGCAGGACCTGCCAGCGCGCGGCACCGGCCTGCGGGATCAGTCGCGGGATCGGGGCGAGCGAGTCGAGGTACTCGCAGATCACCGGGCTGTCGTAGAGGACGAGTCCATCGTCGGCGACCAGCGCCGGAACCTTGCCGAGCGGATTGACGCCGACCACCGCGGCAGGGTCCGGCCAGGGATTGGCGACGACCAGTTCCACGCGTTCCGCGACGCCCTTCTCGATCGCCGTGATGCGCACCTTGCGCACGTACGGCGACGTCGGTGAGTGGTAGAGCTTCACGTCGCGCGCCCTGAGGGACCGTTCCTAGAGGTTCGAGTAGTTCGGGCCGGATCCGCCTTCCGGCGTCGTCCAGGTGATCTGCGCGTAGGGATCCTTGATGTCGCAGGCCTTGCAGTGCACGCAGTTGGAGGCGTTGATCTGCAGGCGCTTGGCGCCCGCGCCGTCGTCCACCATCTCGTACACGCCGGCCGGGCAGAAGTTCTGGCACGGGTTGCCGTACTCGACCGTGCACTGCGTCGCGCACAGGGTCGTGTCGTGCACCTTGAGGTGCACCGGCTGGCTCTCCTCGTGCTGGGTCCCGGCGAAGTACACGGCGGCCTGGCGGTCGCGCGGCTTGAGCTCGCGCTCGGCCGACCAGCCGCGATCGGGTGAGGCGTACTCGTCGAGGCGCCGGATCTGCGTGTAGTCGACCTTGTTCTTCAGCGTCCACGGCGTATGGCCGCCGGTGATCGTCTCGAGGCTGCCGTTCAGCAGGCCGATCCAGCGGCCCTTCTTGAACGCCGGCTTGAAGTTGCGGACCTTCCTGAGCTCGGCCATCGCGGGCGAGGCGCGGAAGCGCGCATCGAAGCCGGCGCTGCCGCCGGTCTCGACGAGGTGCTCGGCGGCGAGCACGCCCGAGCGCACCGCCTGGTGCACGCCCTTGACCTTGGGCACGTTGACGAGCCCCGCTGCGCAGCCGATCAGCATCGCGCCCGGCATCTCGACCTTCGGCAGCGACTGGTAGCCACCGGCGGCGATCGTGCGCGCGCCGTAGGTGAGCAGTTCGCCGCCGCTGAGCAGCTTCTTCACCGACGGGTGGTTCTTGAACTGCTGGAAGGCCTCGAAGGGCTTGAAGCGCGGATCCTTGTAGTCGAGGCCGATCACGTAGCCGACATACACGCGGTTGTCGTTCACGTGGTACAGGAAGCTGCCGCCGTAGGTGGCGGCGTCGACCGGCCAGCCGATCGTGTGCTGGATGAGACCCGGTTCGACACGGCCTTCGGGCAGCTGCCACAGCTCCTTGAAGCCGAGGCCGTAGGTCTGGGGCGAGCTGTCCGCGTCGAGCCCGAACCGGGTCACCAGGGTCTTCGTCACGCTGCCGCGCGCACCCTCGGCGAACACCGTCGTCCTGGCGCGGATCTCCGGTCCCGGCGCGAAGTTCGGGCCGGGGTTGCCATCCTTGTCGAGGCCCATGTCGCCGATCTGCACGCCACACACGGCGCCGGCGTCGTCATGCAGCGCCTTCGCCGCGGCGTAGCCTGCGATCACGTCGACGCCGAGGGCCTCCGCCTGGGAGGCCATGTACGGGGTCAGCTGGCCGAGCGAGAGGATGAAGTTGCCGTGGTTGTTCATCTGCGGCGGCGTCACGAATCGGATCGATCGCGTGCGCGTCAGCAGGCTGAACTCGTCGCGGGTCGCCGGCACGCAGATCTCGGGCTGGTTGTTGCGCCATTCCGGCAGCAGCTTGTCGAGCGGCTCGGGTTCCATGACGAGGCCCGACAGTGCGTGGGCGCCGACCGACGCTGCCTTCTCGAGTACGCAGACCGTGAGATCCGGATTCAGCTGCTTCAGCCGGATCGCGCAGGACAGGCCCGCCGGGCCGCCGCCGACGATCAGGACGTCGTACTCCATCTGGTCGCGTTCGATGTGGTCTGCGCTCATGACTGCATTCGCTCGTGTGGTGTCAACGGAAATCCGCGTCCTTGAGGGCCGGTAGGGCCAGGACGCCGGGCTTGATCTTGGCGAGGTCGCCGACGATCACCAGCACCAGCTGCCGGGGATCGAGTTCGCGGGCGGCAGCCGCCTGCACCTGTTCGGGCGTGACCGCGGCAACGCGCTCGACGTAGTGCACGAGCCAGTCGTCACCGAGGTCCTGCTGCGCGAGGAACGCCAGCTGTCCCAGCAGGCCCTGGCGGCTCGAGGCGCCGATCAGGAAGTTTCCTGCCTTGTAGTTCTGCACGCGGCGCAGCTCGTCGGCCGGCGGCGGGGACGTGCGCAGCACGTCCAGTTCGCGATAGATCTCGCCGAGAGCGCCGACCGTGTCGTCGGTGTTGACGTCGGCCGAGACCCCCCAGCCGGAGATCGCGCGGTACGGGCTGAGGTGGCTGCTGACGCCGTACGTCCAGCCTTTCTCCTCGCGCAGATTCTGGTCCAGCCGGGAGAGCAGCGGCGTGCCGCCGTACAGTGCGTTCGCGGCCGACAGCGCCATGAAGCCGGGCTGCGTCGGGCCGATCACGGAGCGGCCGATCAGGATCGTCGACTGCTTCGCGCCCGGGCGGTCGATCAGTCGCACGACGTGCGTGCTGGCGGGTACCGGCTGCGTGTGGCGCGGCCCGGGACCCGCAGGCCAGTCCGCGAAGCTGGCGCGGATCGCGCGCTCGACCGCTGCCTCGTCGAAACGACCGGCGACGTACAGGTGTGCGCGGGCGGCGCCGAACTCCGCGGTCACGAAGTGGCGGACGTCGTCCACGGTCAATGCGTCGATGGCGGCGTCCGACGGCAGCGAGCGCCCGTACGCCGTGTCGCCCCACATGAGCCGGGCAAACGCCTCGCCCGCGATGCCTTGTGCCTGCGAGCGGGCGACGGCGACACCGCGCTTCATGCCCGCCTTGATCGCCGGCAGGTCGGCGGCGGGGAGCCCGGGATGGCGCACGACGTCGGCGATCATCCTGACCGCGTCGGACGTGCGTTCGCCGAGCACGTCCATCGAGACGGACATCTGCTCGGTCCCCGAGCCCGAATCCAGCCCGCCACCCATCTCCGCGGCGCGGCGCGCGAGGCCTTCGGTATCCAGGGCCCCCGCGCCGTGCTTGAGGAGCTGCGCGACGACGTCGGCGAGTCCATCGTGATTACCTTCGGCGACGGCGCCGGTGGCGAGCGTGAGCATCAGCGTCGTCTTCGGTACCGTGCCGAACGGGACGAACGAGACGGCGAGGCCGTTCTCGAGCCGGAACTCGCGCTTCGCCGGCAGCGTCAGCAGGCGCGGCGTACCCATGGCCGGAACCGGCTCCTTCGCGACGGTCGGGCCCGCCAGCAGCAGCGTCGCGAATGTCCAGGCGATCACGCGATTCATGGTGCCGCCTCCGTGGTCGCCGGCTTGCCGGGCAGCAGCGTCAGCGTCGTGCGGCGCGAAGGCACCAGGTACTTGCGCGCCGTCTCGCGGACGAGGGCGGGCGTCACCTTGGCGAACTCGTCCTCGATGCGGTTGATCCTGGTCGGATCGTCGTCGAACAGCGAGAACGCGGCGAGAATGCCGACGAGCCCGAAGCGCGTCGGGCTGCCGGCGAGGTCGTAGAGTTCGGAGCGGATCTTCGTGCGGGCGCGCTCGAGTTCCGCGGCGGGTACCGGGTTGCGCTGCAGTTCGGCGATGACCGCGTCGAGGTCGGCCGTGATCGCGGCTGGCTTCGAGGAGGCGTCGTGCAGCAGGTAGACGGCCCACTGCGTCGGACCCTCGTAGTCGAACATGTTGCCAAGCAGGTTGATGCCACCTTCGATGCCATCGGAGTACTTGCGCTCGTTGACGAGGCGTCGGTAGAGGCGACTGTCCTCGCCCTGCACCAGGATCTCGTCGATGAGGCCGAACGCATACCACTCCGGCGTGCCGCGCGGCGGCAGCGTGTAGCCGAAGGCGAGCGCAGGCCGGGGCGCGAGTACGTCGGTGCGCTCGGCGGCGCGGGGCGCGAGCTGCTCCGGCTCCGACACGTCCGGTCGCGCAGGCTCGGCGCGCGCGGGCAGTGAGCCGAACTGGCGCTCGATCGCGGCGCGTGCGGCGGCCTCGTCGAAATCGCCCGCGACCACGAGCACGGCGTTCGACGGCACGTAGTAGGCGTCGTGGAAGGCGCGGACGTCGTCGAGCGTCGCCGCGTCGATCTCGTCGAGCTCGCCGTAGAAATTGTGGGCGTTGTACCAGTTGACGTTGGCGACCTGCGGCAGGTCGAGCCATGGGAACGCGCCATACGGGCGGTTGAGCACGTTGACCCGGACCTCGTTCTTCACGACGTCCTTCTGGTTCTGGAGGCTGGCGGCGCTGAGCGACAGCGCGCGCATGCGTTCGGCCTCGACGAAAAGTGCCGGCTCGAGCACGTGGCTCGGCACGGCTTCGTAGTAGTTGGTGTAGTCGAAGCGCGTCGAGCCGTTGGAGATGCCGCCGTTGCCGGCGACGATGCGCTCGGCTTCGCCCTTGGAGAGATTCTCGGTCTCCTGGAACATCAGGTGCTCGAACAGGTGCGCGAATCCCGTCCGGCCCTTGGGCTCGATGCGAAAGCCGATGTGGTAGTACACGCCGACCGTGACCGTCGGCACCGAGGTGTCCTGCGAGAGGACGACCCGCAGGCCGTTCGCGAGCCGGTAGTACTGGACCGGGATGGACAACCGCGCCGGTGCGCCGGCCGCCGGTTCCGTGGGCCCGGGCCGGGTCGGGGCGTGCGCGCAGCCGGCGCCGAGGACGGCGACCAGGAGGGCGGCGGGGAGGAGGGCCTTTGGCATCGGGGTTGTCGGCAACTCAGGGGCCGCGATTATGGCTCGGCGGCGCGCACACCGGTAGCGATGCGAGGCGCCGGAGACCTACTTCGGCTGCATCCGGATGGCGCCGTCGAGGCGGATCGTCTCGCCGTTCAGCATCGGGTTGGCGGCGATCGCGACGACGAGGTCGGCGAACTCCGATGGTCGCCCGAGCCTCGAGGGGAACGGCACCTGCGCGCCAAGCGAGGCCTGCAGCTCCGGCGTCATGCCGGCCACCATGGGCGTCTCGAAGATCCCCGGGGCGATCGCCATGACCCTGATGCCATGGCGCGCCAGTTCGCGTGCGATGGGCAGGACCATGCCGATGACGCCGGCCTTGGTGGCGGCGTAGGCGACCTGGCCGATCTGGCCCTCGTAGGCGGCGACCGAGGAGGTGTGGACCAGCAGGCCGCGCTCGCCATCCTCGTTGGGGACGTTGGCCTGCATGAGCGCGGCAGCGGCCTTGTCGACGTGCAGCGTGCCGACGAGGTTGATGCCGACGACCTTCGAGAAGAACGCACCGGACATCGGCCCGTCCCGGCCGATCAGCTTGCCGGCGCCGACGACGCCGGCGCAGTTCACGGCCAGGTTGAGGCCGCCCATGGCCGCATGCGCCGTGGGCACCGCGGCCTCGACGCTCGCCTCGCTGCTGACGTCACAGTGGACGAACGCCGCCGCCGCGCCGAGCTCGGTGGCGGCGCGGGCACCCGCCTCGTCCTGCACGTCGAGCAGTGCCACCCGGCCACCGCCGGCGACGACGCGTCGTGCGACGGCGAGGCCAAGCCCCGATGCTCCACCGGTGATGAGGGCGCGCAGGTCGGACGTCTTCATGGTGCGATGACTCCAGGGGACGCGGGACCGGTGCGGCGCACCGTCCGGTTCAGATGCGCATGCCGCCGTCGATGTAGATGGTGCGACCCGTGAAGAAGTCGTTCTCGACGATGAAGACGGCCGTCTGCGCCACTTCCGAGGGCTCGCCGAGTCGCTTGAGCGGAACCGGTGCCGTCACCTTGGCAAGCGTCTCCGGGCTCATGCTGGACAGGATGTCCGTGGCGCAGAAGCCGGGGGCGATCGCGCCGGTGCGGATGCCGTAGCGGGCGAGTTCCTTGCCCCAGGTCGTCGCGATCGCCGCCACGCCGGCCTTGGTGGCCGTGTAGTTGGTCTGGCCGACGTTGCCGTCCTTGGAGATCGAGGAGATGTTGATGATCACGCCGCCCTTGCCGGCCTTGATCATGCGCTCGGCTGCCTCGCGGCCGCACAGGAACACGCCCGTGAGGTTGACGCCGATGACCGCGTTCCACTGGTCGAGGCCCATCTTGCCGACGACCTGGCCGTCCTTGACCTTGACGAGGAGGCCGTCCTTGACGATGCCGGCATTGTTGATCAGCACGTCGATCGAGCCGAAGTCGGCGACGATGGCGTCCATCGTGGCGATGACGGCTTCCTCGCTGGTGACGTTCGCGGTGTAGGTGCGCGCTTCGGCGCCGTGCGCGCCGCTCAGGCTCGCGGACTCGGCGAGGTCGGCCGCGTTGAGGTCGATCAGCGCGAGTCGCGCGCCGCGCTGCGCAAACGCCAGCGCCATGGCCCGCCCGAGGCCACGGCCTGCGCCGGTGATCGCCACAACCTTGTTCTTGATGTCCATCTTCTGTCGTCTCCACAACGGCCGCCCGCGGGCAGCATGTCAGACCGCATGGCGGTCGCCGGGGACCCGGTCCGGCCCGTCAAGCGGACCGGCAGCGCCGGGCAGTTCCTCACGAAGCTCCGAAGCGACCGATCGCTCCACGCACGACGGCATCGTGGTCGGCGTCGCATCGAGCCTGAATCAAGCCGCCCGGCGCGGGCCGGGCGGGGGGATCACACCAGTTCGATCGCGACCGCGGTCGCCTCGCCGCCGCCGATGCACAGCGCAGCCACGCCGCGGCGCAGGCCGCGGGCGGTCAGCGCCGCGATCAGCGTCGCGATGATGCGCGCGCCGGTGGCCCCGACCGGGTGGCCGAGCGCGCAGGCGCCGCCGTTGACGTTGACCTTGGCCGGGTCGAGCTTGAGGTCGTGGATCGCAGCCATCGCGACGGCCGCAAAGGCCTCGTTGATCTCGTACAGGTCGACGTCCGACGTCTGCCATCCGGCCTTCTTGAGCACGGCCGAGATCGCACCCACGGGCGCGGTCGTGAACCACTCCGGCGCGTGCGCGTGGCTCGCGTAGGCGACGAGGCGCGCGACCGGCTTCAGGCCCTGGGCCTCGGCCGCCGCGGCGCGCGCGAGGACGAGCGCCGCGGCGCCGTCGGAGATGGACGAGGAACTGGCCGCCGTGACGGTGCCATCCTTGCGGAACGCAGGCTTCAGCTGCGGGATCTTCGCGAGGTCACAGGTGAACGGCGTCTCGTCCTGGATGACGACCGTCTCGCCCTTGCGCGAGCGGACGGTGACCGGGACGATTTCCGACTTGAACGCACCGGACTCGACGGCCGCGAGGCTGCGACGCACCGATTCGGAGGCGAAGGCATCCTGCGCCTCTCGGGTGAACGCGTACTTGTCCGCGGTGTTCTCGGCGAAGCAGCCCATCAGCTGGCCGTCCCACGGACTCTGCAGGCCGTCGGTGAACATGTGGTCGAGCACCTCGCCGTGTCCCATCCGGTAGCCCGAGCGGGCCTTCGGCAGGATGTACGGGGCGTTGCTCATCGACTCGAGGCCGCCTGCGACCGCGAGGTCGATGTCGCCGGTGCGCAGTGCGTCGGCGGCGAGCATCACCGCGCGCATGCCCGAGCCGCACATCTTGTTCACGGTGGTGGCGGGCGTGGCGGCCGGGATGCCGGCGCCGATGGCGGCCTGGCGCGCCGGGGCCTGGCCGAGGCCGGCCGGCAGCACGCAGCCCATGATCACTTCCTGGACGGCATCGGGGCGGATGCCCGCGGCCTGCATCGCGCCGGCGATCGCGGCGGCACCGAGCTGAGGGGCGGTCGTGGCCGCGAACACCCCCTGGAAACCGCCGATCGGCGTGCGCTTCGCGGACAGGATGACGACGGAGTCTGAACTCATGCGGGTCCCCTCGGTTGATTCACGCAGTCTACGCCTGTCTCTTTTTGCAGCGCAACAGAGCCCCTGGCCGTGCGCCGGACGGCCTTAACAATCGAGCGTGGGACCCGCCTGCGCCGCGGTCGCCGCCTGGCCGAGGCCTGCGACCAACGACCCTACGAGCGACAGCAGCGCGTCAGGGCTGAACGGCTTCGTCAGGAGGGCATCGGCGCCTGCCTCGCGACACGCTTGCGCGTGTTCCGGGCGCGTGCTCGCGGTGCAGATCAGGACCGCCATCCCGGCCGTGGCCGGGTCCTGGCGCAGCGCCCGGCACGTGTCGAGTCCCGATAGCCCACCGGGCATGGACAGGTCCAGAATTGCCAACGCCGGCGTCAGCGCACGACATAATTCGATCGCCTGCGCGCCGGACTGGACCTCGAGCACTGAGGCGTGCCGACCCAGCGCCAGCGCCACCAGGCGCCGCGCCGGCGCGTGGTCGTCGGCGACGAGGACGTTGAGGGCGGGGCGCGTGGGGGTGGCCATGGATGGGCAGGTCCTTGCAGGTGTGGCCCCGTCGCTATCGGCGTCAGGGCGGATTCGCTGATAATGATAGAATTGGCAGCGCACGCAATGAGGCTCTGGACGGTCCCGGGCCGGTGCGCAGGGTGACCCGATGTACGGACTCGTCAACAAGGCGCTGTGCGAGATGATCACCCGTGGCCACGGCGAGGCGACGTGGGAGCGGATCCGCGCCGTCGCGGACGTCGACGTCGAAGTGTTCATCAGCATGGATTCGTACCCGGACGCGGTCACCTACCAGCTCGTCGGGGCGGCAGCCGGGATCCTCGGCGAGGACGTACCGCAGCTGCTCTACACCTTCGGACGCCACTGGGTACTCGACACCGCGGCGCAGCACTACGGCCACCTCCTGCAGGCCGGTGGCCGTTCGTTCCGCGAGTTCATGCTCGCGCTACCCAATTTCCATGCCCGCGTCGCGTTGATGATGCCGCAGCTCGTGCCGCCGGAATTCGCGTGCAGCGACGTCGCGGAGCACACCCTGACGCTCCACTATCGTTCGCAGCGACCGGGTCTCGCGCCCTTCGTGGAAGGCCTGATCGATGGCCTCGGTGAGCTGTTCAAGGTCGAGGTCCAGTGCCGGCGGATCCCGGATGCATCGGAAGGCCCCTCGCACACCGTCTTCGACGTCGGCTGGTCGCCGGTCGCATGAGCAGCCCACTCGGTCCGCCGGGCACGTTGCAGAGGGCCGGCCTGTCGCCGGCCCAGATGGTCAGCGTATTCCCGTTCCACCTGGTGCTCGACCGCAACCTGCGCATCGTGCAGGTGGGCCGCTCGCTGCGCGGAGTCGTCCCGGGCGCTGCGATCGGCGCGCACGTGCCGGACCTGCTGACGCTGCGTCGGCCGTCGGGCGAGTGGTCGTTCGAGGCGCTCGAATCCGGCCAGCGCCTGCTGCACATCGTCGAGCTGCCGTCGGGCGGCCTCGTGCTGCGCGGGCAGATGCTCAGGCTCGACACGACCGTGCCGCTGATCGCATTCCTCTGCACGCCATGGCTCGAGGGTCCGGAGTCGCTGGACCGGCTCGGGCTCACGCTTGGCGACTTCGCACTGCACGACGCGTCCCAGGACATCGTGCAGACGGTCCAGTCGCACCGGATCGCGAACGAGGACCTGCGCCGCCTGACGCAGCTGCTGACGGAGCAGCGCGCCGAACTGCGCCGCGTCAACGAGGAGCTGCGTGCGCAGAACGATGCGCTGACGCGCACCAAGCGTGAGCTCGAGGAGGCCCAGTCGGTCGCCTCGCTCGGCAGCTGGTCCTACGACGCCGCCTCCGGGCAGGTCGACTGGTCCGAGGAGTGCTCGCGGATCCTCGGCGTCGAGCACGCGTCCGCGCAGCGCAACCTCGCGACCGTCGACGCGCGCCTGTTCCCCAAGGACCGCCCGCTGGTGGAGCGCCTGCTGGGTGCGGATGGCGAGCTGCCGCCGCGCATCGACGTCGACTTCCGCATCGTGCGACCGGACGGCGAGGTGCGCTACGTGCACGTCCGCGGCCGCACGGAGGCGGCACCGGGCGGCGTGAAGCGCCTGTCCGGGACGCTGCAGGACATCACCCGACGCAAGCGTTCCGAAAGCACGCTGCGCGTGCAGCGCGAGGAGATCCGCAAGCTCGCGCTGGTCGCGTCGCGCACCGACAATGGCGTGCTCGTCACCGATGCCGAGGGCCGGATCGAATGGGCCAACCTCGCGTTCCGCCGCCTGACGGGCTACTCGGCGATCGAACTGAAGGGCCAGCACCCGGGCAAGGTGCTGCAATGCGAGCAGACCGACCCCGCGACGGTCGCGATGATGCGCGAGCGGTTGCGCGCCGGCGAGGGCTTCAATGCGGAACTGGTCAACCGGGCCCGCGACGGGCACCAGTACTGGGTGTCGATCGACGTCCAGCCCGTGCGCGGACCGAAGGGTGACATCACCAACTACATCTCGGTGCAGCGCGACGTCACGCGGCGCCGCGAGCAGGAGGAGCAGCTCGCCCGCCTGACCGCCGAGCGCAACACCATCCTCGAGCTCAGTCCCGACGCGTTCCTCGCCTTCGACGAGCACGGCAACTACGTGTATTCGAACCCGGCGGCCTCGCAGCTGCTGGGGCTGTCTGCGAAGGCGCTCGCCACCATGAGCGAGTCGACCATCGACACGCTGATCGCGGGCCGCGCCGTCAGTCCGCAGCAGCCGATTCCCGCCAGCGAGATGGCCGACGGCGCGAGCGACATCATCCGTCTCGACCGGCCGCGCGTGACGCTGCGCCGGGCCGTGCGCCTCGTGCGGGGGCCCGACGGGCTCGCGCGCGGGCGGGTCGTCTACCTGCAGGACATCACGCGCGAGGCCGAGCTCGACCGCATGCGCAGCGAGTTCCTCGCGACGGCCGCGCACGAGCTGCGCACGCCGATGTCGAGCATCCATGGCTTTTCCGAGCTGCTGCTGACGCGCGACCTCGACCACGCGACGCAGCGCGAGGTCGCCGGGACGATCCACAGCCAGTCCAGCCTCGTCGTGCGCATGGTCAACGAGCTGCTGGACCTCGAGCGCATCGCCTCGGGAGCGGCCGGCACCGAGATCCGCATCCGCGAATTGCCGTTCTGCAACGTCGTGCGGCGCGTCATCGACGGCTTCCTGTTCCAGGACGATCCACGCCGCATCGAATTCGAGAACCCGTTCGGCGAAGGCATCATCGCGCTGTTCGACGAGGACAAGTTCTCGCAGGCGCTGATGAACGTGCTGTCCAACGCCTTCAAGTACTCGCGTTCGCGGGGTGGCCCGATCAAGGTGATGCTGGCGCGCCGGCACCGCCGGGAACGCGACGAGATCGGCATCATCGTCCGCGACGAGGGCATCGGCATGACGCCGGAGCAGACGTCGCGCGTGTTCGACCGGTTCTACCGTGCGGATCCCGGCAGCGACGTCTCGGGCACCGGGCTCGGCATGACGCTGGTCAAGGAGATCGTGGAGGCGATGGACGGCAGCATCGAGATCGCGAGCCGACTCGGCCACGGTACGACCGTGACCCTGTGGTTCTGCGAAGTGCTGGAGTTCGCGCGCCGCCCGGCGACGCGCTGAGGCGGATCAGGTTCCCGGACGCGCGACCGCGGCCATGCGATCCGTGACCATCTTGCGGATGTCCGCGAGCGGTACCGGCTTGCGCAGCACCGGCAGGTCCGGCGCCAGGCCGCCGCGGTCCCGGATCGTGCCCGCATCGAGTGCCGTGACGACGACGATGTCGGCCATCACGCTCGGGTCCTGGCGCAGGGCCTCGATCATGCGGAACCCGTCCATCCCCGGCATCTGCAGGTCCGAGATGATCAGGTCCGGCTTGAACTGACCGGCCTTCAGCAGTCCCTCGAAGCCGTCGCGAGCAAGCTCGAGCTTCACGGGCGGGCGCCACGCGGGCACGTCGAGTTCGTAGAGGCGGCGCAGGCGCGGGTCGTCCTCGACGACCAGCAACCGGAATTCCAGGGCGGGCCGACCGGAGGCGATGGCGGCGGAACGCTCCTCCAGGAGCTTCTCCACCGAGGAGCGGACGACGCGGCGATGTCCGCCGACGGTCTTCCACGCCTTCAGGGAGCCACGCTCGACCCACAGCTGCACGGTCCGCAGGGCCACGCCGAGCATGTCCGCGGCTTCGCGGGTCGATACAAAGTCTTGATCGTTGTCCAAGCGAGAATCCTTCTACGCTCGGTAGAGGGGGAATACGACCCTACGCAGGGTTTCACTTAATTGTGGTGATAGAGGTCACAGCTTTGCAACTTTTAGTTGCGATCAAGTGCAAAAGTGATAAAAATACTTCTTATGGAGACTGCATTGCAGTTATCCGGGGCCGCAGCGACGGCGCGCCCCGATGCCGGCCGCCCGACCGTACTCGTGGTGGATCCGTCCCCGGAGGGGCGGCGCATCGTCCGCCTGTCGCTCGCGCTCGCCGGCTACACGATCCGTGAGGCGGTCGATGCGGCCGATGCCCTGCGCCTGCTGCAGACCCTGACGCCCGACGCGATCGTCACCGGCGTCTCCATGCCCGGTCCCTGCAACGGCCTCGGCCTGTGCGACATCGTTCGTGCGCAGCCCGGCCTGCGCGACTGCCCCGTCGTGGTACTCAGCGGCCGGACCGACCCGGACCGGCTGCGCCGGATCGACGAGGCCGGGGCGAGTGCCCTCGTCGTGCAGCCCTTCAGCCCCGCCGCGCTCGTCGACGCCGTGAACGGCGTCGTCGGCCAAGCAAAGGCGGCCTTCGCTTCGATGCGCGGACAGCCCCACGGTGCGCTGTCCCTGATGACGTCCCGAGCGATCCCTGAGTAATCGGAACCGAGGATAAGGTCATGCTGGTCATATCAAGGAAGCCCGGCGAGCGGGTGCACATCGGCGAGGACATCCAGGTCGCGATCCTGGAGATCACGGGTAGTCGCGTGGTCATCGGCATCGCCGCGCCTCGCGAGGTCGCCATCCGGCGGGTCGGACCGATCCCGTTCGAGCCGGCCGGGACGCGAGCGGTGCAGGCCCCGGCATCCGACGCAACCGACCCGCCGCAGCCGGAGATGCAGTTCGAGTATCGCTATGTCGATGCATCCGAGCTGTCCGCGCCGCGCAAGCCCGCGCCCGTCGTCAAGATCAAGCGATCGCGACTGAAGGTGGTCCCGGACGAGACGCTCGTCGCGAGCGGCTGATCGGCGTCGCGGTGGCGCACGCCACCGACCCGCACGCCTTCTACTCGGCCAGGTCCGGCTCCCCGAGTGCGGCGATGATCGCGGCGCGGGCCGCATCCCGAAGCGCATTCGCCGCGCCCCGACTGCTGTCGGGGGCGGCCGGCAGCACCGCCAGCATCTCGACCT
Organism: uncultured Pseudomonadota bacterium; assembly: GCA_903884235.1. Lineage (GTDB taxonomy): Bacteria > Pseudomonadota > Gammaproteobacteria > Steroidobacterales > Steroidobacteraceae > CAIKZZ01. The sequence continues at coordinate 118,060 of CAISEB010000030.1, forward strand.
CGATGCTGCCGCGACGCGGCAGCCAGCCCGGATAGGGGAACACCTCCCGCGCTCCGCGGATCGCCGCCGGTACGACCGGCAGTCCCGCCCGCGCCGCCGCGGTGAACGCCCCGGGCAGGAACCGGTGCACGCCGACGCGTTCATCGAACGTCCCCTCCGGGAACACCGCCAGCGCCTGACCCTGCGCCGCGGTGCGCACCACGCGGCGCACGTCCGCGGCCGCACGGTGGCGGTCGACCCGATCGACGAACTCCGAGCCGAGCCGGCGCAGCAGCACGTTCGCGAGCGGCACCTTGACCATTTCGCTCTTGATCACGAACGCGAACCGCGGCGGCAGCGCGGCGTGCATCACCAGTCCGTCGATGTAGCTGGCGTGGTTCGCGACGACCACGCACGGGCCGGGTGGCAGCCGCTCGAGGCCGCGGACGCGCAGCGGCGTGCCGGTGCTCCACAGGTAGGTCCGCGCCGCGAAGCGCACCACCGCCCGTCGCTGGGCGATGCGGGGGGCGGGGACGCCGACCAGCAGGGACGTCAGGACCGCCCAGAGGAACATAAGCCAGCACCAGATGCCGTAGCTCCAGCGCGAAAACATTCTCATTTCAACGAGTTCCTCGGCCCCGGGCGCAAAACTTTATGTGATCTGCTTCTCTTTATGTAAACCCGCCCCAACTTCCGTGAGGCCGGTCACGTACCGGAAGGGGGGCGGTGCGGATACTGCTTCAGGACCGTCCGCCGCTGGGCCGGACGAGTTTGGGAGGCGACCCCCGGGAACGGGGAGATTGTGCCGACGCCCCCGTGAGTTGCCCAGTGTTGCTGACATCCGGCGATGCGAAACAGATGATCACCAATCCGGCGCTCAAGGTCACGATGAACGTCCCACCGCTGCCGCGCACCGACCAACCGCCTCCGGGCGAGGCCGACCCGTCCATCTCGCGCTTCCTGGATGCAGTGTGGATGGAGCGGGGCCTGTCGCCGAACACGCTGGCGGCCTACCGGGCCGATCTCACGGCCCTGACCCGCTGGCTCGAATCGCGCCGGGTGATGGTCACGCGCACCACCCGGACCGACCTGCTGGCGTTCATCGCCGCGCGCGTCGAGGCCGGGGCCCGTCCGCGCTCCACCGCGCGGCAGCTGTCCAGTTTCCGTCGGTTCTTCCGTTTCATGGTGCGCGAGGGCGCCGTCGGCGAGGATCCGACGGCCCAGATCGCGATGCCGAAGATCGGTCGGTCGCTGCCGAAGTCGCTGACCGAGGAGGAAGTCGAGGCGGTGCTCGCGGCCCCGACGGTCGGCGACCCGCTCGGCCATCGCGACCGGACGATGCTCGAGGTCCTGTACGCCACGGGCCTGCGCGTGTCGGAGCTCGTCAACCTCAAGCATTCCCAGGTGAACGCCAACCAGGGCGTGATCCGCATCCTCGGCAAGGGCAACCGCGAGCGGCTGATCCCGCTCGGCGAGGAGGCCGTGCGCTGGCTCGCCGAATTCGTCCGCGGCCCGCGCACCGAGATCCTGCTCGAGCGCCAGACCGACTACCTGTTCCCGACCCGCCGCGGCGACCGCATGACCCGCCAGGCCTTCTGGCACATCATCAAGCGCTACGCCAAGAAGGCCGGGATCGACAAGGAACTGTCGCCGCACACGCTGCGTCACGCCTTCGCGACCCACCTGCTGAATCGGGGCGCCGACCTGCGCGTGGTGCAGATGCTGCTCGGGCACAGCGACCTGTCCACGACACAGATCTACACGCACGTCGCCCGCGAGCGCATGAAGGAACTTCACGCGACGCACCATCCGCGGGGCTGAGCCCGGCGTTTGCTAGACTCGCGGAACTGCGGGCGCCGGAGCCGGTCGAAACCCGCAGTCCCGGAGAAACTCATGTCCCTGACTGCCTTCGTCCGTCGCGGCGCGCTGCTTGCCGTCGCCCTTGCCGTCGCGGCCCTCGCCGGTGCCGCGACCCCGCCCGTGCCCGCGGCGGCGCCCCGCGCCGACGCCGCGAAGGGCGACATCCGCCAGGAGATAGCGCGTCGGCTCGACGTGCCCGTGGAGGCCGTGCGGCCGAGCGCGGTCGCCGGTCTGTACGAAGTCGCCCATGGCGGCGAGGTGGTCTACGTGTCTGGCGACGGCCACTTCGTGATCGCCGGCGACCTGTACGACTCCGACAAGGGCCGCAACCTGACGGCCGTGCGTCGCGCCGAGGCACGCGCCGAGGCGCTGAAGGGCATCGCCGACGACGACGCGATCATCTTCGCGCCTCGCCAGGCGAAGTACACGCTCACGGTCTTCACCGACGTCGACTGCCAGTACTGCCGCAAGCTGCACGGCGACATTGCCGAGTACAACCGCCTCGGCGTCCGGGTCCGCTACGTGTTCTATCCGCGTTCGGGTCCTAACACCGATTCGTGGCGCAAGGCCGAGGTCGTGTGGTGCTCGCAGAACCGGCAGGACGCGCTGACGCGCGCGAAGCAGGGTGGCGACGTCGCGGGCACGAAGCCGGCCAGCTGTCACACGCCCGTGGCGCGCACGTACGCGCTCGGCCAGGAGCTCGGGATGCGCGGCACGCCCGGCATCTTCACCGAGCACGGCGACTACGTGGCCGGCTACATGCCGCCCGCGCAGATGCTGGAGAAACTGAAGCAGCTCGAGGCCGGCGGCCCCGGCTGAGGGCCTAGCGCTCGAGCAGCGAGAGCTTGCCGGACTTGCCCTTCCACGCGTCCGCGTCGTCGGGGGCCGGCTTCTTCTCGTTGATCACCGGCCAGTTCTTCGAGAGCTCCGCGTTGAGCTCGAGGAACGCTTCCTGCCCCTTCGGCAGGTCTTCCTCGGAATAGATCGCCTCGGCAGGGCACTCCGGCTCGCACAGCGTGCAGTCGATGCACTCGTCCGGATCGATGACCAGGAAGTTCGGGCCTTCGTGGAAGCAGTCCACGGGGCAAACCTCCACGCAGTCCATGTACTTGCACTTGATGCAGTTTTCGGTCACGACGAACGTCATGGTCGGTGCAGCCTGTCTCTCGTTATTTTGCGTCGCGCCAGCCTTACGGCCGGCACCATCCCGGCAATATTACAACAACGCGCCGCTCAGGAAGGGGTGGCGCGGTGCCAGCCCGGCCGGTCGAAGTCCGTGAAGTGCACGCCCTCGGTGCCGCGGGCCCGATCCTCGAGGTACCGGCGCAGCGCGAACTCGATGCTCGGGAAGGCGATCTCGCGCCACGGGATGTCCTCGGGGCGCACCAGCTCGACTTCCAGGCTCTCGGTGCCGGGGGCGAATTCCGCGACCGGCAGGCGCGCCCGGAACATCACGTGCACCTGGTGGGCGTGCACGACGCTGACCACGGCCAGCAGGCTGCCGATCTCGACGCGCGCCAGCGCCTCCTCGTACGACTCCCGGACGGCGGCGGCCTGCAGCGACTCGCCGTTTTCCATAAAGCCGGCCGGGATCGTCCAGTACCCGAGCCTGGGCTCGATCGCCCGCCTGCACAGCAGGATCCCTCCGTCGTGCTCCGGGACGCAGCCGACGACGAGTTTCGGGTTGTGGTAGTGGATCGTGCCGCAGGAAGGACACACGTGGCGCGTGTGGGTGTCGCCCTCCGGGATCCGCAATTCCACGGGTTGGGCGCAATGACTGCAGTACTTCATCGTTTCCGATCTTGCGTGGTGCCGGTGGAGGGAATCGAACCCCCACGCCTTTTGGGCGGACGATTTTGAGTCGTCTGCGTCTACCAGTTCCGCCACACCGGCGCGGGCCGGAATCCTACCACGCGGGCGCGCCGGGTCCGCTTCCGTTGCGGGCGCCTGCTACCATCCGCCGCCATGTCCGACGACCCCGCGCGCCGGCGCCTGACGCGCGCCGACTTCCACTTCGACCTGCCCGCTGAACTCATCGCGCAGCAGCCGCCCGCCCGGCGCACGGCGAGCAGGCTGCTCGCGCTCGCGGGCCATGACGGGAGCCTCCGTGATCTCGCATTCCCGGATCTCGCCGGGCTGCTCGAACCGGGCGACCTCATCGTGCGCAACAACACGCGCGTGCTGCCGGCGCGCGTGCACGGCCAGAAGGAGGGCACGGGCGGGGCCGTGGAGGTGCTCGTCGAGCGACTGCTCGGCGGCGGCCGATTCACGGGTCAGGCGCGCTCGAGCAAGGGCATGCGACCGGGGCAGCGCGTGGCGCTGCCGGGCGGCGCGGTCGCGACGGTGACCGGCAAGCTCGAGGATCTTGTCGAGTTCGAGCTCGATCGACCGGCGCTCGCCTACTTCGAGGCGCACGGCGACATGCCGCTGCCGCCCTACATCGACCGGCCGGCGGCGAGCTCGGATCGGGAGCGCTACCAGACCGTGTGGGCCCGCGAGACCGGCGCGGTCGCCGCGCCGACCGCGGGCCTGCACTTCGATGACGCCTTGCTCGGGGCGATCGCCGCCCGCGGCGTCGCCATCGCCGACCTCACGCTGCACGTCGGTGCCGGCACGTTCCAGCCGGTGCGGGTCGTCGATCTCGACACGCATCGCATGCACGCCGAGTGGATCAACGTGCCGCCGGCGACCGTGGCGGCGATCGCGGCCACGCGCTCGCGCGGCGGACGCGTCGTCGCGATCGGCACGACCGTCGTGCGCGCGCTCGAGAGTGCGGCCGCCGCGGGCGCCCTCGCGCCGTTCGAGGGTGAATCGAGGATCTTCATCCGGCCCGGCTACCGGTTCCGCGTCGTCGATGCGCTGGTGACGAACTTCCACCTGCCGGAGTCGACCCTGCTGATGCTGGTCTGCGCATTCGCCGGCCGCGAGGCCGTGCTCGCGGCCTACGCGCACGCGGTCCAGGCGCGCTATCGTTTCTTTTCCTACGGCGATGCCATGTTCGTGACGCCGGCGAGCGGTGCGAGGGACGCGACGTGAAGTTCGAATTGACGCAGGCCGACGGCGCCGCGCGGCGCGGGCGGCTCACCTTCGCGCGCGGCACGGTCGAGACGCCGGCGTTCATGCCGGTGGGGACCTACGGCACGGTCAAGGCGATGACGCCCGAGGAACTGATCGGGATCGGCGCCGACATCGTGCTCGGCAACACGTTCCACCTCTGGCTGAGGCCGGGCCTCGACGTCATCGGCGTCCACGGCGGGCTGCATCGCTTCATGCACTGGGACCGCCCGATCCTCACAGATTCCGGCGGCTTCCAGGTGTTCAGCCTCGCCAAGCTGCGCAAGCTCAGCGAACAGGGCGTCACGTTCCGTTCGCCCGTCGACGGCTCGCAGGTGTTCCTGTCGCCCGAGGAGTCGATGCGCATCCAGCGCGTGCTCGGTTCGGACATCGCGATGCAGTTCGACGAGTGCACGCCATTTCCGGCGACCGAGCGCGAGGCGCGCGAATCGATGGAGCTCAGCCTGCGCTGGGCGAAGCGCAGCCGCGACGCGTACTACGACGACTCGCAGGGACCGGCGCCGGGCGTGCTGTTCGGCATCGTCCAGGGCGGCATGTACCGCTCGCTGCGCGACGCGTCGTGGGCGGGACTCGCGGCCCTCGACCTGCCCGGCCACGCGGTCGGCGGACTTGCCGTCGGCGAGCCGGAGGAGGAACGGCTGCGGGTGCTCGAGGAGACGGTGCCGCTGATGAGCGCCGACCGGCCGCGGTACCTGATGGGCGTGGGGCGGCCGGAGGACATCATCGAGGCGGTGGCGCGCGGAATCGACATGTTCGACTGCGTGATGCCGACCCGCCATGCACGCAACGGCCACCTGTTCACGCGCGCGGGAACCCTGAACATCCGCAACGCGCAGCACACCCAGGCGACCGGTCCGATCGAGGAGGGGTGCGGATGTTATACGTGCCGGCACTACTCGCGCAGCTACCTGCGGCACCTGGACCGGGCCAAGGAAATCCTCGGCAGCCGCCTGAATACGATCCATAATCTCTTTTTCTATCAAAAGCTTATGTCGGATATCCGGGGCTCGATCGAGGCCGGGCGGTTCGAGGCGTTCCGACGTGAGTACTCTGCGTCGCACGCCACAGAATGAGGGATTTGCTGTGGCATAATGCCCGGCTATGCCCGCATTTTCGGGCCGCAAGGATTCACCGATGGATTTTCTGATCTCGACCGCCTCCGCCCAGGCTGCTGCCGGTCCCGCCGGCGCCGGCGGTTTCTAGCTGCAGCAGGCCCTGTTCATGGCGGTGCTGATCGGCGCGTTCTACTTCATGCTGATCCGCCCGCAGAACAAGAAGATGAAGGAGCATCGCGACATGGTCGCGAAGCTCGTCGTCGGCGACGATGTCGCGACGGCCGGCGGACTCATCGGCCGCGTCACCGAAGCGGGCGAGCTGTACCTGTCGGTCGAGGTCGCCAAGGACGTGGTCGTCAAGGTCCAGCGCTTCCAGGTGACCCAGGTGCTCCCCAAGGGCACTTTCAAGAACGCCTGACACGGAGTCACCTCCCGCATGAACCGGTACCCACTTTGGAAGAGCCTGCTGTTCGCAGGCGTGATGGTGCTCGCGCTGTTCCTCGCGCTGCCGAACGTGTTCGGCTCCGCGCCGGCGCTGCAGCTCTCGCGCAAGGACGGCGAGCTGTTCAAGGGCGACGGCGCCGTGCAGCAGTTCACCGACGTGCTGGCGCGCGAGCACGTCACGGCCGATGCGTCGTTCGTCGAGAACGGCCGCGTCGTGATGCGCTTCGCCGACGTTCCGACGCAGCTGAAGGCGCGTGACCTGATCGAGTCGTCCGCGCAGGGCACGTACGCGATCGCGACCACGTTCGCCTCGCGCGCACCGGGCTGGGTCCGCGCCGTCGGCCTCAAGCCGATGAGCCTCGGCCTCGACTTGCGCGGCGGCATATACCTCGTGTACGAGGTCGACGTCGATGGCGCGGTGAAGCAGGTCCTGGCGCGCCTCGAGCGCGACTACCGCACGGCGCTGCGCGAAAAGAAGATCCAGTACGAGTCGGTCGAGGGCGGCCCCGGCGTCGTCACCGTCACGCTCAAGGACGCCGCCCGCCTCGAAGACGCGAAGTCGGCGCTGACGGCGGTCGACCGCGACGTGACCCTGGTCACCGAGACGCGCCCCGAGGGCGGCGCGCAGCTGCGTGCGAGCCTGTCGGACGCCCAGGTCAAGGAACGGCAGAGCTTCGCGATCCAGCAGAACATCACGGCCCTCAGCAACCGCGTGAACTCGCTTGGCGTGTCCGAGGCGAGCGTGCAGCGCCAGGGTGCGAACCGCATCGCGGTGCAGCTGCCCGGCGTGCAGGACGCGAGCGAGGTCATCCGCCTGCTCGGCAAGACCGCGACCCTCGAGTTCCGTCTCGTCGACCAGGCCAACAACGCGCTCGAGGCCCAGCAGACCGGCCACGCGCCGCTCGGCACCAAGCTGTACAAGCAGCGCAGCGGCGCGCCCGTCCTGCTGAAGCGCGAGATCATCGTGACCGGCGAGCAGCTGACCAATGCCAGTTCGTCCAACCAGCAGGGCGAGCCGCAGGTCACCGTGAACCTCGACGCCCGCGGCGGCGACGAGATGCTGCGCACGACCCGCGAGAACCTCGGCAAGCCGATGGCAGTCGTGTTCATCGAGCGCGAGCGCCAGCTGCGCGAGGTCGACGGCCAGAAGGTCGCGGTCGACGTGAACAAGGAAGAGGTCATCAGCGTCGCGACCATCAACGGCGTCTTCTCGAACACCTTCCAGATCACCGGGCTCACCTCGCACGAGGGCCTCGAGCTCGCGAAGCTGCTGCGCGCTGGCGCGCTCGCGGCCCCGGTGTACATCGTCGAGCAGCGCCTGATCGGCCCGAGCCTCGGCCAGGACAACATCGACAAGGGCGTGCGCGCGCTGGTGATCGGCTCGGTCGCGCTGTTCGTCTTCATGGCGCTCTACTACAGCGCGTTCGGCCTGGTCGCGAACCTCGTGCTGGTCTGCAACGTCGTGCTGCTGACGGCCTGCCTGTCGCTGTTCGGCGCGGCGCTGACGCTGCCCGGCATCGCCGGCATCATGCTGACCGTCGGCATGGCGGTCGACGCGAACATCCTGATCTACGAACGAATCCGCGAGGAAGTTCGCCACGGCATCTCGCCGCATGCAGCCATCAAGGCCGGCTTCGAGAAGGCCCTCTCTGCGATCGCCGACGCGAACGTCACGACCCTGATCGCGGGTGTCGTGCTGTTCCTGTTCGGAACGGGCCCGATCAAGGGTTTCGCGGTCGTCCTCTCGGTCGGCATCCTGACGACGCTGTTCACGGCGTTGATGGGCAGCCGCACGGTCATCGGTCTGGTCTGGGGCAGGCGGGCGGCGATCAAGCGCCTGCCGGTCTGAGCCGGGGAGTCTAGCTACATGGAATTCTTCCACAGCGTTCCGAAGTTCCGCTTCATGGCGGTGCGCCGGATCTGCTACATCATCTCGGCAGTCGTCATCCTCGGTTCGCTCGCTGCGGAGGGCTACCACGGCCTCAACCTCGCGGTGGACTTCACCGGCGGCGTCGTGATCGAGGCCAACTACGCCGGCACCGCAAATCTGGACGCGACGCGCGAGGCGTTGCACAAGGCCGGCTATGCGGACGTGCAGGTGCAGAACTTCGGTTCCTCGAAGGACGTGCTGGTGCGCCTGCCGCCGATCGGGGACAAGGAGTCGGCCAACGCCGTCACCGCCAAGATCGAGGCGGCGCTGAAGACGGTCGACGCGGGCGCCCAGATCCGGCGCACCGAGATCGTCGGTCCGCAGGTCGGCAAGGAGCTGGTCGGCAAGGGCATCTCGGCGATGGCGATCACCATCGTGCTCATCCTGCTGTACATCGCCTTCCGGTTCCGCTGGAAGTTCGGAGTCGGCGCGGTGCTCGCGACGCTGCACGACCCGTTCGTCGTGGTCGGCGTCTTCGCGCTCACCGGGATGCAGTTCGACCTGTCGGTCCTCGCGGCGGTGCTCGCGGTCATCGGCTACTCGATCAACGAAACCGTCGTCGTGTTCGACCGTGTCCGCGAACTGTTTCCGGTGATGCGCACCTCGACGCCGCTGGAGGTGTTCGATCGCGCCATCAACGAGACCCTGTCACGTACCGTGATCACCAAGGTCGCGACGCTGATCGTGGTCGTGGCCCTGTACCTGTTCGGTGGTGAGGCTCTGCGCGGCTTCGGCCTCGCGCTCATCGTGGGCATCCTCGCGGTGACGTACTCCTCGATGTTCGTGGCGAGCGGCGTTGCCCTGGATCTCGGGTCCTCGCATCGGGATCTCATGCCCTCGCAGCGGGCAACCCCGGTCGACGACCTGCCCTGAGTCACTAGAGGAACGGGACGGGCGACATGCTCGGCCTGCTGACAGATCCTGCCGCGTGGCTGTCGTTCGTCACGCTCGCGATGCTCGAGATCGTGCTCGGCGTCGACAACATCGTATTCCTGGCGATCCTCGTCGCACGGCTGCCGGCAGACCGGCAGCACGCGGCCCGGATCGGGGGGCTCGGGCTCGCGATGCTCACGCGCATCGCGCTGCTGTTCTCCATCACCTGGCTGATCGGCCTGCGCGCGCCGCTGCTCACGATCGCTGCCCAGGAGCTCTCGGCCCGGGACATCGTGCTGCTACTCGGCGGCCTGTTCCTGATCTGGAAGAGCGTCACGGAGCTGCAGTCGCTCGTGGAGGGCCCGCGCAGGACCCCCACGCGCAAGGTGCGGGCGCGCAGCAAGGTCTGGGCGGTCATCCTGCAGATCGCGATCGTGGACATCGTCTTCTCGCTCGACTCGGTGTTCACCGCGGTCGGGCTTGCCCAGCGCATCGAGATCATGGTCGCGGCCATCGTCGTATCGGTGGTGTTCATGATGTTCGTGGCGAAGAGCGTCAGCGACTTCATCGAGCGCCGCCCCACCATCAAGGTGCTCGCGCTTGCCTTCCTGCTGATGATCGGCGTGGCGCTGGTGGCGGACGGTTTCGACGTCCACTTCCCGAAGGGCTACCTGTATTTCGCGATGGCGTTCTCGCTCGCCATCGAGGTGATCAACACGCGCGCGCGCCGGAGTTCCGGTGGCGGCGACGGGCACGGTGACGCATGACGCTCGAGGAAACGATCGAGGGCACGCCGGCGCCGACCGTGGAGCGCTATGCGCACCGCGGCCGGCACGCGGGCCCGATGCACTTGCTGGCGCTCGGTGCGCTCGGCGTGGTGTTCGGCGACATCGGCACGAGCCCGCTGTACGCGTTCCGGGCCTGTCTGCAGGCGGCGGGGCCGCTCGCGACCCAGCCCGCCGTCGTCCTCGGACTGCTGTCACTGATCTTCTGGGCGATCACGCTGATCGTGACGGTCAAGTACGTCGGCCTCGTGCTGCGGGCGGACAACCGGGGTGAGGGCGGCGTGCTCGCGCTGACGGCGCTGGTCATCACCGAGGGCAAGGCCCGGTATCCGGCGCTGCTGGCCGCGCTCGGCCTTGCCGGCTGCGCGATGTTCTTCGGCGATGGCACGATCACCCCGGCGGTGTCGGTGTTGAGCGCCATCGAGGGCCTCGAGCTCGCCAACCCCGAGTTCGCGCGTTACGTGTTGCCGCTCAGCATCGTCGTGCTGCTCGTGCTGTTCGCGGCGCAGCGCCGCGGCACCGGCAGCATCGGCCGGCTGTTCGGGCCGGTGATGCTGGTCTGGTTCGTCGCGATCGGCGCGCTTGGGCTCGTGCAGATCGTCCAGCACCCGCAGGTGCTGAATGCGATCAACCCCTGGTACGCGGTGTCGTTCCTCGGCGCGCACCCGGCGATCACGCTCGCGGTGCTCGCCTCGGTCTTCCTGGCCGTCACGGGCGGCGAGGCGCTGTACGCCGACCTCGGGCACTTCGGGCGCACGCCGATTCGCCTCGTCTGGTACGGGCTCGTCTGGCCCTGTCTCGTGCTCAACTACTTTGGCCAGGGCGCCCACGTGATCGTGGATCCGAGCTCTGCCGAGAACCCGTTCTACATGCTGGCGCCGACCTCGCTGCTGATCCCGCTCGTGCTGCTCGCGACGGCGGCCACCATCATCGCCTCGCAGGCGGTGATCTCGGGCGTGTTCTCGATGACCCAGCAGGCACTGCAGCTCGGCTTCCTGCCGCGCATGAAGGTGATGCAGACCTCCGCCGATGCGATCGGCCAGGTCTACGTGCCGGCGGTGAACGCGGTCCTTTGCCTGGCGACGCTGGCGCTCGTGCTGTCGTTCAAGACCTCCGACGCCCTCGCCGGGGCGTACGGCATCGCGGTCGTGTGCACGATGCTGATCACCTCGCTGCTGCTCGACGTGCTGCTGAACGGCCGGCGTGCCACCGATTCGACGAGCCGCTGGCTGCTCGCGCTGGCGCTGCCGCTCGGCGCGGTCGACGTGCTGTTCCTCGCCTCCAACGTCGAGAAGATCCGCGACGGCGGCTGGTTCCCGCTGACGATGGGCCTGTGCGTGTTCGTGACGATGCGCAGCTGGATGCGCGGCCGCACGGTCGTCGCCGAGCAGATGCGCCGGCAGGAACGCTCGGTGCAGGCATTTCTCGAGGAGATCGCGCGCACGCCCCCGCAGATCGTGCCGGGCACGGCGGTGTTCCTGTCCAGCAACTCCGACGGCGTGCCGCGCACCCTTGCCCGCAACGTGCGCTACAACGGCGTGCTGCACGCGAACACCATCCTGATGTCGGTCGTCACCGAGCGCATCCCGCGCGTCCCCAAGGGTGGACGCCTGAAGGTCGTGCGCCTGGCGCCGCAGCTGTGGCGCGTCGAGGCGCACGTCGGGTTCATGGAGCGCGCGGAGGTGCCACGCCTGATGCGCGACGCCGAGCGGCTCGGGCTCGCCTGCCGTACCGACAACGCGACCTACTTCCTGGGCCGCGACGACATCGTCGTGTCAAGCCCGCGCGGCATGGCACGTTGGCGCAAGCGGCTGTTCCTCGTCATGGCTCGCAATGCCGAATTCGCGGGCGCCCACTTCGGCATCCCGCCCGAGCGCATCATCGAGCTGGGCGGGCAGGTCCAGATCTAAGGGCCGGATTCCCTTGCGGTAGGGCGGTCGCCCGTGCCTACAATCCCGGCAGTCCAATGGGGGAATCCATGAACCTGCGCATCAAGTCGCTCGATGACATCCTGGCCACGGCCGAGAAGAAGTCGCTGCACCGCTCGCTGGGCGGGGTGCAGCTGATGCTCCTCGGCATCGGGGCCGTCATCGGCACCGGCATCTTCGTGCTGACCGCCGAGGCGGCGCAGAAGGCCGGGCCCGGCATGCTCCTCTCGTTCGTCATCGCGGGCTTCGTGTGCGCCATGACGGCCCTGTGCTACGCCGAACTCGCCTCGATGGTGCCGGTGTCGGGCTCGGCCTACACCTACTCGTATGCGGTCATGGGCGAAGTCGTCGCGTGGATCGTCGGCTGGGCGCTCATCCTCGAATACGCGGTCGCCGCGAGCGCCGTCTCGGTCGGGTGGTCCAACTACTTCGTGCCGCTCGTCGAACGCGCGTTCGGATTCCGCGTCCCGATCGAGTTCGCGAAGGGTCCCTTCGCGGGCGGCGTGGTGAACTTGCCCGCCATCCTCATCGCGGGCCTCGTCACGGCGCTGCTCTACGTCGGCACCCGCGAGAGCGCGCGCGTCAATTCGGTGCTGGTCGCAATCAAGGTCACGGCGCTGACTGTGTTCTGCTTCTACGCGTTGCCCGCCGTGCAGTCCGCCAACTTCGAGCCGTTCATGCCGCTCGGCTTCGTCGGCGTGTCGGGGGCGGCGGCGTCGATCTTCTTCGCGTACGTCGGCTTCGACGCGGTCTCCACCGCCGCCGAGGAGACCAAGGATCCGCAGCGCAACATCCCGATCGGACTGATCGGCAGCCTCGCGATCTGCACGGTGTTCTACCTGCTCGTGGCGAGCGGCGCGATCGGGTCGATCGGCGCGCAGCCTGTCATGCAGTCGCCGGGCGTGGGTTTCGCGCCTGGCACGCCGGAGCTGGTCGCGGCCTGCAAGATCGCCGCCAACGCCGCCGCGCTGCCGTGCAGCGACGAGGCGCTTGCGCACGTGCTGCGCCAGATCGGAGCCACCAAGATCGCGAGCTTGATCGGCCTCGCGGCCTTCTTGGCGCTGCCATCAGTGATCCTGACCATGCTCTTCGGCCAGACCCGCATCTTCTTCGTGATGTCCCGCGATGGTCTGCTGCCGGCCGCCTTTTCGAAGGTGCATGCCCGGTTCAAGACCCCGCACGTGATCACCCTGATCACCGGCACCTCGGTCGCCTTTGCCGCGGCGTTCCTGCCGGTCGGCAAGCTCGCCGACTTCTCGAACGCAGGGACGCTGTGCGCCTTCGCCGCGGTGTCGATTGGTGTCATGGTGCTGCGCGTGCGGGACCCTAGGCGTCCGCGCAGCTTCCGCACGCCGGCGCTGTGGTTCGTCGGCCCAGCCGCCTTTTTGGGCTGCCTGTTCCTGTTCTACAGCCTCGACATCACCTCGAAGCTGGTCTTCCTCGGCTGGGGCGCGCTTGGCCTGACCGTGTACTTCGGCTACGGCCGCAGCCGCAGCCAGCTCGCGCCGGGCCGTTCGGGCGGCTGATCGCGCGTCGAGGTCCCGGCACGGCACGGCGCGTCGCCGCGCCGGGCGCCTTAGCGTAGTTCCTCGGGGATGTGCGGCGCGAGCAGCGCCAGCAGGCCCTCGTAGGCCTTCGGGGAGCCGGCCACGATCTCGCCGCCGAGCGCGTAGTCGCCGCCGGTCAGCGTGCCAACCCGGCCGCCGGCCTCGGTCACGAGCAGCCAGCCGGCCGCGGTGTCCCAGGGGCTGAGCCCGATCTCCCAGTAGCCGTCGGTGCGACCCGCCGCGACCCAGGCGAGGTCAAGCGCGGCCGAACCCGGACGGCGGATGCCGGCCGTGTTGAGCGCGACCGCCTTCATCATCTGCAGGTAGGCGTCGATCCAGCGCATGTTGGCGCGGAACGGGATGCCGGTCGAGATCAGCGCGCCCTCGAGGCCGCGGCTCTTGCTGACGCGGATCCGCTTGTCGTCGAGCTGGGCGCCGCCGCCGCGGCTCGCCGTGAACAGCTCCTGGCGCATCGGGTCGTAGATGATCGCGTGTTCCATCTTGCCGCGCACCTGGATGCCGATCGACACCGAGAAGTGCGGGAACCCATGGAGGTAGTTCGTGGTGCCATCCAGCGGGTCGATGATCCAGACCACTTCGTCCTGGGTGCCGCCGCTGATGCCGCTTTCCTCGGCCAGGAAGCCGTGGCCGGGGTACGCCTTGCGCACCACGTCGATGATCTCGGCCTCGGCGGCCCGGTCGATCTCGCTGACGTAGTCGTTGCGGCCCTTGGCCGTCACGTCGAGCGACTCGAGGCGGTTGATGCCGCGCAGGATCTGGGTTGCAGCCCGGCGGGCGGCCCGGATGCCGATGTTGACGAGCGGATGGATTGCCAAGGTGGATCACCAGACGGGCCGGGCGGGGGTGCGCGGCCTCAAGCGCCGCGTAGAATATCAGACGAGACGAGGAGCCCCGCCCCGAGTGTCGATTCGATTCATCCTGGTCGCCCCCAGCCACCCCGGCAACGTCGGCGCCGCAGCCCGTGCAATCAAGACCATGGGCTTCGAGGAGCTGTGGCTGGTCGCGCCGGAGCGGTTCCCCCATGCCGAGGCGACCGCGCTCGCCGCCGGGGCGGACGACGTGCTCGACCGCGCCCGGGTCGTCGCCACGCTCGCCGAGGCGGTCGCCGGCTGCAACCTCGTCTGCGGCACCAGCGCGCGGCTGCGGACCGGGTCCTACTGGCCGGGATTCACGCCCCGCGAAGCCGCCCCGAAGGTGCTTGAGGCCGGGGCGGAGGGAGTCGCCGCGATCGTGTTCGGCACTGAGCGCACCGGTCTCACGAACACCGAATTCGAGCGCTGCAACTTCCTGATCCACATCCCGGCGAACCCGGCCTACGAATCCCTCAACCTCGGCCAGGCCGTGCAGATCCTGGCCTACGAGCTGCGCTGCGCGAGCGACGCGGCGGTGCCGAGGCCGCGGCGCCTCGTGCCGCTGGCGCCGGTCGAGGAGCTCGATCGACTCAACGCCCACCTCGGCGAGGTGCTCGCGGCGGTCGAGTTCACCGACCGCGCCGGCGGCCCGCACCTGCTCAAGCGATTCGCGCGGATCTTCGGGCGGGCGGAGCTCGACCAGCACGAGGTGAACATGCTGCGGGGCCTGCTCGCGGCCGTGCTCGCGCGGCGCCGGACCCGCGGGGACGCGACGTGAGCGCCCCCGATCTCTATTTCGACCACGCCGCGACGACGCCCGTGGACCCGGTCGTGGCGGCGGCGATGGCCGAGTGCCTGGCGTCCGCGCCCGGCAATCCGGCCGCCACCCACGCCGCCGGCCGGGCGGCCCGCGACCGGGTCGAGGCGGCCCGCGCCGAGGTCGCGGCGCTGGTCGGTGCACCGCCGGCGGCGGTCGTGTTCACCTCCGGCGCGACCGAGTCGGACAACCTCGCCATCCTCGGCGCGGTGCGCGCCGCGGGATCGGCCCGCCACCTCGTGACGCTGCGCACCGAGCACAGGGCGGTGCTCGATGCGTGCCGGCGCCTGGAGCGGGAGGGGCACCGGCTCACGCAGCTCAAGCCCGGTCGTGACGGGCGCATCGACCCCGCGGCCGTCGGCGCCGCGATCGGCCCGGACACGGCCCTCGTCTCGGTGATGCTGGTCAACAACGAGACCGGCGTCATCCAGGACATCGCCGCGATCGCCGCCGAGTGCCGCCGCCGCGGCACGCTGCTGCACGTCGACGCCGCGCAGGCGGCGGGGCGCGTGCCGCTCGATTGTGCCGCGCTCGATGTCGACCTGCTGAGCCTGTCCGCGCACAAGATCCATGGTCCACAGGGCGTGGGCGCGCTGGTCGTGCGCCGCGCGCCGCGCCCGGCGCTCGCGCCGCAGCTGCTCGGCGGAGGCCAGGAGGGCGGGCTGCGGGCGGGCACCGTCGCGGTGCACCAGGTGGTCGGCATGGGCATCGCGTACCGGATCGCGCGGGAGCAGGGTGCCGCCGAATCGGCGGCCCTCGCCGTGCTGCGCGACCGGCTCTGGGCCGGGCTCGGCGGGCTCCCGGGCGTGCTGCTGAACGGCGCCGCCGACGGGCGCGCCCCACACATCCTCAATGTCTCGATCGAGGGGGTCGACGGCGAGGCGCTGCTCGCCGGGCTCGGCGAGCTCACCGTGGCCAGCGGTGCCGCCTGCGGGGCCGAGAGCGGTGAGCCGTCCTACGTGCTGCGCGCGCTCGGCCGCGACGACGCGCTCGCGCAGGCGAGCCTGCGCTTCAGCCTCGGGCGCGGCAGCTCGGCCGCGGGCGTCGACGCGGCGATCGCGATCGTCGCCGCCGCGGTGCGGCGCCTGCGCTCGCTCGCGCCCGCATGAGCGGCCCGGCCTATCCGCCCGCCGTGCTCGACCTGTTCCTGCGGGCGCCGGGCGCAGGACGCCCGGACGGGCCGGGGTGGGCCAGCGGGGAGGCCCGCGAGCCGCTCAGCGCCACGCACGTGCGCGTGCACCTGAAGGCCGCGGACGGCCGGATCGCGGCGCTGCGCTGGGAGGCTCGGGGCTGTCCCTACACGCTCGCGCTGGCCGCCCTGCTGTCCACCCAGGCGCCCGGACGGCCGCTCGGCCAGGCGCTCCCGGACATCCGGGCGCTGGCCCGGGAGCTCGATGCGCCGGTCGGGAAACTCGGCCGCTTCCTCGTGGTCCAAGATGCCATGGCAGCCGCGGTGCTTCTACTCGTCCCGCGACCTGCATAGAATCGACCCACCCGGTCGTCGTTTCCAGGAGCACTCCGAACGCCCATGGCCGTTACCCTCACGCCCGCCGCAGCAGATCGCGTCAAGAGCTTCCTCCACAGCCGTGGCCACGGGGTCGGCCTCCGGCTCGGCATCCGCAAGACCGGGTGCTCCGGCTACGCCTACGTCGTCAACTACGCCGAGGACGTCGGTGCCGGCGACACGGTGTTCGAGGACCAGGGGGTCACGGTCGTCGTCGATTCCGACAGCCTCGCGCTGGTCGATGGCACCGAGGTCGACTTCGTCCGGCACGGCCTCAACGAGGCATTCCGCTTCAAGAACCCGAAGGCCCGCTCCGAGTGCGGGTGTGGCGAGAGCTTCTCGGTCTAGCCGCCGGCCGCCCGGCGGGGGCAAAAATCCCTTAATTCCCGCCAACTTCCGTGCGTCTTTGCGTTGCGGTAGAGGGCGCCCGGGCTGTACAATGGTCGGTCTTTCACCGTGTTCGTGAGGTTGAGTCATGGCGCTTGAGCGCACCCTGTCGATTGTTAAGCCCGATGGTGTCCAGAAGAACCTGATCGGCGAGGTCTACCGTCGCTTCGAGCAGGCTGGCCTGCGCATCGTCGCCTCGCGCATGCGTCAGTTGACGCCGCGCGAAGCCGAGGGCTTCTATGCCGTGCACAGCGCACGTCCGTTCTTCGCCGACCTGTGCAAGTACATGACGTCGGGCCCCGTCGTCGTGCAGGTGCTCGAGGGCGAGGATGCCGTCGCCAAGCACCGCGACATCATGGGTGCCACCGACCCGAAGAAGGCGGCCCCCGGCACGATCCGCGCCGATCTCGCCGCGAGCATCGAGGAGAACGTCGTGCACGGCTCCGACTCGCTCGAGAACGCGGCGAACGAGATCGCGTACTTCTTCTCGGCGACGGAGCTCTGCCCGCGCACGCGTTGAGCGCGCGGCAGTCCCCATGGCCGACGAGTCCGCCGCACGCACCAACCTCCTCGGGCTCACGCCCGTGGAGCTGGAGGCGTTCTGCGTCGGCCTCGGGGAAAAGCCGTTCCGTGCGCGCCAGCTGCTGACCTGGATCTACAAGCGTCGCGTCGGCGATTTCGACGAGATGACGGATCTCGGCAAGGAGCTGCGTGCCCGGCTCGCCGCCGTCGCGGAGATCCGGCCGCCGGAGATCGTCAGCGAGCACGTCTCGGCGGACGGTACCCGCAAGTGGCTGCTCCGGGCGGGTCGCTCGGACAACCGCGACCAGGCCATCGAGGCGGTGTTCATCCCCGAGCCCGGCCGCGGCACGCTGTGCATCTCCTCGCAGGTCGGCTGCGCGCTCGACTGCGCGTTCTGCTCGACCGGCGCGCAGGGCTTCAACCGCAACCTGTCCGCCGCCGAGATCGTCGGCCAGGTATGGCTCGCGAACCAGCGGCTCGGCGCCGGGGCCGGCGGCGAACGCGCGGTCACCAACGTCGTGCTGATGGGCATGGGCGAGCCGCTCGCCAACTACAAGGCGGTGCTGCCGGCACTGCGCATCTTCCTCGACGACCGCTGCTTCGATCTGTCGCGGCGACGCGTGACGCTGTCGACGTCCGGCCTCGTGCCGCAGATCTACCGGCTCGCCGAGGACATCAACGTCGCGCTGGCCGTCTCGCTGCACGCGCCGAACGACGCGCTCCGGGACCGACTCGTGCCGATCAACCGCCGGCACCCGATCAAGGAGCTGCTCGAGGCCTGCTGGCACTACCTCGACGCGCAGAACGGCCGCTCGATCACGTTCGAATACGTGCTGCTCGAGGGCGTGAACGACCAGCCCGAACATGCCCGCGAGCTCGTGAAGCTGCTGCGCGGCCGCGAGGCGAAGGTCAACCTGATCCCGTTCAACCCGTTTCCCGGCTCGGACTTCGTTCGCTCGGGCCGTGATTCGATCGCCTGGTTCCGCGACCACCTCAATGCGAGTGGCGTGACCGCGACCGTGCGCCGCACGCGCGGTGATGACATCGATGCGGCGTGCGGACAGCTGGCCGGACGCGTGCACGACCGCACGACGGTGCGGCTCGGCAGCAAGATGGTCAGCGTGGGGGTCGAGGCATGAAGCCGTGGATCACGACGCTGCTCGCCGTGCTCGCGCCGTTCGCGGTCGCAATGGGCGCGCAGAACCCGACCGACGAGGACCCGATGGTGACCGCGGCGCGCCTGAACGCGCAGCTCGCCGTCGCGTACCTGAAGCAGAACGACATCGCCGTGGCGCGCGAGAAGATCGAGAAGGCGCTGGCGCAGAACCCGAAGGATACGTCGGTGCAGATGAGCGCCGGCCTCGTCTACGAGCGGTTGCAGGATGTGGAGCGCGCGGACCACCACTACTCGGCCGCGCTCAAGCTCGAGCCGAACAACCCGGACGTGCAGAACATCTACGCGGTGTTCCTGTGCCGCAACGGGCACGCGGTGCAGGGCCAGAAGGCCTTCGAGCAGGCGGCCCGCAACCCGGCCTACACGACCCCCGAGGTCGCGTACTCCAACGCCGGCGTCTGCGCCCGTGGCGGCGGCGACCTCGCCCGTGCCGAGGATTTCTTCCGCAAGGCGCTCGGCCTGCGACCGGACTTCCCGGACGCGCTGCTGCAGCTCGCGGACCTTACCTACACGAAGGGTGGCGGGCTCGGCGCGCGCGCCCTGCTCGAGCGCTACTTCCGCGTCGCGCCGGCGACCGCGGATTCGCTGCTGCTCGGCGTGCGCATCGAGCGCAAGCTCGGCGACCTGGAGGCTGCGGGCCGCTACCAGAACCAGCTCATCAAGGACTTCCCGGACTCGGTCCAGGCCCGCGAGATCCGTGGCGGGGGCAGCACGCCATGAGCGAGTTCGCCCCGACGATCGTCGACAACGACGCGCCAGCGCGACGGCCAGGCCCGGGCGGCCGCCTGCAGGCCGCCCGCCTCGAGCGCCAGCTCGAGGTCGCCGCCGTGGCGCTCGCGCTGCACGTCGTGCCGCGAGTCGTCGAGGCGCTGGAGGAGGACCGCTTCGGGGAGTTCGACGCGCCCGTGTACGCGCGCGGCTACCTGCGTTCCTACGCCCGCTTCCTCAACCTGCCGGTCGACGAGGTGCTCGCCGCGTACGACGAGATCGCCGGCGACCAGCCGCTGCCCTCACTGCTGCCGCCCGCCAACGCGCGGCCGCTGCCGCGTGACTATTCGGCGCTGAGGAAGGCCGGGCTGCTCGTGCTGGCGCTGCTGCTGGTCGGCGCGTCGTACTGGTGGTGGATGGGGCGGGTCGCGCCCCCCGCGACGCCGGTCGTGGCGCCGAGCGCGGCGTCGGGCACGCCGGCGACGGCCGCCGCCGAACCTGCGGCGGTCACCGACGGCGACAGTCCCGGGAACCTCATCATGCCGGCGCCCGAGTCGGTCTCGCTCGGTGGCACCTCGGAAGCCGCGCCGGGGGTCTCCACCGCGAACACGGCGCCCGCGGCCGCGCAGACCTCGGCCCCGGCCCCGGCACCGGTCGTGCCGGTTGCCGCGAAGCCGGCGCCCGTGGCCGCCGCGCCCGTCGCCGCCCCCGCCGTGAAGACCCCGCCCACGACCCCTCCCGTGCCTGCGCCCGCCACCGCTGCCGCGCCGGCCGGGCCGAAGGCCGTGCCGCTGGCCGGGCAGCCGCCGCCGCCGCTGGTCGCCTCGGTGCCGGATGGCCCGCAGATCGTGCTGCGCGGCAAGAAGGATTGCTGGGTCGAGGTGCGTGCCGCGGGCGGCGCGCGACTCTTCTACGGCCTGGTGCGCCCGGGTGAGACGCACACGATGCCCGGCCCCGCGCCGTGGTTCGTGTTCCTCGGCTACGCCGACGGCATCGAGGTGTCCGTGGGCGGGCACCTGATCGAGGTGCCCGCGGCGCGGCGCGAAGGCGCCAAGGCGCGCTTCGGGCTGGCCGCCGACGGCACGCTGCGCTGAGCGCCAACCCCATTCGACGAGGACCTGCTGACTTGAGCGAGATCATCGAGCCGCTGCGCGGCATGAACGACATGCTGCCCGACGAGGCACGCTGGTGGAACCGGCTGGAGACCGTGGCTCGCCACGTGTTCTCGCAGTACGGGTACCGCGAGATGCGCGTGCCGCTCCTCGAGCGCACGCAGCTGTTCAAGCGCGCCATCGGCGAGTACACCGACATCGTCGAGAAGGAGATGTTCACGTTCGAGGACCGTGACGGCCAGAGCGTGACGCTGCGTCCCGAGGCGACGGCGAGCCTGATGCGCGCCGCGATCTCGAACGGCATGGTCCACAACCAGCGCCACCGCGTCTTCACGATCGGCCCGATGTTCCGCGGCGAGCGTCCGCAGAAGGGCCGCTACCGGCAGTTCTACCAGATCGACGCGGAGGCCTTCGGCTACGACGGTCCGGACGTCGACGCGGAGCTGATCCTGGTCTCGGCGCGCATCTGGAAGCTGCTCGGCATCAGCCGCGTGCGCCTCGAGATCAACTCGCTCGGCACGCCGGAGTCGCGTGCCGAGTATCGCGAGGCGCTTCGCGCCTACTTCACGGCCCACGAGGCCGCGCTCGATGCCGACAGCCGGCGGCGCCTGGTCGGCAATCCGCTGCGCATCCTCGACAGCAAGAACCCGGATCTCGCGGCGCTGATCGCCGCCGCGCCGCTGTTGACCGACTACCTCGACCCGGCATCCCGCGAGCACTTCGACGCCCTCAAGGCGCGGCTCGATGCCGCCGGCATTGGCTATACGGTAAACCCACGCCTCGTGCGCGGCCTCGACTACTACAGCCGTACCGTGTTCGAGTGGGTCACCGACGCGCTCGGCTCGCAGAACGCGGTCTGTTCCGGCGGCCGCTACGATGGCCTCGTCACGCAGCTCGGCGGCGAGCACACGCCGGCCATCGGCTGGGCGCTCGGCATGGAGCGCGTCGTGCTCCTGATGCAGGAGCTCGGTCTCGAGGCCTGCGCGGATCTGCCGCACGCGTACTTCGTGCTGGCCGGTCCCGCCGCCGCGTCGCGCGGCCTGCAGCTCGCCGAGGAGGTCCGCGACGCGCTGCCGGCGCTGCGCATCGAGACCGACCTGACCGGCGGCGGCATCAAGGCGCAGTTCAAGCGGGCCGACAAGAGCGGCGCGCAGCTCGCGGTGGTCATCGGCGAGGACGAGGTCGCGCGCGGCAGCGCGCAGATCAAGCCGCTGCGTGGCGGCGGCGAACAACAGGCATGTCCGTTCGCGGACCTGGCGGGGCGCCTCGCGTCCCTGATCGGGTCGGCGGCGGTGGATGGTGATGGGGCGGCCCGGCAAGATCGCGGCCGCTGAACGACGAATCAGGCGGGAGAATCTCGTGGAAGAATATCTGTCCGAACGGCAGCAGATCGAGCACGTCCGTGGCTTGATCCGTGAAAACGCGCCCTGGGCCGTGACCGGCGTGCTGATCGGCGTCGCCGCGCTGGTTGCCTGGCAGCAGTACGGGGCCTGGCAGGTGCGCAAGGCGCACGGCGCTGCCGAGCAGTACTCGCAGACGCTGGCGGCACTCGGTCGCAACGACCTCGATGCGGCCAGCAAGGCGGCCCGGCAGCTGCACGACGACTATGCGCGCACGCCCTATGGCGACATGGCCACGCTTGCGATCGCGCACTACGAGGTCGATACCGGCAAGCTCGCGGACGCGGCGACGCTGCTCGAGCAGATCGAGCGCGACTCCGGCGACGCCGAGCTGAAGACGGTCGTCCGGCTGCGGCTCGCGCGCGTGCAGCGCGCGATGGGCAAGCCGGACGATGCGCTGAAGACGCTCGCCGGCGGCCCGGCCGACTCGCCGGGCTACGCCGACGTGCGCGGCGACGTGCTCATGGACAAGGGCGATACCGCCGGCGCCCTGACCGCGTGGCGCGCGGCGCTCGCCTCCAAGGACCTCGAACCCTCGGCCCGGCAACTCGTCGAGCTCAAGGTCACCGCCGCCGGCGGCGATCCGACGGCGGCTGCGGCCGCGGCGGGTGCCACGCCGTGAAACTCGCCATGAGCCGGCGCTCCCTCGCCGCGGTGCTGCTGCTCGCCGTCGCCCTGGTCGCCTGCGACAAGGACAAGGACGTCGAGCCTCCGAAGGCGCTCGTCGCGTTCAACGCGACGCTGGCCGTCGAGCGCGCGTGGACTGCCGGCGTCGGCGGCAAGGATCGCGCGCTTCGGCTCGCACTCGCGCCCGCGGTCGACGCGGGCCGCGTGTTCGCAGCAGGGGACAACGGCACGGTGTACGCCTTCGACGGCAAGACGGGTCGCAGCCTCTGGAAGGCAGTCGCCAAGCTCCCGCTCAGCGGCGGACCCGCCGCCGGCAATGGCCTCGTCGTGGTCGGCACCAGCGATGGTCGGGTGCTGGCGCTGAACGAGGCCGACGGCGCGCGTCGCTGGCTGGTGCGCGTCAGCGGCGAGGTGCTCTCCGCGCCCGCCATCGCCTCCCAGGTCGTCGTGGTGCGCACCGTCGACGGCCGCGTCCATGGCCTCGCGCCGGACACCGGCGCGGACTTGTGGAGCAACGAACAGGCGGTGCCGCGCCTCACGCTGCGCGGTACCGGGCGCCCGGTGATCGCCGGCGACGTCGTCGTCTGCGGCTTCGACAACGGCAAGGTCGCCGCCTACGGTCTTGCCAAGGGCGACACCATGTGGGAGTCAGCGGTCAGCCCGCCGCACGGCCGCACCGAGCTCGAGCGCATGGTCGACATCGACGGCTCGCTCGTGGTCTCGGGCCACGACGTGCTGGTCACCGGCTTCCAGGGTCGCGTCGCGATGCTCGGCCTCGACTCCGGGCAGGTGTGGTGGTCACGCGATGCGTCCAGCTACCGCGGCCTCGCGCTCGCTGCCGAGACGATCTTCGTCACCACCGCCGACAGCCATGTCATCGCGGTCAAGCGTCGCGACGGCACCCCGGTCTGGGACCAGGACGCACTCGCGCGCCGTGGCCTCACCTCGCCTGTGCTCGACGGTGACGCGATCGTGGTCGCCGACTTCGAGGGCCATGTCCACTGGCTGGACGCGGCGACGGGCGTGCTGCTCGGACGCATCGCGACCGCCAAGGGGCGGGTGACCAACGCGCCGGTCGTCGCCGACGGCTTCGTGTACGTGCAGACGGATGCCGGTCACCTGTACGCGCTGCGCGCGCACCCGAAGAAGTGACGGCAAGAGGCGCCCATGCTGCCGGTCATCGCAATCGTCGGGCGCCCGAACGTCGGCAAGTCGACGCTCTTCAACGTCCTCACCGGCACGCGTGACGCGCTCGTCGCGGACCTGCCCGGGCTGACGCGCGACCGGCAGTACGGCTACGGCCGGCGCGGTGGCCGCTACATCGTCGTCGACACCGGCGGGCTCGTCCGGTCGCCGTCCGGCGTCGAGGCGTTGATGGTGCAGCAGGCCGAGCGCGCCATCGCCGAGGCGGATCGGGTGCTGTTCGTCGTCGACCAGCGCTCGGGCCCGACGCCCGAGGACGCCGCGGTGGCCGCCAAGCTGCGCCGCACCGGCAAGCCCATCATCCTCGTCGCCAACAAGAGCGAGGGCGTCGAGAACGAGCTCGTCGGGCTCGAGTTCCATCGCTACGGCCTCGGCGACCCGCTGCCGGTCTCCGCCGCGCACGGCGAGGGGCTCGACGCCCTCGTGACGACGTTCCTCGCCGGACTCGTGTCCGAGGAGAACCTCGCCGCCGAGGCCGAGCTCGATCGCGACACCATCCGCATCGCGGTCGTGGGCCGCCCGAACGTCGGCAAGTCCACGCTCATCAACCGCCTGATCGGAGAGGAACGCCTCGTCGCCTTCGACGAGCCCGGGACGACCCGGGACAGCGTGCACGTGCCGTTCGAACGCGATGGCCGGCGCTATGTGCTGATCGACACGGCTGGCGTGCGCCGCCGTTCGCGCGTCGAGGACGCGATCGAAAAGTTCAGCGTCATCAAGGCGCTGCAGGCGATCGAGGAGGCGCACGTGGTGATCGGCGTGCTCGACGGGCACGAGACGATCGCGGACCAGGACGCAACGCTGCTCGGCCATGTCGCGGAGCAGGGCCGCGCCCTGCTGCTCGCGGTCAACAAGTGGGACCACATTCCCGAGGACCAGCGGGACCACATCCGCAACCAGCTCGAACTGAAGCTGCCGTTCCTGGATTTCGCCGAGCGCCACTTCATCTCGGCGCTGCACGGCACCGGTGTCGGCCTGCTGCTCGCCGACGCGAACCGCGCCGCGCAGGCGGCGATGCGCGAGATGCCGACCCCGGAACTCACGCGCGTGCTCGAGGCGGCACTCGAGGCGCACCAGCCGCCGCTCGTGCGGGGCCGGCGCATCAAGCTGCGCTACGCCCACCAGGGCGGGCGCAACCCGCCGGTCATCGTCATCCACGGCAACCAGGTGCAGCACGTCCCGGAGGCCTACCGGCGCTATCTCGTGAACACGTTCCGCGAAGCGTTCCGGCTGCACGGCACGCCCGTGCGCGTCGAGTTCCGAGGTGACACGAACCCGTTCGCCGGGCGCCGCAACGAGCTGTCGGACCGGCAGCGCAAGAAGCGCCGCCGGATGATCAAGCACAAGGGACGTTAGAAGGGGTCGCGAGCGTGCGCCTGATGGTGGTCGAGGACGATCGCGAGGCGGCAACGCTGCTCGAGGACGGCCTCGTCGCGTCGGGCCACGAGGTGATTGCGCTGGCGTCCGCGGAAGACGCGCTCGAGCGTCTCGATCAGGTCGCGGTGGACGCGATGATCGTCGACCGCATGCTGCCCGGGCTCGATGGCCTCGCCCTGATCGCCTCGCTGCGCGCCCGCGGGCTGCGCCTGCCGGTGCTGATCCTGAGCGCCCTCGGCCAGGTCGACGACCGCGTCGCCGGGCTGCGTGCCGGTGGCGACGACTACCTCGTCAAGCCATACCACCTCAGCGAACTCCTTGCCCGGATCGACGCGCTGTGTCGTCGCGTCGCGGACGGGGCGTTCAGCCCGCGGCTCGCCGTCGCCGATCTCGAGATCGACCTCGTGACGCGCGAGGCGCGCCGCGGCGGGCGGAGCATCGAGCTGACGCCGCGGGAGTTCCGGCTGCTCGAGTGCCTGATGCGCGCAGCCGGCCAGGTGGTCACGCGGCGCATGCTGCTCGAGCAGGTCTGGGGCTACCACTTCGACCCGCAGACCAACGTCATCGACGTGCACGTCAGCCGCCTGCGGCAGGCGATCGGCGATGACAAGCACGCACCGCTGCTGACGACGGTGCGCGGCACGGGCTACGTCATCGCGCCACCGGTCGGCGGCCGTGAACCTCACTAGAACCACCGGCGCGCGCATCGCGCTGATCCTGTTCGCCTACGCGATCGCGGCGGTCGTCGGCAGCACGATCGTGTTCCTCGCCTCGCGGCCCGTCTCCGAGTCGCGCATCCGCGAGGCAATCGCGCGGGAGCGGGACGCGCTCGCGCCACTCGCCGCGCGCCTCCCCGCTGCGGCGTTCGCGGGGGTCATCACCGACCGCGGCCTCGTCGCGGCCCCGGACGGCGCCGAGTACCGGCTGGAAGCGCCGTCCGGGATCATGCTCGCCGGCCGCATCCCGCAGGGCATCGAGACCCGCGATGCCGGGCGGGGCTGCCTGCGCTTCGACCTCGCCTCTCCCGGCGGGGCGCACGCCGGCACGCGCCACATGCTCGGGGCCGAGGTGCGCTACCCGGACGGCGCGCGGCTGATGATCGCCTACGACGTCGGCGCCGAGATCGAGGACGCGCTGCGGGTGCTGTGGCCGGTCACGCTCGCCGTCGTGCTCACCTCGCTCGCCGGGATGGTCGCCGCGCTCGGCTTCGCCAGGCGTGGCGAGCAGCAGGTGCGCGATGCCTCGGCGCTGGTGCATCGCATCCTCGCGGGCGACCTTTCCCAGCGGCTGCCGAGCTGGCCCGGTTCCGTCTTCTCGGTGGTGGCCCAGGAGTTCAACGTCGCCCTCGACCGCATCGAGCAGCTCACCGTCGCGATGCGCACCGTGGCGGACAGCACCGCACACGACCTGCGCGGGCCGCTCAACCGGTTGCGGGCGGCGCTCGAGTACGCGCTCGTCGGCGATGCGCAGCCGGCGCGCCTGCGGGCGGCCGTCGAGCGCTCGCTCGGCGAACTCGAACGTGTCGAGACGACGCTCGAGGCGTTGCTTCGGATCGCGCTCGCCGAAGCCGGCACCGCGAGTCTCGCGCCGGTGGATCTCGCGGGCATCGTCGAGGACATCGTCGACCTGTACCGGCCGCTGGCCGAACAGAAGGGGCAGACCCTCGATGCGCGCCTGGACGCCGGCCTCGTCCTCAACGGCAATGGCCAGCTGCTCGCCCAGGCCGTCGCGAACCTGGTCGACAATGCAATCAAGTACACGCCCCAGGGAGGTCACCTCGTGGTGCGTGCGGCGCAGGAGCGCGACGGGATTTCGCTCGTCGTCGCCGACTCGGGTCCCGGCATCGCGGTGGAGGACCGGGCCCGCGCGCTCGAGCGCTCCCGCCGCCTGCCGAGCTCGGCCGGCACGCCGGGCAGCGGGCTTGGACTTGCGCTCGTCGCGGCGGTGATGCGCCTGCACGGCGCGACGATCGAGCTCGACGACGGGCGCCCTGGGCTCGTCGTGCGCCTCTGGCTACGGCGCGGGTGATGGGTCCCGACGGCCGGTGACGGTCGCCAGCAGCGTGCCATCCGCGGTGCGTGCCTCGATCGCGGCGCCATCGGCGACGTCCGCGGCGGCACGCACCACGGCGCCGGCCGGGCCGGTCACAATCGCGTAGCCGCGGTCGAGGGTGGCGAGCGGGCTGACCGCGTTCAGCGTGCGCGCGGCTGCGGAGAGCCGCTGGCGCGTCGCGACGAGTTCGCGCCGAAGCGCCCGCGCCAGGCGGGATTCCAGTTCGTCGAGGCGCTGCGCGCGGGCCGCAAGGCGGGTGCGCGGATGGGTCAGGTCGAGCCTTCGCGAGAGCCAGGCGAGGCGCTCGCGACGGGTCGACTCGCCGCGCGCCCAGGCCGCGCCCAGGCGTTCGCCGGAGCGTTCCAGCAGGCGCAGCCATTCGAGGCGATCCGGGACGACGAGTTCGGCGGCACCGGAGGGCGTCGGGGCGCGCACGTCGGCGGCGAAGTCGGCAATCGTGGTGTCCACCTCGTGGCCGACCCCGGTGATCACCGGGATGCGGCACGATCGGATCGCGCGCGCGACGACCTCCTCGTTGAAGGACCACAGGTCCTCGAGCGAGCCACCGCCGCGGGCGAGGATCAGCACGTCGGTCTCGGCGCGCGCCGAGGCGAGCCTGAGCGCGGCGGCGATATCCGCGGCGGCTCCGGTGCCCTGGACGGGAACCGGGTAGACGAGCACCGGTACCGCCGGGAAACGACGCGCCAGCACGTGCAGGATGTCGCGGATCGCGGCGCCGGTCGGCGAGGTGACGACGCCGATGCGCCGCGGCAGGCGCGGCAGCGGGCGCTTCGCGTCGCCGTCGAACAGGCCCTCGGCGCCAAGGCGCGCCTTCAGCTCCTCGAAGCGGCGGCGCAGGGCGCCTTCGCCGGCCTCCTCGAGGTG
The DNA here is from genome assembly GCA_903884235.1 of uncultured Pseudomonadota bacterium. Lineage (GTDB taxonomy): Bacteria > Pseudomonadota > Gammaproteobacteria > Steroidobacterales > Steroidobacteraceae > CAIKZZ01. The sequence continues at coordinate 146,176 of CAISEB010000030.1, forward strand.
TTCGATCAGCAGCTGGTATTCGCCCCGGGGTTCGTAGAGGCCGACCCGCGCGCGGACGAGGACGTGCATGCCGTCCCGGGGTGTCACGCGGACCCGGACGTTGGCGCCCCTGAACATGGCGCAGCGGACCTGCGCGGCCTCGTCCTTCAGCGAGAAGTACCAGTGGCCGGACGCCGGCCGGGCGAAATTGGACAGTTCCCCCTCGAGCCAGAGCGCGGGCAGGCCGGTTTCGAGCAGCAGCCGGGCCTCCCGGTTGAGCCTGGAAACCGTATAGACATCGCGTCCGGCCGCGGGTGCGGGGGGTGGGGGCATGGGGCGCCAGTCTAGCGGGCCCGGCGCCTCAAGAAGCGGTTTACGGAGGGCCTCCGGGCGAGTACGATGCCCGGCTTTACCAAGGCTCCCCGGCGGAGCCGTGCGCGCCGCATAGGCCCCGCCGCACCGAGTCGCGGCAGAGGTCTGCCCTATGCGAATTGATCAAGAAGCGCTGACGTTCGACGATGTGCTGCTCGTTCCGGCTTATTCGGACGTGCTGCCCCGCGACGTCGATCTGTCCACCCAGCTGACCCGCAACATCCGGCTCAACCTGCCGACGGTGTCCGCGGCGATGGATACCGTGACCGAGGCCCGCCTCGCGATCACGATCGCACAGGAAGGCGGAATCGGCATCGTTCACAAGAACATGAGCGCCGCCGACCAGGCCCGCGAAGTCCTGCGCGTCAAGAAGTACGAGAGCGGGGTCATCTCCGACCCCATCACGGTGACCCCGGACAAGACCATTCGCGAGGTCATCGACCTGACCCGCGCCAAGGGCATTTCCGGCGTGCCCGTGGTCACCGCCGCCGGCGAAGTCGTCGGCATCGTCACCCATCGCGACCTGCGCTTCGAGCGCAACTTCGACGCGCCGGTGACCACGGTGATGACCCCGAAGGACCGGCTGATCACGGTCCGCGAGAACGCGCCCAAGGACGAAGTCCTGCGGTTGCTGCACCGCCATCGCATCGAGAAGGTGCTGGTCGTCGATGCTGCCGGCCTGCTCAAGGGCATGATCACGGTCAAGGATTTCCAGAAGGCCACCGAGTTCCCGCGTGCCTGCAAGGATCCGAGCGGCCGGCTGCGCGTTGGCGCGGCGGTCGGCACCAACCCCGACACCCTCGATCGCGTCGCCCAGCTCGCCGAGTCCGGCGTCGACGTCGTCGTCGTGGACACTTCGCACGGTCACTCGCGCGGCGTGCTCGAGATGGTGACCCGCATCAAGAAGGCGTTCCCGCAGGTCGACGTGATCGGCGGCAACATCGTCACGGCGGAGGCTGCGCTGGCGCTGGTCGAGGCGGGCGCCGACGGCGTCAAGGTCGGCATCGGCCCGGGCTCGATCTGCACCACGCGCATCGTCGCCGGCGTCGGCGTGCCGCAGATCTCCGCGGTCGCGAACGTCGCGGCCGCGCTCGCCAAGAGCGGCGTGCCGCTGATCGCCGACGGCGGCATCCGCTTCTCGGGCGACATCGCCAAGGCGATCGCGGCGGGCGCCCACACGGTGATGCTCGGCGGCATGTTCGCGGGCACCGAGGAGTCGCCGGGCGACGTCGAGCTCTACCAGGGCGCCTCGTACAAGTCCTACCGCGGCATGGGATCGCTCGGCGCGATGTCGCAGCGCCACGGTTCGGCCGACCGCTATTTCCAGGACACCAAGACCGAGCTCGAGAAGCTCGTGCCGGAGGGCATCGAGGGTCGCGTGCCGTACAAGGGCAGCCTGGTGTCGATCCTGCACCAGCTGGCCGGCGGGCTGCGCGCCGCGATGGGCTACACGGGCAGTCGCAACATCGAGGAGCTGCGCACCAAGCCGCGCTTCGTGAGGATCACGAACGCGGGCGTGCGCGAGAGCCACGTCCATGACGTGAAGATCACGAAGGAAGCGCCGAACTACCGGGTGAGCTGATGGTGACCCAGACCGTGGCCGCCGACATCCATGCCCATCGCATCCTCGTCCTCGACTTCGGATCGCAGTACACGCAGCTGATCGCGCGCCGGGTGCGCGAGCTCGGCGTCTACTGCGAACTGCATCCGTGGGATATGTCGGATGCCGAGATCCGTGCGTTCGCGCCGATGGGCGTCATCCTCTCGGGCGGGCCCGAGACCGTCACCGTCGAGGGCACCCCGCGCGCGCCCGCGGCCGTGTGGGAACTCGGCGTCCCGGTGCTCGGCATCTGCTACGGACTGCAGATGATGGCGCAGCAACTCGGCGGTCGCGTCGAGGCGCACGACTCCAAGGAGTTCGGCTACGCCGAGATCCGTGCCCGCGGCCATTCGGCCCTGCTGCGCGACATCGAGGACCGCGTCAACGACGAGGGCCAAGGGCTCCTTGACGTGTGGATGAGCCACGGTGACCGCGTGGTCGTCGCGCCGCCCGGCTTCAAGGTCATCGCCTCGACCCCGGACGTGCCGATCGCCGGCCTTGCCGACGAGGAAAGACGCTTCTACGGCCTGCAGTTCCACCCCGAGGTCACGCACACGACCCAGGGCGAGCGGATCTATTCGCGCTTCGTGCACGAGATCTGCGGCTGCGGCAACTCGTGGAACGCGGGCAACATCATCGAGGATGCAATCGAGCGCGTGCGGGCACAGGTCGGCGCCGCGAACGTCCTGCTCGGCCTGTCCGGTGGCGTCGATTCGAGCGTGGTCGCCGCGCTCCTGCACCGTGCGATCGGCGACCAGCTGACGTGCGTGTTCGTCGACCACGGCCTGCTCCGCCATCGCGAGGGCGACCAGGTCATGCAGGTGTTCGCGCAGAATCTCGGCGTCAAGGTCATCCGCGTCGACGCCGAGGCGCGCTTCCTCGGCGAGCTCCAGGGCGTGAGCGACCCCGAGGCCAAGCGCAAGATCATCGGCCGGCTTTTCGTCGAGGTGTTCGACGAGGAATCGCAGAAGGTCACCGGCGCCGCCGGCGCCCGGGTCGAATTCCTCGCGCAGGGCACGATCTATCCGGACGTCATCGAGTCCGCGGGCGCGAAGACGGGCAAGGCGCACCTGATCAAGAGCCACCACAACGTCGGCGGGCTCCCGGCGCACATGAAGCTCAAGCTCGTCGAGCCGTTGCGCGAGCTCTTCAAGGACGAGGTGCGCAGGCTCGGCGTCGAGCTGGGTCTGCCGCGCGAGATGGTCTACCGGCACCCGTTCCCGGGACCCGGCCTCGGCGTGCGCATCCTTGGCGAGGTCACCAAGGCCGCTGCGGATACGCTCAGGCTCGCCGACCACATCTTCATCGAGGAGCTGCGGCGCGCAGGCTGGTACGACAAGACGAGCCAGGCATTTGCCGTGTTCCTGCCGGTAAACTCGGTCGGCGTCACCGGCGATGGTCGTCGCTACGCGCCGGTCATCGCGATCCGTGCGGTCGAGACGATCGATTTCATGACGGCCCGCTGGGCGCGGCTGCCCTACGACCTGCTCGAGAAGGTTAGCCTCAGGATCGTCAATGAAATCGCCGGCGTCTCGCGCGTCGTGTACGACATTTCCGGAAAGCCACCCGCGACCATCGAGTGGGAGTGACCAGACCAGGGCGCTTGCCTAGCTTGTCACCTATTTCAAAGGTTGAGAATAGTGAAAATGGGGGAAAAACTGGCAAAAACTCAGTCTGGCTTCTCAACCAAATGCGCCCAGCAATGGGCGCACGTAGACCCGCCAGTCGTTCGCACGCGAACCGGGTGTGATCGACACGCTACGCGTCATCAAATCAGGCGGCTGCAGATACCCGGTCGCAGATGTCTTTGCAGTCGTGGCAGGCTTTCTCGCAGTCCTTGCACACCGAATGCTTCTCATGTTTCTTGCACTCGGCTTCGCAGTCGCCGCAGATGCCGCTGACCACCCTGGCCAAGTCCTTCACATGCGGTGAGTCTGCGGCGGCCAATTCGCGCAGCGCCGTGCAGGCCGCGATCGTGTCCCTGACGGTCTTCGCGCAAGCGGCGAGCTCTTTGTCTCCCTCGCCAAGCAGGGTCAGGCAGTGCGACAGGCAGGCATCTCCAGCCGTGACGCAGTGAGAGGTTGAGGCAACGAGGTCCGCGTAGCGAGAGCCTGCTCCGTGATGCTCGTGCCCCGCAGCCATCCGGTGCATATCGTGCGCACCGGCTTGCGGGTCATCTGCGGCCATGGCTATGCCCGCGACCGTGGCAAGGGTTGCCGCGGTTCCAATTCCGAGGATCTCTCTGCGATTCATTTAACGCCCCCCTCTGCGATGGAACAGATCGCAATATGTTACGCGCGTTGGGCCCTATGTAGAACGACCCAAGGACAGAGCCACCTCTGTTTGAATTAGGCGTCCCTGGGTGTGCAGGGCGGGGGGCGTCAATTGGTACAGGCTCTACCGTGAAATCCCCGTAGTTATCAAGGCGTTTGTGAGCTAATCTAACAATGTGAGAAACCAGGTCGCAATCCGGTGGGCGCGAACTCCGTGGCTGGCAGCACTGCTGTCTGTCACGTTCTTTGCGCGCGCGCTGGTGCCGACGGGATTCATGCCCGGGCCCGGTGGTCTCATTCTGTGTTCCGGCTACGCTCCGATCGCGACGGGCTCGGCGGCCCATCAGATGCCACACGACATGTCCGGTATGGATATGTCGGGCATGGACATGTCTTCGATGGATATGTCCGGCATGGCGATGCCCGGCCACCCAGGGAGCCCGAGCCACGGCGGCCATGCGCCGGATCACGAGAGCATGGGGATCTGCCCGTTCGCTGCCGCCGCCTCGACGATGTCCGCACCGCACGCGATTGCGGTCGTCGTGTTCGCGCACCTGATTCCGGCTTCCATTGCACTTCCTCCTCAGGAATTCATCCCTCGCGGCACAATCGTGCCGACGCGCCTCCCGCGCGGCCCCCCTACGCCCTACGCCTGATTAGCGCGGTCGGGTTACCAGGGTAACCCGTGGAATCACTGGCTCAGCGAAAGCTGAGGCCGATCTCGTAGGCGTACGAAACCATGTTTGGGCGACGTTTGTTGACGTGTGCCGGCGTATTGCTGGGACACGCGCTGGTCGTGGGTGCGTTTTGTCTGTCGCGTGTCACCGTGACCGTGCAGCAGCCGTCCGCGATCACGGTACGGCTCATTGCCGAAGAACGAAAACCTCAGGAGCGGCCAGCACCGCCGATTGCGGTCCGATTGACTGCACCCAGCGTCACGCTGATGACGCCGGATGTGCCGCCCATTGAGGTTGTGCCGGAGCCAATCCGTCCTCCGGCGACCGAAAGTGCGCCGGCGGTCCAGGTGGCCAGCCGCTCGACGGGACCCGAAACACTTGCCGGGCAGCTCGAGTTGCAGTGCCCCGAGCGCCATCCCCCGCGGTATCCGCCCACCTCTCGCCGCGAGCGCGAACAGGGTGAGGTACGAATGAAGGTGGAGATCGACGAGCTCGGACGCATCGAGTCCGTCGCGATTGTTGAAAGCAGCGGTTCAGCGCGCCTCGACGATGCTGCACGCGACGCGATTCGATCCTGGCGCTGTCAACCGGCAGAGCGCGAAGGCCGACCCGTCAAGGCGGTTGCGCTGCAGACGATGGCGTTTGTCCTGGAGCACCGATGAGCGCTCATGCCCACCACACGGGATTGACGCTCCGACACTCCGCGGTGCTGATCCACCGGTATGCCGGCCTGTTCATGGCGGCATTTCTGATCGTCATCGGCTTGACCGGCAGCATCATCGTGTTTAATTCGGAGCTGACCCACTGGCTCGATCCGCCGCCGCAAGTCGGTGCACAGAATGCCGCGGTCTTGGACGGGCTCGTGCTTCGGGATCGGGCGCAGGCGCTGTATCCAACGGCAAGCTTCAACTACGTCAATCTCCATGTCGCGAAGGATCAGGCGTTCCTGACTCCGGCCGAGCCGCGAATAGACCCCGCAACGAAGCAGCCATTCGACCTCGGTTTTGAGGCGCTCTACCTCGACCCCTATACGGGACGGGAACTCGGGCGTGTGCAATCGGGCGGCAACTGGCCGATTACCCGGCACAACATCGTCCCACTCATCAACCGCCTGCACTACGCGCTCGCACTGCCCGATTCGTGGGGGCTCTGGCTATTCGGGATCGTGGCCGTGATCTGGACACTGGATTGTGTTGTCAGTGTCTACCTCACGTTCCCAACTCGGCTACAGCGGTCCGCGGCGACGGGGAGCGAGAGCGCCGGAAGGAGCTGGTTGGGTCGTTGGTGGCGCCCGTCCTGGCTCGTGAAGTGGCGAGGCTCCCCGTTTCGAATCAACTTCGATCTGCATCGGGCTGGAGGCCTGTGGCTCTGGCTGCTGCTCGCCGTCTTCGCCTGGTCCGGAGTCGGGTTCAACCTCAGCGACCAGTTCTACACGCCCGTCATGCATGCGCTCTTTGGCATGCCGGATGTGTATGGGAATGGCGTCCCCGCACTGCCCAATCCGCACACCGACCCAGCGACCCCCTGGGAAGAAATTCGTGAAACCGCGCGGCGAGAGGTGCAATCCCGGTCCCTGGCGCTGAACTTCCGAGTGCTGGGCGAAGAAGGCCTTTACTACCAGCCGGATAAAGGGCTGTTCACCTATCTCGTGCGCAGCGACCGTGATGTGACGTCCGAGGGCGGCGGGTCGGTGTTGCTGCTCGACGACCGGGGGAGGCCCTTGGGCTTCTCGCTCCCGACCGGCCAGAACGTCGGGGCCACGCTCAATACCTGGCTCTTTGCCCTGCACACCGCCGAAGTGTGGGGCATGCCGTTCCGCCTATTCGTCGCCCTGATGGGGATCCTCGTCAGCGGCTTCAGCATCACCGGAGTGTACATCTGGTGGAAGAAGCGCCGCGCTAGAACACACCGCCAACGAATCTCGGTCAAGAACTCAATTCATTTTCAGGGAAGTCACTCATGAACAAGAAAGGTATCGAAGCGCTCATCCTCGTGGTTCTGGCTGCTCCTGCGCTTGCGCAGCAGTCATCCCCCGCGCCGACGACGGAGCTCAGCAAGATGACCGTCTCGGACACCGCGGAGGAGGGCTACTCGCGCTCCGACTCGAGCACGGCGACCAAGACCGACACTCCGTTGATTGAGACTCCAGCCTCGATTCAGGTCGTGACGCAGCAGATGCTGCAGGACCAGAAGGCCCTGACGTTCGATCAGGCGCTCGTCAATGTCGCTGGAGTACGCTCATCGACGATCGGCTGGGCCGAGAATATATATCTCCGCGGGTTTCCGACATCCACCTATTTCCGCGACGGCTTCCGGATCGACGACCCCAGTGGACTCGGCGGTACGGCGACCTTGAGCAATGTCGACAGCATTGAGGTCCTAAAGGGACCCGCATCGATTTTATACGGTCGCGTGGAGCCGGGCGGTGTTGTCAATATCATCACCAAGCAACCGTCGGCGACCCCGAGGTTCTCCGTGGAGCAAACCGCCGGCAGCTGGGGTGAGTACACGACCACTCTGGACACCGCTGGGCCGCTGAACGACAGCAAGACGCTCCAGTTCAGCCTCAATGCCTCCCATCACCAGAACAACCTCTTCATCGACAACGTGTGGGACAAGCGTGATTTCATCGCGCCCTCTCTGCGGTGGACCCCGGACGCCAAGACACAAGTCACCCTGGAAGGTTCCTATTCACATGACCGGACGATTCTGTACCAGCAGTCGATCGTCCCGTATGACACGACGTCGCAGCAGTTCCTGTTTGGACCGCGCAACGCGAATCCGACGCCCTACGAGTTCGATCCGGATACTGCATTCATTGGTTTGAGCTGGTCGCACGAGTTTGCGGACGGTTGGACGGTGCGGCAACACATCAGTCGAAACCGGGTGAACTTTTCGACGCCTGTGAACTGGAATACGTGCTGCGGACCGCTATTCCAGGACGGGAACACCTGGACTGTCGGACTGAGCACTTCTCACCTGACCGGATGGACTCGATCGGACGGAACGGTGCTGGATCTCGAAGGTCACTTCAACACCGGACCCATCAAGCACACGCTGCTCATGGGTGGTGACTATTACAACCTGCGGGCGTTGTACGACAGCCAGTACTCCAATTCGAACGGGCCATACTTCAATGTGCCGCTGTACAGCTCTGTCGTGCAGTCGACCGCGGCCATTCCGATTGACCCAAACAGCTTTTATTACACGGACACGACGACGCGGTCATACGGCCTATATGCCCAGGACCAGATCAAGCTCCCGTACTCCGTCGAGATTCTAGGCGGCCTGCGCTATCAGCATGTCGCTACCAACGGGTTCTCAACGAACGGGACAGACTTTTACGGCGGGTCTGGCAATCCGACGCCTTCCAATCCGCCAGCAGATCATGCCGTAACGCCGCGAGTCGGCGTGTTGTGGCTACCGAAAGACTTTCTGAGCCTCTATGCAAGCTATACCGAGAACTTCGGCGCGACCAACGCAACGAGCACCGATTACCAGGGAAAGCCGCTCAAGCCGGAGGGGGCGAAGCAATATGAAGTGGGTACCAAGGCCGAGTCATCGGACGGGCGCCTGTCAGCGTCCTTAGCGTGGTACGACCTGACAAAGATCAACGTCATCGCACCGGATATCGCTCATCCGAACGGCCAAGGTAGCTTCTTCCCGACGACCGTGGGTCAAATTGAATCCAAGGGCGTCGAGATGACCCTACAGGGCGAGATCCTTCAGGGATGGGATGCCCTGGTGGCGTACTCGTATGACCGGGCAACGATCAAGGTCGGCACTTCGACATATCCGGCCGGTACGCGTCTTCCGCAGGTGCCGGAACAGATGCTGCGTCTGTATTCGACATACAAGTTGTCGGGCGCTCTTCAGGGCTTCAAGGTCGGCGCGGGGCTCAGCTTTGAAGGTTCGGCGCCGGGTCTTTATGTCGACCCCAATACGGGGGCTTCAGAAACGAACGTAATCACGAATCCCGCGTATCACACGGTCGATGCAATGGCTTCCTATGAACATCCGATCGGACGCGCGCGAGTGACGGCGCAGATCAATGTTCGCAATGCGCTGGATGCAAGTTATCGGACGGATTCGTTCATGTATGTCGCGCCCTGGGGATACGTGACCTATGGACCCCCGCGCTCCGTGCTCGGGTCCGTCAAGGTGGAGTTCTGAGTGGACGACGTGAGCGGTCTCTCCTGTACTGGACGCGGGCCGCTTATGGGGACGCGCATGCCACGGTGCCTCTGCTTTCCGGCAGGGACGACCGGCTTGGGCGCGTCACCATGAGGAGGGGGCTCGTGTGGCTGCACCGCTGGGTGGGGCTTCTTATGGCGGGCTTTCTGATCCTGGAAGGCTTGACCGGGAGCCTGCTCGCGTTTCGCGAGCCTCTTGAGAGGCTGACGAATCCGCAGCTGTTCGGAGTAGCAGCTCCCGGAGTAGCACCTTTGGATCTGGCGACGCTCGCAATGCGTGCTGAGGTCGTGGAGCCGCACTCCCGCATAGACTATTTTTCCGTCTATCACGATCAGGCCTTCGTCCGAGTCTCGCCCCGAGTCGATCCTTCGACGGGGAAGGAATGGCCCATTACGTTTGATCGCGTGTTCTTGGATCCATACACGGGAAAGGAGCTAGGAAAACGTCGTGAGGGCGACATCACCCAAGGCCGAATCAACCTGGTTTCTTTTCTCTACGCACTGCACATGAATCTCTCGGCTGGAAGCACAGGATATCTGATCCTCGGAATTGTGGCCCTGGCCTGGAGCATTGATTGCTTTGTCGGGCTGTACCTCACGGTGCCGGTCTCGCTTCGCGGCTTCCTGCGAAAGTGGCTGCCCTCATGGTGGATTAAGGTGAACGCGAAGGCCGTTCGGGTGAATTTCGATCTGCACCGGGCAGACGGGCTATGGTTGTGGCCGGTGCTCTTTGTGTTCGCATGGTCTAGCGTCATGTTTAATCTGAGTTCGACCTACATTGCCGTCATGCGGTCTGTGCTTGACTACGAGGATCCGATGTTGGTAATGCAGCGGCCCGGACTGCATGAGAATCCGAATCCACGGCTTCACTGGTCTGAAGCCCAGTCGCTGGGCGAGAAGGCGATGCGAGATGTTGCCGCCGAGCGAGGCTTCAAGATATTGCGACCGTACGGCATGGCCTATATCGAGAGCTTAGGCGTCTACACGTACGCCGTCGTATCGGACCTTAACGTTCAGAACAATGCGTGGAGTACCTCGGTCTGGGTAGACGGGGACACTGGCGAAATTCGCGATGTGAGTGTCCCAAGCGGTGCGCACGTTGGGAATACCGTCGAGACTTGGTTGCGCGCTCTCCACTTCGCGGATATCCACGATTCCACGACTTATCGGATCTTCGTTGCGATGGTTGGGATCGTTACCGTGATGCTTTCTGTGACCGGAATCTACCTATGGTGGAAGAAGCGGCGCGCGCGGCGGTGGTCCAGGAGACACCTGGCAAACAGTGCGAGCGCTGGCCTGACTGCCCAAAACCTGGTTGAAACCTCGGTGGGGAGAACGCCATGAGTTGGTACGTTCGAGCGCTCGTTGGTCTACTGGCGGCCGCGCCGGCGATTGCCTGGGCGGGTCCTGCAGGTACCAGCAATGCGGAGAATGGACGCATCGTAAGCGAAGCGTCGTGGCCGTCGTTGCCGCGATGGGATGAGCTTGACGAGTTCACGCATGGCTATTTCACGCAATCGGTATATGAACGGGTGCGCGCACAGACCGAGTTTGAAGTCCTGGACATCCGGTATTGGAGCGATGGGCTATTGATCCGCGGGATGCTCATACGGCCGAAGCAACCCGGCGGGCAGAAGTGGCCGGCGGTCATCTACAACCGCGGCGGGACCGGGGACTACGGACGGATCGGGAATTACGGCGTTCCCTGTAAGCAGGAGAACGATTCGTGCCTTTACCTTGTGGACCTGTTGATGCTCGCTGAAAAAGGATTCGTTGTCATTGCCTCGGATTATCGCTTTCACGGTTCGACCGGAAAGCGCGACGAATGGGGTGGTCAAGAGGTCGATGACGTCCTGAATCTCGTGCCGGCTCTCAAGGCCCTGGAATTCGTCGATCCGACGCGACTGTACATGCTCGGTCAGTCGCGGGGCGGAACAATGACCTATATCGCGTTGAAGCGTGGAGCTCTGGTTCAGGCGGCCGCCGTCATCGCCGGCCCGGCTCTGCTCAGTGCCGACACGAAATCGTTCATTCACGGAGACTGGTTTCTGAAGGGAAACGAATGGTTTGATGGTGCGCCCAAGGTCTGGCCGAATTACGAGCAACGTGCGGATGAGTACTACCGCGATCGGTCTGCCGTCTTGTGGCCGGAGAAGATCAACGTGCCAGTACTCATCATGCACGGTCGGATGGACAAACTGGTTCCGGTAACCCAGGCGCTGCGTATGGCCGAGGCGCTGCAATCGCACGACAAGGTGTACTCGTTGGTCATTTACGGTTCGGATGGCCATTCGCTGTCGAAGAACGCTGAGGACCGAACGCGCCGAATTGTTGAGTGGTTCGACCAGTACGGGGCTCACAGTGTTGCTCGCTAGTGTCGCGGAGCCCGTTCCGGCAATCGTCGATGGGCGAAGGGGAGTCGAGTGTCGATGGCGCCGTGTCGCGAACGGTGTTGTTCTCGCGCTCTTGCTGTCTGGGGGATTCACGTTCATGGGGTCCGCGGCGTTAGGCGCGGAGGGGTACTGGCCGTATACCGATATACCGTTGGAGCGTATCGAGTCCGACACGGGCGTCATATTGACGAAGCCGTGGCTCGATCGCCTCGAGAGGGCAACCGTTCGTGTCGGAACGACCGGGACGTCAGGCGCGTTCGTCAGCAATCGGGGTCTAGTTCTCACGGCGAGGCACGTCATTCCCGCAGTGGCTCGGGAGACCATCGAGAACGAGCTCAAGAACGGCTTCGCGGCAGCGGGAATAGAGAGCGAGGTCCAGCTTCCCCACGTCACGGTTGATGCGCTTGTGAGCGAACGTGACGTGACCGCCACGGTGCTTAAGGCAGCAATGCCGGGAACAAGCGGTGTCCACGCGGAGCCCCAGGCCGCTGCAATTGCGTATCTCGAGCGCAAAGTTGGGGTCGAACCGGGCTCAGTCGGGCAGGTGGTCTCATACTTCGGGGGCGCCAAGTACGTACTCTTCACGTATCACCGATACACCGACGTTCGCCTTGCGTTCGCCCCGGAGTCGGGGCTCGCGGCGGACACGGGGGCATATCCAGCGCCGACTTTGGATATCGCTCTGGTTCGCGTCTACGAGCGTGGCAGGCCAGCCACTACGCCAAACTATCTTCGCGTCTCTCGGCAACATCCTATGGAGGGAATGCCGGTTTTCATCAGCGGGGCGCCGTACGCCGGCGGAACCCGGTATCTTCCGGGATTGGAGCTTCGGTCCATGCAGTCGATCGAGGTGCCGCTCGAGCTCGACCTGATCGGTAAGGCTGCAACACGCGCATCGGCCTGGCGCGACCGTACCGGTTCAAGTGATCCCGGTGCAGCCGAGACAGTCAAGTTGCTCAGATTCTATCGGGAGCTTCTGGAGGTCAATGCCACGGCCTACCGCGACCCGGCGTTCGTTGCAGCTCGGGAGTATGACGACCTGCACTTGCGCGAGTCGCTCTCCGGCACGGCGGGCACGCGCGATCTGGCGATACTTAATGATGCCGAGGCAAAGGTGAGAGGACTCGACCCGCTCCGACGGGCGCACCTGCTCCTGCCTTGGGCCGGTGACCAGGAGCCGATCATGTGGCAGGACCCGGACGCGCACGTGCCGTGGGCGGCCTATGTCATCGGACCGACGCTGACGGCGGCCGATATCCTCGTTCGACTGCGCGAAGAGCGTCATCGTCCAGACGCCGAGCGGGCGCTGGGTTACCGCGAAGCGGCAAGAGCGCGGCTCGAACACTGGCTCCTCGATGGCTGCAATTCCGGGTGCCTTGCCGGCGCGGCGTCTGAATTCGAGGTTGAGCTCCTGACGGCGTACCTCGAAACGCTGGTCGAGTACTTGCCGCCGAAGGACTCGGTGTTGGCGGGGTTGCTTGAGGGTAGGGCACCGCGCGAGAGAGCCGAACAACTGGTTGGCGGCAGTCGGCTGGGTGATGCGGCATTTCGGAAGCGGTTGTACTCGGCGACCGACGCGGAATTCGTGCAGATGCACGATCCCATGCTGGATGCGGTGCGGACCGTGCAAGGCGAGATCCGGCGCCGCGGTCGCGAGTACGACGCGAAATCCGCTGCACTTCGGAGAGTCGAGAGAGAACTTGAAGCGGTACGATACGCCGCGCTCGGCCCGGCGCTCTACCCGGACACGACCGGAACCTTTCGCTTGGGCTATGGCTTGCTGACTGCCTACGAGCGCGCGCCCCAGGAGCCGACGATGTCACCTTCTCCCTGGTTCAAGCTTCCGGCGGTTTCCACCGCGTCGGCGCTGTATGACTATGGGCGCCATCGGGAGCATCCGCTCGCCGTACCGGATCGCTGGCGCACCGCGGAGACCGCCGTGCCCGGGGCTGCCGCCCTGGATTTCATGTCGGACGTTGATGGCGTCGCCGGGAACTCGGGCAGCGTCACCGTTGACCGGAACGGGGACGTCGTCGGAGTATTGTTCAGCGGTGACGGTGGGGCAGATGTGTTCCGCTACGTGTACGAGGGCAAGCTGTCGTCGAATCCCGAGCGGAGCATTCATTCGGCGGTGGAGGGGCTTCTAGAGGCTCTCGATCGCATATACGGGGCACCGGGCTTGTTGCGTGAACTCACGGAGTGGCGGACTAACGCGCGGTAAAATGAGAGAGAGTGCCACCCCGCTCGGATTGCCCGATGCCAACTACTTTTCGTCCTGCTGAGCTTCTGGATCACGCGTCGACCCGACGTCTGGTCGATGATGCATTCCGCCCAGAGGATGTTGTGACGTTTCTTGACGCACTGCGTGCTGACGGCTGCATTTTGGGCGAGTGGGTGGCCGAAGACGAGGGCGAGGCAATCGGGCACATCGTCTTTTCTCGCGTGTGGGTTGAACTACCGGATGGGGTTCTGCGGAATGCGGCGATGTTGACTCCGCTCGCCGTGAAACCTGGTCGACAGCGCCAGGGTGTAGGCATTGGTCTTATGAATCATTCGTTGGCGGCACTAGAGGCGCGCGGCGAACAGTTATTCTTTGTCCTTGGCCACCCGACGTATTACCCGCGCGCGGGCTTCCAATCCGCGCCTGCCGAAATGGTCGTCAGTCCGTGGCAGGGCCAGGCTGCGTTTATGGCGCGTGGTGCTTCAGTCCCTCCGGGCCGCCTCGTCTTGCCGAGAGTCATCGCGGAAGCTCACTGATGACCCCAGGCCTGCCATGCAGACCACCTTCCTCGCGCGTTGCGGAGGGATCAAGTACCAGAATCGAGCGCAAAGTTTTTGGCGGCGAGTTGTTCATGATCGACATGCAGATCACACGGTACCCAAGGCACTGTGACCTTTCGGCATCTATCGCCGTCTATCGCCCTTAAGCGGATTGTTTTGGCGGTAGATCTGACGGTAAGTTCGTTGTACGCTTAGAAAAATACTAATATTGTCAGGCGCTTATAAGTGCCGGAGACAATTGAGTGGGAGTGAAAAGGGCCTTTCGGCATCTATCGCGATCTATCGCCTGCGCGCGCAAGCCTTTGAAAAATAACGGTTGGTGCTATGCCGCATTTTTGGTCTCCGACCCCGAAGCGATACTTTTTGACGGTAAATCTGACGGTAAAAATTTTCCCGCGATTCCGGCGCCAGGGAATACCGTCAATCGATGCGGAAGATAGCGAAATCCGCTGTAAATAAAGGTCTCGCAGGCATCGCGCATCGCCGGCCTTCGGGATTTGTGGAGTTCTTTACGCTCCGCGCGGATTGATGGGTGATGTGGCTTCGTGTCGGTCAGGGTCCCACGAGTTGCTCGCGGGCACACCGGGGTATCCTGGGGCAAAACTGGCAAAAACCCGGCTCCTCAGGCGAACGGATCGCCTCAGCCTGTACGCGGGCGCTGAAGTTTGGGCGGAAATGTCGAATGTCCCGCGAGCCCAATCAATACCCTACGGCGCCGGTTGGCGCGCAGAGCGCTATTCAGGCGCCAATTTACATAATAGTCTTCGGGCAAATTGGAAACACTATTAAAATCATTAGCTTGCAGTCGCTCGAAACGACGTACGGCCCGCCCCAGATTTGAAGTATTTTCTCATATCGTAGCCGGACTACGATGTTGACAATTTTCCTAAGTGGCCTTCAATTTCGTAAAGTGCTATAAATCGTAGCGTGGCTACGACATCAAAAAACAAACTAAATGACCTATACAGGCAATGGCCGCCAGGGACACCTATGGCGTCCCAAGACTTGGCCAGTCGGGGCATATCCGCTGATCTCGCCGTGCACTACGCCAAGGCAGCCTGGTTAGTCCGCCTCGCTCACGGCGTATACGGCCGACCAGGTGACTCCCTCGCGCTGCATCCCTGCCTACGATTCTTGGAGCGAAGCGCACCGGGGCTGCATGTTGGTGGAAGGACCGCGCTGGATTGGTATGGCATACGGCAATACGTTTCGCAGCGACCGGTCACCGAGCTCTATGGTTGGAATGCGTCGAAGCTTCCCGAGTGGTTCACGAAACATTTTCCCGCCGAGTACCACCGAAAACGCCTCTTCAAGGAAGAGCCCAACGCACCCCTGCACGCGACATCGTTCGAAAGGCAGGCAGATGCGCCCCACGTATCGGAACCGGAAAGGGCGCTGCTCGAAGTGCTGAGCGATGTGGGCGTGCGCCAGCCACTGCAAGAAGCGCGGGAGCTCACGCAGGGTACCCATACTCTCCGCGCCAATGTCCTGATGGAGCTTTTGCGCTTATGTGTGAGTATCAAGACAGTGCGTTTGTGCCTGAATATAGGCAAAGAACTCAGGTTACCTTGGTCATCGAAACTCGATCCAACCGAGTTGCCGCTGGGTAGCGAGCGTCCCTGGGTGTCTCGTTCGTCCGATGGCTTGCTTGTTCTGAAGCGATGAACCGCGAGTACCTCGAGACCGCGCGTTTACTGATCCAGGTAGCACCACTGGCCTTCGTTGACGATCAGTTTGGACTCAAGGGCGGTACGGCGATCAATTTGTTTCTTCGGGACATGCCCCGATTGTCAGTTGATTTGGATTTAGTCTTTACCGATCACGCTGTCGGACGGAAGGAAGCGATTGCCCGAATCAACGCCGCTGTCAGAGACGCGGCAGATCGCTTGCGAGCACGGCGGTTCGAGGTTTATGTACCCGAGGCCGGGGGTGACGGCGAGACGAAACTGATGGTTCGAAGTGGCCCTGCCGAGGTTTAGGTCGAGATCAATACGGTCATGCGTGGTACGGTTCATCGCGTGCGTCGCGCCAACTTGACGCCCTTGGCCCGCGATAC
>CAISEB010000031.1 GCA_903884235.1 uncultured Pseudomonadota bacterium
ACGAAATGCTACAGATCCTGAGCTTGACCATATTCGAGCAAACCCCTTTAGATACGCTGTTTGCTCAAATCCGGGCCGTCCAAAACGATGCCGACGCGCCCAACCAGATGAATTTGTTCCACTAACGTCCGGACACTACTGTGACGGCCCATAGAATCAACGCAAATGCGGTGCCGCGCACGGGCGCGCTGGTGCCGATGCCTGGCGCCAGATCATGGACAGCGACGTAGACAAGTGCAATTGCGATGCAGGCAGCAATCCTGATCGCCATCGCATACTGGTAATGCGTCCAGGACTCGGACCTGCGCCAGGTGCTGGGTGTTTTCGCCTGATAGGGGTGAAACAGACGACCGGTGATCAGGTAGCCCGTCACATTCGCGAGGACGCCCGCGGCGGCGCCGACCGCAACAATCTTGAGGGTCGTGACTGTTCCCTCCTGTGTTGTCCAGCCCCGAGTTGAGCGGCCGCGCGCGGCGGCCACAGTCATTGCACTCTATCGTTCAATGCCCGCTCCAGCCAGTGTTCTCGCTCGGGCCTGCGACTCCAGTTCTGCGCCGAGGATCCTTCCAGCGGCGTCCCGCATGCGGCTTTCTCAAGGCGGGCCGATATCGGCGTTTGGAGACTCGTTTGTCGACGTCTGGTACCCCGCGCGACGGCTATAGTCCACGGCGCCCCACCCATTCCGACGCACTTCAGCTTCTGCCAGGTGACTCCACTCGTGCGCTTCGAGAAGCTTCCTCTGGAATTCCTCTGGAGGCATCGATTTCAGTGTCTGCTGATGTTTGCCTAGCCACATGGCGAAGGCTTTTATGCTGTCTCTCTGCTCTGCCGCTGTTAGTCGGTTTGCATTGCAATGGTACGGCGCGTCCTTCAAGGAGAAGAGTTCGCTTTGAGAATCCTCAGCCAGCGCCAGCGAGGCCACGAGCGCAAGCACCGCTAGGAGGAGGAGCTTCACGCGCGCTAACTCAGGGTTGAGCGGCCGCGGTATACGGCCATATTCAGTGGCAGTTTATCCATCCCGGCCCGCTCCAAATATTGTTAGCGCTCAGGCCTGCGACGCCAATTCCTCGCGGACGATCCTTCGAACCGCGTCTCGCGTGAGCGGTTCTTCGGCCAGGCCGAGATGCGCGTTCAGAGCCTCGTTGATTAGGGTCTGGTACCCACGCCCAGTTTTGTCTGAAAGTTCTTTGAACCGCGCAACCACGGCGTCGTCCAAAAACATCGTCACCCTCGTCTTCCCTCTTTGGACGATCACGGGACCGCGCTTCGCCTTCGAGAAGTCATATTCCTTTTTCATACATTCGCCGCTCTTTCGGTGTTGCGTTACGAACTGAGATGAACCGAATGTCGTCGTCGCGGTGTGTAAATACCACGACCATCAGCGCTCCGAAGGTATTGAGGCCAATCGCTACGAATCGTTGCTCCGATTCAACAGCGTCGTCTTCTTTCGTAAGCGCTAAGGGGTCGCTAAGAACGCCGTCGCCTTCGGAAAGTGAGACGCCGTGCTTGCGAATATTTGCCGCATTCTTCTTTGGATCGAAGGTCGGGCTCATATGGTTATTATATGCACATTATGCATATACGTCAAGATGCGGCTTATCTGAGCGTCTAACTCGGGGTTGAGCGGCCGCGCTCTGCCGCCATAGACCGTGGCACTTTATCGTTCACGGCCCGCTCCAACTTTTGTTAGAGATTTCCCGGTGTAATGGTCGGCATACGTGTCGAGCAGCCGACGAATCATTCGCTGATACGAAGTGTTCGAGCGATCGGCCTGGGCTTTGAAGAAGTCGACGCTGCGCTTGCTTAGAGAGATCGTAACTTTGACGCCGTCGTCGTTCAGAACGAGCTGATCCGGGGACGGTAGGAAGTCGGCTACGAATTCGACTCGCCCTAGGGGCTCACTCGTGTATTTGATTTTGTGCTTCATAGATCTTCTTCCCTTGTCGCCAATAGCCAGCGCCAATTATTCGAATCACCTCGTCCCGGTAGGTAAAGCGGACGGTCATGATTCCGTCCCCCACCTTCCCAAAGCAGTAGAAGCGCTGCTCCGTCCGGCTGTGTCGCTGATCCCGGGCGATCACGCGTTCGGGGTCGAAGAATGCGAGCTGCGCTTCCGAGAAGGCGACGCCGTGTTTGGTGAGGTTTGCCGTAGCCTTGGCGGGATCCCACTCAAACGAAGCAGCCATGGTACGGATACTACCTCGGGTATGGGCATATTGCCATACGTTGGTATGGCGGCTCGGAAATCGCTAACATCTTTTGGAACGATTCAGGTTTGCAATGGGGATTGCGGAAAAGCCGTTTGACTGAGCATAAAAGCTCCGCCTAATCAGCGGGATCGGTTTCCGCAAGCCGAGCATTTGTGCGTGTATTAGGTAGATTTGGGTCTCCCCTCCCCCATCCGCTCGGAGCGATACTGCCGCGGTCCCGGCTCTCGAGCACGATCCTTGTCAGCCGACGCCAATAGGCCCGTCCGCCTGCTCGATCTGGTCGCATTGTGCTGCCGGCGACGGCATTTCAGCAAGCGCACGGCCGAAGCGTACGTCTACTGGACACGGCGGTACGTTCTCTTCCATAGGAAGCGTCATCCTCGGGAGATGGGCGAGGCCGAAGTGCGGTCATTCCTTGATTCGCTGGTGGACGGCAATGTCGCGGCGTCCACGCACGCCCAGGCGCTGAGCGCGCTGATATTCCTCTATCGCGACGTCCTCGAACTCGTGCTCCCGTGGCTCGACGGGCTGGCGCGACCCAAGCGATCCAGTCGACTCCCGGTCGTGCTGTCGATTTCGGACGTCGAGCTGATTCTTGGAGCGATGGATGGAACCACGAGCGTCATGGCGCGCCTGATTTACGGCTCTGGACTGCGCCTCCAGGAATGCCTGTCGCTGCGGATCAAGGACATCGTGTGGGATCGCGCCACGATCGTGGTGCGGTGCGGCAAGGGCGGCCGGGATCGGCTCACGGTGCTGCCGGAACGATTGGTTCCGGTGTTGCGGACCCAGGTTAGAAGGGTTGCGGCGCAGCATCGGGAGCGGATCCAGATCGACGGGGGGTGGGCGCCGATGCCCGACAGGCTCGCGACGAAGTATCCCGGCGCCGGGAAGTTGCTCGCCTGGCAGTTTCTATTTCCTTCGTCGATCAATCGCTGGAATCGTGAACTGAACCGGTGGGAGCGCTGGCACTGCGCGGCATCGGGTCTGCAGCGAGACTTCAAGGCGGCGGTCGAACGGGTCGGGATCGGGCAGCACGCCTCGATCCACACGTTGCGGCACTGCTTCGCGACCCACCTGCTCAGGGCGGGCACAGACATCCGGACGCTGCAGGAGATCCTCGGGCACGCGAAGCTCGAATCGACGATGATCTACACACTCGATCAATCGCTGTCCGGCGTCCGCAGTCCGCTCGATCGGCTTGGGGGCGATGAGCGGACGGGCCGGTAGGTCTCGGGCGCAGGCTACTTGCCGATGCAGAATCTCGAGAAGATCTCCCCGAGCAGGTCGTCGCTGGACGTGCGTCCCGTGATTTCCCCGAGCGCCTCATGTGCGAGGCGCAATTCCTCTGCCACGAGCTCGGTGCCATCGTGCGTCGACAGTCGCGCGACCGCTTGGGCGACGTGCGCATTCGATCGGTGCAGCGCGTCGAGGTGGCGCCGACGCGCGCTGAGGATGCCCTCCTCGCCTGTCCGGTACCCCAGGGCATCCTTGATCACGCAGCGAAGTTCAGCGAGTCCATGGCCGCTCAGCGCACTGACCGCGATCGCCGGGCTCGGGTCGACCGGGGCGAGGTCCACCTTGTTCAGGACGATCGTGACCGCAGCACCATCGGGGAATGCGGCAACCTCGTCGACGAGTGCGGCGCGCGCGTTGGCATCCGAGGCATCGACGATGTAGAGGACGTGATCGGCACGGCTGATTTCGTGGCGAGTGCGGCGCATGCCTTCCGCCTCGATCGGATCGACGCTGTCGCGCAGCCCGGCTGTGTCGAGCAGCCACACGGCGAGCCCGTCGAGGTCGATGCGTTCGCGCAGGACATCGCGGGTGGTCCCGGGGGTCGGGGTGACGATGGCGGCATCGCGACCCGCGAGCACGTTCAGCAGGCTCGACTTGCCGGCATTGGGGCGGCCCGCGATCACGACGGTCGCGCCTTCCTGCAGGAGCCGTCCCTGCTCGGCACTGGCGAGCAGGGCGACGAAGCCGTCCCGCAATATTGCGAGCCGTCCGGACACGCCGGCATCGGAGAGGAGCTCGATTTCCTCCTCGGCGAAGTCGATCGCCGCTTCCACGTGGATGCGCAGGTCGACCAGGGCGGCTTCGAGGGACCGTACGCGGGACGAGAACTCCCCTTCCATGGACCGCAGTGCGGCACGCGCGGCGGTCGCCGTGCCGGCGTCGATGAGGTCGGCGATCGCCTCGGCCTGGGCGAGGTCCATGCGGTCGTTCAGGAACGCGCGTTCGCTGAACTCACCTGGACGCGCGACCCGGGCACCGAGCGCGAGACAGGCCTCGACGAGCAGATCGAGCACCACGGGGCTGCCGTGCGCGTGCAGCTCGAGGACATCTTCGCCCGTGAACGAGTGGGGGGATGGCGACCAGATCGCCAGCCCGGTGTCGAGCTGCTCGCCGGTGGCATCGAGGAACGGGCGCAGCGCCGCGCGCCGCGGCGCCGGCAGGGAGCCGAGCAGAGCCTGCCCGATCGACGCGGCCACGGGGCCCGACAGGCGGATGACACCGATCCCGCCGCGGCCGGGTGGCGTTGCGATCGCGACGATGGTCTCGGGAGCGGAAAGGTCTGGCATCGGGACGGGTCGCGGCTCGTGGCGGGATCCGCTCCAACGATACACCGCGAGAGACGGGCGATGCGCGCTGGACGCGCGCATCGCCATGCCCTGCTACTTCTTGCGCTTCGCGCCTTCGGCTTCGACGAGCTGGTTGATGCGCCACTGCTGGGCGATCGAGAGCACCGTGTTCGTGATCCAGTAGAGCACGAGGCCGGCAGGGAAGAACGACATCATGACCGTCATCACGAGCGGCATGAACGCGAACACCTTCGCCTGCATCGGATCCGGCGGCGCCGGGTTCAGCTTGAACTGGCCGAACATCGCCGCGCCCATGATGGCCGGCAGCACGAAGTACGGGTCGCGCAGCGACAGGTCATGGATCCACAGCATGAACGGCGCCTGGCGCACTTCGACGCTCTCGAGCAGCACCCAGTAGAACCCCATGAAGACGGGGATCTGCACGACGATCGGCAGGCAGCCCGCGAGCGGGTTGACCTTCTCGGTCTTGTACAGCTCCATCATCTTGCGACCGAGCTCTTCGCGGTTGTCCTTGTACCGCTCCTGCATTTCCTTCATGCGCGGCGCGATGTGGCGCATGCGTGCCATCGACTTGCCGCTCGTCTGCGCTAGCGGATAGAAGACGAGCTTGATCAGGAACGTCACGAAGATGATCGCGAAGCCCCAGTTGCCGATCAGCTTGTGGACGCTGGAGAGCAGCCAGAACAGCGGCTTGGCGATGGGCGTGAGCTTGCCGTAGTCGACCGTGAGATCGAGGTTGGGCGCGACGTCGCTCAATGCATCCTGCAGCTTCGGGCCGACGAACAGCTTCTGCTTGAATTCCGCGCTCGCGCCGGGCGCGACGTCCTGCCAGGGACCGAGCACGGCGAGCCGGTAGTTGTTGTCCTTGACCGCGAGCTGGTACTCGCTCGGTGCCGCGCCGTCCGGAACGATCGCGGTGACGAAGTGGTGCTGCAGCGCGGCCGCCCAGCCGCCCGTGATCGCGCCCTTCGGCAGCAGGTCGGCGTCCGGCTTGTCGAGGTCGAGCTTCTGCGTCTTCTTGCCGTTGTAGACCTCGGGCCCGTTCGTCGAGTACGTCGACGGATCCCACATCGAGCGCTCGACCTTCTGCCAGTGACGCAGGATCTGCGAATACGCCCGGCCCCGCCACGGCGCGGTCGAGGCATTCTCGACCGACTGGCCGAGGTCGATCGCGTAGCTGCCGCGGTGCAGGCGGATGGTGCGGGTCACCTTGAGGCCGGCACCGTCGGTCCACGTGAACGGAACGACGAGTTCGGACTGGTTGTCCGCCAGGTCGTAGTGATCCGAGGCGGTCGTGAACAGGGCCTTCTGGTTGGCCTCGGGACCGGTGCCACCGCTCGTGAGCCCCCACTGGAAAACGGCAGGCCCGTCCTTCTGGCCCGTGCTCAACAGGCGGACGAGGTCGTCCGGCGTTTCCTTGCTGCGCGGATACTGGCGCAGCAGCGCCTCGCGGATCTCCGCACCCTGGGTGCTGATCTCGAGATCGAGCACGTCGGTGCGGATCCGGATCGTCGAGGCGGCGGCGGACGGGGTGTCGATGGCTGCAGGCACGGCGGCGACCGGCGGGGACGCGGCGGCCGGCGGGGTGCCGCTACCCGGCGGGGGCACGCCCGCCCCGGGCACTGCGTCGAGGGCGCCCGCGGCGGCGGCCGGCGCCGCCGTGGCGGACTGGCTCGCGGGCGCGGTCGGCACCGCGACCGGGGCGCCGTAGTCGTGCTGCCAGGTCTGGATGTTGAGGAACAGGAGGACCGCGAGCCCCCCCCAGAGGAACATGCGTTGGTTATCCATGCATCGGACTCTTCAAGTCTGGATCACTGGGGCGGCCCGGCGCCGCGGGGACGGGATCGTAGCCACCGGGGTGCCACGGATGACAGCGGCCGATTCGGCGCGCGGCGAGCCAGCCGCCGCGCACCGCGCCGTGGCGATCTATCGCCTCGAGCGCATAGGCCGAACAGGAGGGATAGAAGCGGCAGGTCGGCCCGATCATCGGACTGAGCGTATAGCGGTAGACCTGGATGGCGCCGCGGGCGACCTGGGCGAGCGAGCTGCGGTGCGGGACCCGGGTCATCGCGGGTCAGGTCCGCGGCGCCGGCGGGGAGGCGCGACGGATCGCGTCCGCAAACAGGCGCTCGAGGCTCGCCAGCATCGCCGGTCGCTCGACGCCGCGCGCACCCGGGCGGCTCGTCACGACGAAGTCGAGGGCGGGCAGCGTCGCGTGGCTCAGGCGAAAGACCTCGCGGATCAGGCGGCGGATACGGTTGCGGCACACGGCATTGCCGACGGTACGGTAGCTCACGGACATGCCGAGTCGAGCGTAGCCCAACTGGTTCTGCAGTGCGTTCACCGCGAACAGGCCGTCGCCAGCGCGCCGGCCGTTCCGATAGACGCGGTCAAAGTCCCCGCCGGAATGGATCCGGTGGCAGGGACGGAATCGAAACGGATGGGTCACGGCGACGCGGGTCGGTGCGCCGCGCGCGGGCTAGCGCCCGGCTCAGGGAATGAGGCGCTTACGGCCCTTCGCGCGGCGACGCGCCAGGACCTGACGACCCTTCTTGTCCGCCATGCGCGCACGGAAGCCGTGCGTACGGGCGCGTTTGACCTTGCTCGGCTGGTAAGTGCGCTTCATGAGAAAAGGGTCCGCAAAACAGGTGGTTGCCGGAAATCGGCGCGAGCCGCGCAATTTACTTCGGGTGGTCTGGGTTGTCAACCTCCGAGTCCGGAAGTGGGCATTGGAGCCGGGCGGGCGCCGGTATAGACTCCCCTCCCCCTTTCACCAGCACCCTCGGCGAAGAATACCAATAACAATGGTCACCGAGGTCACCGTGTGGGATCGCTGCCTGCGGCAGCTCGCGGCTGAAGTGCCCGAGCAGCTGTTCAACGTCTGGGTGCGTCCGCTGCAGGCGATCGAAGCCGAGGGCGAGCTGCGCCTGCTCGCACCGAATCGCTTCGTCGTCGACTGGGTGCGGCAGAACCTGTACGACCGCATCGGCGAGATCGCCCGGCTCGGGCAGCACGAGGGCGGCATGCCGGTGCAGGTGCTGCTCGAGGTCGGCACGCGGCCCGCGTCCACGCCTGCGGCCGCGGCCGCGGCCGCGGTCGGCGTCGGTCCGTCGTCGTTCGAGGCGTCTGCGGCGCGTCCGGGCCGCCCCGGTCCGACCGTCATCGGCGCGCGCGTGAACCCGGATTTCACGTTCGACAACTTCGTCGAGGGCAAGAGCAACCAGCTCGCGAAGGCCGCGGCACGCCAGGTCGCGGACAATCCGGGCAAGGCCTACAACCCGCTGTTCGTGTACGGCGGCGTCGGCCTTGGCAAGACGCACCTGATGCACGCCGTCGCGAATGCGATCCGGGTCCGCCGCCCGGACGCGCGGGTCGCCTACGTCCACTCGGAACGCTTCGTGGGTGACATGGTGCGGGCCCTGCAGCACAACACGATCGCCGACTTCAAGCAGGCGTACCGCTCGCTCGATGCGCTGCTCATCGACGACATCCAGTTCTTCGCCGGCAAGGAACGCTCCCAGGAGGAGTTCTTCCACACGTTCAATACGCTGCTCGAGGGCCAGCAGCAGGTGATCCTCACCTGCGACCGCTACCCGAAGGAAGTCACGGGGCTCGAGGAGCGGCTGAAATCCCGCTTCGGCTGGGGCCTCACGATCGCGATCGAGCCGCCGGAGCTCGAGACCTGCGTCGCGATCCTGATGAGCAAGGCACACGGCGCGAACGTGGAGCTGCCCGAGGAAGTGGCGTTCTTCATCGCCAAGCGCATCCGCTCCAACGTGCGCGAACTCGAGGGCGCGCTGCGCCGGGTCGCCGCGAATGCCGAGTTCACCGGACGGCCGATCACGCTGGATTTCGCGAAGGAAGCGCTGCGCGACCTGCTGGCGCTGCAGGAGAAGCTCGTCACCGTGGAGAACATCCAGAAGACGGTCGCCGAGTACTACAAGATCCGCGTCGCCGACCTGTTGTCGAAGCGCCGCAGCCGCTCGGTCGCGCGCCCGCGCCAGGTCGCGATGGCGCTCGCCAAGGAACTGACCAACCATTCGCTGCCGGAGATCGGCGACGCGTTCGGCGGTCGTGATCACACGACCGTCATGCACGCCTGCAAGCGGATCAAGGAGCTGCGGGAGACCGAGCGGCGGATCACGGAGGATTTCTCGAACCTGTTGAGAACCCTGACCGGTTGATGTGGATAACGTGTGGAGCGGCAGACTTCCCCGAAAGCATGGCAAGATATCCACAGGCGCCACACAACGTGTGCGGGGGTCTCGCGGGACTCTATTAAGAGGGTTTGCGGGGCTGCAAGCGGCGGGGGGCGCTGGGATTTTCGCGGTTATCCCACGAAAGAGCGTTCCTTAGCTGTAACAACAGCAATCTGAATTCCTAGGGATTCAAGAAAGAATTAAATCTATGGACCGTCGGCACGCGATGCCACGGGGACCACGAAGGTGCAGCGATGAAATTCACGAGTGAGCGCGAACGGATCCTCGAGCCCCTGCTGGCGGTCATCGGCGTCGTCGAACGTCGTCAGACCATGCCGATCCTGGCGAACGTGCTGCTGTCGGCCAAGAACGGCCGATTGGCGATCACGGCGACCGACCTCGAGGTCGAGCTCGTGGCCGCAGGCGAGGTGACCGTCGCGGTCGCCGGCGACATCACGGTGCCCGGACGCAAGTTCCTGGATATCGTGCGCGCGCTCCCGGACAAGGCGGTGGTCACGTTCTCGGTCGACGGCGAGAAGGTCACGGTCAAGGGCGGCAAGAGCCGGTTCACGCTGACGACGCTGCCGGCCAGCGACTTCCCGGCGGTCGAGGAAATCAATCCGCAGCTCAGCTTCGAGGTCGAGCAGCCGGCACTCAAGCGCCTGATCGACAAGACGCATTTTTCGATGGCGCAGCAGGACGTGCGCTATTACCTCAACGGCATGCTGCTCGAGTCCGACGGCAAGATGCTGCGGACCGTCGCGACGGACGGGCATCGCCTGGCGCTGTGCGAGATGGAGCTTTCGACGAAGTCAGGCATCCAGCAGGTCATCGTGCCGCGCAAGGGCGTGCTGGAGCTGCAGCGGTTGATCGGCAACGAGGGCAGCGTGTCCGTGCAGGTCGGCAGCAACCACATTCGTGTCACGATCGGCGACATTCGCTTCACTTCGAAGCTGATCGATGGTCGTTTCCCGGAGTACGGTCGCGTCATTCCGGCCGCACCCCCGCGCCTGGTGCGGGCGGACCGCGAGGCGCTGCGCCGCGCGCTGCAGCGGACTTCGATCCTGGCGAATGAGAAGTACCGCGGCATCCGTCTTGCGCTGAAGGCGAACCTGATCCAGCTCACGGCGCACAATCCGGAGCAGGAAGAGGCGGAGGAGGACGTCGAGGTCAGCTACGCCGGGGAGGAGTTCGAGGTCGGGTTCAACGTCAACTACCTGCTTGATGCGCTGGCGGCCATCGACGGGGCGGAAGTCGAGCTCGGCATCACGGACGCGAACTCGAGCTGCCTCGTGCGTGCACCGGGCGGCGGCCCGGCGCGGTATGTCGTCATGCCGATGCGCCTCTGATCGGGGAATGACACTCGCGCGGATCGAGATCGACGAGTTCCGCTGCCTCGAGCGCGCGCGACTCCGGTTCGATCCGCAGTACAACCTGTTCGTCGGCCCCAACGCCTCCGGCAAGACCAGCTTGCTGGAGGCGATTTTCTTTCTGGGGCGCGGGCGATCCTTCAGGACCCGGCGCCTCGACCGCCTCGTGCGGCAAGGGCAGGACGGGTTCAGGCTGGTCGGGTGGGTCGAGGGCCCGCCGGCCCGGACGACCGTGCTTGGAATTGGCGGCACCCGGCAGGGCACCGAGATCCGCATCGGCGGGGCGGCTGCCGGCAGCGCGGCGGAGCTCGCGCTGCATTTTCCCCCGCAGATCATCGATCCGGAGATCCACAAGCTCCTGGAGGAGGGCCCGCAGCGTCGGCGCCGCTTCCTCGACTGGGGTGTGTTCCACGTGGAACCTTCCTTCCTGGAGGTCTGGCAGCGGTATCACCGCGCGCTCCGGCAGCGAAACGCGGCGTTGAAGCCCGGGTCCGATCCGCGGGCGAGCGCCGTGTGGGATCCGGAACTGCTCGCGGCGGGGTCCGCGCTCGACGAGATGCGACGTCGGTACCTCGCGTTGCTGGGCCCGCTGCTGGCGGACTACGGCCGGCGACTGCTCGGAGTCGAGGTTGCACTCGCGTACCAGCCGGGCTGGGCGCACGGGGAGACGTTTCCCGAGGCGCTGGCGCGCAGCACGGAGCGCGATCGCCGTTTCGGGGTCACCCACGTGGGAGCTCATCGGGCCGACGTCGGCGTACGGGCGGATGGCCATCTCGCGCGGGAGCGGGTGTCGCGAGGGCAGCAGAAGCTGCTCGCCGCGGCGTTGACGCTGGCGCAGCTGGCGATCCAGGAGGCGAGGGCGCCCGGTTCCGGGGCGCTGCTGTTGGACGATCCGGCGGCGGAGCTCGATGGCCATCGGCTCGGGCTGCTGCTCGAGCTCGTCCGGGAGCTGAGGGTGCAGCTCTTCGTGACCGCGCTGCGCGCGGACCTTCCCGGACTGGGGGCGCCGGGCCGGATGTTCCACGTGGAACAGGGCCGGATCGAGGCCGCTGCCGAACCCGGCTGAAATTGTGGATAACCTTCCGGGCGTCCCGCTCCCGGGGCGCGGAGTCGCTCACCCCGTGGGCCGCGGCAGCGCCCCCTGGATCAACGAAATCGGCGTGCCCAGGCACCACGAGGCCGGCCCCGGAGCGGCCGACTAAGCCTTTGAATGCTATACTCCGGCCCTCCCCGGGACAGGGCGCTTCATGTCAAACAACGACGTTTACGATTCCAGCAAAATCAAGGTCTTGAAGGGCCTCGACGCGGTGCGTAAGCGCCCCGGCATGTACATCGGCGACACCGATGATGGCACCGGCCTGCACCACATGGTCTTCGAGGTCGTGGACAACGCGATCGACGAGGCGCTCGCCGGTCACTGCGACCGGATCACCGTCACGGTGCACGCGGACGAGTCGGTCACCGTGACCGACAACGGCCGGGGAATTCCTGTGGATATCCATCCGGAGGAGGGCGTCTCCGCGGCCGAGGTGATCCTCACCGTCCTGCATTCGGGCGGCAAGTTCGACGACTCGTCCTACAAGGTCTCGGGCGGCCTGCACGGCGTCGGCGTGTCGGTCGTCAATGCGCTCTCCGAGAGTCTGGTGCTGACCGTTGCCCGCGACGGCAAGCTGCATCGGCAGGAATACCGCCATGGCGAGCCCCAGACGCCGCTGACCGTCGTCGCGAACACCGAGGCCCGCGGCACGACGCTGCGCTTCAAGCCGAGCGCCGAGACGTTCACGAACATCCACTTCACGTACGAGATCCTGGCCCGGCGATTACGCGAACTTTCATTCCTGAATTCCGGTATCAGGATCGAACTGATCGACGAGCGCGACGAGAAGCACGACACCTTCGAGTACGAGGGCGGCATCGGGGCCTTCGTGAAGTACATGAATCGCGGCAAGACCCCGATCCACGACACGGTGTTCTACTTCCGCGACACGCAGGGCCCGATCACGGTCGAGGTCGCCGCGCAGTGGAACGACTCCTACGCCGAGTCGATGTTCTCGTACACGAACAACATCCCCCAGAAGGACGGCGGCACGCACCTGCAGGGATTCCGCGCCGCGCTGACGCGCAAGCTCTCGGACTACATCGAGAGCGAGGCGAAGAAGGACAAGATCGACATGACCGGCGACGATGTCCGCGAGGGCATGACCGCCATCCTGTCGGTGAAGATGCCGGACCCGAAGTTCTCCTCGCAGACCAAGGACAAGCTGGTCTCGAGCGAGATCCGCGGCATCGTCGAGAGCGCCGTCGCCGAGAAGCTCGAGGCGTTCCTGCTCGAGAAGCCGGCCGAGGCGAAGGCCATCGTCGCCAAGATCGTCGACGCGGCGCGTGCCCGCGAAGCCGCGCGCAAGGCGCGCGAGATGACGCGCCGCAAGGGCGTGCTCGACATCGCGGGCCTGCCCGGCAAGCTCGCCGACTGCCAGGAAAAGGATCCCGCGCTGTCGGAGATGTTCCTCGTCGAGGGCGACTCCGCCGGTGGCTCCGCGAAGCAGGGCCGCGACCGGCGCACGCAGGCCGTGCTGCCGCTGAAGGGCAAGATCCTCAACGTCGAGAAGGCGCGCTTCGACAAGATGCTCTCGAGCGTCGAGGTCGGCACGCTGATCACCGCACTCGGCTGCGGCATCGGCCGCAACGACTTCGACGTCGCGAAGCTGCGCTACCACCGCATCATCATAATGACTGACGCCGACGTCGACGGCAGCCACATCCGCACGCTGCTGCTGACGTTCTTCTACCGGCAGATGCCGGAGCTGATCGAGCGCGGTCACATCTACATCGCGCAGCCGCCGCTCTACAAGGTGAAGCGCGGCAAGACCGAGTCCTACGTGAAGGACGACGTCGAGCTGAATGCCGTGCTGCTGCGCACCGCGCTCGACGAGGCGGTCATCCATGCGGGTCCCGATTCCGAGCCGACGGCGCGCACGATCCAGGGCGCCGAACTCGAGGCCCTCGCGAAGCAGTACATCGACGTGCAGTTGATCCTCTCGAAGTGGGCGCGCCGCTACGACCAGCGCGTCCTTGAGCAGCTGATCCACCTGCCCGTCGTCCGTCACGACGACCTCAACGACGCCACGCTGCTGACCGGCTGGGCGCGCCAGCTCGAGGAGCGCCTGAACGCCGATCCGCACCAGACGCGAAGCTATCGCGTCGAACTGCAGGTCAATGCCGGCGGCATCCCGGTCCGGTTCAATGTATTCCGCACGGAGCATGGGCTCACCACCGAGAAGCACCTGCAGCGCGAATTCTTCGATTCGACGGAATACCGCCGGATCGCGGAACTCACCCGGGCGCTCGACGGCCTGATCCGCAGCGGCGGATACGTGTCGAAGGGCGAGTCGCGCACCGAGATCGCCTCGTTCAAGGCCGCCATGGCCTGGCTGATGGACCAGGCCAAGAAGGGCCAGTCGATCCAGCGCTACAAGGGCCTCGGCGAGATGAACCCGGAACAGCTGTGGGACACGACGATCAACCCCGCCACGCGCCGCCTGATCCAGGTGCGCATCGAGGATGCGGTCGCGGCCGATGACCTGTTCACGACCTTGATGGGTGACCAGGTCGAGCCGCGCCGGGAGTTCATCGAGCGCAACGCGCTCGCAGTCGCGAACCTCGACGTCTGACCGGCGCCGGACCGCGGCCCCCGGCTGCGGTCCGTGCATCCCGCCCGTGCCGAAGCCACGACGCTCGCACGCTGAACGAGTGCCTGCTGCGGTTCCCTCCGAACCTGGCGGGCGGCCGGATGCGAGGTCACGCCATTGTTGCTGCAGGGTGCGACCATCGCCACGGTCCTCACGGAGGCGGATCGGCTCGAGGCCAACCTGCTGGTGATCGGAAGCCACGGCCACGGCGCCGTGTACGACCTGCTGGTCGGGAGCGTGTCGGAGGGGCTGGTGCGGCGTTCAAAGCGGCCGATGCTGGTCGTACCGGCGGCCAAATAACCCGCACGATCGGTCTGATCGCCGCGAAACCGTCGGATATGCACGAACGATCGTGCTATTGAACTGTCTTCCGAGCGTGGGACAGGCTAGCCGCCGAGCTCAGCCACCTTGCCGTCGATCCAGGCCTTCACCTCTTCGTTGACCGCCCGCGGATCCCGACCGGCCGGATCGATCGGCGGACCGACGACGACCCGGATCGTCCCGCGCTGCTTCAGCAGGCCGCGCCGCCCCCAGTAGCGTCCGGCGTCATGGGCGACCGGCACGAGCAGCCGCCCGGTCTGGGTCGCGAGCAGGGCACCGCTGATGCCGTAGCGCCGGCGCTCGCCGACGCCGACCCGGGTGCCCTCGGGGAAGACCAGGATCCAGAGCCCCGAGTCCAGCCGCTCCCGGCCCTGCGCCACGACCTGGTTGACCGCCTGTGCGTGGGCGGAGCGGTCGATCGCGATCGGCCGCATCGCCCAGGTGCCCCAGCCGATCAGCGGGATCCACAGGATCTCGCGCTTCAGGACCCAGGACTGGGGCGGGAAGATCACGGCCTGCGCGAGGGTTTCCCAGGCCGAGGAATGCCGCCACATCGAGATGTGGGTACCCGGGGGGATGTGCTCACGGCCTTCGACGACGTAGTCGAGCCCGCACAGGAACTTGAGCGCGCCGAGGTTGACCGTGGCCCAGTTGCGCGCCAGCGCCGCGCGGTAGCGGTACGGCAGGATCGCGGCGCACGCGATCACGAGTCCGTAGGCGAACGTGCTCGCGAACAGGAATCCCGTGTAGACGAGCGATAGCAGCCACTGCATGCGATCCGAGTCTACGTGATCCGCGGCGCGGAGGGAGCCGCCGCGCCCGGTCGCGTTCAGCCGGGGAGCCGGGACAGGTCCGCGACCTCGAGGAACAGTCGCTGCATCGAGGCGAGCAGCGTCAGCCGGTTCGCCCGCACCGCGGGATCGTCCGCCATCACCATGACCTTGTCGAAGAACGCATCGACGGCGGGGCGCAGCGTCGCCAGCTGCCTCAGCGCCGCGGCATAGTCGCGCTGCGCGAGATGCCCCTCGACGACCGGCGTGACGGTGGCGATTGCAGCGGCGAGCGTGCGCTCCTCCGCGCTCTCGTAGCGCGTGGCGTCGAGTACGCCACCCGGCAGGGTGCCGGCCTTGCGCAGGATGTTCGCGATGCGCTTGTTGGCGCCCGTGAGCGCCGCGCCATCCGCGAGCGCGAGAAACGCACCGAGCGCGCGCAGCCGCGCGTCGAAGTCGAGCGGGGAGGCGGGTCGACGATCGAGCACGGCGTCGAACATCTCGGAGGTGATGCCGGCCCCGGACTCCAGGTAATGCGCGCGCAGCCGCTCGAACGTGTAGTCGTAGACGTCGCGGCCGATGACGTCGGCCGCCGGCGGCGCGGGCGCGGGCTTGCCGTCGGTGCACGACGCGGCCTGCGCGAGCAGGTCCGTGCGGATCGCCTCGTAGCCGAGCGCCGTGACGGCCGGCACGTCGAGCTCAAGGCGCTGCTCGAGCACGATGCGGAGCATCCCGAGCGTCGCGCGGCGCACCGCGAACGGATCCTTGGCGCCGGTGGGCTTCTGGCCGATCGCGAACGCGCCGATGACCGTGTCGAGCTTGTCCGCGAGCGCGAGCGCGGACCCGGCCGGGCTCGCCGGCAGCGCGTCGCCGGCGTAGCGGGGCAGGTACTGCTCGCCGATCGCCGTCGCCACCGCCTCGCTCTCGCCGCCGTGGCGCGCGTAGTACGCGCCCATCGTGCCCTGCAGCTCCGTGAACTCGCCGACGAGTCCGGTCAGCAGGTCGCACTTGGCGAGCTCCGCCGCCCGGGCCGTGGCGGTCACGTCCGCACCGGTCAGTGGCGCGAGCGAAACGGCGAGCGCCCGGATGCGCGCGGCGCGCGCGAAATAGGAGCCGAGCTGCGCCTGGAAGGTCACCGACTTCAGCTGCTCGAGCCGCGCCGCCAGGGGCGTCTTGCAGTCCTGGTCCCAGAAGAACGCGGCGTCGGCGAGTCGAGGCCTGACCACGCGCTCGTTGCCGCGACGCACCTCCTCGGGTGCGCGACTGACGATGTTCGCGACCGTGATGAACAGCGAGGTCAGCCGGCCCGAGGCGTCCTCGACCGGGAAATAGCGCTGGTGGTCCTGCAGCGTCGCGATCAGCACCTCGCGCGGCAGCGCGAGGAAGCGCTCCTCGAAGCGCCCGGCGAGGGGCGCCGGCCACTCCACCAGCGCGGTCACCTCGTCGAGCAGCGCCTCGCCGATGAGCGCGCGACCCCCGTGCTCGGTCGCGAGCGCCGTGACGCCCGCGCGGATCAGCTCGCGGCGGCGCGCGAAATCGGCGATCACGCGCCCCGCCTTCTCGAGGCGAGCGGCATAGCTCGACGGCGTGGCGAGCGGGATCTCCCGCGGCGCCATGAAGCGATGGCCGCGCGTGCGGTTGCCGGCGGCGACGCCGAGCAGTGTCGCCGGCACGACGTCCCGGCCGAACATCAGCACGATCCAGTGCACCGGGCGCACGAATTCCGCGCTGCCGCTGCCCCAGCGCATGCGCTTGGCGATCGGCAGCCGGTCGAGCGAGGCCTGCACGATGCCTCCCAGCAGCGTGGCGGTCGCGGCGCCCGGCCTGATGCCGGCGTGATAGAGGAACTCGCCCTTCGGCTCCTGGATGCGGCCGAGCTGGGCGACGGTGGTGCCGCAGGACTCGGCGAACGCGGTCGCGGCGCGGGTCGGCGCGCCATCCGGCGCGAACGCCGCGCCGACCGGGGGGCCCTTGCGCTTCAGTTCCTGGTCCGGCTGGTGCTCGGCGACGCGGCGCACGAGCAGCGCGAGCCGGCGCGGTGCGGCGTAGCGCTCGACCTTGCCGTGGCGGATGCCGGCGGCGGCGAGGCCCGCGAGGATGCCGTCACCGAAGGCGGCGGACAGGGCCGGCAGGGACTTCGGCGGCAACTCCTCGGTGCCGATCTCGACCAGCAAGTCGCGCGTGCTCATGCGTGGCTCCCGGCCGCGGGCGCACCGAGCGGCGGGTCGACATGCGGCACGACCGTGCGCGCCATCGGGAAGCCGAGCGCCTCGCGGCTCTTGTAGTACGCCTCGGCCACGCCGCGGGCGAGGGTGCGCACGCGCAGGATGTAGCGCTGGCGCTCCGTCACGGAGATCGCGCGGCGTGCATCGAGCAGGTTGAACGTGTGCGAACTCTTGAGCATGCGCTCGTAGGCGGGCAGCGCGAGCGGCACCTCCAGCAGGCGCTTGCACTCGCGCTCGTGCGCGTCGAACTGCCGGAACAGCTCGTCCGTGTCGGCGTACTCGAAGTTGTACTTCGACTGCTCGACCTCGTTCTGGTGGTAGACGTCGCCGTAGGTCACGCGCCCGAGGGGCCCGTCGGTCCAGGTGAGGTCGTAGACGCTCTCGACGCCCTGCAGGTACATCGCGAGGCGCTCGAGGCCGTAGGTGATCTCGCCCATGACTGGCCGGCAGTCGAGGCCGCCGACCTGCTGGAAGTACGTGAACTGGGTGATCTCCATGCCGTTCAGCCACACCTCCCAGCCGAGGCCCCAGGCGCCGAGCGTCGGCGACTCCCAGTTGTCCTCGACGAAGCGGATGTCGTGCGTGAGCGGGTCGAAGCCGAGCGCGGCGAGCGAGCCCAGGTACAGGTCGATGAAGTTCGGGGGCGAGGGCTTGATCGCGACCTGGAACTGGTAGTACCGCTGCAGGCGGAACGGGTTCTCGCCGTAGCGACCGTCCGTCGGGCGCCGGGACGGCTGCACGTAGGCGGCGCTCCAGGTCTCGGGTCCGACGGCGCGCAGGAACGTCGCCGTGTGGAACGTCCCCGCACCGACTTCCATGTCATAGGGCTGGACCAGCACGCAGCCCTGGTCGGCCCAGTACTTCTGCAGCGCGAAGATCAGGTCCTGGAAGGTCCGGGGGCGGGTGGCGGTCCGGGGGCGGGCCATGGCATGCCTCGAGCGTGGGTCGCCGCCGGTCGCGGCAGCGTGAAGGGCGGCGATTATAGCGGAGCCACCGGCCCCGGCCTTCCGGTATCGTCTTGGGATCCGGGTCATCCGCTGGATCCGGGGCGAGGGGGAGCCGATGCCGACAACGAGCGCCTTCACGGGTGGCGATCACATGCAGCCCTGGTCCCTGACCGTGGATCGGCTGATCACCCATGCGGCCCGCTGGCACGGCGACCGGGAGCTGGTCAGTCGCGAGGCCGACGGGCGGATCGTGCGCAGCTCCTGGGCCGCATCAGAGCGCCGCGCACGGCGCTTCTCCGCGGCGCTGCTGGCGGCGGGCATACGGCCGGGCGATCGCATCGGCACGCTGGCGATGAACGGCGCGCGCCACGTCGAGGCCTGGTTCGGGATGATGGGTGTGGGCATCGTCTGCCACACGATCAACCCGCGCCTGTTCGAGGACCAGCTCGCCTACATCGTCGAGCACGGTGGCGACCGCTGGCTGCTGGCAGACCCGATGTTCGCGCCGCTCGCCGAGCAGCTGCGCGCGCGCTGCCCGTCGATCGAGCGCGTGATCTACCTGTGCGACGCCGGCGGCCTGCCGCCGGGTGCGGCCCCAGGCAGTGACTTCGACGGCCTGCTCGCAGCACATGAACCCGATGCCGCGTGGGGTGGGTTCGACGAGCATGCGCCGGCCGCGCTGTGCTACACGTCCGGGACGACCGGCCACCCGAAGGGCGTGCTGTATTCGCATCGCTCGCAGCTGCTGCACACGATGATCTGCGCGCAGGCCGACGCGATCGCGCTGTCCGCGCGCGACACCGTGCTCGCGATCGTGCCGATGTTCCATGCCAATGCGTGGGGCCTGCCGTTCATGGCGGCCGCCGCCGGCGCGAAGTTCGTGCTGCCCGGCATCAAGCTCGACGGCCGGTCGGTGTACGAACTTCTAGAGACCGAAGCGGTGACGTTCTCCGGTGCCGTGCCGACCGTATGGCAGGTGCTGCTCGACTACCTGACCGTGAATCGCCTGCGCCTGTCGACCCTGAAGCGCGTCGCGATCGGCGGCAGCGCGTGCCCGGAAGCGCTGATCCGCGGCTTCCGCGACGGCCATGGCGTCCAGGTCCTGCATGCCTGGGGCATGACCGAACTGTCGCCGATCGGCACGGTCGCCGGCCGTGCGCCGCCCGAGGTCGCGGCACGGGGGCCGGACGCCGAGCTCGCGCTGAACCTCAAGCAGGGGCGCGTGCCGTTCGGCGTCGACATGAAGATCACCGACGACGAGGACCGGCGGCTGCCGCACGACGGCCGGACACCCGGCCACCTGCGCGTGCAGGGGCCGGCGATCTCGGCGCGCTACTTCCGCGAGGATCGCGAGGCACTCGACGCCGAGGGGTACTTCGACACGGGCGACATCGGCACCGTCGACGAACACGGCTACCTGCAGATCACCGATCGCGCCAAGGACCTGATCAAGTCCGGTGGCGAGTGGATCAGCTCGGTGGAGATCGAGAACATCGCCGCCGGACACCCGAAGGCGCTGATGGCGGCGGTCGTCGCGATCCCGCACCCGCGCTGGCGGGAACGGCCGCTGCTGGTGGTGCAGCTGAAGGACGGCGCGAGCGCGACCCGTGACGAGTTCCTCGGTTTCCTCGAGGGCAAGATCGCGAAGTTCTGGATGCCCGACGACGTGGTGTTCATCGAGAAGATGCCGCTCGGCGCGACCGGCAAGCTCGACAAGAAGGTGCTGCGCACGCGGTATCCGGGCTCCGCGGCGTCGTAAAGGCACCAAATTGGTGCGCAAAGCATGAATTCTGCACTGTTTCGGTGCAGAATGGCCCAGTTTGTGGCCTACAGAAAATCCTAACTGGCTGATTTTGCTCCATGTCAGTGCGCAGGCATGAATCCTGCAATAGTCCCATGTCCGGAAATTATGGCCCTGCCCGCAATTTGGAGGTATGCGATGACGACTCCCGCCGATGTGGTGAAGATGATCAAGGACAAGGAAATCCGTTACGCGGACCTCCGGTTTACCGACACGCGCGGCAAGGAGCAGCACGTCACGATCCCCTCCAAGTACGTGACCGAGGACTTTTTCGTCGAGGGCAAGATGTTCGACGGCTCCTCGATCGCCGGCTGGAAGGGCATCAACGAGTCCGACATGATCCTGATGCCGGATCCGACCACTGCCGTCCTCGATCCGTTCTTCGAGGAAGCCACGGTCAACCTGCGCTGCGACATCATCGAGCCGGCGACGATGCAGGGCTATGAGCGCGATCCGCGCTCGCTCGCCAAGCGCGCCGAGGCGTACCTCAAGAGCACGGGCATCGCGGACAGCGCCCTGTTCGGTCCCGAGAATGAATTCTTCGTCTTCGACGACGTGAAGTGGACGTCGGAGATGCACACCGCCTCGCACTCGATCAACTCGCTGCAGGGCGCCTGGAACAGCAACTCGGACGTGGCCGACGGCAATCGTGGCCACCGCCCGGGCGTCAAGGGCGGGTACTTCCCGGTGCCGCCGGTCGACGGCTTCCACGAGATCCGCGGCTCGATGTGCGGCGCGCTCGAGGACATGGGCCTCAACGTCGAGGTGCACCATCACGAGGTCGCCACCGGCGGCCAGTGCGAGATCGGCGTCGGCGCCAACACGCTGACCAAGAAGGCCGACGAGGTGCAGATCCTCAAGTACGCGATCCTCAACGTCGCGCACGGCTATGGCAAGACCGCGACATTCATGCCGAAGCCGCTCGTCGGCGACAACGGCAGCGGCATGCACGTGCACCAGTCGCTGTCGAAGGATGGCAAGAACATTTTCGCGGGCGACAAGTACGCGGGCCTGTCCGAGACGTGCCTCTACTACATCGGCGGCATCATCAAGCACGCCAAGGCGATCAACGCGTTCACGAACGCCTCGACCAACAGCTACAAGCGCCTGGTGCCCGGCTTCGAGGCGCCGGTGATGCTCGCGTACTCCGCACGCAACCGGTCGGCGTCGATCCGCATCCCGTTCGTGTCGAGCCCGAAGGGGCGCCGCATCGAGGTGCGGTTCCCGGATTCGACCGCGAACCCGTACTTCGCGTTCGCCGCGATGATGATGGCCGGACTCGACGGCATCCAGAACAAGATCCACCCGGGCGACCCGGCGGACAAGGACCTGTACGACCTCGAGCCGGAAGAGGCGGCGCACATCCCGACCGTGTGCCACTCGCTCGACATGGCGCTCGAGGCGCTCGACAAGGACCGCGAGTTCCTGAAGAAGGGCGGCGTGTTCACGGACGACCTGATCGACGCGTACATCGCGCTGAAGATGCAGGAAGTCACGCGGCTGCGCATGACGACGCACCCGGTCGAGTTCGACATGTACTACAGCCTGTGATCGACATCCGGGTCCGCTGCACTGCGGTGCAGCGGACCCGGAACCGTGATCGGCTCCACGAATCCGCACCTCCGGGAGACTCCACGGGGCGAGGCGCTTTGTCACACCGGAGGCGAAGGGCTATGCTGATCTCATGCACTCGCCGTCCCTCGGGCCCGGTCGAATCGTCCTCGTGGCGCTCTGCGCCACGCTCGCCTGCGGCGTGGCCCAGGCCGGCAAGCTCTTCAAGTGGGTCGACGCCAATGGCGTCACGCATTATTCCGACGTGCCCGCCGACGGCGCCCAGTCCGTCACGGTCGAGGGCGCCCAGTCCTACCACGCCCCCACCCCGCGCGCTGCAACGCCCGCCTCCACGGTGCCGCCAGCGCCGGGCGCCGTCGCGGCCTATGCCTCGCTCGTGGTCACCACGCCTGCGGACGGCGCCGTGCTCCAGAACGAGAATGGCGGCATCACCGTCGCCGCGACGCTGGAACCCGCGCTCGCCGCCGGGCACCACCTATGGTTCGTACTAGACGGCGCGCGCCACGAGGCCAGCGGCACTTCCGCCGAGGTGCCGGCGCCGCGCGGCGAACACTCGCTGGTGGCGATCGTCACGGACGACGCCGGTGCGGAACTTGCGCGCTCGACGCCCGTGTCGTTCTCCGTGCGCCAGAACTCCTCGGCCCAGCCACCGCAGGGGCCCGCCCTGCCCAAGAAGCCGCACGCCTGATCCCGGCGGGAGGCGCCCGTGGCCTCTGAAGCCTACGCGGTGACCCGGGACCACGGCAGCGCGCTGCTCGACGCGCTCGCCACCGCGATCGTGATCGTCGGCGCCCGTGGCGAGATCGAGTACCTGAATGCCGCCGCGCAGACCCTGATCGCCGTCGGCATCAACCAGGCGCGCGGCCGCCCGCTGGCGGAGTTCCTGCGCGAACCCGCGGCCATCGAAGAGATGGTCGCGCGCGCGCGCGACGGCGGCGAGCCGATCTCGCATCGCGAGCTCCGCATCGTCCCCATCGCGCGCGCCGACAGCCAGTTCATGGTGGACTGCACGGCGTCCATGCTCGACACCGGCAGCGTGCTGCTCGAGATCTCCGACACCACCCGCCAGCAGCGCATCAGCAGGGACACCGCGCTGCTCGCGCAGCTGGGCGGCAATCGCCTGATGGTCCGGCAGCTCGCGCACGAGATCAAGAATCCGCTCGGCGGCCTGCGCGGCGCGGCCCAGCTGCTCGAACGCGAGCTGCCGGCGGAACCCCTGAAGGAATACACGCGCCTGATCATCCGCGAGGCCGATCGCCTGCGCACGCTGGTGGACAACCTGCTCGGTCCCGGCGGCGCACCCCAGAAGATCGACATCAACCCCCACGAGCTGCTGCAGCACGTCTTCCAGCTGCTGCGCAACGAAGCGCCGGCCGACGTCGCGATCCTGCGCGACTACGACCCGAGCCTGCCGTCCGTGCACGTGGACCGCGACCAGTTGATCCAGGCGATGCTCAACATCGGCCGCAACGCCGTGCAGGCCATCGGCGAGCGCGGCCGCCTGACGCTGCGGACGCGCGCGGTCGTCAACGCCACGATCGGCGCGAGGCGCCACCGCGTGGTCGCGAGCATCCAGTTCGACGACGACGGCCCAGGCGTGCCGCCCGATCTCGCCGACAAGATCTTCTACCCGCTCGTGACGAGCCGGGCCGACGGCACGGGGCTCGGCCTCGCCGTCGCCCAGGATCTCGTCACCCGTCATGGCGGCCTCATCGAGTTCGAAAGTCGCCCTGGCAACACCGTGTTCACGCTGCTGCTGCCCTTCGACGGAGTTTCCAATGGCTGAATCCCTGAACGTCTGGCTCGTCGACGACGACGCCTCGATCCGCTGGGTGCTCGAGCGCGCCCTCAAGGCGAGCGGCATGACGGCGCGCGCGTTCGGCGATGCGCAGACGGCACTCGCGGCGCTCGAGGAGCAGGAGCCGGACGTGCTGATCACGGACATCCGCATGCCGGGCAAGACCGGCCTGAAGCTGCTCGAGGAAGTGCAGGCCTCGCACCCGCGACTGCCGGTGATCGTGATGACGGCGCACACGGACCTCGACGCTGCGGTCGCCGCCTACCAGAGCGGCGCGTTCGAGTACCTGCCGAAGCCGTTCGACATCGACGAGGCGGTGGCGCTCGTGCGCCGCGCCGCGCACCCGTCGCCGCCGCCGGGCGAGGTGCGCGCGGAGGCCGAGATCCCCGAGCTGATCGGCCACGCACCGGCGATGCAGGAGGTGTTCCGCTCCATCGGCAGGCTGTCGCGCTCGAGCATGACCGTGCTGATCAACGGCGAATCGGGGACCGGCAAGGAACTCGTCGCACGCGCCCTGCACCGGCACAGTCCGCGCTCGGCGAAGCCGTTCATCGCGCTCAACACCTCGGCATTCACGCCGGACCTGCTCGAGTCCGAGCTGTTCGGCCACGAGAAGGGCTCGTTCACCGGCGCCGACTCCCAGCGCCGCGGGCGCTTCGAGCAGGCCGACGGCGGCACGCTCTTCCTCGACGAGATCGGCGACATGTCGAAGGCGCTGCAGACGCGCCTGCTGCGGGTCCTCGCCGAGGGCGAGTTCTACCGGGTCGGTGGCAACACCTCGATCCGGGTCGACGTGCGCGTCATCGCCGCGACGCACCAGGACCTCGAGTCGCGGGTCGTCGACGGCCTGTTCCGCGAGGACCTGCTGCACCGGCTCAACGTCATCCGCATCACGCTGCCGCCGCTGCGCTCGCGGCGCGAGGACATCCCGGTGCTGCTGCGTCACTACCTCGGCGCCGCGGCGCGCGAGCTCGGCGTCGACCCGAAGCAGCTGACGCCCGCAACAGAGCGCCTGCTCGTTGCCTCGGACTGGCCCGGCAACGTGCGCCAGCTCGTCAATGTCTGCCGCCGGCTGACCGTGGCGGCGCCGGGTAGCGAGATCCGGCCCGAAGACGTGCCGGCGGAGATCGGCGGTGGCGCCGCCTCGACGGGCGCGCAGGATGACTGGGCGCGCGCGCTGGAGCAGTGGGCGCGCGGGCGCGCCGCGGCAGGCGGCCAACCGCTGCTCGACGCGGCGCTGCCGGAGTTCGAGCGGACGCTGATCCGGGTCGCGCTCGCGCGCTCGGAGGGTCGGCGCCAGGACGCGGCCCGCGTGCTCGGCTGGGGACGCAACACGCTGACCCGCAAGATGCGCGAGCTCGGCATGGACGGCGGTGCGGTCGAGGAAGTGACCGCCGCCTGACGGCGCGGCATCGCCGCGCCGGATCTAGAGCGGCCATCGGCTGCCTCGCGGCCTGCGACTCGAAACAACGCCTGAGGTAGCAACCGGCCGCGCCGGGCCACCGGCGCCGGCCTATAATCGCGCGATGGATCAACTGCTGCGCTTCGTCGGGCTCAACCCGGACCTGCTGCTGTACGGCAACTCGCTGCACGACTGGGGGTTCGCGCTCGGCTTCGGCCTGACGACCTTCGTCGTGCTGATGTTCGTGCGCCGCCAGCTCGCCACGCGCACCCGCCGGCTCGTCGGCCGCGAACTGCCGCCCGGCGTGCGCCTGCTGCTCGTGCTGGTGCGGCGCACGAAGTTCCTGCCGCTGCTCGCCATCTCGCTCGCGACGGGGTCGAAGTACCTCGACCTGCCGAGTCGCGCCGAGAAGGCGATGAGCGGCCTGATCGTCGTGATGGTGGCGGTGCAGTTCGGGCTGTGGCTGTCCGCGGCGGTCCGGTTCTACCTCGAGGAACAGTCGTCCCATTCGCGCGACGGCCGCTCGCAGACGATGGTGACGATCGTCCAGTTCGTCGCCAACGTGGCGATCTGGGCCTTCGTGCTGCTGCTCGCGCTCGACAACCTCGGCTTCCAGGTCAAGGCGTTGCTGACGGGTCTCGGCATCGGCGGCATCGCCGTCGCGCTCGCGGTGCAGAACGTCCTCGGCGACCTGCTCGCCTCGGTCTCGATCGCCCTCGACAAGCCGTTCGAGGTCGGCGACACGCTGGTGCTGGAGGGCGGCTACACGGGCGCGGTCGAGGCCATCGGCATCAAGAGCACGCGCCTGCGCAGCGTCAGCGGCGAGCAGATCGTCGTCTCGAATGCGGAGCTGACCAAGGCGCGGATCCGCAACTACGGCCGCATCGCCGAACGGCGGCTCGTGTTCCGGTTCACGCTCGCCTTCAACACGCCGGCCGCGCAACTTGCCGACGTGCCCGCCATCGTCCGGGCGGCGGTGGTCGCGCGACCGGAAGCCCGCTTCGAGCGGGCGCACGTGCTGACGCTCGGCCCGACGGGATTCGACGTCGAGGCGGTGCTGGCGGTGCCGGGCTCCGACTACGCGGTGTACCTGGGCGCGGTGCAGGCCGTGAATGTCGCGATCGCCGCGGAGCTCGAGCACCGCGGCATCCAGTTCTCGACGCTGCCGCCGCGCTAGCGACCGTGCGGCCGGCGCCTCAGCCGCGTGTCGTATCGAGCGTACCGACGAGCGCGTCGACGCTCGCGAAGCCGTGCTCCGCGAGGTATGCGGCGATCCCGGCGTTGATCTTGCGGCACACGTGCGGGTCGTAGAACAGCGCGGTGCCCACGCCGACGGCGCTCGCGCCCGCGACAATGAACTCGAGCGCATCCGTCGCGTTCGCGATGCCACCCTGGCCGATGATCGGCACGCCGTGGCGTCTCGCGACGTCGTAGACCTGGTGGACCTTGAGCAGCGCGATCGGCTTGACGGCCGGCCCCGACAGGCCGCCCTGGATGTTGCCGATGACCGGTCGGCGCGTCTTCACGTCGATCGCCATGCCCATCATCGTATTGATGACCGACAGTGCGTCGCTGCCGGCCTCGATGCAGACGCGCGCGCTCTCGCGGATGTCCGTCTGGTTCGGCGAGAGCTTGGTGATCAGGGGCTTCTGCGTCGCGGCCCTGCAGGCCGCGACGACGCGCGCGCTCATCTCCGGGTGGTTGCCGAACTGGACGCCGCCTTCCTTGACGTTCGGACAGGAGATGTTGATCTCCATCGCATCCACGGGCGAGTCGTCGAACCGGCGCGTGACCGCGACGTACTCGTCGATCGTGCTGCCCGAGACATTGGCGATGAAGCGCGTCTCGCCGAAGTCGAGGCCGGGCAGGATGTTCGCGACCACGTGCGCGACGCCGGGGTTCTGCAGGCCGATCGCGTTCAGCATGCCGCCGTCGGTCTCGTAGACGCGGTGCGCCGGGTTGCCGAGTCGCGCGTGCAGCGTGGTGCCCTTGAGCACGACCGCGCCGCAGTCGGTGTTCGAGAAGCCCTCGACGCGGGTGTACTCCTCGCCGAAGCCGACGCAGCCGGACAACAGCACGATCGGGGAGGCGAACTGCATCCCGCAGAACAGGGTCGCGAGTGACGCGGGCGGGGGTGTCGGGAGTGCGGACATGCGATGATTATAGCGTCGCCACCGGCCGCGGACCCATGTTCGACATCATCCTCTATGCCCCGGAGATCCCGCCGAACACCGGCAACGTGATCCGGTTGACCGCCAACAGCGGCTGCCGCCTGCACCTCGTGCATCCGCTCGGCTTCGACCTGTCGGACGCCCAGGTCAGGCGGGCGGGGCTCGACTACCACCAGATGGCCCGCGTCCGGGAATACCCGGATCTCGCGACCTGCCTCGCGGCCGTCGCCCCGCCGCGCCTGTACGCCATCGAGACCGGCGGCGCGATGCGCTACAGTGAGGTGCGCTTCCGCCCGGGGGACGCGCTGCTGTTCGGCCGCGAGACCACGGGGCTGCCGGCCGAGGTGCTCGCCTCGGTCCCGCCGGGGCAGGTCCTCGGGATCCCGATGCGGCCCGGCAATCGCAGCCTGAACCTGTCGAACTCCGTGGCGCTGGTGGTCTACGAAGCCTGGCGCCAGAACGATTTTGCGATGGAGAGCCCCTGATGCTGCCGACCGATGCCGCCGGACTGCCTGCCTGGCGCCAGAAGGTGATGCCCTGGATCATGGGCCTCGTGCGCCTCGGTGCCGGCTGGGTCGTCGTGAACGCGCCGCTGGCCGAGCTCGTCGACAAGGGATCGTTCCTGCGCGTGCTCGCCGGCATGCCGCTGCGAATGACCATCGCGGCGCTGTACGCCGTCGGGCTCGCGCTGTT
Organism: uncultured Pseudomonadota bacterium; assembly: GCA_903884235.1. GTDB lineage: Bacteria > Pseudomonadota > Gammaproteobacteria > Steroidobacterales > Steroidobacteraceae > CAIKZZ01. The sequence goes on from CAISEB010000031.1 coordinate 27,775, forward strand.
CGCGTGGCCGCGGACCTGCTTCTACGGATATGGCCTGCTGCTGCTCGCGATCGGCGGGTTCGAATGGCTGTGGTCGCGCACCGGGCTGTCGAGCGGGCTGCTGCCGTTCCGGTTCGTCGCCGTGCTGACCGTGCTCGCGTTCGGCGAGTGGCTCACGCGCCGGGTGCAGCGCCGCCTGTATCCGGGTTGAGCCTTGCGCGCTCGGCGGCGCGCAGCACCGCCTTCTGGATCTTCCCCGTCGAGGTCTTCGGCAGCGTCGCGAACTCGACGTGCCGCGGCGACTTGAAGTGCGCCAGCTGCGCGCGGCAGTGCGCGATGAGCTCCGCGGCCGTCACCGTCGCCCCGGGCTTCACCTCGACGTAGGCGCAGGGCGTCTCGCCCCACTTCTCGTCCGGGCGCGCGATGACCGCGCAGGCGAGCACGGCGGGATGGCGGTAGAGCACGTCCTCGACCTCGAGCGAGGAGATGTTCTCGCCGCCGGAGATGATGATGTCCTTCGAGCGATCCTTGATCTTGACGTAGCCGTCCGGCTCGACCACCGCGAGGTCGCCGCTGTGGAACCAGCCGCCCCGGAACGCCTCCTCGGTCGCGCGCGGGTTCTTGAGGTAGCCCTTCATCGTCAGGTTGCCGCGGAACATGATCTCGCCGAGCGTCTCGCCGTCGGCGGGCACCGGCCGCATCGTCGCAGGGTCCATCACCGCCATGGCCTCCTGCGTGAGGTAGGCGACGCCCTGGCGGCCGTGGCGCTGCGCGCGCGCGACGATGTCGAGCGCGCCCCAGTCCTGCTGCGGCGCGCACACCGCGGCCGGCCCGTAGGTCTCGGTGAGGCCGTAGACGTGCGTCAGGCCGAAGCCGATGCGCTCCATCGCCTCGATCATCGCCGCCGGGGGCGCGGCCCCCGCGACCATCGCGCTGACGCGGTGCTCGATGCCGGCACGCAGCGCCTCGGGGGCGTTCGCGAGCAGCATGTGCACGATCGGCGCGCCGCAGTAGTGCGTCACGCGCTCCGTGCGGATCAGGTCGAAGATCGCGGCCGCGTCGACGCGGCGCAGGCACACGCTCGTGCCGGCGTTGGCCGCGAGGCTCCACGGAAAGCACCAGCCGTTGCAATGGAACATCGGCAGCGTCCAGAGGTAGGTCGCATGCGGGGGCATCGACCACGTCACGAGGTTGCTGAGCGCGTTCAGGTAGGCGCCGCGGTGGTGGTAGACGACGCCCTTCGGGTTGCCGGTGGTGCCGGAGGTGTAGTTGAGCGAAATCGCATCCCACTCGTCATGTGGCGGGAGCCACTCGAAGTCGGCGTCACCCTCGGCGAGCAGGGCCTCGTAGCCGAGTGCGCCGAACGGCTCGCCGGGGCCTTCGTAGTGCGGGTCGTCGACATCGATCACGACGATGTCCCGCGACGACAGCCGCAGCGCCTGGTGGATCACCGGCGAGAACTCGCGGTCGTTGATGAGCACGCGCGCATCGCCGAAGTCGAGCATGAATGCGATCGACTCGGCATCGAGTCGCGTGTTGAGCGTGTTGAGGACCGCGCCGGTCATCGGCACGCCGAAGTGCACCTCGAACATCTCCGGCGTGTTCGCCAGCATCACCGCGACCGTGTCGCCGCGGCCGACGCCGCGCCGCACCAGGGCGCTGGCGAGGCGCCGGCAGCGTGCGTAGGTCTCCGACCAGGTGCGGCGCACGGCCCCGTGCACGACCGCGACGCGGTCGGGGTAGACCCGGGCCGAGCGCTCGAGGAACGACAGGGGCGTGAGCGCGGAGAAGTTCGCCGGGTTGCGGTCGAGCCCCTGCTCGTACGCGTGCGCGTGCGCGTGCGGGTCGGTCATGGCTTGGGTCCTATTCCGGCTTGAGCGTCCGCGTCATCAGCTCGGTGACCGCGGTGCGCACGTCCAGTCCCTCGTGCAGCACGCGATGGACCGCGTCGGCGATGGGCATTTCCACGGCCATCCGCGCCGCGACGAGGCGGACCGCGCGTGCCGCCGCGACGCCCTCGACGACCTGGCCGATGTCCCGCTGCGCCTGTTCCGGCGTGCGGCCGCCCGCGATCGCGAGGCCGAGGCGGCGATTGCGGGACTGGTCGTCGGTGCAGGTCAGGACGAGATCACCGAGCGCGGCCAGGCCCATGAACGTCTCGGGCCTGGCGCCAAGCGCCACCCCGAGGCGCGTCATCTCCGCCAGTCCGCGCGTGACGAGCGCGATGCGGGTGTTCGCGCCGAAGCCCATGCCGTCGGCGATGCCGGCGCCGATCGCGAGCACGTTCTTGACCGCGCCGCCGACCTCGACGCCGACGATGTCGGGCGAGGTGTAGCCGCGGAAGTTCTTGCCGGAGATCGAGACGGCGAGCGCCGCCGCGAACGGCTCGTCCGCGGAGGCGACCGTCATCGCGGTCGGCAGTCCCCGGCCCACTTCGCTCGCGAACGTCGGACCCGACAGCACCGCGACGGGAACGCCGGTGCCGAGGACCTCGCGCGCGACCTCGTGCGGCAGGCGACCGCTCGCCAGCTCGAATCCCTTGGTCGCCCAGGCGACGCGCTGGCCCGGTCGGAGCAGGGGCTGGAGGCGCTCGAGCGTGCCGCGGAACGCGTGGCTCGGGACGGCGATGAGGATGTCGAGTGCCGCGTCGACGGCGCGCGTGAGGTCCGGCTCGAGGATGAGGCCATCCGGGAACGGCGCGTCGGGCAGGTAGCGGGTGTTGCGACGCTCGGCGGCGAGCGTGGCGAGATGGGCGGGGTCACGGCCCCACAGCAGTGTCCGCCGGCCGGCGCGGGCGAACTGGATCGCGAGCGCACTGCCCCAGGATCCCGCGCCGAGCACGGCGATCGGCGCGCGCTGCGCCGGTTCGCCGGTTCGGTGCGACACGGATCCGGGCTCCGGTCAGTTGATCGCGGGCTGGCCCTGCTGCCGTGCCTGGTCGACCGACTGCTGGTACAGCGCGTCGAAATTGACCGGCGGCAGCAGGAACGGCGGGAAGCCGCCCTTCAGGATCAGGTCGGAAATTGCCTGGCGAACGTACGGGAACAGCACGCCCGGGCAGAACGAGGCGACGATGCGGCGCGTTTCGTCCTCGGAGTAGCCGCGGATCAGGAACACGCCGGCCTGCTTGACCTCGACGAGGTACGCGACCTTGTCGGTGATCTTCGCCTCGAGCGTGATCGTCAGGACGACCTCGTGCAGGTTCTCGCCGAGCACGGTCCCGGTCGTGTTCATGTTCATGCCGAACTGCGGGTTCCACTCGGTCACCTGCAGGTTCGGGCCGAGGGGCGCCTCGAACGACGCGTCCTTGATGTAGATGCTCTGGAGCACGAGCTCCTGCGCGTTCGGGTCGATGGCCGGCGCGGCGCCGATCGGGGTTTCGTCTGCCATGGAAGGAATCCTGTGTGTGGGGCGTCTGTCTTTCGGGAAGAGTGGGGTTCGTGCGGCTCAGCCCGCGGCCAGCAGCGAGTCGAGCCCGCCGGCCGCGTCGAGCGCGTAGAGGTCGTCGCAACCACCGACGTGGTGGTCACCGATGAAGATCTGCGGCACCGTGCGCCGGCCCGTGCGCGCGATCATCTCGGCGCGACGGGCCGCGTCGTCGGTGTCGATCTCGATCCAGGTGGCGCCCTTGTGCTCGAGCAGCGCGCGCGCGCGCGCGCAGTACGGGCACCAGCCGGTCGCATACATCGTGATCGCCGCCATCGAAGTGCCTTCAGCCTTTCTCGACGGGGAGGTTCTCTGCGCGCCACGCGGCGAGTCCGCCGCGCAGGTTGAACGCCTGCTTGAAGCCGAGGCGTCCGAGATGCCGCACGGCGATGCCCGCGGTCTGGCCCGTATCGCAGTAGACGATGACCTGCTTCTCCTTGAAGCGCTCGAGCGGCGCGGCGCCGCTGGCGATCGTCGCGCCGGGCACGCTCCTGGCATTGGCGATGTGGCCGGCCGCGAAGGCCTCGCTGCCACGGACATCGACGAGCAGCGCCCCGCCGTTCATCAGGCGCACGACCTCGCTCGGGCTCAGCGCGCCGAGGCTGGCCGCGCGGGCCCGGAACTCGTGCACGAGCACCAGGACCACCATCATCGCGGTGGCCGCGACGAGGATCATGTGGGTCGACGCGTAGGTCAGAAACTGCTGCATTTTCAGTCACTTTCGTGGCCAGGCGGCCAGCGGGGCGGCGATTATAGCAGCCAGCCATGGCCGCCCGCCTCCGTTACAGTAGCGCCGTGACCCGCCTTCGCCTCCGCGCCGCCCTGTCCTGCCTGCTGCTCGCCACCGGCCTGGTCGGTGGCGTGGACGCGGCACCCCGGTCGCCGGCCGAGACCGAAGCCCAGCTCGGCCGGATCCAGGCCCGGATCAAGGAGGTCACCGAGGCGGTCCAGGCCGACACAGCCCGGCGCGACGGTGTCGCCGCCGACCTGCATGCGGCGGACCAGGCGCTCGCCGAGGCGCGCCGCCGGCTCGAGGACGTCCGCGGCCGGCATGCCGCGAGCCTCGCCCGACAGGCCGAGTTGCGCACCGAGGAGGCGCGGACCCGGGACGCGCTCCTCGCTGAGCGCGATGCGCTGGCCGGGGAGCTGCGCGCGGCCTACCTCGGCGGGCGCGATGCCCAGCTGAAGGTGCTGCTGAACACCACCGATCCGGCCAAGCTCGGCCGGATGCTCGCCTACTACGGGTATTTCGGTCGTGCCCGGACCGCACGCATCGAGGCCATCCGCCAGCGCGCCGCCGAACTCGAGACCGTCGACGAGGCCCTCGCCGCCGAGACCGTCCGTCTCGGCGACCTCGAGCAGGAGCGCGCCCGCGAGGCGAAGGCGCTCGATGGTGCGCGCGCCGAGCGGGCGCGGGCGCTCGGCGCGCTGCAGGCGCGCATCGCCGGCCACTCGGGCGAGCTCAAGGACCTGAAGGCCAATGCCGCCTCGCTCGAGGACCTGCTGACGCGACTGCGCGCGGCGCTCGAGGATGCGGGCGAGGAGGGGCCGGGGCCGGGGTCGGCGCGCCGGCCGTTCAACGAGCTGCGCGGCAAGCTCGCCTGGCCCGCCCGCGGCGCCGTCGCCGCCTCGTTCGGCGAGGTGCGCGCCGGCGGGCTGCGCTGGAACGGCCTGCTGCTCGACACGCACGCCGGCGGCCAGGTGAAGGCGCCGTACTTCGGGCGGGTCGTCTACGCCGACTGGCTGCCCGGTCTCGGACTGCTGCTGATCCTCGACCACGGCGGCGGGTTCCTGAGCCTGTACGGCTACAACGAGCGCCTCGCCCGGCAGGTCGGGGACCACGTGAAGCCGGGCGACGTGCTCGCCGAGAGCTACGCGGCGGGCGACGGTGCGGGCCGGCCCCAGCTGTATCTCGAGATTCGCCAGGGTGCCCGGCCGCTGGACCCGCGCGGCTGGCTGAAGGGCAACCCGCGGCCCTGAAAATCCCGTCCCGGACGTGACGTCCCTCACGGTGAAAAGGCCCGGAACGGTGGAACTGAGCAGCGGTTCGCGGATTTACCGAATGCATTAGGTCAAGTTGCACCTGCGAGGGAATGACCCTTCGCGCGCATCTGCGCCAGAGACGCCTGCGGAGTTCATGGAAGATGGTGGCTGTCGCGCAAAAACCGACCCCGGGCGTCCCGAGCCTCGACCCATACGGTCAACTCATCAAGATGATGTTGCCGCGGGCCCAGGCGATCGCCGTCTACGGACCTGGCGCGGCACCGCTGTGGGTCGCCGGTGGCCAGGACGATCCTGACCTGCACGCGCTCGCCGAAGAAGTGCTCGGCGCGCCGCCGGGCGTGCCCGGCGACATCGAAGGCGAGACCCGCAGCTTCGGGGAGGCCATCGCCTACGCGTTCCTCCTGCGCGACGCGCAGGGCATGGCCCTCGCCGTCGTCGCGCTCGTCGCGCGCGAGTCCGGCACGCCGCGCCCGACTTCGCTCGTCCTCGGCCTGCTGCGTCCGGCACTCGAGTGCCTGCAGCGTGACCTCGGCATGCGCGCCTCGCTCGGCGCGATGACGCGCGACCTGTCCTCGCGGGACCGCGACCTCGACCTGCTGCTCGACGCCTCCGTCGAGCGCGCCGACACGCCGCGCGACGCCGACGAGCTCGGCCGCCTCGTGCAGGCCGCGGTCGACCACCTCGGCTGCCGCATCGGCACCCTGATCATCCCCGAGCGTTCGGTCGCCGTCGTGCGCACCCGGAAGGGCGTCGCGCCCGGCGCCGAGGCGGCGGTCATCACGCGCACACATCGACACCTGATGGCCTGGGCGCAGCTGCAACGCCGGACGATGATCGTCAATCGCGTGGCCAGCGCCGCGGACAAGGTGCCCCCGCTCAAGATCCTGTCGGCGCCGGTCCGCCACCTGTCGAACCGGGTGATCGGCTTCCTCGCGCTGTTCAACACGCCGGACGCGCCGGATTTCGAGCTGCGCGAAACGCGCCTCGCCGAGCTGCTGGCGCGCAAGGTCACCTCGATCCTGCTGACCAGCTACGACGTCGGCACCGGGCTGCTCACCCGCGCCGCATTCGAGCAGCAGGTCGACGTGCTGATCTCGAGCCGCAGCGGTCCGACCAACGATTCGGTCGTGTACCTGGACATCGACCAGATGCACGTGATCAACGAGAACTTCGGCATGCACGTCGGCGACGAGACCATCGCCAAGGTCGCCGAGGTCGTGCGGCGCCGCGCGCCGGTCGGCGCGTTGTGCGCGCGCATTTCCGGAGACCGCTTCGCGATCTTCATGGCCGGCGCCGAGGCCGCCGCCGCCGCCGCAGCCGCCGAGTCGATCCGCTCGTGCGTCACGGAGCTCTCCTCGCATCGCCCCGAGGGCATGCTGCGCATCAGCCTGAGCGCCGGTGTCGCGACACTGCCCGTGAGTTCCCGCCACCCGCTCTCGCACGCGCTCGCCACCGCCGAGATCGCGAGCAAGGCGGCCAAGGACCATGGCCGCGACCGCGTCGAGACCTTCGACAACGGCGACATGAGCATGGTGCGCCGCCACGGCGAGGTGCAGATCATCGCCGGACTGCGCGAGGCGATCGCGACCAACCGCTTCCGCCTGTACGCGCAGCCGATCCTGCCGCTGTCGGTCGGGCCGTCGGAGCCGCGCTTCGAGATCCTGATCCGCATGCTGACCGAGACCGGCGAGCTCCTGCCGCCGTCCAAGTTCCTGCCGGCCGCCGAGAGCTACCAGCTCATGCCCGCGATCGATCGTTGGGTGGTCGAGAACGCGCTCAAGCAGCTGAGCGCACACGCCATCACGCTGCGCGGCAACGTCGCGCGCTTCGCCCTCAACCTGTCCGGCCAGTCCGTGGAAGACCCCGCCTTCGCGTCGTTCATCGAGCAGCGCCTGACGGCATCGGGCATCCCGGGCGAAGTCATCTGCTTCGAGCTGACCGAGACCACCGCGGTGACGCACCTCGACAAGGCCGAGGCGTTCATGACGCGGCTGCGCAACCAGGGTTGCCAGTTCGCGCTCGATGACTTCGGGACCGGCGCCTCCTCGCTCGCCTACCTCAAGAACCTGCCGGTGTCGGTCCTCAAGATCGACGGTTCCTTCGTCCGCGATGCCCTCTCCAACACCCGCTCCGAGGCGATGGTCAAGGCGCTCGCACAGCTCGCGCGCAGCATGGGCATCACCACGGTCGCCGAGTTCGTCGAGACCGACGACCTGCGCATCCGCATGACCAACCTCGGCGTCGACTACGGCCAGGGCTTCGCCATCGGCAAGCCGCAGCCGCTCGAGGAGATCCTGCAGGAGCTGTCGCTGTACGAGCTCGTCGCCTCGGGCGGCGCCGAGGACGAGGAAGTGGTCATCGTTGGTGGCGAAGAGCGGCCACTGCGCAGCGCCTAGCCTACGGCGACGATCGTGACCGACCTCCACGCGCCCCGGGGCACCGCCGACCCCGAACTCGACACCCTCGTCCGGCACATGACGCTGGCCGACTGGCTCGTGCTCGCCATCGTCGTGCTGTACGCCTCCGCCACCGCGCGCCACATCCCGGCCGTCTGGATCGCGACGGTGACATTCGCGGCGAGCGGGCTGCTGCTGCGCATGCCGCTCGTCACGCGCCTCGCGACCGTGAGCCGCATCGAGCTGCAGTCGTGGATCATGGTCGTCTTCCTCGGCTTCGTCGTCTGGCACACCGGCGCGGATGCGAGCCCCCTGCAGGGCCTGTACCTGCTGCCGGTGGTGCTCGCCGGCCTCGTGCTGCCCGCGACGCGGCTCGCGCCGCTCGTCGTCGCAGTCGGCCTCGCGTGCGTATCGACGGTGATCGTCGATCCGGACCTGCAGCTGGGTTCCACGGCCTTCGCCGGCCGTGCCGTGCTCGCAGTCGCCCCGCTCGCGATCGTCGCCTGGCTGACCCATGAACTCGGTGCGGCACTCTCCTGGGCCCGGCGCCGGGCTGCCGCGCTCGCGGCGGGGGATGCGCTGACCGGCCTCACCGGCCGTCGCGCGTTCATCGAGATGCTCCAGGAGGAAGTCACGATGGCCGGCCGTCGCGGCCAGCCGACGGCGCTGCTGGTGCTCGACCTGACCGGCACGCGCCGGATCAACGAACTCTACGGGCAGGAGGCCGGCAACGCGGCGCTCAAGCTCGTCGCCGACGTGCTGCGACGCGTGCTGCGCCAGACGGATCGCGCGGCGCGACTCGGTGGCGACGAGTTCGGCGTGCTGCTGTCGGGGGTCGATTCGGGTGCCGGCGAGCTCGCCGCGAAGCGCATCCGCCATGCGCTCAACGCCGCGACGCTCGATGTCGGGGCGCGACACCTGCGCTGCACCGTGAGCATCGGGATCGCCTCGGTCCCGCGCGACGCCCGGGACGGCACGGCGCTGCTGGCCGCTGCCGAGCGCCGTCTCGAGCAGGATCGGGGAGTGCGGGCCACGGCGACCGCCGCGGCCCCGTCCGCCTGAGGGATCAGCCCCGGAACAGGGCGATGGCGGCGGCGCCGGTGCCGCCGACCAGCATCACCATGATCGGCAGGATCGACAGGCTGAAGCCGACGGTGCGCTTCTTCGGGTCCTTGATGTAGGTGAAGAAGTACACGAAGCGGCCGATGATATAGACGCCACCGAGCCCGGTGGCCCAGGTCGCGCTGATGTAGTAGCCGTACAGCGCCATGGCCGGCAGCAGCACGACGATCAGCTCGAGCGTGTTCATCTGGACGCGGAAATAGCGCTCGAACACCTCGTTGCCGGCGGTCGCCGGGGCGGGCACCCCGTAGCGGCCGCGCGCGCCGCCGACCGAGATGCCGAAATACAGGAACTGCATGAGCGCCAGGCCCATGACGACGTAGACTGAGTTCATCGAGACCCCCTTGAATCGTGCCTTGCGTGCTTCGTGCGCCAGCGCCTTCCGGGCGGCTCGCGTCGCGGGCAGAATACACCGCTCCCTTCATGGACGTCCCATGCGTAGCCCGCCGCGCGGATACCTTCAGTCGGTCGAAATCGCCCAGACGCCCCAGCGCGTCTTCAAGGCGTGCACGGAGCCGCTGCTGGTCACGCGCTGGTACGCGGTCGAGGCCAGCGTCGAGGCGCGCGCCGGCGGCTCGCATCGCGTCAGGCTCAAGGACGGGCGCATCCGCGATGCCTCGATCGACATCTGGGAGCCGGGACGGCGCCTCAGGCTGATCTACATGACCGATCCGGACCTGCCGCCCGGTGGCCCGATCGTCGAGGACCTCGTCTTCGACCGCAAGGGCACCTCGACGGTCATCCGCGTGCTCGGCAGTGGTGTGCCGGGCGGACGTGAATGGGACGCCGAATTCCTGTTCCTGCGCCGTGGCTGGGCGTACTGGCTCGACGCCCTGAAGCGGCTGATGGAGCACCCGCCGGTGCCGCCGGTGTCCAGATGAGGCGCGCGTTCGCGCTGGCGCTGCTGCTGGCGCTCGCGGCGCCGGCCCACGCCGTGGTGCGTGCGCTGGTCGGCGCCACGCTGCTCGACGGTGGCGGGGGCGCCGCGATCGAGGACAGCGTCGTCGTCATCGACGGGGAGCGCATCGTCGCCGTCGGCCAGCGCGCCAGCGTCGCGATCCCGGACGGCGCCGAGATCGTCGCACTCGAGGGCATGACCCTGCTGCCCGGGCTCGTCGACGCGCAGGTGCGGCTCAGCGAGCTCGGCCACGCCAGCCGGGCGCGCTGGCAGGAGGCCTACCTGCCGATCAGCGATCGGGTCGTCATGCCGGCCGCGGCCGCGGAACTGCTCGGCGCGGGCGTGACCACCGCGCGCGACATCGGCTCGCCGCTGGAGGCCGCGATCGGCGTGCGGGACCGGATCGCCGCGCAGCGCATCCCCGGGCCGACGCTGCTCGTGTCGGGGCCCGTGCTCGAGCGCGATCCGCCGCCCGGCGAGCACGCGCGGCGCTGGCCGGTCGAAGGCGTGGCGCAGGCGCGCAAGCTCGTCGAGAAGCTCGCGCATGCCGGCGTCGACGTCATCGTCGTCGCCGGGGCCGCCGAGTTCACCGATGCGGAGCTGGCCGCCATCGACCAGGCGGCGCGCGCCGCCAACCTGCCCTGGCTCGCCGAGATCCGCACGGATCGCGACGTCGCCCGCGCGCTCGAGGCGGGTGCCGGTGCCCTGCTCGGCCTCGGCGAGGGCACCGGGCCGCTCGCCGACTCCGCGCTCGTGGCGCTGCGCGCGCGCGCGGCGCGCGGCGCGCCGGTGGCGTGGAGCGCCGGCGTCTCGGTGCTGACCAACTACGAATGGCTGCGCCTCGACAGCGGCCCGCTCGCCGATCCGCGCTTCTACGACGGCATGCCGTCGATCGTCGCCGAGGACGTGCGCCGTTCGCTGTCCGACCTGCGCAGCCACATCGACCTCGAGACGCCGGCACTGCGTCGCGCGGCGATCGAACCGCGCCTCGCGGCGGCCCGCGCCGCCGGCGCCCGGCTCGTCGTCGGCTCGGATGCCGGCGAGCCCGGCCACCTGCACGCGCGGGCGACCTGGCAGGAGGTCGAGGCGCTCGTGATCGAGGGCCACCTGTCACCCTCCGAGGCAGTGCGGGCGGCAACCCTCGACGCGGCCACCGCGCTCGGGGTCGGCGGCGACACCGGCAGCATCGCGGTCGGCAAGTACGCCGACCTGATCGCCGTGCGCGGCAACCTGCTCCGGCACATCGACCGGCTGCAGGACATCGAACTCGTGATCCACCGCGGCCTGCGGTATCGCTGACGACGCAAGGAGTTCCCGACGATGAACGCTATCTTGATGCGTGGCGCGTTCGCCGCGATCGGACTCTGGGTCGCGACGCTGTTCGTGGGCGGGCTGCAGTTCGACGACGGCGTGACGCTGCTGCTCGCCGGGGTCGTGCTCGCGCTGTGCAACGCCTTCCTGAAGCCGCTGTTCATCCTGCTGACGCTGCCGATCACGGTGGTGACGCTCGGGCTGTTCCTGCTGGTGCTGAACGCGGCGATGGTCGGCCTCGTCGCGTCGCTGATGCACGGCATGCATGTCGCCGGCTTCTGGTCGGCGCTCGGCACGTCGATCATCGTCAGCGTCGTGTCCGGGATCGGCGGGATGTTCGCGCGCGCCTGAGCCGGTTCAGCCCACCGGCTCCGCGGGCGTCTCGTCCGGCGGCGCCGGCGTGCGTGTCGGCATCGACACGAGCACGACGCCCGCGAGGATGACGGCCATGCCGGCGACCTGCAGGGACGACATCGTCTCGCCCAGCGTCAACCAGCCCACCAGCGCCGCGATCGCCGGGTTCACGTACGCGTACGTCGACAGGCGCGCCGGCGACGTGTGGCTCATCAGGTAGCCGTACGCGGTGTAGGCGACCGCGGAGTTGAAGATCACGAGGTAGCCGAGCGCGAACAGCCCGCCCGGGTCCCACTGCCAGCGCGCCGCCTCGCCGAGCAGCAGCCCGGTCGCGCACATGATCGTGCCGCTGACCAGCATCTGCAGCGCGAGGAACATCAGCGTCGGCGTCGCCGTGCGGAAGCTGCGGAAGTAGTGCGTGCCGAGCGCCCAGCTGAACGCCGCCCCCAGCACCACGACCTGCCAGCCCAGGTGCGCGAGCGTGAAGCCGCCGTGCGGCCACAGCAGCGTCGCGACGCCGGCGAAGCCGAGCGCGACGCCCAACGCCACCGGCGCGGTGAGCGGATGGGGACTGCGGCCGACCGTACCGAGCAGCGTGATCCAGAGGGCGCCACTCGCGTTGAGCAGCGCCGACTGGTTCGAGGCGACGTGCCGCATCGCGATCACGTTGACGCCGCTCGACAGCACGCCGTGCAAGAGCGCCATCGAACCGATGTGCCGCCACTCGGCGCGCGCGCGCGGCACCTGCTGGCCGCGCCAGCGCGCGATCGCCAGCAGCAGCAGGCCGGCGCACAGGAACCGCGATCCCCCGGCGAGGTAGGGCGGCAGCGAGGCGACCATCATCTTGGTCACCGCGAAGCTCGTTCCCCAGATGAAGTAGACCGCGGCGAACGAGCCGTAGAGCAGCAGGGAGGCGCGGGCGCGGGTCATCGGGGCGGGCCTGCGGGCGAGGGCCTGCAGCATGCCACGGCGGGCGCGCCCGGCGCCGCCCTCATGTGGTTCGGGTCGCGCTCCGGTAGAGCCACCAGGCGATCAGGCCGAAGGCCGCGAGGCCGGGCCACTGCCCGAGATGCAGTGCCTCGGGCAGCGCCAGCACGTCGATGTTCGCGGTGATCGCGATCGGGATCGCGATGGCGACGCCGACGAGGGCTTCGCCGGCGATCAGGCCGGAGGAGAACAGCAGCCCCGCGCGGCGGGACTGCTCGAGGTCGGTCGCCCCGCGACGCGCGTGCCAGCGGTCGACGCACTCGGCGAGCAGGCCGCCGAGGAAGATGGGGCTCGTGTACTCGAGCGGCAGGTAGATGCCGACGGCGACCGCGAGCACCGGACTGCGCCAGCGCGTGCCGCTCCTCGCGAGCAGCTGGTCGAACACGATCACCGTGACGCCGACCGCGGCGCCGAGGCCGATCATGTCCCAGGGCAGGCCGCCGACGAAGATGCCCTTGGCGACCGCCGCCATCAGCGTCGCCTGCGGCGCCGCGAGGGCGTGTGCGCCCGGGTGTGCCGGCGTGCCGATGCCGTAGGCGCTGTTGAGCAGGTTGAGCACGGGCGCCATCACCGCGGCACCCGACACCGCGCCGATCGCGAGCATGACCTGCTGGCGCCACGGCGTCGCGCCGATGAGGCGACCGGCCTTGAGGTCCTGCAGGTTGTCGCCGGCGACCGCCGCCGCGCTGCAGGTCACCGCGCCGATCAGGATCGCGGCGACCGGGCCGACGACGCTGCCACGCCCGAGGAAGCCGAGCAGCACGAGCGAGGCGAACAGGATCGTCGAGATCGTGATGCCGGACACCGGGTTGTTCGAGGACCCGACGAGGCCCGCCATGTAGCCGCTGACCGACGAGAACACGAACCCGGCCACGATCATGATGACCGCCATCGCGGCGGCGATGCCGACGCTGTCGACGACCACGTAGTAGAGCGCGAACAGCGGCAGCACGAACAGCACGATGCCGATGAGGATCGCCGACATCGGCAGGTCGCGCTCGGTGTCGTCGACCGCGCCGCGCGCGGTGGTGGCGCCGAGGCCGCTGCGCACGCCCGACAGCAGCGAGCCGCGCAGCGTCCACAGCGCCCAGAGGCCGCCGACCAGCATCGCGCCCACGCCGATGTAGCGCACCTTCTTGGTCCAGATCAGGCCCGCCGCCGTCGCCGCGTCGACGCCGGAGAGCTGCACCGCGAGCGCCGGGTCGTGCCCGAACAGGAACGTGTTGTAGATCGGGATGAACAGCCACCAGGCGATCAGGCCGCCGCCGACCATGACGAGGCCGATGTTGAGGCCGACGATGTAGCCGACCCCGAGCAGCGCCGGCGACAGGTTGATGCCGAGGTAGGCGATCGCGCGCTTACCGACGTAGCCGGCGAGGGCGAAGGACTCCGGCAGGAACCGAAGGCCCGACATCGCCAGCTTGAACAGTGCGCCCACCGCGGCCGCGATGCCGAGCAGGCGGGCGCCGCCGGCGCCCTCGCTGCCGGCGCGCAGCAGCTCGGCCGTCGCGACGCCCTCGGGGAACTGCAGCTCCTGGTCGATGATCAGCGTGCGGCGCAGCGGCACCGAGAACAGCACGCCGAGCAGGCCGCCGAGGCCGATGATCGCGAACACCCACCAGTAGTCGAAGCGCGTCCAGTGGCCGAGGATCACGAGTGCGGGGATCGTGAACACGGTCCCCGCGGCGATCGAGGAGCCCGCCGAGGCGCCGGTGGCGACGATGTTGTTCTCGAGGATGCTGCTGCGCCCGAGCAGCTTGAGGACCCCCATCGAGACGACCGCGGCCGGGATCGCCGTCGCCACCGTCAGCCCCGCGAACAGCCCGAGGTAGGCATTGGCCGCGGCAAGCGCCGCGGTCAGCAGGATCGACAGCAGGATCGCGCGCAGCGACAGTTGCGGGACGTCGTTCATGGCAGGCCCTCAGCGGAACGAGGAATCAGCGGATGCCGCCCATCCAGCGGCGCAGCAGTGGCGACAGCACCAGCATCAGCAGTCCGACACCGACCGCGTACAGGGTCATCTGCAGGAATTCGGCCGGCATCGTGGATACGTCGCTACCGATGCGGCCGCCGATCTGCCCGGCCGCGAGGTTGCCGAGCGCCGTGCCGAGGAACCACATGCCCATCATCTGGCTGGCGTAGCGCGGGGGTGCGAGCTTGGTGATGTTGGAGAGCCCGATGGGGCTCAGGCACAGCTCGCCGCAGGTGTGCAGCAGGTAGGTGAGCATCAGCCACTGCGGGCCGACCTTGCCGCCGTCGGCGATGATCAGCTTGGCCGCGAAGATCAGCACCGCGAAGCCGAGCCCGAGCAGGATCAGCCCGAGGCCGAACTTGAGTGGCGCCGCCGGGTCGAGGTTGCGCCGTCCGAGCGTGATCCAGAACCACGCGAAGAACGGCGACAGAATGAAGATGAAGATGGAGTTGACCGACTGGTACCAGGTCGCCGGGTGCTCGTGCGCGGTGAACATCGAGCCGCCGAGCGAACGGTCGGTCAGGTCGCGGGCGAACAGGTTGAGCGTGGAGCCCGCCTGCTCGAACCCCGCCCAGAACAGCGCTCCGCAGAGCGTGAAGGCGATGATCACGAGGACGCGCCGCCGCGCGACGCCGTCGAGCTTGCCGAACAGCAGCACGCCGCCGAAGAACGCAATCCCGATCGCGTACATGAACCTCTCGGCGAACCAGGCGAGCTGCGTCGCCGTCACCTGCACGACGCCGGTCGCCACCAGCGCCACCAGCGCTGCGACGACGACGCTGCCGGCGAGCAGGATCCACCCGCTGCGGGACCGCTCCGCGGGCGTCGTGTCGCGCGGCACGCGGCCCGCGTCGCCGAGGTGGTGTGCGGTCAGGCGGTACTGCACGAGGCCGACCAGCATCGCGACGCCGACCGTGAAGAAGCCGAAGCGGTAGCTCAGCGTCTCGCCGATGGTGCCGGACAGCAGCGGCGATGCCCACGCGCCGAGGTTGATGCCCATGTAGAAGATCGAGAACGCCGCGTCGCGGCGTGCGCCCGCCTGGCCGACGTACAGCTCGCCGACGATCGCGCTGACATTGGGCTTGAGGAGCCCCGTGCCGAGCGCCGTGACCACGAGGCCGAAGTAGAAGAAGTTGCCGGCCGGCACCGCCAGCATGAAGTTGCCGATGGCGATCAGGATGCCGCCGTACCAGACGCTGCGCTGCTGGCCGATCAGGCGGTCGGCGATCCAGCCGCCCGGGACGGCGCACAGGTACGCGGTGCTCGTGTACAGGCCGTAGATGGCGCCGGCGGTCAGCGCGCTGACGCCGAGCCCGCCCTTCGCGACGCTCGCCGTCAGGAACAGCACCAGCAGCGCGCGCATGCCGTAGTAGCTGTAGCGCTCGAAGAACTCGGTGAAGAAGAGCGTCGCGAGCCCGCGCGGGTGGCCGAAGATCGTGGCCGTGGGAGCTGTCGCGGCCGGGGTGGGCGTCATCAGGTTGACCTTGCGCCCTTGCGGGCGTTGCCTCGAGTGGCCCGGAGTGTGACGGATCCCGCGCCGCGCTGGCAATCACGCCCGCCGCGTCACGCGTTGCGGTCGGCCTCGGCGTTGGCCGCGTCCTCGGCGGCCTGCTCGGCATCCTTCTGCGCCTTCTCGGCGATCTTCGCCTTGGCGAGGATCCCCGCCATCACGATGCCGACCTCGTACAGGCCGTACATGGGCAACGCGAGCATCGTCTGGGAGATCACGTCCGGCGGCGCGATGACCGCCGCCTGGATGAACACGAAGATCAGCACGTAGCCGCGGTTGCGCTTCAGCGAGGCGTGGCGCACGAGGCCCGTGAACACGAGCAGCACGATCGCGATCGGGATCTCGAAGGCGAGGCCGAAGGTGACGAACAGCATCAGCACGAAGTCCAGGTACTGCGCCATGTCCGCCATCATCTGCACGCCGGCCGGCGTCGTCGCGGTGAAGAACGCGAACATCACCGGGAACACGAGGAAGTACGCGAACGCGACGCCGGCATAGAAGAACAGGATGCTCGACACCAGCAGCGGCAGCGCGAAGCGCTTCTCGTGGCGATAGAGGCCGGGCGCGATGAACGACCAGGTCTGGTAGAGCACGTACGGCATCGCGAGGATGAGCGCCACGTAGAACGACAGCTTGAACGGCGTCGTCAGCGGCGAGACGAGGCTGGTCGCGATGATCGAGGAGCCCTTCGGCAGCACCTTGATCAGCGGGCGCGAGATGTACGCGAACAGGTCGTTCGCGAAGTACATGCACGGCAGCGCGACGAGGATGACCGCGAACACGGCGCGCATCAGGCGCGTCCTGAGCTCGAGCAGGTGCGAGATCAGCGTGCCTTCGGCGAGCGACTCGGTTTCGGGCTCAGGCGCTGCCATCGGCCTTCGGTGCCGTCACGGCCGCGGCGGCGGGCGCCGGCGCGTGCTGGTGGGGTTCGTCGGTCGGTGCGCCGGCGAGCGGCGCGTCGGGGCCGGCGGCCGGGGGGTTCGGGGCGACGGCGGGCGTCGCGCTGTCCGCGATCGCAGGGGTCGTCTCCGGAGCGGGCGTCTCGGGGGCGGGCGTCTCGGGGGCGGGTGTCTCGGGGGCGGGTGTCTCGGCGGGCGGCGGCGCCGGCTTCGTGCGCTGGGCCCGGGCGAGCTCTTCCATGCGGACTTCCTGCTCGAGCTGGGTCGTCAGCTGGCGCGCCATCGCACGTGCGCGACCGACCCAGCGGCCGATGTCGGCGGCGAGCTTGGGGAGCTTGTCGGGCCCGAGCACGACCAGCGCGATCACCATGATCAGCACGATTTCGCTGAAGCCTATGTCGAACATGCGTCAGGCAGTCCGGCCCGCGTGGGTCGGCTCGGCGTCAGGCTTTCGGGGTCTGCTCGGGCTTGGTGCCCTGCTTGTCGGTGGCGTGGAACTCCGCGTCCTCCGCGCTGATCTGGCGCAGCGGCTTCTGCGGGGTCTCGCTCTCCCCGGAGTCCATGGCCTTCTTGAAGTCGCGCACGGCCGCGCCGAGGTCGGAGCTGATCGTCCGCAGCTTCTTGCCCCCGAAGATCACCAGTGCGATGACCAGGATCAGGAGCAGTTCCATTACGCCGATGCGACCCATTTCAGCTTCTCCAAATCGACCCGTGCGGGGCGAGGGATGATACCCCAAAGGGGCCGCCGCAGGCCGGACCGCTGCCGCAGTGCATCAGGCCTGCGGCGCGCGCGGGGCGACCTCCAGCCAGAAGGTCACCGGACCGTCGTTGATCAGGGACACCTGCATGTCGGCGCCGAAACGGCCGGTCGCGACCTCCCGGACGCGGTGCCGGGCGAGCGCGACGACATGCTCGTACAGGCGCTCGCCGTCCGCCGGCGCCGCCGCGGTGCTGAAGCCGGGCCGGGTCCCCTTGCGGGTCTCGGCGGCCAGGGTGAACTGGGACACCACCAGCAGGCCGCCGCCGGTGTCGAGCAGGCTGCGGTTCATGCGGCCATCGGCGTCGTCGAATACCCGGTACGTGACGAGCCGTTCCAGCAGGCGGCCGGCCTCGGCCTCGCTGTCGCCACGCTGGACCCCCAGCAGCACGAGCAGGCCGGGCCCGATGTCGCCGACGATCGCGCCGTCCACGCGAACGGACGCCTCACTCACCCGCTGAATCAACCCAATCATGAAATATAAACCCACTTAAGTTGTGATAAAAGGTTAAATTAATCTTCTTATTTCCACAATTTCGCTTTTTCTCGATCAGTTCGCGAGAACAGCGTGATTCTAGATCCAAAATTGAGCTTGGTGGATGTTAATACCCATATTTAGATCTTAAAATGATTATAAGTGGCATTTTAATAGCGAAAATATCCCGATATTGCGCCGTTCACGTCATTCTCAGGCGCGATCACCAGGCTCGCGTCGTGTTGGCCGCCTCCCGGCGCCGCGCGCGTCCCGACGACGAACCGAGCCCGCGGCGCGGCGAACCGCGATCGGCCCGGCGCCATTCTCGACTACGCTCATGCCATGGCCACGATTATGCCTGCCGTCCCGCCCGCGACCGCCGCGACCCGCCCGCTGGAACGGCTGATGCGCAACCGCGATACGGCGTTCTGGGTGCTGCAGCTGTTCGGCTGGACCGCCTACTTCATCGCCCAGTACGTCTCGGCGCTGTTCTATCCGGAGAAGCTCGGCCCCGACAAGCAGGCGGCCTACGTCCACGTGCTGCTCGTCGCCGCGTTCACGGGCTGCGGCGTGACGTCCTTGCTGCGCTACGCGTTCCGTCGCGTGCGCGACCGTCCGCTCATCCAGGTCGTGGTGATCACGCTGGTGCTGATCTATGCCGCGGCGCTGGTCTGGCGCGTGTTCATCAACGGCGCCTACGTCGCGTTCATGCCGGACGAGCAGATGTTCACCGGCGCCTCGCGGATCTTCGCGAACGCCCTGATCTCGACCTACCTGCTGCTGTCCTGGAGCGGCCTGTACTACGGCTTCCACTTCTACGACGCCGCGCAGCGCGAGCGCGTCGCGACGCTGCGCGCAATGGCGCTCGCGCAGGAAGCGCAGGTCAAGATGCTGCGCTACCAGCTGAATCCGCACTTCCTGTTCAACACGCTGAACGCCATTTCGACGCTGATCCTCGACCATGACAACGACACGGCGAATCTCGCCGTGACACGCCTGTCCGCGTTCCTGCGCCACACGCTCGACCAGGATCCGATGAAGAAGGTCACGCTGCGCCAGGAGCTTGAGGCGCTCGACCTGTACCTGGGCATCGAGAAGCTGCGCTTCGGCTCCCGACTGCGCCTCGAGCGCGACGTCGATGCGGCCGCGCTCGCCGCGCTCGTGCCCTCGCTGCTGCTGCAGCCGCTGGTCGAGAACGCGCTGAAGTACGCGATCGCGCCGTCCGAGACCGGTGGCACGCTGCACGTCGGTGCGCGCCTGATCGGCCAGCGCCTGCTGCTGCACGTGGCCGACGACGGACCGGGCCTCGCCAATCCCGCCAGCTTCGCGCAGGGGCGGGGCGTCGGCCTTCGCAACACGCGCGAACGGCTGGCCGTGCTCTACGACGGCCGCGCCCGCTTCTCGGGAGTCAACACCGGGCCCGGGCTCAGGACCGACATCGAGATCCCGGCGGAGTTCGCCTCGTGAGCCGCATCCGCACGCTGCTGGTCGACGACGAGCGGCTCGCGCGCCGCGGGCTGGAGCTCAGGCTCGCCTCCGCACCCGACTTCGAGATCGTCGGCGAGTGCGAGAATGGCCGCGAGGCGATCGAAAAGGTCGCCGCGCTGCAGCCCGACGTCATGTTCCTCGACATCCAGATGCCCGGCCAGTCCGGCTTCGACGTGCTGGCGGCGCTGCCGCAGGACTCGCTGCCGATCGTCGTGTTCGTCACGGCGTTCGACCGCTACGCGCTCGACGCATTCGAGGCGAATGCGCTCGACTACCTGCTCAAGCCCGTCGACGACACGCGCCTTGCCCAGGCGCTCGAACGCATCCGCGAGGCGCTGCGCGACCGGCAGACGCTGACCCAGCACGAGAAGATGCTGGCGCTGCTGGCCGGCGTGCAGGGCGCCGGCGAACTCGCGCCCGAGGAGATCATCGCGCGGGTGACGACGCCCGCCGCACGCTATCCCGAGATCCTCGCGATCCGCACCGGGCGCGACGTGGTGCGCGTGCGCGCGGCGGATATCGACTGGATCGACGCGGCCGGCGACTACATGTGCATCCATGCGACCGGCTCGACCCACGTGCTGCGCGCGACCATGAAGCAGCTGGAGCACTCGCTCGACCCGGCCGTGTTCCAGCGCGTGCACCGCTCCGCCATCGTCAATCTCGCGCGGGTGCGCAAGATGCGGCCGCACGCCAACGGCGAGTATTTCCTCACGCTCGAGGGTGGCCAGGAACTGAAGCTGTCCCGGACGCACCGCGACAAGGTCGAGCTGCTGCTCCAGGGTGACCTGAACCGGCGCGCCCCGGCCTAGCCCCGCGCGCCGGGCCGGGCCGACGGCGGCGTCGGGCGGCCTGATAAGATCACGTTCGCGTCCGTCCCGGACGCGGGTCGCACCGGGTGGTTCCATGGCCGTGATTCGCGAAGACGACCTCGTCCAGAGCGTCGCCGATGCCCTGCAGTACATCTCCTACTACCACGCGCCGGACTTCATCGCGGCCATGGGCCGCGCCTACGCCGCCGAGACCAGCCCCGCGGCGCGCGATGCGATCGCCCAGATCCTGACCAACTCGCGCATGTGCGCCGAGGGGCATCGACCGATCTGCCAGGACACGGGGATCGTCGTCGTGTTCGTGAAGATCGGCATGGGCGTGAGCTGGGACACGCGGCGCACGCTCGACGAGATGATCAACGAGGGCGTCAGGCGCGCCTACCTGCTGCCCGAGAACAAGCTGCGCGCCTCGATCGTGTCCGATCCCGCCGGCAAGCGACCCAACACCCGGGACAACACGCCGGCGGTGATCCATGTCGAGATGGTCGCCGGCGACGGGCTCGACATCACGGTCGCCGCGAAGGGCGGCGGCAGCGAGAACAAGTCCATGTTCGAGATGCTGAACCCATCGGACTCGGTCGCGGACTGGGTGCTGGCGCAGGTTCCGCACATGGGCGCCGGCTGGTGCCCGCCGGGCATGCTCGGCATCGGCATCGGCGGCAGCGCCGAGAAGGCGCTGCTGCTCGCCAAGGAATCGCTGATGGAGCCCATCGACATGCCCGAGCTCAGGGCCCGCGGGCCGCGGAACCGGCTCGAGGAGCTGCGCATCGAGATCTACGACCGCGTCAACGCGCTCGGCATCGGCGCGCAGGGGCTCGGCGGGCTGACGACGCTGCTCGACGTCAAGATCCTCGACTACCCGACGCACGCCGCGTCGCTGCCGGTGGCGATGATCCCGAACTGCGCGGCGACGCGCCACGTCCACTTCCACCTCGACGGCAGCGGACCTGCGCGTCTCGATCCGCCGGACCTTTCGACCTGGCCGAAGGTCGACTGGGCGCCGGATCCGGACACGCGCCGCGTCGACCTCGACAACCTGACCCGCGACGAAGTCGCCGCGTGGAAGCCCGGTGAACGACTGCTGCTGAACGGCAAGTTCCTGACCGGCCGGGACGCCGCCCACAAGCGCATCTGCGCGCTGCTCGAGGCGGGCGAGCCGCTTCCCGACGGGCTCTCGTTCAAGGACCGGGTGATCTACTACGTGGGTCCCGTCGACCCGATCGGCAACGAGGTCGTGGGGCCCGCGGGTCCGACGACCGCCAACCGCATGGACCGGTTCACCGAGACGATGCTCGCGAAGGCGGGCCTGATCGCGATGGTCGGCAAGGCCGACCGCGGTCCCGAGGCGATCGAGGCGATCCGCCGGCACCGCAGTGCCTACCTGATCGCGGTCGGTGGCGCGGCGTACCTCGTCTCGAAGGCGATCCGCTCGAGCCGCATCGTCGCGTTCCCGGACCTTGGCATGGAAGCGGTGTACGAATTCGAGGTGAAGGACATGCCGGTGACCGTCGCGGTCGACTCGCACGGCGTGTCGGTGCACGACACCGGCCCGCGCCGCATGCGCGCGACGCTCGCCGGGATCCCGGTCAGCGTCGAGGACTGAGCAGCGGCGCGCTCAGGCCGCCGGCGGCTCGCCGCCGCCGGCGGGCGGATCGTCCTCCGCCGGCAGGATCGCCCAGATGAACGCGATGCCCCAGCCGATGCCGGTGATCCCGAGCAGCGCGTTGATCCCGAGGATCACCCAGCGCCTGGGATGCAGGCGCGAGAAGGCGAGGATCGACGGCACGAAATAGACGGCGGCGAGCAGCGCGACGACGACCACGGTCCCGATGAGGGCACCCGGTCCCGGCCCGTCCATCGGTCAGTGCCGCCAGAACGCGGGCGTGAACAGCACCGCGACCGTGAACACCTCGAGCCGGCCGACCAGCATCGCCGCGATCGCCACCCACTTCGCGGCCTCGGGCAGGTGCTGGTAGGTGTCGGCGACCTGGCCGAGCCCGGGACCTGCGTTGTTGATGCAGGCCGCGACCGCCGACCACGCGCTGACCTGGTCGACGCCGGTCGCCATCATCATCAGCATCATGATGCCGAACAGCACGAGGTACATCGCGAAGAAGCCGGTCACCGCGGCGAGCACCCGGCCGACGACAGGCTTGTCCGCGAACTTGACCGGCAGCGCGGCGCTCGGGTGCACGAGCCTGAGCAACTCGCGCTGCGCCTGCTTCAGCACGAGCATCCAGCGGATCACCTTCATGCCGCCCGCCGTGGAGCCCGCGCAGCCGCCGACGAAGGTCAGCAGCATCAGCAGCGCCGGCAGCATGCTGGGCCAGCCGGCGAACGGCGCCGCCACGAAGCCCGTGCTCGACTGCATAGAGACGACCGTCACTGCGCCGTAGCGCAGCGCGTCGCCGGGCGAGGCGTAGGTGCCGGTCTGGAACAGCACGCAGGAGACCAGCGCGATCATCCCGAGCGTGATGAACAGGTACGCACGGAACTGCGGGTCCGAGAAATACGACCAGGCGTCCTTGGTGCGCCAGACGACGAAGTGCAGCGCGAAGTTGACGCCGCCGAAGAACATGAACACGACGGCGACCATGTCGATCGCGACCGAGTTGAAGTGCTCGAGGCCCTCGTCGTATGGCGAGAATCCACCCGTCGACACCGTCGAGAACGCGTGCGACAGCGCGTCGAACGCGCTCATGCCGGCGATCGCGTAGGCGAGCGCGCATGTCACCGTCAGCAGCGCGTAGACACCGGACAGCATGCGCGCCGTCTGCGCGATGCGCGGCGTCAGCTTCTCGTCCTTGACCGAGCCCGGCGTGTCGGACTTGTACAGCTGCATGCCACCGATGCCGAGCACCGGGAACATCGCCACGGCGAGCACGATGACGCCGATGCCGCCGAGCCACTGCTCCTGCTGCCGGTACCACAGTACCGCGCGCGGCAGCGAGTCGAGCCCGGTGATCACGCTCGCGCTCGTGGTCGTGATGCCGGCGGTCGACTCGAACACCGCGTCCGTGAAGCCGATCCGCGGCAGGTCGCCGAGCAGGAACGGCAGGGCGCCCGCCACCGCGAGCACCGTCCAGAACAGTGCCACCATCAGGAAGCCGTCACGCAGCCTGAGGTCGCGATCGACGTGCCGCACCGGCAGCCACAGGACGCCGCCCGCGACCAGCAGGATCCCGAACGAGCGCAGGAACGGCAGCCAGGTCGCATCGCCGTCGATGACCGACAGCACCACGGGCGGCAGCATCGTCAGGCTGAACATCGTGACGACGAGCCCGAGGAGCCGCTGGACCAGCGTGAATTGCATGCGCGCGACGGCTAGATGAAGGAGACGCCGGCCTGGAACAGCTTCTCGACCGCCTCGACGTGCCGTCGGTCGGTGAGGAAGAGGATGACGTGGTCGCCCTCGGTGATCTCGGTGTCGTGGTGGGCCATCAGCACCTCGTCGCCGCGCACGATCGCGCCGATGGTCGTGCCTTCCGGCAGCTTGATCGACTCGATCGTGCGGCCGATGACCTGCGAGGTCTCGCTGTCGCCGTGCGCGATCGCCTCGATCGCCTCGGCGGCACCGCGGCGCAGTGAGTGCACCTTGGCCACGTCGCCGCGGCGCACGTGCGCGAGCAGCGAGCCGATCGTGATCGTCTGCGGCGAGATCGCGATGTCGATCCGGTCGCCCTCCATGAGCTCCGCGTAGGACGGGCGGTTGATCAGCGCCATCACCTTGTTGCAGCCGAGTCGCTTGGCGAGCATGGCCGAGAGGATGTTGGCCTCCTCGGCGTTCGTCACCGCGACGAAGGCATCGGCGCTGTCGACGTTCTCCTCGAGCAGCAGCTCCTCGTCGGCCGCGTCGCCCTGCAGCACGATCGTGTTGCGCAGCACCTCGGCGGCGTGGCGCGCGCGCTTCGGGTCGCGCTCGATCAGCTTCACCTGGTTGCGGCCCTCGAGCGCCTGCGCGAGGCGGATGCCGATGTTGCCGCCGCCGGCGATCACCAGGCGCTTCATCGGCGCCTCGAGCTTCCGGAGTTCGCTCATGACGGTACGGATGTCGTCGCGCGCGGCGAGGAAGAACACCTCGTCGCCGGGCTCGACGATCGTGCCGCCCTCGGGCTTGATGCTGCGGCCGCGCCGGTAGATCGCCGCGACGCGCGTCTCGACGCGCGGGATGTGCTGGCGCAGCGTCGACAGCGGCTGACCGACCAGCAGGCCGCCCTCGACGGCGCGCACCGACACCAGGCGCACGTGGCCGTCCGCGAAGTCGAGCACCTGCAGTGCGCCCGGGTGCTGGATCAGCTGCTCGACGTAGTCCGTGACCAGCTGTTCGGGGCTGATCCACGTGTCGACCGCGAAGCCGTGGCTCTCCGAGAAGAGCTCGGGGCGGGTCGCGAACGCCGAGGCGCGGATGCGGGCGATCTTGGTCGGCGTCTTGAACAGCGTCCAGGCGACATGGCAGGCGACCATGTTGGTTTCGTCGCTGTTGGTCAGCGCGACGAGCAGGTTGGCGTCGGCGCAGCCGGCCGCCTCGAGGACCGCCGGGCTCGCGGCGTTGCCGCTGACGGTGCGGACGTCGAGGCGGTCCTGCAGGTCGCGGAGCACGGCGTCGTCGGAATCGACGACGGTGACCTCGTTGGCCTCCTCGCGGGACAGGTGATATGCAGCGGTGCGGCCGACCTGGCCGGCGCCGAGGATGATGATCTTCACGGGACCACGCGCGCTTGTCCGATCGGAAGCAGTCTAGCAGGACGCCGCGCGGGCGGCGTCCCGACCCGCCTCAGATCGACTCGAGGTTGGCGTAGGCGAGCATCAGCACCTTGCGCCCGATGCGCTCGAAGTTGACCTCGACCTGCGCCCCCTGGCCCTGGCCGTCGACCCGCATGACCACGCCCTCGCCGAACCGGGCATGGCGGACGCGCTGGCCGAGGCGCATGCCGCCGCCGCCGCTCGGCGGCTCGACGTAGCGGCCCGGGTCGCGGGCGCCGGGATAGGGCTCGGAGGCGCGACCGCGCGCCGGCGCCGCGCCGCCGCCCGCGCCACCCGGGCGGCCGCCGAAGCGCGAATCGGACGAGTACAGCGGCCGCGACACCTGCACGCGCGGGCGCACCTCCTCGACGAGCTCCGCCGGGATCTCGGCGACGAAGCGCGAGGGCGTGCCGAACTGGTCGACGCCGTGCAGCCGGCGCTGCTCGGCATAGGTCAGGTACAGCCGGCGCATCGCGCGCGTGACGCCGACGTAGGCGAGCCGGCGCTCCTCCTCGAGTCCGCCGATGTCGTTGATCGAGCGCTGGTGCGGGAACAGGCCGTCCTCGAGCCCGCACAGGAACACGACCGGGAACTCGAGGCCCTTGGCCGAGTGCAGCGTCATCATCTGCACGCTGTCCTCCCACTCGCTGGCCTGGCCCTCGCCGCTCTCCAGCACCGCGTGGGCGAGGAACTCGTCGAGCTCGCCGAGCTCCGAGTCCTCGGCGCGCTGGAAGCCGCGCGCCGCCGAGACCAGTTCCTCGAGGTTCTCGACGCGCGCCTCGCCGCGCTCGCCCTTTTCCCTGCGGAAGTGCTCGAGCAGGCCCGAGGCCGCGATCACGCGGTCGACCTGCTCGTAGAGCGGCTGGCCCGCCGTCTCCTTGGCGAGCCGCTCGATCAGGGCGAGGAAGCCGTGCAGCGACGCCGCGCCCTTCGGGCCGAGCGTGCCGGCGGCGATCGCCGTCGCCGAGGCCTCCCACAGCGACAGCGCCTGCGCCTTCGCGGTCTCGCGCACGGTATCGAGGCTCTTGGCGCCGATGCCGCGGGTCGGCAGGTTCACGACGCGCTCGAACGAGCCGTCGTCGCGGCGGTTCGACACGAGCCTGAGGTAGGCGAGCGCGTCCTTGATTTCCGCGCGCTCGAAGAACCTGAGGC
Source organism: uncultured Pseudomonadota bacterium (assembly GCA_903884235.1). Lineage (GTDB taxonomy): Bacteria > Pseudomonadota > Gammaproteobacteria > Steroidobacterales > Steroidobacteraceae > CAIKZZ01. Next base: position 54,078 of record CAISEB010000031.1, read on the forward strand.
CGCCGTACACCCGGTACGGGATGCGCGCGGCGAGCAGCGCCTCTTCTAGGACGCGGGACTGCGCGTTCGAGCGATAGAGCACGGCGCAGTCCTGGCGCCGGCTGCCGAGACGCGTCGCCTCGCGGATGCGCTCGACGACGAACTCCGCCTCGTCGCGCTCGTTGAACGCCGAATAGACCCGGATCGGCTCGCCGCGCTCGCCGTCGGTCCACAGCGTCTTGCCCATGCGGCCGCTGTTGTTCGCGATCAGCGCGTTGGCGGCGTTCAGGATCGTGCCGGTGGAGCGGTAGTTCTGCTCCAGGCGGAACACCGTCGTGCCCGGGAAGTCGCGCTGGTAGCGCTGGATGTTCTCGACCCGCGCGCCACGCCAGCCGTAGATCGACTGGTCGTCGTCGCCGACGACGAACGGCAGGCTCTCGCGGCCGGCGAGCAGCCTGACCCACTGGTACTGGATGGAGTTCGTGTCCTGGAACTCGTCGACGAGCACGTGCCTGAAGCGGCGCTGGTAGTGCGCGAGCAGGTCCGGGTGGTCGCGCCACAGCTCGAACGAGCGCAGCAGCAGCTCCGCGAAGTCGATGACGCCCGCCCGCTGGCACGCATCCTCGTAGGCCTGGTAGACGCGGATCATCGTGCGCCGCGTCTGGTCGCCGTCGTCGCTGAGCGCCTTCGGTCGCCGGCCCTCGTCCTTCTGCCCGTTGATGAAGTACTGCAGGTCCTTCGGCACCCAGCGCGTGTCGTCGAGCTCCAGCGCCTTGACGACCTTCTTGACGACGCGCAGCTGGTCGTCGGAGTCGAGGATCTGGAACGTCTGCGGCAGGTTGGCCTCGCGCCAGTGCAGCCGCAGGAGGCGGTGGGCGAGGCCGTGGAACGTGCCGACCCACAGCGCGCCGCCCGGCAGGCCGAGCAGTGCCTCGATGCGCCCGCGCATCTCGGCGGCCGCCTTGTTGGTGAACGTCACCGCGAGGATCGAGTGGGGGGACGAGCCTTCCTGCGAGATCAGCCAGGCGATGCGGTGCACGAGCACGCGCGTCTTGCCGCTGCCGGCGCCGGCGAGGACCAGGATGGGACCGGGGGTCGCGGACACGGCCGCGCGCTGCGCCTCGTTGAGGCGCTCGAGGAGTTCTTCGGGTTGCACGGGCGCGATTCTATCCGCTTGCGAGCGACTCGTCCGCGAAGCGTACGAATGCGACGACCATCGACAGCACGACTGGACCGATGAACATGCCGACCATGCCGAACGCGGCGAGCCCGCCGAGCACGCCGACGAACACTGCGAGCGTCGGCACCTGGCTGCGACCGGAGATGAGCAGCGGCCGCAGCAGGTTGTCCGCGAGCCCGACGATCAGCGCGCCCCACACGAGCAGGAACGTCGCGGCGCCGGTATGCCCCGTCGCGTACAGCCACACGGCGCCCGGACCCCACACGAACGCGGTGCCGCCGACCGGCAGCACCGACACGACCGCCGCGACCACGCCGAACACGATCGGCGAGCGCAGGCCGGCGATCCACCAGCCGAGCGACAGCGACACGCCCTGCATCACCGAGGTCGCCAGCGTCCCGAACACCACCGCCCGCGTGACGTCGCCGACGTGATGCAGGAGCCGCGCCTTGCGACGGCCGTCGACCGGGATGAGGCCGAGCACCGCGTCGAGCATCTGCACGCCGTCCCGCATGAAGAAGAAGAGCAGGAACAGCGTCAGCACGAAGCTCGCGGCCGTGCCGAACGCGCCGAGGAACGCTCGCGACCCGAGCGTCGCGAGCGGCGCGAGCAACTGCTGCATGCCCGCCACGGACCACTCGCGCAGGTGGTCGACCGAGACGCCGACGTGCGCCTGCAGCCAGAGGAGCGCGGTCTGGGCGGCCGGCAGGTCGGCGAGGTCCTGGACGCTGCCGATCTGCAGCCGGTTGACCGTGGCCTGCATCGCCGCGACCAGCGTGCCGGCCTCGGAGGCGAAGGCGCCGCCGATCAGCGTCAGCGGCCCGATCAGCAGGAAGAAGCACGCGCTCGTGAGCAGGCCGGCGGCGAGGCTCTCGCGGCCGCGGAGCCGGCGCGCCAGTCTCTCCTGGAGCGGATGCACGAGGTAGGCGATCACGCACGCCCAGGCGAGGGGCGCGAGGAAGGGCTCGACGATCCTGAACAGCAGCCACGCCAGCAGCGCGGTGACGCAGAGTCCGAACACACGGCGGTAGAATGAGACGGAAGCGTCGTGGTCCTGCGCGGGGCTCATGGCTGGATTGTAGACCGGAGGGCGATCGGGTGACGGATCACGAGCGAAGCACGGACGAACACGACGGCCGGGATCGCGGCGACGCGAGGCCGGCGACCGGACCTGGACGCCCGATCCCGATCGCCGTGTCGGTGCGCCACGTGCACCTGTGCGTTGCGACGGTCGAGCGCCTGTTCGGGCGGGGCCACTGCCTGACCGTGGAACGGGAGATCACGCAGCCGGGTCAGTTCGCGGCCCGGGAGACGGTCGCGCTGGTCGGTCCGCGTGGCCACTTGCGCCATGTGCGCGTGGTCGGGCCCGAGCGCCCGGAGGATCAGGTCGAGATCTCCCGTACCGACGAGTTCCTGCTGGGCATCGATGCTCCGGTGCGTGAATCGGGCGACCTCGTGAAGACCCCGGGTGCCCGAATCGAGGGCCCCGTCGGCCATGTTGACCTCAATCACGGCGTGATCTGTTCGCAGCGCCACATCCACATGTCGCCCGCGGAGGCACGGGAGTTCGGGGTCGCGGACGGCGACATCGTCGATGTCCGCGTGGGCGAGGCGCCCCGGACGCTGACCTTCGGCGGGGTCCGGATCCGGGTCCGGCCGGGTTTCGTGCTCGAGATGCACATCGACACCGACGAGGCGAACGCGGCCGGGATCTCGACCGGCGCGACGGCGTTGCTCGAATCGATCCACCCGAGCGCGCAACCGCGCGAGCCGCGCTGAGCGCGACAGGCATCAACTTGATGTATATCAAAGTGTTGCGACGAACTTGGGTCCCCGCAGGGACGCGGTCACCGGGCGCTCGGCGCGGGCCCCGGGCCCGCTGCGCGCCGGCTGGTCGCCGCCTCCGGTGAACCTGCATCGCGTCACTCGGGGTGGCGGCGCGGACGTCGCGCTGCTGCACGGCTGGGGCCTGCACGGCGGGGTGTTCGATGCGCTCGCCACCGCGCTCGCCCAACGGCACCGCGTCCACGTGCTCGACCTGCCCGGTCACGGCCGTTCGCCCTGGGCGAAGGGCGCCGGTGACCTCGAGGGCATGGCGCGTGGCGTCGCCGCGCACCTGCCCGAACGCTGCAGCCTCGTCGGCTGGTCGCTCGGGGGCCTCGTCGCCGTGCGCATCGCGACGCTGTTCCCGGCGCGCGTGCCGGCGCTCGCGCTGATCGCGACCGGCGCGGCCGGCTCGCGTCGCCGCGACGGCGACGCGGGTCCCGACGATGCGATGCTCGCCGGCATGGCGCAGCGCCTGGGGCGGGACTGGCGCGGCACCATGCAGGAATTCCTCGGTCTCGAGGTGCGCGGCGACGCGAACCCGCTCGAGGCGCTGCGCGAACTGAAGCGCTGCGTGCAGGAGGGTGGTGCGCCGAGCACGGCCGCGCTCGACGCGGGCCTCGCGATCCTGCGCGCCGTCGACCTGCGGCCGGAACTCGGCGACGTCCGCGCGCGCACGCTCGTCGTCGCCGGGGAGTACGACCGGCTGACGCCCCCGGCCGCCGCCCGGGCGCTCGCGGCCGGCATCGCCGGCGCCCGCTACGTCGAGGTGCCGCGCGCCGCCCATGCGCCGTTCCTGTCGCATCGCGCCGAGCTGGCGACGCTGCTCGATGCGTTCCTCGCGGAGGGCGCGTGAGCGCGCCGCCGCCGCGGCCCGACGCGCGCGCCGTGCGCCGGGCGTTCGACCGTCGCGCGCGCGACTACGACGCGTGCGACGTGATCGGCGCGCGCACGCGCGCGGAACTGCTCGGCCGCCTCGCGGGCCTGCCGCTCGAGCCCGGGGTCGTGCTCGACGTCGGCGCCGGCACCGGCCATGCGACGCGCGCGCTGCGCGACCGCTTCCGCAAGGCGCGCGTGATCGGGCTCGACGCCTCGCCGCGGATGCTGGAGGAGGCGCGCCGTCGCGCCTCGTGGCTGCGCCGCTTCGACGTCGTCTGCGCGGACGCGGCACGCCTGCCGCTGCCGGATGCCTCGGTCGACCTCGTCTTCGCCAATCTCGTGCTGCCGTGGATCGCCGACCCGGATGGCCTGTTCGCCGAGGTGCACCGCGTGCTGAAGCCGCGCGGCCACCTGACGTTCTCGACGCTCGGACCCGACACGCTCGTCGAACTGCGGGAATGCTGGGCGCTCGTCGACGACGGGCCGCACGTGCACTCGTTCGCGGACATGCACGACGTCGGCGATGCGCTGGTGCGGGCCGGGTTCACCGGGCCGGTGCTCGAGTCCGACCGCGTGACGGTAACCTACGGCGACGTCCAGTCCCTGTACCGCGACCTGCGCGGGTCGGGCGGTGGCAACCGGCTCGTCGGGCGCCGCGCCGCGCTGACGGGCCGCGGACGATTCGCGGCGGTTGCCGCCCACTACGAAACCCGACGCAGCGCCGAGGGGCGCCTGCCGGCGACCTGCGAGATCGTCTACGGCCACGCCTGGCGCCCGGATGGCGACGGCCCCGCGCGCGGGCCGCGAGAAACGGTCGTGCCACTCGCCGCGATCCGCCGCCGCTGACCGGAGCCGTGCCCTGGCTGCGATCGCCGGTTCCGTTCGCGGCTGCTTCATGACCGGCACCGACATCGGCGTCGGCAAGACGCCGGTGTCGCCCGCGCTGCCGGGGCTCGCCGGCTGGGTGGCGGCGGCATCGACCCCGGGATTGAGCACCTCGAGGCCACCGTCGCCCCGCTCGGCGCCGCGCTCGACGCGCCCTGCCTCGGCCAGGTGGCGCCGCTCGGCTCGCCGGACGTCCGCGCCGTGGCCCGCGACCTCGACCTCGCGCGACCCGCGTGATGCGGCAGGCGGGCCACAAATCTTTGTAAACACGGCGATTTTGTCGTTCGTTCAACTTTTGTAGAGGGGCCCTGGCGCCGCCCCGCCGCACCGTCGGCAACGCCCCGCTTCCACGCGCCCGGCAGGCCGAGTGCCCTGACTTTCAAAGCAATATCTGTTTTCCGAACCCGACCTGCGGGGTACACTGCGCCGCCTTTCGCGGCCGGACCTGTCGACTCGGGGAGAGTCGGGGCCGCGTCGCGGCCCGTTGCGCGGCCCGGTTCCAGTGGCGCGACGGTGGCCGGCCCGAGCGGCTGGATGCAGACAGAACAGACGACAGTGAAGGGGCTTCGATGTTGAACCGCAAAGTGTTGAGCGCGCTCGGGGGTCTCCTCGCCGCGGTGCCCGCGTTCGCCTACGAGAGCAGCTACAACCTGCCGCACGGCGTGACGCAGATCTCCGAGGAGGTCCGCGGCCTGCACATGCAGATCTTCTGGATCTGCGTCGTGATCGCCGTCGCCGTGTTCGGCGTGATGATCTATTCGATCGTGACCTTCCGGAAGTCGAAGGGCGCGGTCGCCGACCAGACCCTGCTGCACTCGACCAAGGTCGAGGTCATCTGGACCGTGATCCCGGTCGCGATCCTGATCTTCATGGCCGTGCCCGCCGCGAAGACGCTGGTGAAGATGGAGGACACCCGCAACGCGGAACTCTCCGTCAAGGTCACGGGCTACCAGTGGAAGTGGCAGTACGAGTACCTCGGCAAGGGCGTGTCGTTCTATTCGACACTCGACACCGATTCGAACTACGCCCGCCAGACGGGATCGGGCATCGACCCGAACACGGTCAAGGACTACCTGCTGAACGTCGACAACCCGATGGTCGTGCCGGTGGACACCAAGGTCCGCCTGCTGCTGACCGGCAACGACGTCATCCACTCGTGGTGGGTGCCCGACTTCGCGGTCAAGAAGGACGCGATCCCCGGCTTCATCAACGAGGCCTGGTTCAAGGCCGAGAAGGTGGGTCGCTACACCGGCCAGTGCGCCGAGCTCTGCGGCCGCGACCACGGCTTCATGCCGATCGTCGTCACCGTCGTGTCGAAGGAAGACTTCGCGAAGTGGCTGGCTGAACAGCAGGCCGCCGCCAAGACGGCCACGACGACTGCGCCCGCGGCCGCGACCGCGGCGGCGCTCTGACCGGTTTCGAGGAGTTCGAGAAAATGGCACACGCTGACACCCACGCCGCCGACCACCACGACCACGACCACAAGCCGTCGGGAATCGGTCGCTGGCTCTTCGCGACCAACCACAAAGACATCGGCACCATGTACATGGTGTTCGCGCTGATCATGTTCTTCGTCGGCGGTGCGATGGCACTGCTCATCCGCCTGGAGCTGTTCAAGCCTGGCATGCAGTTCTTCGATCCGGGCTTCTACAACTCGCTGGTCACGAGCCATGCGCTCGTGATGATCTTCGGCGGCGTCATGCCCGCGTTCGTCGGCCTCGCCAACTGGATGATCCCGCTGCAGATCGGCGCGCCGGACATGGCCCTGCCGCGCATGAACAACTACAGCTTCTGGATCCTGCCGTTCGCGTTCACGCTGCTGATCTCGTCGTTCTTCACCGCGGGCGGTGGCCCGGCCGGTGGCTGGACGCTGTATCCGCCGCTGTCGCTGCAGGCCGGCGACAGCTTCCCGCTGACGATCTTCGCGATCCACATGATGGGCGCGTCGTCGATCATGGGCGCGATCAACGTCATCGTGACGATCATGAACATGCGCGCCCCCGGCATGACGCTGCTGAAGCTGCCCCTGTTCTGCTGGACGTGGCTGATCACCGCGTACCTGCTGATCGCGGTGATGCCGGTGCTCGCCGGTGCGGTCACGATGCTGCTGACCGACCACTACTTCGGCACCAGCTTCTTCAACCCGGCCGGCGGCGGCGATCCGGTGATGTACCAGCACATCTTCTGGTTCTTCGGGCACCCCGAGGTCTACATCCTGATCCTGCCGGCGTTCGGCGTGGTCTCCGAGATCATCCCGACCTTCTCGCGCAAGCCGCTGTTCGGCTACGACGCGATGGTCTACGCGACGGCGTCGATCGCATTCCTGTCGTTCATCGTCTGGGCCCACCACATGTTCACCGTGGGCATGCCCCTGTCGGGCCAGATGTTCTTCATGATGAGCACCATGCTGATCGCGGTCCCGACCGGCGTGAAGGTGTTCAACTGGACGACGACGATGTGGCGCGGTTCGCTCTCGTTCGAGCCGCCGATGCTGTTCGCGCTCGCGTTCCTGTTCCTGTTCACGATCGGCGGCTTCTCGGGCCTGATGCTCGCGATCGCGCCGGCCGACTTCCAGTACCAGGACACGTACTTCGTCGTCGCCCACTTCCACTACGTGCTCGTGCCGGGCGCCGTGTTCGCCATCATGGCGGGCGTGTACTACTGGCTGCCGAAGTGGACCGGCCACATGTACAGCATGTCGCTCGCCAAGTGGCACTTCTGGCTGTCAACCGTCTCGGTCAACATCCTGTTCTTCCCGCAGCACTTCCTGGGCCTCGCCGGCATGCCGCGCCGCATCCCGGACTACAGCACCCAGTTCACCGACTGGAACATGGTGTCGTCGGTCGGCGGCTTCATCTTCGGCTTCTCGCAGATCCTGTTCGTCGTCGTCATCTGGCAGTGCGTGCGTGGTGGCGAGAAGGCGACCGACAAGGTCTGGGACGGCCGCATGGACGGCCTCGAGTGGACGGTGTCGTCGCCGGCGCCGTACCACTCGTTCGAGACCGCGCCCGAGATCCACTGAGGCACGCCGTGACCGCACAGAAGTCCAGCGCCGAGCTCCGCGCGCGCAATCGCAAGCTGACGCTCGTGCTGTTCCTCGTGGCCGCCGGCGTCTACGTCGCGTTCATCGCGACGCAGATCTGGCACGCGAAGGGCTGACATGGCCGCGCCCGGAAGCCATCGCGCGCTGACCGGACGCCTGCTGCTGTTCGCGGCAGGCAGCTTCGCGTTCGGCTTCGCCCTGGTGCCGCTGTACAGCGTGCTCTGCAAGGTCTGGGATACGGGCAACCGCTGGTACGGCACCCAGACCGCGCAGGCTTCGGTCGTCGAGCGGCCGGTCGTGGACCGCGTGGTGACGGTCGAGTTCATCGCCAGCGTGCCGCACGCAGGCGACTGGGAGTTCGCGCCGCACGTCACCTCCATGCAGGTGCACCCGGGCAAGCTCTACTCGGCCGAGTTCCATGCCAAGAACCTGACCGGCATGGCGGTCGTCGCCCAGGCGGTACCGAGCATCGCGCCGACCACCGTCGCACGCTACTTCAAGAAGACCGAATGCTTCTGCTTCAGGCCGCAGAACTTCGCCCGCGACGAGTCGCGCGAGATGCCGATCCGGTTCATCGTCGATCCGGACCTGCCGCCGGACATCGACCGCATCACGCTCTCCTATTCCTTCTTCGACCTGCCGCGCACCGCGGCGGCGGGTCGGTGACCCGCTTCACCATCAGACTCTAGACGCTCCAGGAACGCCCATGGCACACGCCCATCCCGCGCCCGCTTCCGACAAGTACTACGTTCCACACTCGAGCCCGTGGCCGCTGTTCGGGTCGATCGCGCTGTTCACGCTGATGGCGGGTGCAGCACTCACGCTCGACGGCTCGAGCATCGGCTCGAGCGTGCTCGGCCTCGGCTTCCTGCTGATCTTCTCGCTGCTGTTCTTCTGGTTCCGCACGGTCGTCGGCGAGAACCAGGCTGGCATGTACAACCTGGCCGTCGACCGCTCGTTCCGCATGGGCATGAGTTGGTTCATCTTCTCCGAGGTCATGTTCTTCGCCGCCTTCTTCGGGGCGCTGTTCTACGCGCGCCAGTTCGCGCTGCCCTGGCTCTCCGGCGAGGGCGCGAAGCACATGACGAACGTGCTGCTGTGGAACCACTTCGAGGGTGGCTGGCCGACCAACGGTCCCGCGGCGCTCGGCCCGAAGGGCGAGGGCAGCACGTTCGAGACGATCCCCGCGCTCGGCGTGCCGCTGCTGAACACCATCCTGCTGCTGTCCTCGGGCGTCACGATCACCATCGCGCACCACGCGCTGCGCGCGGGCCACCGCGGCGTCCTGAAGCTGTTCCTCGCGCTGACGTTCATCCTCGGCTTCGTGTTCGTGTACTTCCAGGCGACGGAATACCACCACGCCTACACCGAGCTCGGGCTGACGCTCGGCACCGGCATCTACGGCTCGACGTTCTTCATGCTGACCGGCTTCCACGGCCTGCACGTGACCATCGGCGCGATCATGCTGCTGGTGATCTGGCTGCGCACGATGAGCGGACACTTCACGCCGGAGCGCCACTTCGCGTTCGAGGGGGTGGCCTGGTACTGGCACTTCGTCGACGTGGTCTGGCTCGGCCTGTACCTGTTCGTCTACTGGCTCTGAGCGCGCCCGCGGCGCTTCGCGCTGAGCAACGGCCGCGGATGCGGCCGTTCTCTTTTGCGGGGTACGCTAGCGGCCGAGGCCGTGCGGCGTGATCCAGCCCTGGCGCCCGGCAAACAGCATCAGCAGCAACAGCCCGATCGAGAGGCCGATGCGCCAGGTCAGCGCCCGGACCATCTGGCCCTGGTCGCCCTTGCCGGTGGTCATGAAGTACAGCGCCCGCGCCAGGCTGCCGAGGATCAGGAGCAGGAGTCCGACGACGATGAGACGGAACAGGTCCACGGCAGTGCCTCCACAGGGGGCGCCAGTATAGTGGCAACGCCGAGCCCACCGCCGCGCCGCGTCCGCTCGCGCCTGCTGGCCGGGGCGCTGGCGTTCGCCGCGATCGCCTGCTTCGCCTCCCTCGGCGTCTGGCAGCTCGGGCGCGCCGCCGACAAGCGGGCGCAGGCCGCCGCGTTCGTGGCCGGCGATGCGCCGGCGGTGCCGCTGCCGCCGTCCGGCGCGCCGCGGGCCCGTTACCTGCGCGTCGAGGCGCGCGGCCAGTACCTGGTGGACCGGCAGTTCCTGCTCGACAACATGACGCACGCGGGGCAGGCGGGCTACCGGGTGCTGACGCCGCTGCTGACGCTGGCGGGCACGGTGCTGCTCGTCGACCGCGGCTGGATCCCGGCCCCGGCGAGTCGCGCCGCGCTGCCCGAGGTCGGCGTCGACGGCAGCGAGCGGGCCGTCCGGGGCCGGCTCGATGCGCTGCCGCGGGCCGGCCTGCACCCGAATGCGGCGCCCGAGCAGGGCTGGCCGCGACGCATCAGCTATCCGACGCAGGCCGAGATCGAGCAGGCCCTCGGCCGGCCGGTCGAGGTGGAGGTGCTGCTGCTCGACGCCGCCGAGCCGGATGGCTTCGTGCGGGACTGGAAGCCGTCCGGCCTCACGCCGGAGCGCCATCTCGGCTACGCGTTCCAGTGGTTCGCGCTCGCGCTGACCCTCGCCGTCCTCGTCCTCGTTTCCTTCCTCAAGTCCCGCGAGTCCCCTGAATGAACGCCCCGCTCCCGCCCGCCGCGCTGCGCCGCCAGCGCCTGCTGCTCGTGCTGCTCGCCCTCGTCTTCTTCGGTCCGGTGGGGCTGTCGTTCTGGATGTACTACGGCGCGCACTTCCACACGGCGAAGCGCGTCGCGCACGGCGAACTGCTCGAGCCTGCGCGTCCGCTTGCGGAAGCGAGCCTCGGCACGCCGGCCGGCGCGCCGACGAACGCGCGCTTCCTGCGCGGCAAGTGGTCGCTGCTGCTCGTCGTCGGCG
>CAISEB010000032.1 GCA_903884235.1 uncultured Pseudomonadota bacterium
GCACGCGCGGCATGTACGAGCCGATCCACGGCTCGGCCCCGGACATCGCCGGCAAGGGCATCGCGAACCCGTACGCGACGATCCTGTCGGCGGCGATGCTGCTCAGGCACTCGCTCGGGCTCACGACCGAGGCGACGACGCTCGAGCAGGCCGTGATCGGCGCGCTCGCCGCCGGCGTGCGAACGGCGGACCTCAAGCCGCGCGGCCCGGCGGCGACGACCCGCGAAGCGGGTGCGGCGGTGCTCGCCCGTCTGTGAACCCGCACGCCGAGCGGGGGGGCGGCGCCGCGACGGCCGCCTGGCGCGGACGTCAGTCCATCAGCAGGCGCGTGAAGTAGGTCCACTCGAGCGCCGTCGTGTGCGCCTTCTCGACCAGGTTCGCGCCGTAGTCGTGCCCGCCCTCGATCACCTCGTAATAGAGGTACGGCTTGCCGAGCGCGGCGAGCCGGGCCGCGAACTTGCGCGCGTGCTGCGGACCGACGCGATCATCCTTGGTCGTCGTCCATACGAACGCGAGCGGGTACTTGGCGGCCTTGCGCAGCTGGTGGTAGGGCGAGGTGCCCTCCAGGAAGCGCCGCTCCTCGGGCACGGACACGCTGCCGTATTCGCCGACCCAGGACGCACCGGCCGCGATCTTCTCGTAGCGCAGCATGTCGAGCAGCGGCACCTGGATGTCGATCGCGGTCCACATCTCGGGGTGCTGCGTCATCTCGACCCCCATCAGCAGGCCACCGTTCGACCCGCCCTGAATGCCGAGCCGCCGCGGCGAGGTGAGCCCGGTGGCGACGAGGTCGCGGCCCACCGCGGCGAAGTCGTCGTAGATCCGCTGCCGGTGCGTCTTGAGGCCGGCCTCGTGCCAGGCCGGCCCGAACTCCGCCCCGCCCCGGATGTTGGCGAGCACGAACGCGCCGCCGCGCTCCACCCACAGCTTGCCGGCGCGCCCGAGGTAGAACGGCAGCTCCGAGGCCATGAAGCCGCCGTAGGCGTACAGCACGGTCGGCGTCGATCCGTCGCCCTTCGCTGCGCGTGGCCGGATCACGAAGTACGGAATCCGGGTGGCGTCGGTGGACGTCGCCTCGTGCTGCTCGACCACCGCGCCGCTGCCGTCGAACTGCGCCGGCAGCGCGCGGATCGCGGTCATCGCGCCGCTGCCGGCGTCGACCGCGTACTGCGTCGGTGGCGTCAGGAACCCCTGCACGCGCACGTAGGCGGCGTCGCTGCGCGGCTCGGTGGCCTCGAGCGACACCGAGGACAGGTCGGCGACCGGCAGGTCGCGCCGAGCCCAGCCGCCCTCGCCGTCCGGCGTGAACACGGCGATCCGGCCGCGCACGTTCTCGTACAGCCCGACCAGCAGGTGCGAGCGGGTCGCGGCGATCTCCTCCACCGACTCGCGCGGACCGGGCGCATAGACGAGCCGCGGCGCGAGGGCGCCGGGCGCGGCCAGGACCCGCTCGAGCGACAGCGCGACGAGGGCACCCGAGGCGAAGCGCGCGCCACCGACCACCCAGTCCTCGGCGAGCTGCACGACCAGTTGCCCCGCGACCAGCTCGACGCCCGCGACCTTGCCCGGCAGCGCGAGCCTCGCGACGTCGCCGCCGCGAACGATGAAGCGCTCGGATTCGAAGAAGGTCACGTTGCGCTCGACCAGCGTCAGCGCGTGGCCATCGCCGTCGTCGAGCCGCCTCAGGACCACGCCGACGTCGGAGCGGGACCCGCGGTACACCTCGGTCGCGGCCGACAGGGGCTCGCCGCGCCGCAGCCGCTTGGCGATGAACGGATAGCCGGACGGGGTCAGCGTCCCGGGGCCCCAGTCGCGCGCCACGAGGACCGTGTCCGGGCCCTCCCAGACGGCCTCCTGCTTGCTCGTCGGCAGCACGAACCCGTCCGGCACGAACGCGCGCGTCGCAAGGTCGAACTCGCGCACGGTCGAGGCATCCTCGCCGCCGTCCGACAGCGACACGAGGCAGCGGGTCTCGCGCGGTCGCTCGCAGTCGGCGCCGTGCCAGACCCAGTGGGCGTGCTCCGCGGCCGCGATGGCGTCGAGGTCGAGGACGGTCTCCCAGACCGGCTGCGCCGCGGCGAACCCGGCGCGCGAGGTGCGCCGCCAGATGCCGCGCACGTGCTCCGCGTCCTGCCAGAACGTGTAGACGTCCCCGCCGATCAGCTGAGCATCCGGCAGGCGATCCTTGCTCTGGACGAGCGCGAGCGCATCGGCGTGCAGCCTCGCGAAGCGCGGGTCCTGCTCGAGCACGCCGAGGGTCCGGGCGTTCTCGGCGCGGACCCACTGCATGGCGCGGGCACCATCGACCTGCTCGAGCCAGAGGAAGGGGTCTGCAGGCGCCCTCGCCGCCGAGGCCGCACCAGAAGCGATCCACGCCAGCAGCGCCACGCCACGGCTCCATCCGCCCCACGGGTATCGTGCACGCATCGAGTCACTCCTCGGGCCGCAATGCGGGCTCACCGCCATCCCGCATGGAACGGTAACCCGTCCCGAGGCGTGCGTGAACCCCGGGAACGGGCGGTGACGCGAGGACCCGCCGGCTCAGCTCGCCCGTGCGGCGATGTCGAGGCCCGCGCGCAGGTCGTCCACGAGATCGTCCGCGGACTCGATGCCGACCGAGAGGCGCAGCAGGCTGTCGGTGATGCCCGCGCGCGCGCGTGCCTCCGGTGCCATGGCCGCATGCGTCATCGTCGCCGGGTGCGCGATCAGGCTCTCGACGCCGCCGAGCGACTCGGCGAGCGAGAAGTACTCGACGCCCTCGACCAGCGCCTTGACTGCCGCGACGCCGCCCTTGAGTTCGAAGCTGACCATCGCGCCGAATGCCTTCTGCTGGCGCGCGGCGAGCGCGTGGCCCGGGTGGTCCGGCAGGCCCGGGTAGTAGGTGCGCGCGACCGCCGGGTGCGAGGCCAGCAGGTCGACGATGCGCTCGGCATTGGCGAGGTGCTGCTGCAGGCGCGGATGCAGGGTCCGCAGGCCGCGCAACGTCAGGAAGCTGTCGAAGGCGGCGCCCGTGAGGCCGAGGCAGTTGCCCCACCAGGCGAGTTCCTCGTGCAGGGCCTGGGTCGCGGCGATCACCGCGCCGCCGACGACGTCCGAATGGCCGTTCAGGTACTTGGTGGTCGAGTGCACGACGATGTCGGCGCCGAGCGCGATCGGCTGCTGCCAGACGGGCGACAGGAACGTGTTGTCGACGACGACGAGGGCACCGGCGGCCTTCGCGAGCGCGCTCGCCTGCTCGAGGTCGGTGATGCGCAGCAGCGGGTTCGATGGCGTCTCGAGCCAGACGAAGCGCGGCTTCGTGGCGAGCGCCGCCGCAAAGGCCCTGAGGTCGGTTGGATCGACGAACTCGACCTTCAGGATCCCCTGCCGCTCGAAGCCCGTGAACAGCCGGAACGTGCCGCCATAGCAATCGCGGGGCACGAGCACGGTCTCCCCCGCCCGGCACAGGTGCGCGACCAGCGCGACGGCGGCCATGCCGGAGGCGGTCACGACCGCGCCCGCACCACCCTCGAGGTCGGCGAGCGCGCCGCCGAGCGCGTCGCGCGTCGGGTTGCCGGAGCGCGAGTAGTCGTAGCCGCGCTTCACGCCGAACGACTCGAACGAGAATGTGGACGTCAGGTGGATCGGCGGCACGACGGCGCCGTGCTGCGTGTCGGAATCGAGCGCGGCACGGACGAGGCGGGTACGGGAATCGGCGGGACGGGTCATCGAGCGGGTCCTTCGAGGCAGTCGGCGAAGATCGGCCGCAGCGCGTCGCCTTCCTTCAGGAACGCGTCGTGGCCGTAGATGGAATCGAGGGTGGCGAGCCGGCCGCACGGCAGGCGCGCGACGAAGGCCTGCATGTCGGCGTACGGGACGAGCTCGTCCTCGCGCACCGCGACCGCGGTGACCGCGGGCCGGACGCTCGTCGCGTCGATGCGGAACAGGTCGATGGACTCCGACAGCGCGACGAACGACTCCGGCTTGTACTGGGCGACGTAGGCGTCGCCGCGCGCGAACAGGTAGTCCTCGATCGGCAGGCGGAAGCGATCCGCGTCGCTCCGCGCCTCGCCGGAGAACCGCGCCTCGAACTCGCGCGGCGTGCGGTAGGTGCACATCGCGAGCGCGCGCGCGAGCTTGAGGCCGCCATTGGCGTCCCCGGTGCGGATCCCGAAGCGGACGATCTCGCGCTCGACGGCGCGCCAGCCGGACGCCATGGGATGCACGCGATCGGCGGCGGAGATCACGAGCAGCCGCGGCGCGATAGTCGGGTGGCGCGAGCCGATCGCGAGCGCGACCTGCGCGCCGTAGGAGGCCCCGACGACCGCATGCAGCGGCTCGCCGATCGCGGCGACGACCGCGGCGATCGCGTCCGCCTGGTCGAAGGCCGACAGCGACGGGAACGTCGCCCCGCCGCGCTCGGGCGCCGTCGAATCCCCGCTGCCGCCGAGGTAATCGACGCCGAGCACCCGGAACCGGTCGGTGTCGAGCGCACGACCGCGGCCGACGACCGGCGACCACCAGCCGCGGTCCTCGGCGCCGACGCGCCGGTATCCCGAGATGCCGCCGATCGCGAGCACGAGCGGTGCGCCCGCGGGACCGACGATCCGCCAGGCCATCTGCCCGTGCTCGAGCGCGCCGCCGTGGAAGAGCGGGAACGGCATCGGCAGCCGCACGATCCCCTCGACGGGTTCGTCGATGGACGCCAGGGTGGCGGGCAATTCGGCGGGGGCGCTCATCGTTCACTCCTCGGGACCATGCGCTGGCGCATTCTCCCGACCGCCCCGGGGGCGGTACCGGTCCGGCCCGGGATGACCCGGTCGGACGGCGACCCATCTACCGGACCCGTGGGGTCCGCAGGAGTTGGCACCTGGACGCTTCGCGCAGGTTGCCCCGGCTTCAAAGGGCCAGTCCCTCAGCCGGTCTAGATGGGCGCGCGAAGTCTACGGAGGCCCCCCGCGCGCCGTCAAGAAGCCTTGCCGGGTGCGCGTGGTTGTATTAATGTATTAGCACGTTAATACATTGGCTCAACGATGAAGATCCACCGCCCCTTGAGCCCCCGCCAGGAGGCCCTCGCCGAACGGGCGCTCTATCAGGCGATCCTGACGCTCGAGACCGCCGACGAGTGCCGGGCCTTCTTCCGCGACCTGTGCACGCCTGCCGAACTGCAGGCCCTGGCGGACCGCTGGTCCGTCGTCGAACTGCTCCGGCAGGACCTCCCCTACCGGGAGATCCACCGCCTGACCGGGGTCAGCGTGACGACGATCGGTCGCGTGGCCCGGTACCTGATCGCCGGCAACGGCGGCTACGAGCTCGCCGCCGACCGGACCCGGGAGACCTGAACCATGGATCGTGAAGAACGCCTGCGCGTCGCCGTGCAGAAGAGCGGCCGGCTGACCGACCATTCGCTCGACCTGATGAGTCGCTGCGGCCTCAAGTACAGCCGCGGCAAGGACCAGCTTCTGTGCTACGGCGAGAACATGCCGCTCGACGTGCTGCTGGTGCGCGACGACGACATCCCCGACCTCGTGCGCGAGGACGTCTGCGACCTCGGCATCGTCGGCGGCAACGTCGTGCACGAGAAGCGCCTCGGCTTCATGGCACGCGGCGTGGAGCCGCTGTTCGAGGTCCTGCAGCCGCTCGACTTCGGCCGCTGCCGGCTGTCGATCGCGGTGCCGGACCAGTTCCGCTACGAGGGCCCGGCCAGCATCGATGGCCTTCGGATTGCGACCACGTACCCGCACACGGTCGCCGACTGGCTCGAGCGCACGGGCATCAAGGCCGAGGTCGTCACCCTCTCCGGTGCCGTCGAGATCGCGCCGCGACTCGGGCGCGCCGACGTCATCTGCGACCTGGTCTCCACCGGCAGCACGCTGCAGGCCAATCACCTGCGCGAGGTCGAGGTCGTGCTGCAGAGCCAGGCGATGCTGATCCGCACGCCGGTGCCGCTGCCGCAGGCCAAGGAGGACTGGCTGCGCCGGATCCTGCTGCGCATCGATGGCGTGCAGCTGGTCACGGAGAGCAAGTACATCATGCTGCACGCGCCGCGCGCGGCGCTGCCGGAGATCCGGCGCCTGCTGCCCGGTTCCGAATACCCGACGATCGTCCCGCTCGAGGGCACCACCGAGAAGGTCGCGGTGCATGCCGTGTGCCGCGAGAACGTCTTCTGGGAAACCCTCGAGAGCCTGAAGGCCGCCGGGGCGAGCGCGCTGCTCGTGCTGCCGGTCGAGAAGATGCTGCCGTGACGCTCGCGACCTACCGCTGGTCCGGGCTCGACGCCGCCGCGAGGGCGGCGCTGCTGCGCCGTCCCGCCCAGGACGACAGCGCCGCGCTCGCCGCGCGCGTCGAGTCCATCGTCGCCGACGTGCGCGCGCGCGGCGATGCGGCACTCGCCGAGCTCACGGAGCGCTACGACGGCGTCACCCTCGAGACATTGCAGGTCGGCGCGGTGGAGTTCCTGGCGGCCGAGGCCGCGCTGCCGGACGTGGCGCACGCGGCAATCGACCGCGCCATCGCCAACGTGCGCCGCTTCCACGAGGCGCAGCGCCTCCCGCCGCTGTCCATCGAGACGAGCCCGGGGGTCCGCTGCGAGCGGATCGAGGTCCCGATCGAGGCGGTGGGCCTGTACGTGCCGGCCGGCTCCGCGCCGCTGCCCTCCGCCGCGATCATGACCGCGGTCCCGGCGGCGATCGCCGGCTGCGCGGTGCGCGTGCTGTGCACGCCGCCGCGGCGCGACGGTCGCGCCGACCCCGCGGTGCTCGTCGCGGCCCGGCGCGCCGGCATCACGGAGGTCTACAAGGTCGGCGGCGCACAGGCGATCGCCGCGATGGCCTACGGCACCGCTTCGATTCCCAAGGTCGACAAGATCTGCGGACCGGGCAACGCCTGGGTGACCGCGGCGAAGCTCGTCGTCGCGCGCGACCCGCTCGGCGCCGCGCTCGACCTGCCGGCCGGCCCGTCCGAGGTCCTCGTGATCGCCGACGACTCGGCGCGCCCCGCCTTCGTCGCCGCGGACCTGCTTGCGCAGGCCGAGCACGACCCCTCCGCGCAGGTGATCCTGGTGACGACCTCGGCGGCGCTCGGCGCGGCGGTCGTCGCGGACGTGGAGCGCCAGCAGGCCTCGCTCAGCCGGCGCGCGATCACCACCGCGGCGCTCAAGGCCAGTCGCGTGATCCTCGTCGAGGACCTGCCGACCGCGTTCGCCGTCAGCAATGCCTATGCGCCGGAACACCTGATCCTCGAGATCGACGGGGCGCGGGACTGGCTGCCGTCCGTGCGCGCCGCCGGATCCGTGTTCCTCGGGCACTGGTCGCCGGAGTCGATCGGCGACTACTGCAGCGGGACGAACCACGTCCTGCCGACCTATGGCTATGCGCGCGCGTTCTCGGGGCTGTCCGTCGGCGACTTCATGCGCCGCATCACCGTGCAGGAACTGACCCCGGCGGGGCTCGCCGATCTCGGGCCCGTGGCCCAGACCCTCGCCGGACTCGAGGGCCTCGATGCCCACGCCGCGGCGGTCACGGTGCGCCTCGCGGCGCTCGGCGCGCCATGAGCCTCGTCGAGCGCCTCGCGCGACCCGAGATCCTCGCGCTCGAGCCGTACTCGCATGCGAGCTGGGATCCGACGCTCGAGCGCCTGCATGCCAACGAAAACCCGTGGCCGGCGTACGGGGATGGCACGCCATCCGGCCTGAACCGCTACCCCGAGCCGCACCCGCACGAGGTCGAGGCACGGCTCGCGGCGCTGTACGGCGTGCGGCCCGACCAGCTGATCGCGGGCCGGGGCTCGGACGAGGCGATCGACCTGCTGACGCGGGCGTTCCTCGCGGCCGGGCGCGATGCGGCGATCGTGTGCCCGCCGACGTTCGGCATGTACGCGGTCGCGACCCGCATCCAGGGCGCGCGCATCGTCGAAGTGCCGCTCAGGACTGCAGATTGGTCGCTCGACGAGCCGGCACTGCTCGCGGCAGCGACCGAGGACGTCAAGCTCGTGTTCCTGTGCTCGCCCGGCAATCCCACGGGGTGTGCGCTTTCGAAGGAGTCGATCGAGCGGCTGCTGGGCGCCCTCGCCGGCCGCGCGTTCGTCGTCGTCGACGAGGCCTACGCGGAATTCTCCAGCGAGGCCTCGTTCGCAAGCCGCCTCGCCGAGTTCCCGAACCTCGTCGTGCTGCGCACGCTGTCGAAGGCCTATGGTCTCGCCGGCGCGCGCTGCGGCGCACTGCTCGCGGATGCCGCACTCGTCGCGCTGCTCGGCCGGATCATCCCGCCGTACTCGATGGCGACCCCGACCTGCGACGCGGTCCTCGCGGCGCTCGCCCCGGCTGGGCTCGCCGAGGCCGCGACGCGCATCGACCTGCTGAAGGGCGAGCGCTCGCGCCTCGCCCAAGGCCTCGCCGGCCTCGCACTCGTCCGGCACGTGCATCCGAGCGACGCCAACTTCCTCTACGTCGAGTGCATGGACGCGAGCGTCGTCCTCGCACGCGCCCGCGATGCGGGCCTGCTCATCCGGGACTTCAGCCGTGGCGCCCGCACCCCCGGCGCGGTGCGCATCACCGTCGGCACGCCCGCCCAGAACGACCGCCTGCTCGAGGCCCTCGCACGACCATGACCCCCACCCTCTTCATCGACCGCGACGGCACGCTCGTCGAGGAACCCCGCGACCAGCAGGTCGACCGACTCGACAAGGTGCGCCTGGTCCCGGGCGTGATCCCGGCGCTGCTCGCCATCCAGGCCGCCGGCTACCGGCTCGTCATGGTGACCAACCAGGACGGCCTCGGCACCGCGAGCTTCCCTGAGCCCGCGTTCCGCGAGACCCAGGACTTCATCCTCGCGCTGTTCGCCTCGCAGGGCATCACCTTCGAGGCGGTGCTCGTCTGCCCGCACTTCGCGGCGGATGGCTGCGACTGCCGCAAGCCGAAGACGCGCCTCGTCGACGAGTACCTCGCCAGCCATCCGATGGAACGGGCCCGCTCGGCCGTCATCGGGGATCGCGACACCGACCTCGAGCTCGCGGCCCGCCTCGGCATCGCCGGCATGCGCATCGCGACCGGCGGCGACCCGAGGCACACCTGGCCCGTCGTCATGGGCTGCCTGACCGAGCGCCATCGCATCGCCAGCGTCGAGCGCCGCACGCGCGAGACCGCGATCAGCGTCCGCGTCGACCTCGACCACGAGAGCCCGGCGCGCATCGCCACCGGCATCGGCTTCTTCGACCACATGCTCGAGCAGGTGGCGAAGCACGGCGGCTTCGGCCTCGAGCTCGAGTGCAACGGCGACCTTGCCGTCGACGAGCACCACACCGTCGAGGACTGCGCGCTCGCGCTCGGCCAGGCGCTGCGCCAGGCACTCGGCGACAAGCTCGGCATCGCCCGGTACGGCTTCCTGCTGGCGATGGACGAGGCCGAGGCGCAGGTCGCGATCGACCTGTCGGGACGCGCCTACTTCGTGTTCGAGGGCTCCTTCGGCCGCGACGCGGTCGGTGGCCTGCCGACGGAGCTCGTGCCGCACTTCTTCCGCAGCCTGGCCGACTCGCTCGGCTGCGCCCTGCACCTCAGCGTGCGTGGCGAGAACACGCACCACATGGTCGAGAGCTGCTTCAAGGGCGTCGGCCGGGCGCTGCGCCAGGCGTTCCGCATCGAAGGCTCGACGCTGCCCTCGAGCAAGGGCGTGCTGTGAGCGACGTCGCGATCATCGACAACGGCGGCGGCAACGTCGCCTCCGTGCGCTATGCGCTCGGCCGGCTCGGCGTCGAGGCAGCGGTCACGACCGACCCGGCGTTGATCCGTGGCGCGCGTCGCGTGATCCTGCCCGGCGTCGGCGCGGCGGCCGATGCCATGCAGCGCCTGCGCGCCGCGGGACTCGACGCGCTGGTGCCGACGCTGCGCCAGCCGGTGCTCGGCATCTGCCTCGGCATGCAGCTCCTGTTCGAGTCCTCCGCGGAGGGCGACACCAACTGCCTCGGCGTCATCCCCGGACGCGTATCGCGCCTCGCGGGCGGCCCGGGACTGCGCGTGCCCCACATGGGCTGGACGCGCCTGCTGCCGGTGCAGGAGTCGCCACTGCTCGCCGGCATCGGCGCGGACGGGTACGCTTACTTCGTGCACAGCTTCGCCGCACCCGTGGGACCCGCGACCGTCGCGAGC
This sequence comes from uncultured Pseudomonadota bacterium, assembly GCA_903884235.1. Classification (GTDB taxonomy): domain Bacteria; phylum Pseudomonadota; class Gammaproteobacteria; order Steroidobacterales; family Steroidobacteraceae; genus CAIKZZ01. The sequence goes on from CAISEB010000032.1 coordinate 10,121, forward strand.
GCCGACCATGGTGGCCCGTTCACGGCGATCGTCAGCCACGGCAACTTCCACGGCGCGCAGTGCCACCCCGAACGCTCCGGCGCGACCGGCGCGCGGCTGCTGCGCAACTTCCTCGAACTCGACGGCTGAGCCCATGCAACTGATACCCGCGATCGACTTGAAGGGCGGCCGCTGCGTGCGCCTGTACCAGGGCGACTTCGGCGCCGAGACGCGCTACGCGGTCACCCCGGAGGGGCTCTACGAGCGCTTCGCGGACTTGGGCGCCCGCTGGCTGCACGTCGTCGACCTCGACGGCGCCAAGGATGGCGCGCAGGCGCACCTGCCGGTGATCGCCGCCCTCGCCGCGCGTGGCCGCCTGAAGCTGCAGGTCGGCGGCGGGCTGCGCGAGCGCGCGGCCGTGGAGCGCACGCTCGCGGCCGGTGCATCCCGCGCCGTCATCGGCTCGCTCGCCGTCACCGACCCCGACCTCGTCGCCGCCTGGCTGCGGCACTTCGGACCCGAGGCCATCGTGCTCGCGCTCGATGTGCGCATCGCGGCGGACGGCGTGCCGCGCCTCGCGACGCACGGCTGGGTCGAGCAGTCGCCGGTCGCGCTCTGGGACGCGGTCGCCCGCTACCTGCCGGCGGGGCTGCGGCACGTGCTGTGCACCGATGTCGGCTGCGACGGCGCGCTCGCCGGCCCGAACTTCGACCTGTACGTGGAGGCGACGCGTCGCTTCCCGGGCATCGAATGGCAGGCCTCCGGTGGCGTGCGCCACGCGCGCGACCTGTGGACGCTGCACGGCGGCGGCCTCGCCGCGGCGGTCAGTGGCCGCGCGCTGCTCGAGGGACTGATGACTGCAGAGGAGCTCTCGCCATTCCTGCCCGCCGCCTGATTCCCTGCCTCGACGTCCGCGACGGCGCCGTCGTCAAGGGCGTGCGGTTCCGCGACCATCGGGTGGTCGGCGAAATCGAGGAACTCGCCGCGCGCTACCGCGATGCCGGCGCCGACGAACTCGTGTTCTACGACATCACCGCGAGCCCCCATGGCCGCACGGTGGATCGCTCGTGGGTGTCGCGTGTCGCACGCCTGCTCGACATCCCGTTCTGCGTCGCCGGAGGCATCCGCTCGGTCGCGGACGCCGAAGCCGTGCTCGGTGCCGGGGCGGAGAAGATCTCGGTGAACTCACCCGCCCTGTCGGACCCCGCGCTGATCACCGCGCTCGCCGAGCGCTTCGGCTCGCAGTGCGTGGTGGTCGGCATCGACAGCCAGACCGTCGCCGGCAACGGCGGTACGCGCTGGGAGGTGCACCAGTTCACGGGCGACCCCGCGCGCAGCCGCGCGACGCCGCGCGACACGCTCGCCTGGGTCCGCGAGGCGCAGGAGCGCGGCGCGGGCGAGATCGTCCTCAACTGCATGGCGAGCGATGGCGTGCGCTCGGGCTACGACCTGCTGCAGCTCGCCGCCGTGCGCGCGGTGTGCGAGGTGCCGCTGATCGCCTCCGGCGGCGCAGGCGCGATGGAGCACTTCCGCGACGTGTTCCGCGCCGCGGACGTCGACGGCGCGCTCGCCGCGAGCGTGTTCCACCTCGGCACCATCGCGATCCCGGACCTGAAACGCTACCTGACCCACGCAGGCATCGAGGTGAGGCCATGAACGCCGCGGACATCGACGGACTCGACTGGACCAAGGGCGGCGGACTGCTGCCCGCGATCGTGCAGGATGCCGACGACGGCCAGGTGCTGATGCTCGGCTACATGAACCGCGACGCGCTCACCGCCACGCTCGGCGGCGGACGCGTGACGTTCTGGAGCCGCAGCCGCGCCGAGCTCTGGGTCAAGGGCGACACCTCCGGCAACACGATCGAGGTGCAGGGCGTCACCGCGGACTGCGACCGCGACACGATCCTCGTGCTCGGCCGCCCGGCGGGCCCCGTCTGCCACACGGGCGCACCGACCTGCTTCCACGGTCAGCCGTCCTCGGCCGCCACGGACCTCGGCTTCCTGCTGCACCTCGAGAAGATCATCGCGGCCCGGATCGCCGAGCACCCGGATTCGAGCTACACGGCGACGCTGCATGCGCGGGGCCTGACGCGCATGGCGCAGAAGGTCGGCGAGGAGGGCCTCGAAGTCGCGCTCGCGGCGGTCACGGCCGGGGACGGCGAATTCATCGGCGAGTCCGCGGATCTCGTGTTCCACCTGCTGCTGCTGCTGCGCGCACGCGGCCTCGCGATCGCGGACGTCGTGAAGGAACTGGTCGACCGCCACGCCGCGCGCCCCTGACCCCAGCGCGGCTCGCGGCCTCCAGGGGCGAGGCCGCCGGCCGGCTGTCGCGCCGGCGCGAGTCCGCGCTACCATCGCGCACCCGGATTGAACCCGACCGCCCGGGCGCGGTCGTACCCGGAGCCGCGCCTGCGCGGCAATGACGCAAAGCGGAGCCGGGAAGGACAGACACGACGATGCGAGTGCCGACCGACCCGACGGGACGATGCGCCGCGCACACCAGGACCCCTTGGTTCGGCGCCATGACGCTGCTGCTCGGCCTGTTCGGGGGCCTGACTGGCGCGGCGCCCGCGGGCGGAGCCGATGCGGCACCCTTCGATCTCGTCGGCCCGCAGCTCGAGGTGCAGGTCACGCGCGGCACCGAGACCCTGCCGCTGACGCGCGTGCCCTCGCTCGCGGCGCATGACCGGCTCACGTTGAAGGCGATCCTGCCGGACTCGCAGGGCACGCATTACCTGATGGTCGCGGCGTTCCTGCGCGGCCCGACCAACCCGCCGCCGGAGAGCTGGTTCATCCGCTGCGACACCTGGAAGCCGCCGTGCGACCGCGCCGGGCTCACCATCACGGTGCCGCAGGACGCCCAGCAGCTGCTCGTGTTCTTCGCGCCGCAGACCGGGGGCGACTTCACGACCCTCGTCGGCGCCGTGCGCGGCCGTCCGGGCGCGTTCGTGCGCGCCTCGCAGCAGCTGTTCCAGGCCGCGCTCGACCGCGGCCGCCTCGATCGCTACCTGGCCGGGCTGCAGGCCCTCACCGCCAGCGACCCGGGTCGGGTCAAGACCGCCGCGCCGCTGATGGCGCGCAGCCTCGCGATCAAGGTCGAGGACAAGTGCCTCGACCGCATCCCCTCGCTGCAGGCCGCGTGCCTGATGCAGGGCCAGGACGCGCTGATCCTCAACGACGGCCACAGTGCCTCGCTGGTGTCGATGGTCACGCAGGGTCCGGGCCGCGACCTCGCGATGAACGCGGTCGGCACCTCGATGCTGGGCTCCGGCGCCTACAACTCGTTCGTCGGCTCGATCCTCGACCTCGGCCGACTGATGGACTCGATCCACACCGCCCAGTACCAGTACATCCCCGCGCTCACCTCCGCGCGCGGCGACCGCCTCGTGCTGATGCTCAACACACCACCGTCGTTCCACAACCCGCTGTCGGTGCTGGTCGCGGCACTGCCGCCGATCGACCACTCGACGCTGCCACCGCTTCGGACCGTCGACGGCGACACGGCGCGCTGCATCGATCGCCCGCCGATCGTGCTGCCGGTCGAGGGCGCGCCGCTCGTGTTCGCGTCCGGCTTCGCCCACGGCTTCACGCTCGAGGGCCACACCGACGACGGCAAGCCGTTCGCGGTGCCGACCCATCCGGATCCCGAGAACGGCGGCTTCGTGGTGGACCCGGCGGCGGTCGCGGGACTCGCGATCGACGAGGAGCAGCCGGCGACCCTGCACGGCCGCTGGGGTTTCGATGTGTTCCGGGGCCCGACGTTCAGGCTCGTGAACTCGCATGCACGGGCCTGGTCGATGGATTCGGCCGAACAGACGGCCGTCATCGCCGATCGCGAGAACGTCGTGCACCTGAAGGCGAACGCGGTCAGCTGCGTCGAGCACGTCAGCGTGCGCGACGTCGCCGGCCGGGTTCAGGACGTGCCGTGGAAGCTCCTCAACCCGGGCGAGCTCGAGCTGCGCCTGCCGCTTGCGGGCTCCCCGCCCGGACCCCTGACGCTGACGGTCGACCAGTCCGGGGGCATCGCAAGCCCTGCCCTCGACCTGACCGCGTTCGCGGACCCGAGCCACGTCGACGGCATCCACCTGCACGCCGGCGACAGCGAGGCGCTGGTCCGCGGACGCGGCCTCGACCAGGTGGCGAGCCTCGACATCGACGGGCGCACGTTCGAGCCGGCCGAGCACTCGAGCGTGGCGACCGGCGAGGAGCTGCGCCTGGTCGCGACGGGCGAGCCGCCGCCGTGGCGGGCGGGCGAGATCCACGCGGCGACCGTGCACCTGCACGACGGGCGCCGGATCCCGGCGAAGCTGAAGCTGCTGCCGCCGCGCCCGCGCGTGAAGGTCGTCGCGCGCAACCTGCGCCGCGAACCCGAATCCCACCCGATCGCGCTCGGCGATCCGAACGACCTGCCGCTCGGCGCGCTGCTGACGTTCTCGATCCGCGTCGAGGCACCGGCGACGCTCGGACGCGGCTCCTACCTCGACGTCGCGACCCAGGATGGCGCGTTCACGGCCCGCCTCGACCTCGCCAACGGCGGGCTCGCGCTGATCGACGCGAGCCTTGCGGTCGCGACGCTCGACCTCGCGAAGGCGTTCGGGCCCTCGGCGTTCGGGTCGCTGCAGTTCAGGATCGGCGCCAATGACGACAGCGGCGAGTGGCAGCCGCTCGGCCGGCTGGTGCGGCTGCCGGCGCTGAAGCGGCTGAGCTGCCGCGCCGAACCCGACGGGCGCTGCGAGCTCGCCGGCTCCAAGCTGTTCCTCGTCGAATCGGTCGCCTCGTCGTCGCAGTACACGGATGCGGTGCGGCTGCCCGACGGGTTCCCCGGGTTCTCGGTGACGGTGCCCCGCCCCCAGGACGGCAGGCTGTACCTGCGCCTGCGCGATGACCCGGAGGCCATCAACGTGGTCCGGATCGCGCCGCAGGACAGCCGCGCGCCGGAGTGAGCCTCAGGCGCGTGCGCCGGCGCGCGCCGACCAGGCCATGCCCGAGGCCGCGACGGCGGTGACGACGGCCGCGGCGAGGAAGGCGCTCGCCGACCCCGCCCGCTCCCAGAGGAGGCCGAACAGCACCGCGCCCGGCAGCACGAACAGGCCCGACGCGAGGTGGTAGAGCCCGAACGCCGTGCCGCGCCGCGCTGCGGGCGCCGCATCGCCGATCAGCGAGCGCTCCGCGGGCTCCGTCAGCACGAGCGACGCCGAGTAGCCGAGGAACAGCGCCCAGACGCCGGCACCGGTGGCCGGCACGAGCGCGAGTGCGGCGAGCGCGGCGACGCGCGCCGACCAGCCGGTGACCAGCAGCGGCACGCGCCCGAAGCGGTCGGTCGCGACCCCCGCGGGATAGGCGAGCAGCATCTTCACGAGGCTCGCCGCCGCCCAGACGAGCGGCACGCGGGCGAGCGGCAGGCCCGCATCCCGCGCCCACAGCACGACGAAGACCTCCGGCACTGTGGCGAAGGCGAGCACGCCCGCGGCCAGCAAGAGCGCGCGCAGGCGCGCATCCAGGAGCGCGAACGACAGCGGCGCCGCAGCCTGGGTCGGCGTCGTCGCCGCATCGCGCTTCACGCCGAGCGCGACCAGCGACACGACCGCGATCCCCGGCACCACCGACAGCAGGAACACCGAGCGCAGCGGCACCGCCGCGGCCAGCAGCGCGTACGCGATCAGCGGCCCGATCATGGCGCCGGCGTGGTCCATCGCGCGATGGAAGCCGAAGGCGCGACCCCGCGCGGCCGCATCGGTGGCGCCCGCGATCAGCGCATCACGCGGCGCGGTGCGGATGCCCTTGCCGATGCGGTCGGTGAAGCGCAGCGCCAGCACCGCGGGCCAGCTGGCGGCGAGCCCGATGAGGGGCCGCGCGACGTTGGCGAGCCCGTAGCCGCCGATGACGAGGTGCTTCGGCGGCACGCCGCGATCGGCGAGCCGCCCGGCGACGAGCTTGACCACCGAGGCGGTGGCCTCGGCGAGGCCCTCGACGAGGCCGACGATCGCGGGCCCCGCGCCGAGCGTCGCGGTGAGGAACAGCGGCAGCAGCGGCGTGATCATCTCGCTCGCCGCGTCGTTGAGCAGCGAGACGAAGCCGAGCACGACGACGGTGCGCGGGAGCGGCCTCGGGGTGGGCGGACGCTCCCGGCCCACGCGAGCGCTAGCCCCGCTCGAGCAGGATGCGCAGCATCCGGCGCAGCGGCTCGGCGGCGCCCCACAGCAGCTGGTCGCCGACCGTGAACGCCGACAGGTACTCGCCCCCCATCGGCAGCTTGCGCAGCCGCCCGACCGGGATCTCGAGCGTGCCGGAAACCTGGACCGGGGCGAGCTCGCGGATCGACGCCTCGCGCTCGTTCGGCACCACGCGCACCCAGTCGTTCGCCGAGGCGACCAGCCGCTCGATCTCGGCGAGCGGCACGTCGCGCCTGAGCTTGATCGTCAGCGCCTGGCTGTGGCAGCGCATCGCGCCGATGCGCACGCACAGGCCGTCGACCGGGATCGGCCTGGGACCGGTCCCGAGGATCTTGTTGGCCTCGGCGCCGCCCTTCCATTCCTCGCGGCTCTGGCCGTTGCCGAGGTCCTTGTCGATCCAGGGGATCAGGTTGCCGGCGAGCGCGGTGCCGAACTCCGCATGCGGCAGCGCGTCGCTGCGCAGCGCATCGCCGACGACGCGATCGAGCTCGAGGATCGAGCTCGAGGAATCCTCGAGCAGCGCCCGCGCCCGGGCGTGGACCGCGCCCATCTGCGCGACGAGCTCGCGCATGTTGGCGGCACCGGCGCCGGAGGCCGCCTGGTAGGTCATCGCGCTCACCCACTCGACGAGATCGGCCCGGAACAGGCCGCCGAGCCCCATCAGCATCAGCGACACCGTGCAGTTGCCGCCGATGTAGTCGCGCAGGCCCGCGGCGAGCGCGGCGTCGATGACCGGGCGGTTCACCGGATCGAGGATGATCACCGCGTCCTGGTGCATGCGCAGCGTCGAGGCCGCGTCGATCCAGTAGCCGGTCCAGCCCGCGGCCCGCAGCCGCGGGTGGATCGCGGTCGTGTAGTCACCGCCCTGGCAGGAGAGGATCGCGTCCATGCGCGCGAGCGATGCGACGTCGCCGGCGTCCGCGACCGGCGCGAGGGGCCGGCCGACGTCCGGCGCCGCACGGCCCGCCTGCGTCGTGCTGAAGAACACCGGCTCGATGACCTCGAAGTCCTGCTCGGCCCGCATCCGGTCCACGAGCACCGACCCGACCATCCCGCGCCAACCGACGATTCCGACCTTCATCCGATGTCTCCCAGGGCCCCGGGCCAGCCTACAGCAGCAGCTCCTCGGCCGGCTCGCGCAGGTTGTAGCGCGAACTCATCGCGTGGCCGTAGGCGCCGGCCGTCGCGATCAGCATCACGTCGCCCTCGCGGCCGACCGGCAGGACCCGCTCGTGGCCGAGCACGTCCGCCGACTCGCAGATGGGGCCGACGATCTCGTAGGTCGTCGTCGCCGGCTCCGCGATGCGGGTCAGGTTCACGATGTCATGGTGCGCGCCATACAGCGCCGGCCGGATCAGCGAGTTCATGCCGGTCGCGATGCCGAGGTACTGCTTGGCGCCCTTGCCCTTCAGCTGGGTGACGCGCGCGAGCAGCACGCCGGCCGCGGCGACCAGGTAGCGCCCGGGCTCGAGCCACAGCCGGTAGCGGGGGTTGCGCGCGCGGAACGCCGCGAGCGTCGCGCCGAGCCCGGCGAGGTCGACCGGCCGGCGGCTCGCCTTGTCCGGGACGCCGAAGCCGCCGCCGAGGTCGAGGACCTCGACCTCGGGGAAGCCCGCGGCCACGCGCGCGAGCGTCTCGGCGACCTCGAGCCAGGTGTCGATCGCGAAGATGCCGCTGCCGGTGTGCGCGTGCAGGCCGACGATCCGCGCGCCGGCGACGGCGGCGAGCCGCGCGAGCTCGTCCATCTCGAACAGCGGCACGCCGAACTTGGCGTGCTGCCCGGCGGTGCGCACGTGCTGGTGGTGGCCATGACCGCGTCCGGTGTCGATGCGCACGAACACGGCGGCGCCGTGGAACAGCGCCGGCCACTCGCGCAGCGGGTGCAGGTTGTCGAGGGTGACGGTCAGGCCCGCGTCGAGTGCCCAGGCATACTCGTGGCGCGGCGCGAAGTTGGGCGTGTACAGGATCCGCTCGCGTCCGACCGAGGGCACGCAGGCGAGCAGGTGCTCGACCTCGCCGCGCGACACGCAGTCGAAGCCGATGCCCTCGCCGGCGAGCGCCGCCAGCACCGCCGGGTGCGGATTCGCCTTCATGGCGAAGTGCACTTCGGACACGGCGGCGACGCCGAGGATCTCGCGCGCGGCCGCGCGCACCGTGTCGAGGTCGTAGACGTAGGCGGCGTCGCGCTCGCCGAGGCGCGCGAGCAGCGCCTCGCGGCGCACCTGCCACCAGGGTGCCGCGACCTCGACGGGCGTCGCCGGCCCCTGCAGCTCGGCCCAGGTGGGGCCGAGCACGAGGTCGTTGACCGAGGCGCGGATCAGCAGCTCGTGCAGCTGGCCGACCAGCTTGTCGCCCTGCGCCTCGTCGATGACGAACGTGAAGTTGAGATCGTTGGCCGCCTGGCTGACGAGGTAGATGCGCTCCTCCTCGAACAGCGCGAGCGCCGCGCCGAGGTCGTGCAGGATGCCGCGGATGTTGCGACCGAGCAGCGACAGCGCGGCGCACGGGCCGATGATCTCGGCACGGCACAGCGGCCCGAGCGCCTCGAGCAGCGAGCCGACCGTTGCCGCGTCGAGCGTGTTGGCCTGCGGATCCAGCGAGACGGTGACGTTGGTCTCGGACGTCGAGACGAGGTCGACCGACAGGCCCTTCGCCTTGAACACCTGGAACACGTCGGCGAGGAAGCCGACCTGGTGCCACATGCCGGGACTGTCCATCGAGACGAGCGTGATGCCCTTCTTGAGGGCGATCGCCTTGACCTGAGCCGCGTCGCCGCCGGCGGGGCTGCCGCTGATGTGCGTGCCCTCCGCGTTCGGCGACTGCGTCGCGTACACGTACAGCGGGATGTCGTACTGCTTGACCGGCATCAGGCAGCGCGGATGCAGCACCTTGGCCCCGCTCGAGGCGATCTCCTGGGCCTCGTCGTAGTGCAGCTGCCGGAGCAGGCGGGCATTCGGCACGCCCTTCGGATTGGCGCTGAACATGCCGGGCACGTCGGTCCAGATCTCGAGGCGCACCGCGGCGAGCTTGGCGGCGAAGTACGCGCCCGAGGTGTCCGAGCCGCCCCGGCCGAGCAGCACCGTGTTGCCCTGTGCGTCCGCCGCGATGAAGCCCTGGCTCACGAACACGGTGCCGGGGCGGCCGAGGCGCGCGCGCAGCGCGGGGTCCGGGGCGTAGTCGCAGGTCGCGGAGAGGATCGCGGCGCGTTCGGAGGCCCCCGCCCGCTCCTCGGCGCGCAGCACCGTGCGCGCGTCGATCCACTCGACCGCGAGCCCCTGGGTCGCGAGCCAGGCGGCGCCGAGTTCGGTGGCCATCAGCTCGCCGGTGGCCATCACGCGCGCCCGCACCCGATCGCTCGTCTCCTTGACGAGCGCGATGCCGGCGGCGATCTGTCCCAGTTCGTCCAGGTGGCGCTGCACGCCGGCAGGCAGCGGCAGGCCGAGCTCGGCGGCGAGCGCCGCGTGGCGCGCCGCGATGGCGGCGAGCGCCTCGGCATGGCGGCCGGCCGCCGCGGCCGCCAGCAGCGCCTCCAGGCGGTCCGTGATGCCCGACAGCGCGGAATGGACGACCACCGGCTGCAACCCGTCGGCCAGCCGGGCCTTCAGCACGTCGCGGATGTTGCGCCAGGTGGCGGCGGACGAGACGCTCGTACCGCCGAACTTCAGGACGACAAACGAAGGGGGCTTGGGCGTCATGGCGGTGTCGGGGCGGTGGAGGCCTCTCGGGGCCGGGCTACGGGACGGAATTCGGGGTGGGGACGGGGTTGCGGCGCGATGCTGCGTGCCGCCGGGACGCGAAGACGGCCTCAGGCGTCGTCTTCGAAGTCCTCGAGCTCTTTTTTGAGGCGGCGCTCGGCGAGCACGTCCTCGAGCTTGCTCCAGGCAGCCTTGCCCTTCTTGCCTGGCTGGGCCTTCTTACGATCCACCCTGTCAATCAGGCGATCGTAGTCAGGCTCCTCCGCCTCGGCGTCGGCGAGGAACTCTTCGTCCAGTTCGAAGTGCTCTTCGTCCCGTTCTGTCATGGCCCGTGTGCCTAAATTTTCTCAATCAGATCAATGAGATCTGATGATTTTTGCAATTGCGAAGCACCCGAACTATACAGAAAAGAGGCGCGCTTGCAACAGCTCCCCCAAAAACGAAGGCCCCGGACGGTGCCGGGGCCCTGATTTAGACGCGCCGGCCCCGGTCCCGGGGCGGCGGGTCAGCCACACTTGCGCAGGCAATCGTCCATCTGCGAGTCGCACTGCCGCTGCTTCGAACTGTCCTTGCCGGCCGCCATCATGCAGCGGTCGGTCTCCTCGTCGCACTGTGCCGTGCACTTCTCGTCAGCCGCGTGGCCGACGCCGGGCAGGGCGAGCGCAAAGCTGAGCAGGAGCGCGCCGTGGCGCGGCCGAAAGCCGATCTTCATGTCGTTTCCTCCAGTGCCGCCGGCCGCATGGCCGGTCGCGGTGCGCCGATCATGATTCGCCGCCCGGGTCGTTGCAACCCGGTAGTTTCCGCCGGCTCAGGCTGAATACTGTTCCGCCGTCAGGGCCGGCAGCGAGGCGGCGCCGGCCCGCACGCCGGCGGCGAACGTCCGGGCGCGCGGCAGCAGGTGCTCGAAGTAGAAGCGCGCCGCGGCGAGCTTCGCCTCGTAGTACGGCCGCTCCGCGCCGCCGGCCGCGAGCTGTCGCGCGGCGACCCGCGCCATGCGCACCCAGCACCAGCCCACCAGCACGTAGCCGGCGTACTGCAGGTAGTCGACCGCGACCGCGCCCATCTCGTCCGGATCCTTCGCGGCGCGCGTCCCGACCAGCGTGCTGAGCTCGCCCCACTCCGCGAGGCGCGCGCCGATCTCGGCGGCCCACGGCGCGAGCTCCGCGGGCAGGTCGCCCGCGAGCGAGGCGGCGATGTCCGCGCCGAGCAGCTTCAGCGTCGCGCCGCCGTTCATCAGCACCTTGCGCCCGAGCAGGTCGAGGGCCTGGATGCCGTTCGTGCCCTCGTAGATGCAGGTGATCTTCGCGTCGCGCAGGTACTGCTCGACGCCGGTGTCGCGGATGAAGCCCGCGCCGCCGTGCACCTGCACGGCGAGCGAGGTCGTCTCCATCGCGGTCTCGGTCAGCAGCGCCTTGACGATCGGCACCAAGAGCGCGACGACTTCCTCCGCGCGCTCGCGCTCGGCGGCGTCGGCGCTGCTGCGGGCGACATCCTCGAGCAGGTAGGTGTGGTACGCGAGCAGCCGCTGGCCCTCGGTCAGCGCCTTCTGCGTCATGACCATCCGGCGCACGTCGGCGTGGGCGATGATCGGGTCACCGCCGGCGCGACCGCTCGGGCCGCGCGCCGGGCGACCCTGCACGCGCTCGAAGGCGTAGCGCACCGAGGCCTGCAGCGCGCGTTCGCTGAGGCCGAGCCCCTGCAGCCCGACGCCGAGCCGTGCGTGGTTCATCATGGTGAACATGCACGCGAGGCCACCGCCGGGATTGCCGACGAGCCAGCCCTCGGCGCCGGCGAAGTTCATCACGCAGGTCGGCGAGCCGTGGATGCCCATCTTGTGCTCGACGGCGCTGCAGCTGACGCCGTTGTCGGCGCCCTCGAGGCGGCGCGGCACCATGAACAGGCTGATGCCCTTGGTGCCGGCCGGCGCATCCGGCAGGCGCGCAAGCACCAGGTGGACGATGTTCTCGGTGAGGTCGTGCTCGCCCCAGCTGATGTAGATCTTGGTGCCGGTGATCCGGTAGCGGCCGTCGGCCGAGGGCTCGGCGCGGGTGCGCAGCTGCGCGAGGTCCGTGCCGGCCTGGGGCTCGGTCAGGCACATCGTGCCGGTCCATTCGCCCTTCACCATCTGGCCGAGCACGCGTGCCTTGACATCCTCGCTCGCGTGCAGCGCGAGCGCGGCCGTTGCGCCCTCCGACAGCCCGCTCGCCATGCGCCAGGCCATCGCCGCGCCGCACAGCATCTCGCCGACCGGGATGTACGCCACGGCGGGCAGGCCCTGGCCACCGTACGCCGGGTCCGCGGCCATGCCGGCCCAGCCGTCCCGGCAGAACTGATCGTAGGCCGCCTTGAAGCCGTCCGGCGCCACGACGCCGCCCTCCTGCAGGCGCACGCCCTGCTGGTCGCCCTGCCAGTTGAGCGGCGAGAGCACCGTCTCGCTGAACTTCGCGGCCTCCTCGTGGATGCTGTCGATCAGGTCGCGGCCCACGTCGTCGCGGCCGAGCCGCGCGAGCGTGCCGGCGGCGTCGAGCACCTCGTGCAGGATGAACTGGAACTCGCGCCGCGGAGCACGGTATTCGTACATGATGCTGGTCCACACGATTCCCGGCCCGCCGGCTGGCGCGCCTGGCCCATATTAACAGCCGGCGCCGCGCCGCGACGCGCACCGGGAACTTCAGATCCTTAACGACGGTCCGAACCCGGCGATTCCGTCATGGACCCTTGCGTATAATCAGCGGATTCCCACCGCCCCTTTGCCAGGCCGACACGTGAACGAGCAGTCTCCGCTATTTCCCGCCCCCCGGACACGGTTGCGCGGGGCGGTCCTCCTGATCGGGGCGCTTGCGATCGCCGCAATCGGCGGGTGGCGCCTGTGGCCCCGCCCCGTGGTGTCCGCGGCACCGCAACCACCGAGCCACTCGTTCCAGCCCAGTGCGGAGCAACTGAAGGCCCTCGGCGTCACCGCGGTCCAGCCGCGCAGCTTCCGCAGCCTGGTCCGCGCCGAAGGCACGGTCGGGTTCGACGAGGAATCGATGACGCCGGTCTACTCGCCATACTCGGGTCGGGTGGTCCGGGTTGCCGCTCGCCTCGGCGACCGGGTGAAGCGTGGCCAGGCGCTGTTCGTAGTTGCCGCAGGCGAGTTCACCCAGGGTCGCAGCGACGTCGCGACGGCCAGAGCCGCCCTCGAGACGGCGCGCGCGACCGAACGCCGCCAGCGCGAGATGTTCGACGCCGGCGCGGCGTCCGAGCGGGACTGGCAGCAGGCGCAGTCCGACCGCATCGCCGCGGAGGCCGCGTGGAACGCCGCCCGTGGCCGGCTGCGCATCCTCGGTCGCAGCGATCGGGAAGTTGACGAGCTCGAGCGCACGCCGGATGGCGGCCCGGAAAGCCCGGTCGGCGCGCCGATCGACGGCACCGTCACGCAGCGCGCCGTCAGCGAGGGCCAGTACATCCAGAGTGCGGCGGGCGGTGCCGGCAACCCCGTGTTCGTCATCGCGGACCTTCGCCACCTCTGGGTGCTCGCGTTCGTGCGCGAGACGGACGCCGGATCCGTCCGCGTCGGGCAGGCCGTGGAGATCCGCGTGCCGGCGCTCGGCGACCGCAGCTTCCACGGACGGCTGGAATGGGTCGCCGCGCAGCTGGATGCGACCAACCACCGGCTCGCAGCGCGTGCCGTCGTCGACAACCCGGCGGGCGAGCTCAAGCCGCAGATGTTCGCCGACCTCGAGATCGCGACGTCGAACCCGACGTCCGCGCCGGCGGTCCCTGAGGCGGCGGTGGTCTACGACGGCAGCGTCCGGCGGGTGTTCGTCGAATCGGGCGGCACGATTCGCGGCCGCGAGGTCCGCCTCGGACGCAGTGCCGAGGGCTATGTCGAAGTGCTCGAGGGCCTGCACACGGGCGAACGCATCGTCACCTCGGCCACGCTGTTCGTCGACCACACGCCGGCCGGGGACTGAAGCGTGAATCGGGTCGTCGAGTTCGCGCTCAAGCAGCGCTTCTTTGTCCTGATGATGCTCGCCGCGACGCTCGCGATCGGTGCGTTCAGCTTCTGGCGCCTGAACATCGAGGCGTACCCGGACCCGGTCCCACCCCTGGTCGACATCATCGCGCAGAGCCCGGGACTCTCCGCGGAGGAGATGGAGCGCTACGTCACGATCCCGATCGAGGTGCAGATGGCGGGGATCCCGCACGTCACGGCGATCCGGACGATCTCGCTGTTCGGGCTCTCGGACGTGAAGCTGCAGTTCACGTACGACTTCACCTACGAGCAGGCCGAGCAGTGGGTGATCAACCGGCTCGCGCAGCTGCCCCCGTTGCCGAATGGCGTGCAACCGCAGATCTCGCCGTCCAGTCCCATCGGTGAAATCTACCGATTCCGCATCGTCGCGCCGCCCGGCTACCCGGTCGCCGACCTGAAGACACTGCAGGACTGGGTGCTGCAGCGACGCTTCAAGGCCATCCCGGGCGTCATCGACGTCAACGGCTGGGGTGGCAAGACCAAGACCTACGAGATCGCGATCGACGCGCACCGGCTCAGCGAGCACGGCCTCACCGTACCGCAGGTGCTCGCGGCCATCGGCAATGCGAACATCAACGTCGGCGGCCAGACGGTGGACATCGGACCACAGGCGGCAGTCGTGCGCGGCGTCGGCCAGATCCACTCGCTGGACGACATCCGCAACACCGCGATCACCACAGTGCATGGCGTCCCGGTGCTGGTCGGCGACGTGGCGACGGTGGCGATCGGCAACCAGCCGAGGCTCGGCATCGCCGGCCACGACGCCGATGACGACATCGTCGAGGGAATTGTACTGATGCGCCGCGGCGCGCAAAGCATGCCGACGATCGCGCGCGTCAATGCCGAGGTCGAGCGAATCAATGCCTCCAACGTACTGCCGCCCGGCGTGCGCCTGGAGCGCATCTACGACCGCGCCGACCTCATCCACCTGACGACCCACACCGTCGTCCACAACATGATCCTCGGCATCGCGCTGATCTTCGCGCTGCAGTGGCTGTTCCTCGGCAACCTGCGCAGCGCAGTCATCGTCGCGATGACGATCCCCTTCGCACTGTCCTTCGCGATCGCGCTGATGGTCGGGATGGGCGAGTCCGCGAACCTGCTGTCGGTCGGCGCGATCGATTTCGGCCTGGTCGTCGACGCCTCGGTCATCATGGTCGAGAACATCTTCCGACACCTGAGCCAGCACGCCAGCCAGCACCAGGAGACGGGACCCGCCCTTCATCGCCTGCGCACGACAGTCGGGCTGCGCGGCAAGTTCGGGGTCATCGCGAACTCCGCGACCGAGGTCAACAAGGCGATCCTGTTCTCCGCCGCGATCATCATCGCCGGCTTCGTCCCGCTGTTCACGATGGCCGGCATCGAGGGCCACATCTTCGGCCCGATGGCGAAGACCTACGCCTATGCCATCACCGGCGGCCTGATCGCGACGTTCACGATCTCGCCCGCGCTGAGTTCGCTGCTGCTGACGCGCAACGAGACCGGCGCGGCCGCCGAGGACACGTGGATCGAGCGCAAGCTGCGCGCGGTGTACACGCCCGTGGTCGAATTCGCCCTCGCCCACCGCCGCGAGACATTCGCGGCGGTGGCGCTGGTACTCGTCCTCGCCGTCATTGCCGCCCGCGGGCTCGGGCTCGAGTTCCTGCCCAAGCTCGAGGAGGGCAACCTCTGGATCCGCGCCACGATGCCGCCGTCGATTTCGCTCGCCGAGGGCGACGCCCCGGTCAACGGCATGCGCAGGATCATCGGCTCGTTCCCCGAGGTCCAGACCGTCGTCTCGCAGCATGGTCGGCCGGACGACGGCACCGACGCGACCGGCTTCTTCAACGCCGAGTTCTTCGTTCCGCTCAAGCCCGCCGAAGCCTGGCCGGCCGGCGAGGACAAGGACGCCCTAACGCAGCGCATGACCCAGGCACTCAGCAGCGCCTACCCCGGCGTCGAGTTCAACTTCTCGCAGTACATCCAGGACAACGTCGAGGAAGCCGCCTCCGGCGTCAAGGGCGAGAATTCGATTAAGCTTTACGGCCCGGATCTCGCGACGCTGGAACGCACGGCCGGCCAGATCAAGGCGGTCCTCGCCGACGTGCCCGGCATCACCGACCTCGCCGTGCTCGAATCACTGGGCCAGCCGACCGTCAAGATCGACATCGACCGCGCGCGCGCGGCGCGTTACGGACTCGCCACGGGCGACATCAACGCCACGGTCCAGGCCGCCATCGGCGGACAGTCGGCCGGCGACCTGTACGAGCCTGGCAGCGACCGCCACTTCCAGATCGTCGTGCGCCTGAAGCCCGAGTTCCGCGACAGCGTCGATTCGATTTCCAGGATCATGATCGGCGTGCAGGGCCCGGACGGCCCCTACCAGGTGCCGCTCGCCGAGGTGGCGAAGGTCCAGCTCGTCTCGGGTGCGTCGTTCATCTACCGGGAGCAGCAGGAGCGCTACATCCCGATCAAGTTCAGCGTCCGTGGCCGCGACCTCGGCAGCGCGGTGCTCGACGCGCAGAAGCGCGTCGACGCGCAGATCGCGCTCCCCCCCGGCTATCACGCCGAGTGGGTGGGTGAGTTCGGCAACCTGCAGGAGGCACTGCAGCGACTGGCGATCATGGTCCCGATCAGCATCATGCTGATCTGCCTGCTGCTGTACGTGAATTTCGGCAACCTGATCGACGTGCTGCTGGCCGCCAGCGTGATCCCGATGGCGCTGGTCGGCGGCATCTTCGCGCTGTACCTGACCGGCACGCCGTTCAGTGTCTCGGCGGCGATCGGCTTCGTCGCGCTGTTCGGCATCGCGGCGATGGACGGCATCATCGTGCTGTCCTACTACAACCAGAACCTCGACGTCGGCATGGGACGTGTGCAGGCCATCCGCCGCACCTGCGAGGTCCAGATGCGTCCGGTCGTGATGACCTGCGTCGTGGCCTGCGTCGGCCTCGTCCCGGCCGCGCTGTCGAGCGGCATCGGCTCGCAGGTGCAGAAGCCGCTGGCACTCGTGGTGGTCGGCGGCATCCTGCTCGCCCCGGTGCTGATCCTCGTCGTGCTTCCGGTGCTGATCGACGCGTTCTCCGCGCCCGGCCGGCCAAGCGCGGGTGGCGCGCCCGCCGACGAGGAGGTGGCACGGTGAGCCGACTGTCGATCCTCTGCGGCGCAGCGCTGCTGCTCAGCGGCTGCGCCGTTGGTCCCGACTTCCACCGCCCGGCGGCGCCGCCGGTGCATGCGCTGACCCCCGCGCCGATACCCGCCACGCTCGGCGCGGGGCCTGACCGCGAGGCGGTGGCAGCCGGCGCCGAGGTACCGCGCGACTGGTGGCTCGGGTTCGGCTCCGAAACCCTCGACGGCGCCGTGGCACGCGCTCTCGCCGCGAACGCGGACCTCGACGCGGCGCGCGCTGCGCTTCGCGTTGCCGAGGAGCAGGCGCGCGCGCAACGCGGCGCACTGCTGCCGACGCTGGGTGCGGACGCCTCGATCGCCCGCCAGCGCTCGGCGGATGCGCTCAGCCCGACCCTCGACTCCGGCCAGAACCCGTACACGCTGCGAACGGCACAACTCAGCATCGGCTATGCCCTCGATCTCTTCGGAGGCCAGCGCCGCGCGCTCGAATCCTCGCTGGCGCTCGTCGAGTACCAGCGCTTCGAGGCCGAGGCGGCCCGCACGACGGTCGTGGCGAACCTGGTCGTCGCGCTGATGCGCGCGGCGGCGCTGCGCGGCGAGGTCGATGCGGCCGCACGGACCGTCGCGCTGCAGGAGCGCATCGTCACGCTGGCGCGCCGCCAGCGCGAACTCGGCGCGGCGAGCACGGCGGCCGTCATCGCCCAGGAATCGGCCCTGGCGCTCGACCGCGGCGCGTTGGCGCCGCTGCAGAAGTCACTCGCCCAGACGCGGGACCTCGTGACGGCGCTCGAGGGCGGCTATCCGGATGGCCGGACTGAGCCCGCGCTCGATCTCGACACGCTGGCGCTGCCGCCCGTCCCGCTTGCCCTGCCCTCCCGCCTCGTCGAGATGCGACCGGATGTCCGGGCGGCCGAGGCGCTCTGCCACTCGGCAAGCGCCTCGATCGGCGTCGCGACCGCCGCGATGCTCCCGGACGTCACGCTGAGCGCGAACACCGGTCGCCTCAGCGAGCAGGCGGGCTCGTTGTTCGCCGCCGGCAACCGCTTCTACGGGGCCGCGGGAGACCTGGCCCAGCCGCTGTTTGCGGGTGGCGCGCTGCTGCATCACCGGCGTGCGGCCGTGGCCGCGTATGAGCAGTCGCTCGCGCAGTACCGCTCGACCGTGATCGGCGCATTCCAGAACGTGGCCGACGTCCTGCAGGCGCTCGAGGCGGACGCGGCGGCGCTCGAGGCCGCGCGATCCGCCGAGTCGACGGCGCAGCGCACCTGGGAGCTGGTGCAGCGGCAGGTCGGCGCCGGCGACGCCTCTCACCTCACGGACATGCAGGCCGAGATCGCCTACCTCTCCGCCCGTGCGGCGCGCCTGGACGTGCAGGCCACGCGCTTCGGGGACGTGGTGGCCCTGTACCAGGCGCTCGGCGGGAGCTGGAGCGAACCGGCGGCACCAGGCCGCTGACGCTCTGCCGGGGCCCCGCTCGGACGGGCGCCCGTCGTATGCGAAGATCGGCCGGTCGCGAGAGCGCGATGACCGGAGATCTGGATGCGAACGTTCTGCCTGATGCTGCTCGCCGCGGGCCTCATCGCCGCGCCGGCCCGAACCACCGCGGCCGAAGACCCGATCTGCACGGACCGCCCGACGAAGTCGACCGGCACCTGCACCGCAGAGGAGGGTCACCCGCAGGTCGAGGCAGAACTGGTGAACTTCAGCGAGTCGACCACCGATGGGGTGCGGACGCGCACATGGGTCGGCCTCAACCCCACCGTGAAGGTCGGCATCGGCCCCACGCTGGATGCGGAACTGAACCTGCCGACGTGGATCGACACCCGGGTCCACGACGCATCCGGCGCCACGACCAGCGCTCACGGCGTGGGCGATCTCACGGCGAGGGTGAAGTGGAAGCTCCATGCGGACCCGCGTCTGGAGGTCGCGCTGATGCCCTCGATCAAGGTGCCGAGCGCGGGCCGCGCCGTCGGCAACGGCCAGTGGGAGGGCGGCCTGATGCTGCCCGTGGTCGTCGATCTGGATGAGGAGTGGGTGTTGAACCTCAGCCCGGAATTCGATTCTATCGCCAATGCGTCGGGGCGCGGTCACCACTTCGCAACGGCCCAATTGATCAACCTGAGCCGTTCACTGCCGCACGACATCACCTTGTCGGCCGAACTCTGGGCCGCCTGGGATGCGGATCCGGACGGCCATCACCGCCAACGCTCTTTCGACGCCGGCATCGCCTGGCTGGTCACGCGTTCGCTGCAATTAGACACCGGCGTCAATCTCGGGCTGGATCGCGAAACCCCGCCCCTGCAGGCCTACGCCGGCGTCTCGCGGCGCTTCTGACCTCTCGGAACGCACTGCACGCGCGCGCACCGAAACTGTGCAACCATCGGGCCGTGCCTGACCCGCCGCGCGCGCCGCCGTTCCGGCATTTACTCGGGCAGCGTGCCGACGCGCGGCAGTCGGCCGCCAGAGGTGGGCGCGGCGCAGGGGCTCTGCAGCACTCGGAAATCGATCGTCGACAAGGATTTGATCCGCATCTGAAAGGGAGTTCCGCATGAGCCGTGCCCGCATTACGCGCACGCTGGTCGCGATTGTCTGCCTCGTGTCCAGCCTGTCGGCGGCCGAGGCCGCCGCCCCCTCCGCCGCCGTGCAGGCGAAGCTCGCCGCATCGACCTTCGAGGTCGTCGCCGCCAAGCCCGAGGCCGACCCGCTCACCTACGAGAAGCCGCTGCCCCTCGACCTGCTGCCCTTCAAGGAGCGCAACGACAAGTTCCAGTCGATCGGAACGGCGTTCCTGATCGCACCGAACCAGTTCGTCACGGCCGCACACGTGCTCGGCGCCGCGGCCGGCAGCCAGTACGGCGCGCTGTCGCTGCGGGATGCGAGCGGCAGGACCTACCCCATCGCCGAGGTGCTCAAGTACTCGAGTTCGAAGGACCTCGCCGTGTTCTCCGTGCAGCACGCGCCCGAGGTCGCGCCGCTCGAGATCCGCGGCCGGCCGCCGCTGAATTCGCCGGTGTTCGCCGTGGGCAACGCGTTCGGCGAAGGCATCGTCATCCGCGACGGCCTGTACACCTCCGATTCGCCCGAGGAACTCGAGGGGCGCTGGAACTGGCTGCGCTTCTCGGCCGCCGCCTCGCCCGGCAACAGTGGCGGCCCGCTGGTCGACCAGCTCGGCCGGGTCATCGGCGTCGTGCTCAGGAAGTCACCGAGCGAGAACCTGAATTTCGCGATCGCGATGGATCAGGTCACCGGGGCATCCACGTCGCAGGCGACGTTCGAGGCGCGCAGCACCTACCACCCAGCCGTCGCCAAGGCCAGCGACACGGTGCGACTGGTCGAGACCCTGCCACTGCCGCAGCGACTGGACGCGTTCTACGCCGCGGCACTCGCGATCCTGCGAAGTCGAGCCGCCAGTGGCGCGCGGACTACCTGAGCGCGCACGCGGCGACGATGTTCCCGCGTGGCGCCGGATCGGAGGAGCTGCTCCACTCGCTCTACGTCGCCACCTTGCCACGCCTCGTCCTCGAGGACGACGGCGGGCACTGGATCGCCACCGAGCCGAACTACGAGCGGCAGAACCTCGAGGCCAACGGATTCGTCAGCTTCGGCCAGGCCAACGGCGTCGCGCTCGCGCGCCTGCGCGTGCCGGACGACATGACGCTGGTGCAGATGCTCACGGACTCGAAGGCCTTCATGGACCTGCTGCTGAAGGTCGTGCCCATACAGCGGCCGGTCGGGCCGGACAAGGTGCGCGTGACCTCCGCGGGCACGGCAAGCTACGAGGAATGGTGTGCCGACCGCTATGGACGGCGCTGGTTGCGCCGCGCCTGGAAGTTCCCGTTCAGCGATTCGATCATCGAGGTCGATGCCCTGCCGACGCCGGAGGGCGCGATCCTGAAGCTGATGACCGGACCCGGCGGCCTGATGGAGGTCGCGCGCGACGAGGGCGACCTCGCCAAGGACCATGTGTACTTCTCCTACACGGGGTCGCTGAAGCGCTGGCAGGAATTCCTGGCGCACCGCGACTGGCAGCCGGCGGCATTCGCGACGGACGCGATCCAGGTCGACCTCGCGCGCGGCGTCGCGGTCAAGACCGACCGCTTCAAGCTCGCGATCCCGGTTGCGCTGCAGGGCATGAAGGACGATGCCCGCCTCACGCTCAAGTACACCTTCCTGCGCGCGGGGGAATCCGCGACGTGGTCGCTTGCAGGCGTGTTCCTGTCGGATGCCGAAGACGAGAAGCACTACGTCGACGTGCTCAGGCGCGAGAAGCCGCCGGAGAACCTGCCCACGAGCTTCCAGCACTACTGGCAGTCGCTGGTGACCAGGGAAGCCCCCTACGGTGCGGTGCCGTTCGTCAAGGATGGCGCCCGCTTCATCAAGTCGGCGACCTTCCCGGAAGGGCCGCGCGGCGCGAGCCCGACCGTCGCGTACGTCATCACCGCGCGCGCACCGGAGACCGAATCCGACCGGCACATGCGCAGTGAGCTGTCGACGATCCTGCAGGGACTGACGATCCTCGCGCCGTAGCACGGCGGGCGCGCGACCCCATCGGCGGCGTCCCGAGCGACCTCCCGGTCCCGGGCCTGCCGCGTGCGCGACACGCCTGAACTGTGCAACCATCCACCGCGTGCCGGACCGACAGAACTCACCGCCGTTTCGTAGTTCCCTCGCGCAGCGCGTCGCCGCATCGCTGCTCGCCCGCGCCGGATGGCGCAGCGTGTACGTCGCGCCGCCGGCGCCCAAGGGCGTGATCGTCATCTATCCGCACACGTCCAACTGGGACTTCATCGTCGGGATGCTCTACAAGCTCGGCATCGGCCTGCCGGTCCGCTGGATGGGCAAGGACACGCTCTTCCGCTGGCCGCTCGGGCCGCTGTTCCGCAGGCTCGGCGGGATCGCGGTCAATCGGCGCGCGCACACCGGTTTCGTCGAGACGATGCTCGCCGAATTCGCGCGCGAGGACTGGATGTGGCTCGTGATCGCACCGGAGGGCACGCGCTCGCGCACGGACCACTGGAAGAGCGGCTTCTACCGCATCGCGGTGGCAGGTCGCCTGCCGCTCGGTCTCGCCTACCTCGACTGGGGCACGCGCACGGTCGGCGTGGACACGTACATCGAGCTCAGCGGCGATGCGGATGCGGACTTCGGGAGGATTCGCGCGTACTACGAGGGCAAGCGCGGCCGTCGCCCCGCGCAGGCGAGCGACATCCGCCTGCGCGCCTGAGGCGCAGCGCGACTACTCCTCGTCGGCCGGGCTCGGCTCGCGGTGCCATTCACCGCCGACGACGTCGCGATACGCTTCCCAGCCGCGCGGCAGGTCGGCGATCTCGGCGAGCGTGGGGTCGAGCTCCAGCAGGCAGCCGAGGCACGTCAGCCGACCGTCATCCGGCTCGTTGGTCGTGCCGCACAGCACCTGCCACATGCCGTCGTCCGCATCGTGGGACACGAGCAGGATCGGCTCCTCGTCCTCGAGCACGCGGATCGTCGTCAACGCGTCCGCGAACTGATCGTCCTTGAACGGCCAGGGACGGCCCTCGAAATCGTGCACGTGGGGTTCGATCATCGGATGCCTTCCCGGGCGGCCGCGGGCCGCGAGCGTCCCATCATAGCCGAGCCCTCGCCGCCGGCGCCGCATCCCGGTCGAAGCGCAGGTGGGCGCCCGCGACCGGATCGACGAGGTCCACCGTGGTGTCGCGCGTCGGCGCCCGCAGCCCGGCACCGACCGCGGGCGTCCCGGCGGGCCTCAGGCCCGGCGCGTCGTGGACGGTGACGCGCACGCCGCGCCACCAGGGCGTGAACGTCCCCTCGCGTGGCGCGAAGTCGACCGAAAGCCCGTCCGCGTCCTCGGTGCAGGTGACGAGCTGGCGCAGGTACGCGCCGTGCTGGTAGCCGAGGCTGTGGCCGTCGTCGAGGTAGATCGTGCCGGTGCACTCCGGCCCCGGGTAGACCTCGAGCGTCAGCGGCCCGTCCGGCCGGTCCGCGGTGCTCTGCACGAGCGGCTGCCGCGGCAGGATCGTCCCTGCGCGCACGAACACGGGCAGGGTGTCGAGTGCCGGCGTCAGCTTGAACTTCTGGGCACCCAGGGCGGGTCCGGATGCCGTCGCGCCGACCGCGCGGCCGGTCCAGTAGTCGTACCAGCCGCCCTTGGGCAGGCAGACGTCGTAGTCGGCGACCGCATCGAGGTCCGGCGGCGGCGCGACCAGCAGGCTCGCGCCGAGCAGGAACGTGGTGGACTGCTCGCACGGCGCGGTGCGCGCCTCCTCGAACTCGTAGAACACGGGCCTGACCAGCGGCGCGCCGTGGCGCGCCTGCTCGTCCGCGAGCGCGTACCAGTACGGCAGCAGGCGATAGCGCTCCTCGATGAAATGGCGGCGGATGTCGAGCTGGGCCTTGCCGTCGACCCACGGCTCGTGGCCGGGCCAGCCCTTGCCGTAGTGATCCCGGAACACGGGCAGGAACGCGCCGATCTCGAGCCAGCGCGTCAGCAGCTCCGGGCTCGGCGCGCCGGCGAACCCGCCGACGTCGGCCCCGGCATACGCGACGCCGCTGAGGCCGAGGTTGAGGATCATCGGCACCGACAGCTTCAGGTGATCCCACGTGCCACGGTTGTCGCCGGTCCAGGTCACGGCGTAGCGCTGGGTGCCCGCGAACATCGCCCGCGTCATCACGTACGGCCGTTCGCCGGGCTGCAGTCGCTGCAGGCCCTCGAAGGTCGCCCGCACGTTCTGCATGCCGTACACGTTGTGGATCTCGGCATGCGGCGCGAGCCGCACCGTGCCGCCCTCCGCCTCGACCCGATGCACCACGTCCGCGGGCATCGTCTTGGTGGGCGTCTCGAAGATCGCCGGCTCGTTCATGTCGTTCCAGAACCCGTCGACGCCCGCCTCGACGAGCGGACGGAACAGCGTGCCCCACCAGGCCCGCGTCGCCGCGCGCGTGAAGTCCGGGAACACGCAGGCGCCGGGCCAGACCTTGCCCACGTAGGTCGTGCCGTCGGCGCGGTGCAGGAAGTGATCCCCGGCCATGCCCGATTCGTACGGCGCGTAGCCCTCGCCCTCCACCTGGGCGACGTGCAGGTCCGTGATCGCGACCAGGTGGAACCGATCCGCCGCGAGGCGGCGCGCGAGATCCTTCAGGTCCGGGAACGTCGTGCGGTTGACGGTGAACGGCCTGAGGTGGTCCTGGAAGTCGATGTCCAGCCACAGCGCGTCCGTGGGGATGCGCTCGGCACGCAGGCGCGAGGCCTCCGCCAGCGCTTCGGTGGCGCTCATGAAGCTGTACTTCGACTGCTGGAACCCGAACGACCACAACGGCGGCAGCGGTGCGCGCCCGGCGATGTCGGAGAAGCGCTCGACCACGCGCTTCAGCGTCGGCCCGTAGATCAGGTAGTAGTCGATCGGGCCGCCCTCGGCGCCGAAGGCGAGCGTCCCCGGATCGCGCTGGCCGAGGTCGAAGTGGCTGCGCCAGGTGTTGTCGAGGTAGATCCCGTAGCTGCCGCCGGCACCGCCGACCGAGACCACGAACGGGATCGACTTGTAGATGGGGTCGTCACCGGAGGTGAAGCGGTACGCGTCGGTGTTCCAGTTCACGAAGGTGCGGCCGCGACGGTCGAGGGGACCCGTCTTGTCGCCGAGCCCGTACAGGCCCTCGCCGTCCTGCAGGCGCTTGCGCAGCGTGAAGTCGTCGTCGTGCCATTCGAGCGACCGGTCGGCGACGTCGGTGCTGACGATGCGACCGTCGCGGTCCGTCACGGTCAGCACGCCGAGCTCCCGGTCGAACTCGACCTCCAGCAGCCCGGTCGTGAAGCCCGCGCGCCCCGGCTCCGCGAGCGGCTCGCCGACATCGGCGGAGCGCAGCGCCTCGTCGACGACCCACGACGGCGGCGGCGCGGGCGATCCTGGCGGCGCGAGCGTCACGCGCAGCACGTCGGCGGCCACCGCTGCGATGCGCACGTGGATGGCACCATCGCGCATCGCGATCGTGTCGTCGATCGTCGCTGCATGAGCCGCGCCTGCCGCGAGCAACCCGACACCCAGGAGCACGGCGCCGCACCGCACCGCATACCGCATCGCCGTCCGCATCCCTTGCCCCTCCAGCGGCATCACTTTAGAGTCGCTCGATCCGCCACCATGCCACATTCCACCGGCGACGAGCATGCACCCGAATCCACTCAGTCTGCTATCGGCGCTGGCCGTCCTGATCGTCGGTACTGCCGGTGCGTCGGGGACCCCGATCGGTCCGGAGGCGGACGAGGTGATCGCAACAGGCAACGAGTGGCTGGCGTTGCCGGAGATTCGTGGCAGCGATGCCGCGCTCGTGAGCTTCAACGTCCTGTCCGCGCGCGATCGAGGCCTGCTCGAGGTCCGTGGTGACGGCACCCGGGCGGCGCTCGAGCCGCATTTCGAGGTCGACGGGCACCCGGTCGCGTTCCATGACCCCACCTGGCGCCTGCGTGCCGAGTGGATACCGGAGGCCACCAAGACGATCGAGGGCCTGGACTACACGGTCACGTACTGCGCACCGAACGGCTACCGGGCGGCCTTCCTGCGACTCGCGGTGGTCAACCGGCGCGCGACTCCCGTGTCCGTGCGCCTCGGCGTGCGCTCCTCGTTCGGCGCGCTGCGCCGGGTGACCTACGTGCCGGTCGCGCTGCGCGGCGAGCGCCGGGTCGGGCCCGCCCCGTGGGTGGGACCCGGCGAGGCCTACAGCTTCGTCACGGACGACACGCGCTTCAGCTGGGCGCTGATCCATCCTGGATCCGGCGCGACGCTCGGCGTGCCGCCGGCCTCCTCCGCGCCGGAGGCGGATGCGTTGCACGAGCAGTCACTCGCACCGGCCGAGCGTGCCGAGGCCGTGTTCGTGCTGTCGGTCGGCATGGAGGAGTTCAGCGCCGCGCACGCCGCACGCGCGCTGCGCGAGGCGCTCGATCGCGCCGGCACGGAAGCCGTCCTCGCGCGCGCGGCGGCCTGGTGCGAGGCGCGACACCGCACGACCGGGCGCGCGGACCTCGACACCCTGATGAACCGCAACCTGCTGTTCACGCGCCTGTATGCCTGGGGCCGCACGCTCGACACGGAGCAGCTCGTCGGCGTGACCTCCCGCAGTCCCCGCTACTACGTGGCGGCCGCCTACTGGGACCGGGACGCGATGCTCTGGAGCTTCCCGGGGATCCTCGACGCCGACCCGGCGTTCGCGCGCGAGGCGCTCGGCTATGCCCTCGGCGTGCAACTGCGCAACACCGGCACGCACAGCCGCTTCATCGATGGCACGGTGCTGGAGGACGGCTTCCAGCTCGACCAGGCGGCGGCGCCGCTCGTCGCACTCGCCGGCTACCTGCGGGCGACCGGCGACGCCGCGTTCCTCGCCGCGCACAAGGAGGCGATCGACGAACTCGAGGCGCGCCTGCTGTCGCACCACGAGCCGGCGACCGGCCTGTACGAATCGATGCAGGACGCGCAGGACGAGTACCAGAAGCGACCCTACATCACCTACGACAACGTGCTCGTCTGGCGCGCGTTCAACGATCTCGCCGACATTCGCCTGAGACTGCACGATCGACCGGGCGCCGCCGCGGCGACCCGCCGCGCCGTGGCGCTGCGCGCCGCGATCCTCGCCCGCATGCTCGTCGGTCCGCCCGGCGCGGAACGCCTCGTCGCGGCGACCGACGGTGCGGACTCGGTGCAGGCGGACATCCCGCCCGGCTCGCTGATGACGCTGCCCTCGCTCGGCTTCCTGCGCGAGGATGACCCGCGCTTCCGCCGCACCTACGACTGGCTGCACTCGGATGCGTACCGATACTCGTACTCGACGCTCCCCTACGGACTGCCCGGCAGCTATCGGCTCCCGTTCACGCCGGTGTGGACCGTCGCCGCGGAGCTTGGCCTCGCGCGCGGCAGGGCCCGCGCCCTGGCCATCCTCACCGCGAGCCGCTGGGACCATGGCATCGCGACCGAGGGCGTCGATCCCACGACCGGGCAGGCCGATCCGGCCGGGCGGGCGTTCGCGACGGCCGCCGGCCAACTCGCGCACGCGATCTGCGACAATTTCTGCATCGCTGCACCTCGCCCCCGGAGTCCGTCGCCATGAACCCGATCCGTTCCCTGCCGCGCCTCGCGTGCCTCGCAGCGTTGATCGCGACCCCGGTCACGCTGGCGGCGGCCGAGCCCATCCGCGTGGCGATCCGCCCGGAGGCCGAGGGTCAGGCCTTCCCGCACTTCTGGGAATCCATGTTCGGTTCGGGGCGTGCGATCCTCGCGCTGCGCGAGAGCTACCGCGACGACATCCGGCTGATGAAGAAGGCGGCGGACTTCAAGTACGTGCGCTTCCACGCGATCTTCCACGACGAGGTCGGGCTCTACAACGAGGGTGATGCGGGCACGCCGTTCTACAACCCCAAGGAGCCGGACCGGCCCTTCTACAACTTCTCGTACATCGACCAGATCTACGACGGGCTGCTCGCCAACGGCGTGCGCCCCTTCGTCGAGCTGAGCTTCATGCCGCGCAAGCTGTCCAGCGCCCCGAAGATCGACTTCGGCTTCTGGTACAAGCCGAACCACATGCCGCCGAAGGACTACGCGAAGTGGGACGCGATGATCACCGCGTTCACCCGCCACCTCGTCGATCGCTACGGCATCGAGGAAGTGGCGCAGTGGTACTTCGAGGTCTGGAACGAACCGAACATCGGCTTCTGGGGCGGCAAGCCCTACCAGAAGACGTACTTCGAGCTGTACGACCATACGGCGCGGGCGATCAAGGCCGTGAACGCCCGCCTGCGGGTCGGCGGCCCGTCGACGGCGCAGGCGGCGTGGGCGGGTGACTTCGTGGCGCATGTCGTGCGGGAGAACATCCCGGCGGACTTCGTCTCCTCCCATGTCTACGCGAACGACACGGTCGAGAACGTGTTCAACACCAAGGGCATGGCGCCGGTCCCGCGCGACAAGATGGTCTGCACGGCGGTGCGCAAGGTCCGTGACGAGGTGTCCCGGTCGGCAAGGCCGACGCTGCCGGTCATCTTCTCCGAATACAACGCGAGCTACGCGAACGAGCCGAATGTCACCGACGACGTGTACATGGCGGCCTGGCTCGCGACGACCGTGCGCCAGTGCGACGGCCTGACCGAGGGCATGAGCTACTGGTCGTTCTCGGACGTCTTCGAGGAAGGCGGCGTCGTGAAGACGCCGTTCTACGGCGGCTTCGGCGCGATCGCGGCCGGCAACATCCCGAAGCCCGCGTACAACGCCTTCGCGTTGCTGCACAAGCTCGGCGACACGCGGCTCGCGTCCGACTCCGACTCGACGCTCGTCACGCGCCGCGCTGACGGGACGCTCGTCGTCGCGCTGTGGAACTATGCGCCGCCAGACGCGACCGGACCGAAGTACGCTCCACCGGCGCCGCCGGGTCCACCGCTGCATTTCGTGCTGGAGCTGCCCGCCGCACGGGAAGGGGCGAAGGTCGCGCTGTCGCGGGTCGATGCGGACCACGGCAACGTCGTCTCGGCCTTCGATTCGATGGGGCGCCCGCCGTTCCCGACCCGGGAGCAGGCCGCGGCCCTGCGGGGGATGGCGCGCCTGCCGGCACCGGAATCCATGACGGTGCGCCGCGGCCGGCTGGAGCTGGACGTGCCGACCCACGGGCTGGCGGTCCTCGAGATCCCACCGGCCGCCGCGCACTGAACCCGCTGCGTGACGGACCGTGAACCCGACCAATCCAACTGCATCATGAGGTCGAGATGAACCTGGGACGCTTCCCCCGCATCCGGCTCGCGCACCTGCCGACGCCGCTCGAGCACCTGCCGAACCTGTCGCGTGCGCTGGATGGACCCGAGATCTGGATCAAGCGCGACGACTGCACCGGCATGTCGAGCGGCGGCAACAAGACCCGCAAGCTCGAGTTCCTGCTCGCCGAGGCCCGCGCGCAGGGCGCGGACCTGATCCTGACGCAGGGCGCGACGCAGTCGAACCATGCCCGGCAGACCGCCGCCTGTGCCGCACGGCTCGGACTCGCCTGCCACCTGCTGCTCGAGGACCGCACCGGCCGGACCGACGCCGACTACACGGCCAACGGCAACGTGCTGCTCGACCACCTGCACGGGGCGACGATCGAGCACCACGCCGCGAATCCCGACATGAACGGCGTGATGGCCGGCGTCGCGGCGCGCTTCGCCGCCGAGGGTCGCCGTCCGTACGCGATCCCCGGTGGCGGATCGAACCCCATCGGCGCGCTCGGCTACGTCAACGCCGCCATCGAACTCGTCGCGCAGGCGAACGACCTGGGGCTGCGCATCGACCACGTCGTGCACGCGACCGGCAGCGCCGGCACGCAGGCCGGCCTCGTCGCCGGCCTCGCCGGCATCCGCTCCGGCGTCCCGCTGCTCGGCATCGGCGTGCGCGCGCCCCGGGACCGCCAGGAGGAGAACGTGTTCCGCCTCGCCACCCAGACGGCGGAACTCTGCGGCTGCCCGGGTGCCGTCGCCCGCGGCGACGTCGTCGCCAACTGCGACTACGTCGGCGCGGGGTACGGGATCTCGACGCCCGGCTCCGTCGAGGCGATCCGCATGCTCGCCCGCCTCGAGGGCATCCTGCTCGACCCGGTCTACTCGGGGAAGGGCATGGCGGGGTTGATCGACCTCATCCGCCGTGGACGGTTCAGGCGCGACGAGAACGTGGTGTTCATCCACACCGGCGGCAGCGTCGGCCTGTTCGCGTACGCAGGCGACTTCGCCCCGGAACCGGCCTGAGCCCGATGGCACCAACCGCACCCGCTGTCGCCCACGCGGTCGTCGGCATCATCGGCGGCATGGGTCCGGAGGCGACGGTGGAGCTGATGCGACGCGTGATCGCGCGCACGCCAGCCACCGACGACGTCGACCACGTGCACATGCTGGTCGAGAGCAATCCCAAGATCCCCTCGCGGATCGCCCACCTGCTCGAGGGCTCCGGCGTCGATCCGACCCCGGAGCTCGTGCGCATCGCGCGCAACCTCGAGGCGGGCGGCGCCAGCCTGCTCGCGATGCCCTGCAACACCGCCCATGCCTACGCGCCGGCGATCCGGGCGGCAATTTCGATCCCACTGCTCGACATGGTCGAGCTCGCGGCAGCACGCGTGCTGGCGACGAGCACGGGCACGGGTACGCGGGTCGGGCTGCTCGCCTCGACCGCGGTGCACCGACTGCGCCTGTACGAGGACGCGTTCGCGCGACTCTGCGCGCGGGACGGCGGGCGCCCACCGGACGTGGTCGCACCCGAGGACCAGGACGCGGTCATGGACCTGATCCGGGCGGTGAAGCGCGGCGACGGCGGGGACGCCGCGCAGGCGCGGTTCCGGGCGCTCGCCGCCGGGCTCGCGGCGCAGTCGGACCTGATCCTCGTCGCCTGCACCGAGCTGTCGGTGCTCGCCTCGGACCGCAACCGTCCCGCGGGGATCCCGGTCGTCGACGCACTCGACGAACTCTGCGAGCGGATCCTCGCCCCCTCCGCCTGAGCCCACCGCGCGACAGCCCGGGGCCCCGTGCGGGCGCCCGGGCATGCGGTCGCGGCCAGGCCGCCGGCGCGCCGCCATTTTGTTGGGCAATGGCTGCCGCCGCGGCCCGGGAATTGATAAATTGGGGTCATAACTAGCGACCCCCATCTCCAGCGGTGCGGGGTCTTCGTCCGACCGAGGGGAGAAACGTGATGAGGCACTGCTCTAAGACCCGTGGCAGCCTGCTGCGGGTCCTGATTCCATGCGTCGCGATCGGCCTGACCGTCTTCGGTGGCCGCGCCGGCGCCCAATCCGCCGAAGCGGCCCTGCGCGGCACGGCGCCGCTTCGCAGCACGGTCACGGCGCGCAACATCGCCACCGGACTCGTGCGCCACACCACGGTGTCGGACGATGGCACCTACGTCCTCGTCGGACTTCCCTCGGGAACCTACGACGTGGATGCTGGTCCCGGCACCCAGACGCGGGTGACGCTGTCGGTCGCCTCGACCACGACCCTCATGCTCGCGGCGCAGATCGACGACATCACCGTCAAGGGTCGCCGCGAGTTGGGTCCCGGCGCACCCGAGGTCCGCACCCCGGAGGTGTCCTTCGTCGTCTCGCTGCATGACATCGAGACGCTGCCGCAGGTCACCCGCAACTTCCTCGAGTTCGCCGACACGGTGCCGGGCATGCAGTTCACGGTGGATGCGAACGGCAACTCGCAGCTGCGCGGCGGCGGCCAGAACAGCAGCGCGTTGAACGTGTTCATCGACGGCGTCGGCCAGAAGAGCTACGTCAAGGACGGCGGCATCACCGGCCAGGTGCAGACGCAGGGCAATCCGTTCCCGCAGCTCGCGATCGGCTCCTACAAGGTGATCACCTCGAACTACAAGGCCGAGTACGACCAGGTCTCGAGCGCGGCGGTGACGGCGGAGACCAAGTCCGGCACCAACGAGTTCCACGGCGAGGCGTTCATCGACTACACCGACCAGGGACTGCGCACGAAGACCAGCGCCGAGGAAGCCGCCGGCATCAAGACGCCGTCGCGCAACAACGAGTACGGGTTCGCCGTCGGCGGTCCGATCATCGTCGACAAGATGCACTTCTTCGCGACCTACGAGGGCAAGCGCTTCAAGACGCCGGCGTCCATCGAACCGGGGATCTCGACCACCGGGACCGGCGCCCCGATCTCGTCGGTGCTGCCGCCGGGCGTGAGCTCGCAGTTCGGCCCGACCGTGCGACCGTTCAACTCGGACCTGTACTTCGCGAAGGTGGACTGGGAGATCACGGACCAGGACCGGCTGGAGATCTCGGGCAAGTGGCGCAAGGACAGCCAGGCGAACTTCGGCTCCGGCATCTACGCCCCGGAACATGGCACGAACCAGGAGAACACGGACAACCGGCTCACCGCGCGCTGGCAGCACACCGCCGACCGCTGGACGAACGAGCTGCTGCTCACCTACGAGGACGCCTTCTTCACGTCCCGGCCGCGCATCGGCGGCAACGGCGCGATCTACGATTACTACTCCTGCTCGGGCGTCGCCGGGGCGTGCAACCCGGGGGCGTACCAGACCGAGTTCTTCTACGCCGGGTCGGCCGGCCCGCTCGACACGCAGGACAAGGGCCAGCGTGGCCCCGCGATCCAGGACGACCTGACCTTCAGCAACCTGTCCTGGCACGGCGACCACACGGTCAAGACCGGCTTCAAGTTCAAGTCGGTGGACCTCACGGCGATCGACGCCGGCGGACAGGGCCCGCAGTTCTACTACATCGTCACCGATGGCGGGACCGACCCGCAGCCCTACTACGCCTTCTTCGCCTACCCGTCGCCCGGGCAGACGCCGGTCGTCAAGACCACGGATCGCCAGCTCGGCCTGTACCTGCAGGACGATTGGCAGGTCACCGACCGGCTGATGCTGAACGTCGGCCTGCGCTGGGACCAGGAGAAGGCGCCGTCGTACCTCGACTACGTGACGCCGGCCGCGGTCGTCGCCGGCATGAACGCCCAGGACCCGAGCGCCCCGCTCGGCCAGACCTACGCACAGACGCTGGCACTGGGCGGCATCGACATCTCGAAGTACCTGTCGAACGGCCACAACCGCAAGGCACCGAGCGACGAGTGGCAGCCGCGGCTCGGTTTCTCCTATGACCTCGAAGCCGACCAGAAGCACGTGGTCTTCGGCGGCTTCGGCCGCTCCTACGATCGCGACCTGTTCGACTACCTGCAGCTGGAGAACAACAAGGGCGCCCTGCCCCAGTACACGGTGGCGTTCCAGTCGGCGCAGTTCGGTGGCGACTGCTACCCGGGCGTGCCGTGCTTCGCCTGGGATCCTTCGTACCTGAATGGCGCCGGCAGCCTCGGCCCGCTCGCGGCCGGGGCGCACCCCGAGACCGACCTGCTGCCGAACAACCTGAAGGTGCCCTACTCCGACCAGTTCAGCATCGGCATGCGCAACCGGTTCGGCGAGTGGAACACCAGCGTGACGCTCTCCTACGTCCACTCGAAGGACGGCTTCGTGTTCAGCTGGGGCAACCGCGAGGCCGATGGCTCGCCCTACAGCGGCGGCTACAATTCTGGCAACCCGATCCCCGGTCTCGGCCAGCTGATCCTCGGCGACAACGGCGCCGAGACCAAGACCAAGCAGCTGCTGCTATCGATCGAGAAGCCGTACTCGAAGGAATCGGGCTGGGGGATGTCCGTCGCCTACACCTACTCGAGCGCGACGATGAA
Organism: uncultured Pseudomonadota bacterium; assembly: GCA_903884235.1. Lineage (GTDB taxonomy): Bacteria > Pseudomonadota > Gammaproteobacteria > Steroidobacterales > Steroidobacteraceae > CAIKZZ01. The sequence goes on from CAISEB010000032.1 coordinate 43,285, forward strand.
CCGCAGCATCAGCGAGCACTACTCGAGCGAGTACCCGACCATCCGCGACTACCCGTTCATCCTCTCCAACGCGGTGCCGAAGTCCCGCCTCGTCATGACGGGCAGCCTGAACGTGCCGTGGGACATGGTGCTCGGCGCGAAGCTGACGCTCGCGACGCCGACGCCCATCGCCTACGACGCCAACGTCAACAGCAATGGCGACACGTCGTGGTACCGACCGGTGTCGCTGCTGCCGACCGGAGGCATCGGCTACAAGGACCTGGACCTGCAGCTGACGAAGAACTTCAACCTGCCCCGCGGCCAGATGCTGTACCTGCGCGCGGACTGGCTGAACGTGTTCAACGCGTTCAACCCGGATCCGAACAACAATGGCTACAGCATCGACTATGGCGACTGGACCTCGTTCGACACGAGCAACCTGCGTCGTCCGACACCGAACCGCCTCGGCAACATCCTCGGGACACCGTCGACGCTGAAGCTGTCGTTCGGCTACAAGTTCTGAGGACGTCCCGCCCCCGGCATCCGCCGGGGGCGGTGCAGCGACACCGCCGCGAATGCCCGTCCGGCGCGTCCTGCGCCGGAAGCCTCAGCCCGCGAGCGCCTCGAGCGCGCTCCAGTCGGGACCCGGACCGCCGTCGGTGCGCAGCGCCTGGACGACGACCTGGTCGGCGCCGGCTTCCGAGTACGCGCGCAGCTTCGCGCGGATCTGCGCTGGCGTGCCCCAGTAGACCATCGCGTCCATCAATCGATCGCTGCCCTCGCCCGCCCAGTCCTCGGGCGTGAACCCGAGCCTGAGCCAGTTCTGGGAGTAGTTGGGCAGGCCGAGGTACATCTTGAGGACCGCACGCGCCGTCTGCCGCGCCACCACCGGGTCCTCGCTGAGCACGACCTTCTGCTCGCAGATGAGCAGTCCCGTGCCGCCCATCGCGGCACGTGACAGCGCGACCTGCGCGGGCGTGATGTTGTACGGGAACGCGCCCTTGGTGCGCTCGGCCGCGAGGCGCGACATGTGCGGACCGAGTGCGGCGAGCACGACGCGCCGGTCGGTGGTTCCGGGCATCATCGACCAGGCGCGGTCCATGCCGTCGAGGTAGCCACGCATGGTCGCGACCGGCTTGCCGTAGGCGTGGCCACGCGCGTCGGTGACGAGGGGGACGTGCGAGACCCCGAGCCCGAGCACGAAGCGCCCGCCGTAGAGTGCGTTGAGCGCGTTGTGGCCCATCACGGCCGACATCGGATCGCGCGCGTAGATGTTGGCGATGCCGCTGCCGACGACGAGATGCTTGCTGTGGGCGAGCAGGTAGCCCGCGACCGTGAAGCTCTCGAACCCGAACGCCTCCGGGTACCACAGCGTGCCATAGCCGAGTTCCTCGACGCGGCGCGCGCAGTGCGCAAGCTCGGGCGCCGACAGCGCGTCGGTGAAGACGAAGACGCCGGTCTTGCCGATGTTCATGCCCGATCCCCGTGATGAAGGTTGGCTCGCAGCATAGCGAGCGGACTCCGCGCCCGCATCGGGGCCGTCCGTGTCGCCAGGGGCGTTAATCGATGCGCCGCATCGGCGTCCGTGCGGTCGAGCCCGGAACGGTCGCCCGGTTGCCGAACGTGATGTGCGAGTGCGGGCATGCCGGAAGCGGGCACGCGCCTCGCATGCGAGGATGCGCGCCTGCTACGGCCCGACCACCTGGAAGTCCAGCACCCGGCCGGCGCCGTCGAGCCGAAACCGCAGGCGTGTATCGCCACCCGGTCCTTCGAGCAGCGCATCGGTCGAGCGGACGGTGCCGTCGGACATCGCGGTGACGGCCGCCTTCGAAAGCTCGTCCGACCCCAGCAGACGCAGGCTGCGCGCCGTGCGCAGCAGCGTCGCGATGTGCTGGCGTCCGTGCGCCTCGACCGCGCTGCCGGTCGACCGCCTCGCCAGCGCCGGCGCCATCGCGGGGCTCGTCCGGTAATGACCCCAGGCCTCGAGGACATCGAGCAGCCGCGCCGCACGCTCGGGGTCGGTGGAGCCGCCGGCCTCGCCGGAGGGGCGTTCGGCGAGCCTGGGCTCGACCAACCCGGCCACCGTGGAGGCGATCCGTCCGGCATCCGCGTGCGCCGCATTGGCCATCACCAGGACCGCCAGCTGCTGGTCCGGGTAGCGCACGATGGCCGCCTTGAAGCCTTGCCAGGAACCACCGTGCTCGATGACGCGCTCGCCACGCTGCTCCGCAAGGTGCCATCCGAAGCCGTACGGGAAGCGGGTGCCATCGTTGAGGCGCACCGGCGTCCACCACGACACGAAGTCATCCGCGCGCATGAACTTGCCGGCGTCGAGGGCCCGCTCCCATGCCTCGAGGTCCCGCAACGAGTAGTACAGCGAGCCGTCGGCCGTCCGATTGAGTCCGGGCGCGACCCAGGCCTGGTTGCCGAGCACGCCCTTCTCGTCGCGCTCGTATCCCGCGGCGCGGTTCGGCGTGATCCTGCGCTCGCTGATCAGCTGGATGGTCGGCATCCCGAGCGGCCGGAACAGCCGCTCCGCGAGGAACTCGCTGTAGTCCTTGCCGGCCAGCTTCGAGACGAGCAGCCCGAGGATCACGTAGCCCGAATTCGAGTAGCTCCACTGCGCGCCCGGCTCGAAGTCGAGCGGCAGCTTCTGCATCGCGGCCAGCAGTTCGTCGTCGGTGTAGTCCTTCCGGTAGTCGAGGTCGCCGGAATTGATTTCCGCGTAGTCCTTGATGCCGGACGTATGCGTCAGCAGCTGACGGATCGTGATCCGGTGCCAGGCGGATGGCGCATCCGGGTAGTACGCGGACAGCGGGTCGTCGAGCCTCAGCGCGCCGTCATCGGCAAGGCGCAGCACCGCGACCGCCGTGAACATCTTGCCCGTCGAACCCGACTGGAACAGGGTGTCGGGCGTCACGCGCACCTGGTGCTCGAGGTTCGCGAACCCGTAGCCCTGCTCCTTCACGACGCGTCCACCCTGCATCACGAGCAGGGCGACGCCCGGAATCCCGGCACTGTGGAGTTGCTGCTCGATGTAGCCGTCAATCGCGTCACCGGCGCACGCCGCGCGCGAACTGCACAGGAGTACCAGCCAGGCGAGCATCGATGGTTTGAATCGGCACAGGATCATCACGCCTCCTCGTCACGGGATGCGCGCCGGGACGCCCGGCGATCGAGCGGCCGCACGGTCTGCGCGATCCGTGCGAAATCTAGCACTGGAGGCCGCGACCGGCACGATCCCCGACGGGGCGGGACGTCGGCACGACGCACCGCGGACCCGGGGTCAAATATCCACGCGAGGAAGGAAATTGGTCGGGGCGGCGAGATTTGAACTCGCGACCCCTTGCACCCCATGCAAGTGCGCTACCAGGCTGCGCTACGCCCCGACCGGAGGCCGCATCGCGGGAACCGCGACACGTCTGAGAACTTGGAAGTCTAATCGAACGCGCTGGCCTCGGCCACCGCGGATGCGTTCAACGACGCAGGTACTTGAGCAGGTCCTCGAGCTCCGTGCGCACCTGGCGCACGATCTGCTGGCTCTGCGAGACGTCCTCGCGCGCCTCGTCGCCGGCGAGACGCTGGCGCGCACCGCCGATCGTGAAACCCTGGTCGTACAGCAGCGCGCGGATCTGGCGGATCACGAGCACGTCCTGGCGCTGGTAGTAGCGGCGGTTGCCGCGGCGCTTCACCGGCTTCAGCTGCGGGAATTCCTGCTCCCAGTAGCGCAGCACGTGCGGCTTGACGCCACACAGCTCACTGACCTCGCCGATCGTGAAGTAGCGCTTGCCCGGAATCGCCGGCAATTCGGCGTTATTGCTTGGTTCCAACATAGGCTTCGACTCGCGCCTTCAACTTCTGACCCGGACGGAACGTCACGACGCGACGTGCGCTGATCGGGATCTCCTCGCCGGTCTTGGGATTGCGACCCGGGCGCTGGTTCTTGTCGCGCAGATCGAAGTTGCCGAAACCGGAGAGCTTGACCTGCTCGCCGTGGGAGAGCGCCGCACGCACCTCCTCGAAGAAGAGGTCCACGAGCTCGCGGGCTTCGCGCTTGTTCAGACCGAGCTGGTCGAACAGCGCCTCGGCCATTTCTGCCTTCGTCAGTGCCATCTGTCCTGAAGCTCTCGATCAGTCGCGGAAGGCCGCCTGGAGGTCCTGCTGCAATCGCTGCCGCACCGCCGCCATCACGGCATCCACGTCAGCGTCGGTCAGGGTCTTAGTTTTATCCTGCAAAATCAAGCCCAACGCAACACTTTTTCGACCTGTTTCTATACCCGGCCCGCGGTATACGTCGAAAACAGTGAGTTCCCGCAACAAGCTTGATGACGCCACAGTAACAGATTCGCGTAACTGGTTGAAAGTCAGTGTTTCTGCTACCACAACCGCGAGATCGCGGCGTACTGCGGGGAACCGCGACAGCTCCTGCGCACGCGGCAGTGCCGCCGCGGCGGCGATCCCCACCTCGAGCTCGAACACGACCGGCGCCGGCATGAGGGCGAGGTCCCGGGCGAGTTCCGGATGCAGCTCGCCGATCCAGCCGCAGGGCTCCGTTCCCCGGTAGATCCGGGCACTGCGACCCGGATGCAGGCAGGGCTGGGACGCCGCCTCGAAGCGGAACCCGCCGCCACTCGCGCCGAGCAGCGCCTCGACGTCCGCCTTGACGTCGTAGAAGTCGACGGCCGGGGTCTGGATCCCCCACTGCTCGCCGAGCGCGCTGCCCCAGGCGATGCCAGAGATGCACTCAATTTCTTTTAATTCAGATCCTTGCATGACGAACTTCGCGCCATGCTCGAACAACCGTGCCCGCCCCTGCTGGCGTCGAACGTTGTCCGCGAGGGACTTCACGAGCCCGGTCCACAGCGACACGCGCATCTCGGCGAGCTCCGCCGAGATCGGGTTCGCGAGCGCGAGCGCCGGGACCCCGGGGTGCAGGCGGCGCTGCAGCGCGGGGTCCACGAAGGTGTAGTTGATCGCCTCGTACCAGCCACGATCGACCATGGCGAGCGCGAGCCGGGCGGTCGGGATTCGCCCCTCCGGCACGCTGCCGGGGCGCTGCGGGATCGGCGCCGGGATCTCCGGGATCTCGTTGTAGCCGTAGACGCGGGCGACCTCCTCGACGAGGTCCGCCTGCTGGGTGACGTCGAACCGCCAGCTCGGCGGCGTGACCGTCCAGCCCGCATCGGTGGCCTCGACCCGCATGCCGAGCGCCGCGAGGATCGAGCCGACGCGTGCGGCCGGGATCTCGATGCCGATCAGGCGGCGCAGCGTGCGCGGCGTGAGCGCGATCGGCGAACGCACCGGCAGGTGCGCGATCGACTCGGTGACGTCGGTCGGGCCCACGCGACCGCCGGCGATCGCGACCAGGAGCTCGGTCGCGCGCTCGATCGCGCGCACCCCGCCCTCGGGATCCACGCCGCGCTCGAAGCGCTGCGAGGCGTCGGTGAGGACGCCGAAGCGCCGGCCCCGGCCGGCGATGACGTCCGGCGCGAACCAGGCACTCTCGAGGAAGACGTCGGTTGTGTCGTCCGCGATGCCACTCTTCCTGCCGCCCATGATGCCCGCGAGGCCCACGGGAGCCGTGGCATCGGCGATCACGAGCATGTCGGGGGCGAGTTCGATCTCGGTGCCGTCGAGCAGCTCGAGCTTCTCGCCCGCACGCGCGTAGCGCACGTCGATGCGCTCGGCGAGCTGCCGGAGGTCGTAGGCATGCATCGGCTGGCCGAGCTCGAGCATCACGTAGTTGGTGACGTCGACGAGCGGACCCAGGCTGCGCAGGCCCGCGCGCCGCAGTCGCTCGCGCATCCACAGCGGCGTCGGCGCCGCGGGATCGACGCCACGGATCACGCGGCCGGCGAAGCGCGCGCAACCGTCCGGTGCCTCGAGCCTGACGGGCAGCCGCTCGTCATGGGTCGCAGGCACGGTCGCGAGTCGCGGGCCTGTGAGGGCGCTCTGGCCGAGCACCGCGAGCTCGCGCGCGAGGCCGAGCACCGACAGCGCGTCACCGCGGTTCGGCGTGAAGTTGATCTCGAGGATGGTGTCGTCGAGCGCGAGCGCGGCGCGAAAGTCCGTGCCGACCACCGCATCGGCGAGCAGCTCCATCAGGCCGTCGTGGTCCTCGCCGAGGCCGAGCTCGCGCGAGGAGCAGAGCATGCCCTCGGACTCGACACCGCGCAGCTTCGCGCGCTTGATCGCGATGCCGCCGGGCAGCTTCGCGCCGATGCGCGCGAGCGGCGCCTTGAGGCCTGCGCGCGCGTTCGGCGCACCACAGACGATCGTGAGGCGCTCGCCGTCGGGACCGGCGACCGAGCAGACGCGCAGCTTGTCGGCCTGCGGGTGCTTTTCGGCGGCGAGGATCTCGCCGATGACGACGCCCTCGAACGCGGGCGCGGCGAGGCTACGGCCCTCGACCTCGAAGCCGGCCATGGTCAGCTGGTGCGCGAGCGCAGCCACGTCCGGGTTGAACGCGACCCAGTCGCTGAGCCACTCGAGGCCGACCTTCATGCGTGCTCACCCATGGGCATCAGGCCCTTTCGAACTGCGACAGGAACCGCAGGTCATTCTCGAAATAGAGTCTCAGGTCATTGACGTCGTAGCGCAGCATCGAGAAGCGCTCGATGCCCATGCCGAACGCGTAGCCGCTCCAGCGCTCCGGATCGAGGCCGCAGTTCCTGAGCACGTTCGGGTGCACGACGCCGCAGCCGAGCACCTCGAGCCAGCCGGTCTGCTTGCAGACCCGGCAGCCCTTGCCCTCGCAGAACGCGCACTGGCAGTCGACCTCGGCCGACGGCTCCGTGAACGGGAAGTACGACGGCCTGAGGCGGATCTCGAGCGGCTTCTCGAAGAATTCCGAGACGAAGCTGCGCAGGATCGCCTTCAGGTTCGCGAAGCTGATGTCCTCGTCGATGACGAGGCCCTCGACCTGGTGGAACATCGGCGTGTGCGTCTGGTCCGAGTCGCAACGATAGACGCGCCCCGGCATGATCAGCCGAAGCGGCGGCGCGGTGGACAGCATCGCGCGCACCTGCACTGGGGACGTGTGCGTGCGCAGCAGGCGCCCGTCGCCGAAGTAGAACGTATCGTGCATCGCCCGCGCCGGATGGTTGGCGGGGATGTTGAGGGCCTCGAAGTTGTGGAAGTCGTCCTCGACCTCCGGGCCCTCGGCGACGCCGAAGCCGGCGCGCCTGAAGATCTCCTCGATCCGAAGGCGCGTGCGAGTCACCGGATGCAGCGCACCCGGTCGCACGCCGCGCCCGGGCAAGGTCACGTCGATCGCGCCTGCGGCGAGCTGGGCCGCGACCGCGGCCCGTTCGAGCACGGCACCGCGCGTCTCCAGCGCCGCGCCGAGCACCTGCTTCGCTTCGTTGATCCTGGCACCGGCCACGGGCCGGTCGGCCGCCGGCAGGGCGCCGAGGGCCTTCAGCTGTTCGGTGACAGCGCCTTTCTTGCCGAGGAGGCGAACCCGGATCTGGTCCAGTGCGACCAGATCCGGGGCGGCCGCTATCTCAGCCAATCCCGAGGCGACGAGGCCTGCGAGATCCACACGCTACTTCGCAGCTGCGGCGGGAAGGACCGCCTTCACCTGCGCGACGATCGCGGCGAACGCACCGGGCTCGTGCACGGCGATCTCGGCGAGCGCCTTGCGGTCGATGCCGAGGCCCGCGAGCTTGAGGCCGTTGATGAGGCGGCTGTAGCTCAGGCCGTGCACGCGGGCAGCCGCGTTCAGGCGCTGGATCCACAGCGAACGGTAGTCGCGCTTCTTGAGCTTGCGGCCCACGTACGCGTACTGGCCAGCCTTGATGACCGCCTGCTTCGCAACGCGGAACACCTTGCGGCGGGCGTTGTAGTAGCCCTTGGCCTTCTTGAGGATCTTCTTGTGACGGCGTCCAGCAATGACGCCACGCTTAACTCTTGCCATTTCAGTCTCCTAACGGGGCGTCGATTTAATGGTTCGGAAGCAGCTGGGTGACCCGGCCGACGTCCGTCTCGTGAACCATCTTTCCGGAGCGCAGCTGGCGCTTACGCTTCGACGGCTTCTTCGTCAGGATGTGACGCTTGTGGGACTGGCCACGCTTGAAGCCGCTCGCAGTCTTGCGAAAACGCTTCGAGGCAGCCTTGTTGGTCTTCAACTTAGGCATTACTTCACTCCTACCGGATGGGGTCGCCACCGGCGCTTCTTATGACCCTGTCGCGACGGCGGGACTCGCGTCCTGCCGCACTCGGGGCGGGCCCGGCGACGGCGATCCTAAGTCGCTGCCACCGGTCACTTGTGTCGCAGGCCCTTGGGCACCTGCGTCAGCAAACTCCTACTTCTTCTTCGGGCCGAACATCATCACGAGCTGCTTGCCTTCCATCAGCGGCACCTGCTCGATCGCCGCGTATTCCGCGAGATCCTTGGCCAGCCGATCCAGCAACCTGCGCCCCACCTCGGTGTGCGCGAGCTCGCGGCCACGGTAACGCAGCGTCACCTTGGCCTTGTCGCCCTCGGTCAGGAACCGAATGATGTTACGCAGCTTGATCTGGTAATCATTTTCGTCGGTCCCAGGCCGGAACTTCACTTCCTTGACCTGTATCTGCTTCTGCTTGCGCTTCGCCGCGTGCGCCTTCTTGTTCTGTTCGAACAGGAATTTGCCGAAGTCCATGACCCGGCAGACCGGCGGCTCGGCCGTCGGCGACACCTCAACGAGATCCAGTTGCTGCGATTTGGCCAGCTCCAGGGCTTCCGCCCGGCTCATGACTCCCGCCTGGCTTCCGTCGTCCGCGATCACCCGCAGCTGCGGCGCAAGAATTTCTTCGTTACGCCGTACGCGCTTCGTAGTAGAGATAAATCAATCCTCCAAAGAATGACGGCCGCGGCTCGCGATCTCGGACCGGATCAGCTCGGCCACCTTTTCGAGGGGCATCGAACCCAGATCCTTTCCAGACCGCGTGCGCACGGCCAATGACCGGGACTCGACCTCCCGGTCCCCCGCCACGAGCAGGTACGGGACCCGCTTCAGCGTGTGTTCGCGGATTTTAAAGCCGACCTTTTCGTTCCGCAAGTCGGTCTCGACCCGAACCCCCTGATTTTTCAGGAAATCAGCACATTCCTGCACAAAAGGGGCCTGCCGGTCGGTGATATTGATGGCCACGGCCTGCACCGGGGCGAGCCACGGCGGGAACTTCCCGGCGTAATTCTCGATCAGGATGGCCAGGAATCGCTCGAAGGACCCCAGGATCGCCCGGTGCAGCATGACCGGGCGCTTGCGGCTGCCGTCCTCCGCCACGTACTCGGCATCCAGGCGCTCCGGCAGCACGAAATCCACCTGCAGCGTGCCGCACTGCCAGTCCCGGCCGATGGCGTCCCGGAGCACGAATTCCAGCTTCGGACCGTAGAACGCGCCCTCGCCCGGGTTCAGCGTGTAGGCGAGCCCCGCCGCCTCGACGGCCGACTTCAGGGCCCCTTCGGCGCGATCCCAGGTCTCGTCTGAGCCGGCCCGCTTGGCGGGCCGGTCGGAGAACTTGACGTGGACGTCCTTGAAGCCGAAATCGGCGTAGATCGACTGCAGAAGCCTGCAGAAGTCGACCGTTTCGCCGTTGATCTGCTCTTCCGTGCAGAAGATGTGCGCGTCGTCCTGGGTGAACGCCCGGACCCGCATCAGGCCATGCAGCGCGCCCGAGGGCTCGTTGCGGTGGCAGGACCCGAACTCCGCGATGCGCATCGGCAGGTCGCGGTAGCTCTTCATCCCCTGCTTGTAGATCAGGATGTGGCCCGGGCAGTTCATCGGCTTGACCGCCAGCATCCGGTTCTCGGACTCGGCGATGAACATGTTCTCGCGGTAGTTGTCCCAGTGACCCGTCTTCTCCCACAGGGAGCGATCCAGCAGCTGCGGGCTCTTGACCTCGACGTAGCCCGTGGCGCCCAGGCGTTCGCGCATGTAGCGCTCGACCTCGCGCCAGATCGTCCAGCCGGCCGGGTGCCAGAACACGCTGCCCACCGCCTCTTCCTGCTGGTGGAACAGCCCGAGTTCGCGGCCGATGCGCCGGTGGTCGCGCTTCTCGGCTTCCTCGAGGCGGGTCAGGTAGTCCTTGAGCTCCGTCTCGTTGCGCCAGGCGGTGCCATAGACGCGCTGGAGCATCTCGTTCTTGGAATCGCCGCGCCAGTAGGCGCCGGCGAGCTTCATCAGCTTGAAGGCCTTCAGCTTGCCGGTCGAGGGGACGTGCGGGCCGCGGCACAGGTCGAACCACTCGCCCTGCCCGTACAGGCTGATGTCCTCGTTCGCGGGGATCGAGGCGATGATCTCGGCCTTGTAGTGCTCGCCCATGCCCTTGAAGAGCTGGACCGCCTCGTCGCGCGGCATCACGCGGCGCGTGACCTTGTGGTCCGCCTTCGCGAGCTCCTTCATGCGCGCCTCGAACTTCTCGAGGTCCTCCGGCGTGAACGGCCGCTCGAACGCGAAGTCGTAGAAGAAGCCATCCTCGATGACCGGGCCGATCGTGACCTGCGCGGTCGGGTAGATCGACTGCACGGCCTGCGCGAGCAGGTGCGCGGTCGAGTGGCGGATCACCTCGAGCGCGGCGGGATCCTTGTCGGTGACGATCGCGAGCGTCGCGTCGCGGTCGATCAGGTACGAGGTGTCGACGAGCACGCCATCCACGCGCCCGGCGAGCGCCGCCTTGGCGAGCCCCGCACCAATGCTGGCGGCCACCTCAGCCACCGTCACCGGCTGGTCGAAGGAACGCTGGCTGCCGTCGGGAAGCGTGATCACGGGCATGGACCGGGGCCTCGTCGCAAAGCACGGCAGTCTAGCAAAAGGCGCCGCGCCCCGGCGTTTCGCTCAACGAAGCCGCAGCGGATCCCCGTATCCGGTCAGTTCCAGGTAGCCCCGGCCGAGGATCCGCGCGCCCGCCTTCGCGGTGACGGCACCCTCCCAGTAGACGGCGCCCGTCGACAGGCGCGAGTCGCTCTCCTGGTCATCCATCAGCGGCACGAGCTCGAGCGCGAGCCCGCCGGCGCCGAGCCGCCACTCGACCGGGTACTCGATGGCCGTGCGCGGCGAGCGCCAGCGCCGACCCGGCGTGAACGACACCGCCGCCGGCGCCAGTGCCTCGACGCGCCCGTCCGGCCAGCGCCGCGTGCCGCCCGCCCAGCGCACGGCGCCGCGTGGATCCCGGATCCGGAACGCCATCAGCGCCCCGCCGTCGTCGAGGTTGAGCCCGACCCAGTCCCAACCGACGGACTCGGCATCGAGCGGCGCGCTCGACCACTCGTGGTCGAGCCAGGCCCGGCCGGTCACGGCGACCGGCACGCCGGCACGGCGGACGGTGCCGCGGACCGCGAGCCCGGGCAGGCTGTAGTAGTAGCTCGCGGAGCCCGTAGCCGGCCCCTTCTGGCTGTAGCCGTCGCGCCCGTTCAGCACGACGCTGGTCGGCTCGAAGGCGAGGTCGAGGCCGAAGCCATCCGCCGGCACCGTCGCGTGCAGCCGCGCGCCCTCCGTCGAGAGCGACCAGTCCCGGATCGCGACGTCGGTACGCCCGACGGCGGCCTCGGCGATCCCGAAGCCCGCGCGCGCGATGCGCTGGTCATGCCACAGGCGCGCACGCGCGGGATCGCTGATCGCGGCGTGCGCGATCAGCACCTGGCCGGTCGCGAAGCGACTCGGATTGCCGGTCGCGAGTGTCGGCCGGCTGCGGAAGAACGTGACCTGGAACCCGAGCGGCGCGCCGTCCGGCATCGAGAGCCAGCCCGTCACGTACCACCACTCGGTGCGGAACGCCGGATGCGAACCCGCATCCGCCGGCAGCTGCACCGGGGTGCCGGGTCGCACCTCGGGGTAGCCATCGGCCTGCGCGGCCTGCCCGGGCAGCAGCGCGGCGAGGAGCAGGAGCAGGGTCGCGATTCGCATCACCAGTCCTCCCGGACGGCACGCACCACCGCATCCGAGGTCGCGATGCGACCCGTGAGCCCCGCGGTCACCGCGGCCGCCGCCACGAGTGCGGTCGCGACGATGCCGAGCGAGCCGATCGGCACGACGTAGTCGAGCGTCCAGTGGAACGACTGCCGGTTGACGACGTGCACCAGCACGACGCTGAGCCCGAGCCCGAGCAGGAGACCATAGACGACGCCCACCGCCGCCATGAACGCGCCCTCGCCGGCCAGCATGCCGAGCACCTCGCGACGCCTGAGCCCCAGGTGGCGCAGCATCCCGAACTCGGCACGCCGCGCGAGCGCCTGCACCGCGAACGCGAGCACGACGCCGAGCAGGCCGATGCCGACCGCGACCGCCTCGATCGCGTAGGTGATCGCGAACGCGCGGTCGAAGGCCTCGAGCGCCCGGGCCCGCAGGGTCCCGGTCGTCGTGACCTGCAGCGCCTCGCCACCACCGAGCCGGGCGGCAACCGCCGCGCGCACGGCCTCGCCGTCCGCACCGGGCGCGAGCCACACGGAGCCTTCGGTGTAGCGGCGCGTGCCGGAGAGCCGCTCGAAGTCCAGGAGGTCGACGACGATGGATCCGGTGCTGCGCGCGTAGTCGCGCCACAGGCCCGCGACCGCGAAGCGCACCGGCTTGCCGCCGACCGGCACCGTGACGCTGCCGCCGGGCACGACGCCGTACAGGTCGCGCAGCGCCTCCGACACGTACGCGCGCGGCAGCGAGGCATCCAGCGAGGCCGCGCGGGCGATGACCGGCAGCCCGCCCGCCTCGCCGCCCAGCGGGCGCGCGATCAGCGTCACCGGTGGCTGCTCGCGTGCCAGCGACACCGGCAGCGTGCGTCGCAACTCGACGCGCGCGACGCCCGGCAGCGCCGCGAGCGCGGCGCCTTCCGCAGGACCGAGGTCCCAGGTGTCCGCGCCCGGCGCGAGCCGCAGGTAGACGTCCGCCGGCAGCACCTCGCCGAGCCAGCGCTCGAACGAGTCGCGGAACGAGTGCACCATCGTCGCCATCGCGACCATCAGGCTGAAGCTGACGACGATCGCGGCGAGGCTGACGGCGGACTGGGCGATCGCGCCGCGCAGGCGCGCGAGGACCAGCCCCGCGATCGGCGCGCGCGGGGCGCCGGCATGGGCGAGCGCGACGCCGACGAACGCCGGCACGAGCAGCACGCCACCGGCCAGCAGCAGCGCGATCGAGGCGTAGCCACCGAGCGGCAGGCCGTGCATGGGCGGCAGGAACGCGGCGCCGGCGCCGGCCGCGAGCAGGACACCGGCGAGCGGCAGGCGCGCGACGGGGCCCGGGATCGCCTCGTCGTCGCCGGCCTTCAATGCGCGCGCCGGCGCGATCGTCGCGGCATGGCGTGCCGGCATCCACGCCCCGGCGACGGCGACGAACACGCCGAGCAGCACGAACGCGACCAGCACGACGGGTCGCGCCGTGACCGCGACGGTCGAGGCCTGCAGCAGGCCCGAGCCGAGGTCGCCACCGAGCAGGCGCAGCGTGAGGACCGCGATCATCCAGCCGAGTGCGGTCCCGGCGAGCCCGCCCAGGGCACCGGTCAACGCCCCCTCGACGATGACCGCGACGCGCACCTCGGTCGCGCGCACGCCGAGCGCGCGCAGCAGCGCAAGCTGGCGTCGCCGGCGCATCACGGCGAGCGCCTGCGTCGCGTAGACGAGGAACGCGCCGGTCAGCAGCGCGACCAGCGCCAGCATGTCGAGGTTGACCCGGTACGCGCGCGTCAGGTTCGAGGCGCGCGTCTCCTCGACGTCCGGCGTCAGCGCATCGACGCCACTCGGCAGGCGCAGCGTCGTCGCGTAGCGCGCCGGATCGACGCCCGACCGGAGCCTGAGGTCGATGCGACTCAACTGGCCAAGGCCCGCCGCGAACCACTGCAGCGAGCCGACGTCCATGTAGCCGATGCGCCGCCCCGTCGCGCCCTCGGGCAGCACCGCGACGACGCGCAGAGTTCGCGCGCCCGCGGGACCCTGCACGGCCACCGTGCCGCCCTGCCGGACGCCGAGTTCGCGCGCCGCCCGCGCCGAGAGCACGAGTGCGTCCGGCTCCTGCAGCGCGACGTAGAGCCCGGCGAGTTCGCCGTAGAGGGCCGGTCGGATCGCGGCAGCCGCGAGCGGATCGACGCCCTCGAGCGGCAGCGAGCCGCCGCCGACGAGCGGCGCCTCGCGCGCGAGCACGGGGCTCGCGACGGCGACGCCGTCGAGCTTCGCGAGCTGCGGGTAGAGCGCCTCGTCGAACCCCGCACGGGTGCCGCGCACGACGAGATCGGCGGACCCCGACAGCTCGCGGGTGGCGCGCGAGAACTCCGCGAGCGCACTCTCGTTGACGAGGTGCACGGCGGCCGCCAGCGCGACACCGACCGCGATCGCGCCGATCGACACCAGCAGGCGCAGCGGCCGATCGCGCACCTGGGCGGCGAACACGGCGAACGCGACGCGCAGGGTCGCGGACACCATCAGCCGGGCGACAGGGGTCGGAACGCGCGGCCGTCGAACTCGACGGCGCGGTCGGCGGTCGCGGCCGCGGCACGCGAGTGGGTGATCAGCAGCCCACCACCGCCATAGGCGCGCACGGTGCGCGCGAGCAGCTCGAGGACCTGCGTGGCGCTGCGCGGGTCGAGGTTGCCGGTGGGCTCGTCGGCGAGCACGAGCCGTGGCCGGTGCACGAGCGCGCGCGCGATCGCGACGCGCTGCATCTCGCCACCCGAGAGTTCCCGCGGCAACCGGTCGAGCGCGTCGCCGAGCCCAACGTCCGCGAGCACGGTGGCGACGCGCGTCGCGATGCTCGCCGCCGGCACGCCGTTCAGTTCGAGCGGCAGGGCGACGTTGCGACCGACCGAGAGGTACGGCAGCACGTGGAAGGCCTGGAACACGAACCCCATCGACTCGCGCCGCAGCAGGGTCAGCGCGTCGTCGTCGAGCCCGGCGAGCTCGCGACCGTCGAGGCGGATGCTGCCGGCGTCGGGGCTGTCGAGCCCGGCGATCAGGTTCAGCAGCGTCGACTTGCCGACGCCGGACTCCCCCATCACCGCGACCCATTCACCGGGTTCAAGCGTGAACCCGAGGCCATCGATGACGGCCGGACGGTCCGCGCGGTAGCGCCGGACGAGTCCCTCGACCGCGAGCAGCGCCGCGGCCACCTCAGGGTCCCGGCGGCACGTAGTACAGGTCGATCGTGCGACCGACACGCTCGACCGGGGCATAGGCATCGAGCCAGCGGAAGCGATCGGGCGCGTGGATGCGCGCGAGCTCGCTGACCGCGATCCAGCCGCTCGTGCGTTCGTCCGGCCCCAGCATCCGGTACGGCGGCAGCCCCTCGTGCGGCAGGTCGGCGGTGCCGAGGTAGGCGAGCGCGACCGAGGGCACCGCGCGCGCGTGCAGCGCGGCGACGAGTCGCCTGAAGTCCTGGCCCCAGTCGAGGTCCGAATCGACGAGGATCCGTTCCGGATGCGGCGCGAGCACGTTGAACCAGGGCAGGTAGTCGGGCCACGCCGCGAGCGGCGACAGCTCGAGCACCACGGCAAGGCCCAGCGCCGCCGCGAGCGCATGGCGCTGCGGCGCGCTCGCCGTGGCGCCGATGCGCCCGACCAGCGCCGTCGCGACCACGGCCGCGCCGATCGCCAGCAGCGGGAACAGCACCAGCACGTGGCGGACGCCGATGTTGATGTGGCTGAACAGGCTCACGAACAGGAAGATCGCGACGAAGAGCTTCGGCAGCGCGAGCGGCGCCGCGCTGCGGGTGCCGAGCCCCCGTGCAACGAGCATCCCGAGGCCCGCGAGGCCGGCCACGAGCAATGGCAGCGGGGTCTTCACCGCGAGCGCGACGATGTAGAAGTAGCGCCAGCCGTGCAGCTCGAGGTCGCCGAACAGGTACGACAGGTGGCCCATGTCGTTGTGCACCTGCAGCGCCTGGATGCCACCGAGCACCCACTGGAAGGCCTCCGGCACCGGCACGTGCGCGAACACGCGGTACGCGAGGTCGTGCAGCGGCGATGGCGCGTAGCCGAACAGGTAGCCGAGCGCCTGGTTGAACTTGTGGGTCTCGTCGGTCAGATAGATGATCCGCCCGCCATAGGCGAAGGTCAGCACGACGCCGATCGCGAGCGTGGCGAGGAGCACCCCGCCCACCCACTCGAGGCGTCGCACGGGCTCGGCCGGGCCCGCGCGCGACGGACCCTCCCAGCAGTGCAGCGCGAGCAGCACGAGCCCGCCGAGGCCGCAGAACGGCAGCGCCGAGAGCTTGGTGCCGATCGCAAGCCCGAGCGTGAGCCCCATCCACAACGCGCGCGCGAGGCGCCCGGAATCGAGCCAGCGCCGGATCGCATCCAGCGCGAGCAGGCAGGTCGCGGCCGACGGCACATCGAGCGCCGCGAGCGCGCCATGACCGAGGATCGGCGGCGCCGAGGCGACGAGCAGCGCCGCGAACAGCGCCCCGCCCCGCCCGAGCACGGTCCGACCCCACACGTAGGTCATCACGATCAGCAGCGCGAGGAACGGCAGCGCACCGGCCCGTGCCAGCGTCAGGTACTCGTCGTAGTGGCCGCTGCCGTACAGGATCTTGATGCCCTCGGGCTTGCCATCCGGCGGCGGCGTGCCCTGCGAGCGGGCCCCGGCGAGGTAGGGCCCGAGCGCCAGCATCAGTCGCCCGAGCGGCGGGTGCTGGATGTCGTAGTCGTAGTGGCCGGTGTCGAGCAGCGCCAGTCCCGCCGCGAGGTGCTCCGGCTCGTCCCAGGTGTGCCCGAACACGCGCCACGTGGACGCGGCGAGCCCGCACCCGAGCAGCGTGACGAGCACGAGGGCGATGAGCGTCGGGGCGCGGGCGAGGGACGGCTGGGCCATGGTTCGGGACGTGCAAAAGAGGGAATGATAGCGAGCGTGACGTGAAGACCGGCTTAAGTTTCTCTATGCTGCGCGCCGATGGAAGCCTTCCTCGTCTCGGCCGGGGTCGTCGCGCTCGCCGAGATCGGCGACAAGACCCAGCTGCTCGCCTTCGTGCTGGCGGCCCGGTATCGCCGACCGCGCCCCATCATCCTCGGAATCCTCGTCGCCACCCTCGTCAATCACGCGATTGCCGGCGCGGTCGGCCGCTGGCTGATGCTGACGGTGGGCCCCACCCGGATGCGCTGGGCGCTCGCCGCCTCGTTCCTCGGCATGGCGGCCTGGATCCTGGTCCCGGACAAGCTGGATGACGACGAGGCGGCCCCGCGGCAGCGGTTCGGGGTGTTCGGCACCACGGTGATCGCGTTCTTCCTCGCCGAGATGGGCGACAAGACCCAGTTCGCGACGATCGCGCTCGCGGCCCGCTATCCGTCGGTCTGGATGGTCGTGGCGGGCACCACGCTCGGCATGATGCTCGCCAACGTACCGGCGGTGCTGATCAGCGACCGGCTCGCCGGGCGCCTGCCGACCCGGCTCGTGCACGCGATCGCGGCCCTGATCTTCGCGGTACTGGGCGGATTGATGCTGTTTGCCCCGCCGGACGGGTTGCTGGGATGACGCAGGTCCAGTATTCTCCCGCGCCTCGCATCAGTGCGGGCGCGTAGCTCAGCGGTAGAGCACTTCCTTGACATGGAAGGGGTCACAGGTTCGATCCCTGTCGCGCCCACCAAAATCAATAGTTTACGAGCGGTTCGTCTCCCGCCTCGCGCCGAACTGACAGCAACGGGGGGCGATGCCCACCGCCGTCGTACCGATCACGCGCAATAGCCGGACCCGATTCGCAAGGGAGCGATTCCCGGTTCCGGCAGTCAGCCTCGGCAGCGCCCTGCGAGCGCAGAGGTCTGAATTCGGCGCGCCGGCCGCGCATCAGCGCCCAGAACCCAATCCGTCTGCACTTCAGCGCCAAAAGACTCAGATCTTCTGCCATCCAGTGCACGAATCCGAGCGGCAAGGGCCGGCCGAAATTCTGCGACAACCGGCCTCTCCGCAGGAGGCTTCGCACGTTCGCAGTCAAAATCGTCCCTAGCGGCGATCACAGCCGTCAGGCGAGAATCCGCGCGGACATGGAAGGAACTTCCGGCGTCCGAGGAGCAGATTGCTGCCATGGGGCGGCAGACACCCCCGATAGCAATGCTTGTCCGAGCGCCATGGGCCGACGATACGACGATGCGCACCGCCATCCTCCTGAGCATCATTTTCATCGTAAGCCGCGCGACTGCGGAGTCCGAACCCGCTTCTCCGCCCCAAGCAGTTGCGCCGGTTTCGGTGCAGCCGTTGGCGACGACCAAGGACCAGAACAACACTCCTGCAAATCACATCGTCGCCAAGTCGCCGAGCCGCCCTCGACAGCCGAGCAAGCCTGCGCACCCGAGGCCCGCCGCCCAGGACGTGAATACCATGATTTACGTCGCGATCTCGGCAGGCGTTGGCTTCGCACTGGGAAGGCACGACAACGAGGGCACTAGGGATGAAGCTGATTTCACACGTGACGATGGCCGGCGCCGCCGCGGTACTTGCGGCAGCATGCGCGACGGTCCCGCAGGGCCAGTGGCTCAAGTCCGGCGCCTCGCAGGCGGATTTCGACCGGACCAATGGAACCTGCCAGTCCATGGCCAGCGGACCGGGCATGAACGGCAGCGCAGGCGGATGGTCGAGTGCGCAGGAGAAGCGCTTCAACGAATGCATGCAATCCGCGGGCTGGACGTGGACCGAGCACCCCGAGGGCGCCGCTTCGAAGTAGCCAGCGGTCAGCCCGTCGCGATACCCCGCTCGCCACGGGCCCGAGCGTCCGGTCGCATCGGGCGGGCGGGGAATGGCGGGCGCCCGACCGCCGCCACCCGGGCAGGCGTCGGAGCCAGGATCAGGGCCAGACCGGCGGCGCGGCGCCACCTTTCACGTCGACGACGGTCGTGGTCGCCTGCGAGAGGGCGCGCAGCGGCGACAGGGACAGCGTCCCGCCCGCGGTGATCCGGGTGAGCAGGAAGCCCCGGGCCGCGAACGCCCGGCCCCGCTCCACCACGGCGCTCGCCGGCGGCGGGACGATGGTCACGCCCCCGCCATTGCGACTGACCACGCGCCCCAGCCCATCGGATCCCACGAGCACCCCCGCCTCCTCGTCGATCCCGAGACCGGTGACCGGGTGGCCCTCGGATGCGAGGCGCGCCACGAAGACCATCAGGCGACCGAGTCGCCCGCGCGGCGCGAAGTGGCTGTCGGTGATGACGCCCTTCAGCGGCGCGAGATGCAGGAAGTCCCCGACGAGCGTCACCCCCGGGCCAAGCGGATCGTGCAGTCCCTCGGCGGAGGTCAGGCTGCCGCCATCCATCGATCCATAGGCCCACTCACCGAGGATCGCGAGCCCCGCGCTCGTCCCGCCGACGGGACAGCCCTCGCGGAAGCGTCGCTCGATCAGGTCCGCGACGGGCGTGCCCTTCCAGAAGCGGACGTAGTTGGCCTGGTCGCCACCGTGGATGAAGATCCCGTCCGCGCGCGCGAGGATCGCGAGCACCCTCGGGTCCGAACTCGACTCCCGATCGTGCAGCACGAGCGTCTCGAGGGAGGCGACCTCGCCCAGCGCCGCGGCAAGCTCGGCATGATCCTCCGCGTCGCCCGAGGCACCGATCATCACGACATGACCGCGCCCCGCATGCTCGGCGAACCAGGGCATGGCCTCGTCCGGCCACTCGCCTCCGCCCAGCAGCAGCAGGCCGCCCTGATGGGCGGCAGGCCGCACTTCGGCGTGTTCGGTGGAGAAGTATTCGTACGGCCCCGCATGCCCCTCGCGGGGCAGGAGCGCCGCGACGGCGGCGATCGCGATGACGCCAGTTCGAATCCAACCCGGGGTCGCTGATGTCATCGATCCTCCATCACGCAGCGCGTGCGTCCATGCCGCCGTTGTGGTGTCTCCACGGCGCATGCTACAACAGCCGCAGAAGGCATGCACGGACGCAAATTCCGTCCCAAAAATGCCACAAGACTCAGGGAGGGTTCCATGAAGAAGTCCACCGTCATCGCGGTCTCGCTGCTGGCCGCCTCGCCGCTCGCGCTCGCCGCGCCAGACGGCCCCCAGCCGACGCCGGTCGAGGGCGCGGTACTGGAGTCGGTCATCGTCACCGGCTCGCACATCCCGCGCACCGAGACCGAGGGCGCCGCGCCCATCGTCTCGATCAGCGCAGACGACCTGCGCAACAGCGGCTTCACGTCGGTGTCCCAGGCGATGTCGGCGCTGACCGGCAACCTCGGCGCACTCGAGAACAACCAGAATACCAACGGCTTCTCGCCGGGCGCACAGGCCGTCGACCTGCACGGACTCGGCCCGAACCACACGCTGGTCCTCGTCAACGGCCGGCGCATCGCGGACTATCCGCAGCTGTACCAGGGCACCAGCAACTTCACCGACATCTCCTCGCTGCCGCTGTCGCTGGTCGATCACATCGAGATCCTGAGCGGCAGCGCCTCGGCCATCTACGGCTCGGACGCGATCTCCGGCGTCGTCAACTTCATCCTGAAGAAGAAGGCCGACGGTGTGACGCTGGACCTGCGCGGCGGGTCGACGCAGCACGGCGGCGGCACGTCGGAGCGCGCCCAGCTCACCGGCGGGTTCTCGACCGAGCACCTGGACGCGGTGTTCTCCGTGGAACTGCTCAACGAGCAGCCCGTGTGGGCCTACAAGCGCCCGAACACGAACTCGCGCCTCAACAGCCCGAATCCGTACGCCAGCCCGGTGTTCGTCATCGAGGACCAGGACCAGAACTACTACGACCCGCCGGCAGGAACCTGCGAGGCGCTGGCCGGCCTCGACCAGGGCACCCTCATCAACGCCTACCGCAACAACTACGGCAACTACTGCGGCAGCTACCACGACATCGGCTACGGCACGCTGCAGAACGGCAAGAAGGCCGCGACGCTGTACGGCACGCTGACCTACCACCTCGCCGACGACGCGTCGCTGTTCCTCGACGTCATGGCCGGGGGATCACAGCAGCAGATCTACAACACGCCGCTGCAGTGGTCCTCGAGCTACGTCCTCAATGGCCGCACCGTCGACACGCCGTTCCTCAACCTGGCGACCGGACGCGTCGAGCAATGGCAGCGCAAGTACTTCACGTACGAGGAGAACGGCGGCTTCGACACGGCGATGATCCGCAACTATGGACGGTCGCTGACCCTGAACGGTGGCGTGCAGGGCTCGATCGGCGGTTCGCGCTGGCGCTACGAACTCACCGCGAACTACTCCGAGAGCCGGCTCGAGAGCCGCGAGCCCGCAATCCTTCAATCCGCGATCCAGAACTACTACCTGGGCCCGCAGCTCGGCGTCGACGGCGACACGGGCCTGCCCATCTACGACGCGCCGAACAGCCGCCTGTACACGCCGCTGACGACGGCGCAGTTCCGCTCGTTCGTGCGCGACTCCACCGACAACGACACGACCCGCCAGAGCAGCGCCACGCTGCTCGTCAACAACGACAAGCTGCTCACGCTACCGGGCGGACCCGTCGGCATCGCGCTGCTGGCCGAGGTTGGCAAGCAGACGCTCGACATGCAGGTCGACCCGCTGACGCTCAGTGGCGGGTACTACAGCCTCGGCAACGTCTCGGCCACGGGCTCCCGCAACCACGCCGGTGCCGGCCTCGAGCTCAAGGTGCCGCTCCTCGAGCAGCTGACCGCGAACGCCGCCACGCGCTTCGACCGCTACAGCTACAGCGACACCTCGAGCAGCAAGGCCACGTACTCGTTCGGCATCGAGTACCGGCCGTTCCGCTCGCTGCTGCTGCGCGGCTCGTACGGGACCGGGTTCCGGGCACCGGACCTCGCCTACCTGTACGCGGGCCTCAGCAACTCGAGCTCGGGTGGCACGGACTACTACCAGTGCCGCCTCAACGAGCCGGACACGGGGCCGGATTTCACCAACAACTGCAGCCTCGGCGACGTTGGCTTCAACGGTCGCAGCAACGGCAACCACACGCTCAAGGACGAGACCAGCAAGTCGCTGACCGGCGGCCTCGTCTGGGCCCCGACCCGCGACCTCGAGTTCACCGTCGACTACTACCGGATCGAGCTCACGGACGAAGTCACCCTGCAGAGTTCGGACACGCTGCTGCGCGAGGAGGCCGACTGCCGCCTTGGCGTCACGACCGACGGGACTCCGGTCAACACCCAGTCGGCGCTCTGCCAGCAGGTCCTCGGCCAGATCGTCCGCAACCCCGCGGATGCGTTCAGCAACCCGAACGGGATCACCTCCGTGATGGTGCTGCCGATCAACGCGGCGGTCGAGAAGACCTCCGGCATCGACTTCAGCGCCCACTACGGTTTCCGGGCGGGTGCCGCGGGCCGGTTCGACCTCAAGGCCTCGCTCACCGACGTGCTCACCCACACGATCCAGCTGCACGCCGGTGACGCGATCGACAACGAGCTGACGGACTACTACTACTACGTGATCCCGCACTACAAGGCCGCCTACTCGGTCGCCTGGACGCTCGGGCGCTACACGACGACGCTGTTCGGGACCCGCATCGGCGGGCTGCCCAACTACGACGGGACCGAGCGCCTGGCTCCGACCAACAAGTTCAACGCCTCGCTGCACGTCGACCTCGGGCACGACTCCGCGTTGACGCTCGTGGTGGACAACCTGTTCGACACGAAGCCGCAGAAGGATCCGTCCTGGAGCTCGTACCCGTACTACGCGTCGAGCTGGTTCGACTCGATCGGTCGCTCGTTCTACGCGCAGTGGGCGATGCACTTCGGCAAGCACTGATCGACCTCGCCGACGCCGCTGCGGGCCCGCAAGGATCACCCGCAGCGGCGACCGACGAGACCGCCGCAAACGCGCGACCTCCCGCGCGATCCCAGGCTGGTGCGCGCGGAACCCGAGCCGCCTCCCCACTGCCATGCGTCGGCGTCGCGGCAAATGTGCTTGACAGCAGCACATTTCGGCGTATCGTCCTGCGCCCCATGAATCAGCAGCACCACCAATCCAATTTGTGCTCGTGGCGAGGACGACTCGCGCGGCCAGGCCACGCTTGCGCGTGGCGGCGACTTTCGTCGCCCCGCCTCTGCTGATCCGCCTTCCATCCTGA
>CAISEB010000033.1 GCA_903884235.1 uncultured Pseudomonadota bacterium
ACGAAATGCTACAGATCCTGAGCTTGACCATATTCGAGCAAACCCCTTTAGATACGCTGTTTGCTCAAATCCGGGCCGTCCAAAACGATGCCGACGCGCCCAACCAGATGAATTTGTTCCACTAACGTCCGGACACTACTGGGCCGCAGTCTGGTATTGCGCGCACATTCGCGACGCAGACCAAGGCGGTCTTATGGCAGCGGATGGCTGCGCTCCAAGCGCACGAACGGCTCAACAAAGATTGGGGACGTCCGTTAGGTGTTGAATCTGGTTTGCACCAATGAGGCGACGTTTTGGGTGCGTCGAAGGTCGCGAGTCGGCAGTTCAATAACTGGCGGCGACCAAGGCGCGATGGCCGCAACGTAGCGCCACCGCCTCAGCGCCACTTAGGAAGCGTGTACTCGACGCAAGAGCACTCCGTAGGGAGGCCGATCTGGCACCATCGGATCGCTGCGAAAGCGACCCAAGAATGCTGCGATGCACAAGCAACCATGCCCGTTTTGTCCCGCTCCGGCCGACCGGCTCTTCTTTGAGAACGAGCTCGTAGCCGGGTTCTGGGATGCATTCCCCGTCTCCCCAGGACACGCCTTACTGGTGCCGCGGCGTCACGTAGCGACTTGGTTCGAAGCGACCCCGGGCGAGTGGCACGCCCTCACCGATGTACTTGCCCTCGCAAAGCGCGAGATAGAAAAGACCCACAATCCAGACGGCTACAACGTCGGCATCAACTGCGGCGCTGCGGCCGGCCAGACGGTCTTTCATCTGCACGTTCATCTGATCCCGCGCTACCACGGCGACATCGAAGATCCGCGCGGTGGCGTCCGGCATGTACTTCCTCGTCATGCGAACTATTTGGCACCGGAGAGCCCACCTGAACCCGCGCCAGTCGTCGACCGCACCCGATGAAAACGCCCGCCCCGACCGCTGACGAGCAGATTGCGTTTCTCGGCCAGATCGAACGATTACTGTCGGAAGGACAGTTCGTCGCGAGCTACAAGTACGCGCTGCTAGTCGCACTGGCGGATCTCGCCGTGCGCCACGGATCCGACGACGGCCGGTCTTTGGACATCCCGGTCTCGGCGCTCGGCGAGTCCTTCATTGAACTCTACTGGCGTCACGCCGTTCCCTATGGGTCCGGCATCAGCGACAGCGGTGGCAGCGTGCTCGTTCAAAATACTGGCCGCCAGGCGGCCATACTCTCCGTGGTCAACGAATTGCGCCGCCCCTGCGGGACCCTCTCGGTTGCGCGGGCATCGTCGCACTGGACCACAGCGCTTCGCGAAGCGACGCGACTCGTCGAGGACATGCCACTCTGGAAGCTCCAGCGCCTTCGCGGCGAGACCCTTCAGTTCCTCTACTCAGCGAGCCCCATGCCGGATCACATCCGCTTGGGTCCCGGAGTCGCGGCGAACCTGCGGCGGTTCCATGGCCTGGTCGTGAGGCTCGCGCAATCCGAGTGGCTACGGTTCATTCAGTCTCTCCCAGCGAATGCGTCGATCCTGGGACCTACGTCTGACCTCGAGGGCTTTCTCTTCGGCAGCGAGCGAAATTCCCTCTTGAAAATGGTCGAGCCGCTTCTCGACGTACAGCACGGACATTGCTTCTACTGCGGCAGGGATCTCAGAGCCGGCGAAGTAGATCACTTCATCCCCTGGTCTCGATATCCAAGGGACCTCGCACACAATTTCGTACTCGCGCATGGAAGCTGCAACCGAAAGAAGAGCAATACTCTCGCGGCGCTTCCTCATTTGGAACGATGGATGCAGAGAAATGCCGACTACGATGACGCTGTCCGGAGCGCTGGCGTCAACGCAGGTATGGTGGTCGACGGCCCAGGCACCATTCGAGTAGCGGCGTGGGCGTATGAACACGCGGCATCGTTACACGCAGAAACGTGGCTCGATTCCGATCGCGTCGAACCACTGAACGACGGCTGGCGGTCCATCCTTGGCCGTCCACACAACGAAACTCCCCTCCCCTCCTCTGCCTGAACGGCCGGCATCCGACGATGGGCGCTCAGTGCTGGGGCGAGCGCGCCTTGATTAGCCGCGCCATGAGCGCGTAGGTCGTTTCCTCGAGGTGGCTGTCGGAGCGGAAGTAGCTCGGAGTCAGAATAAAACCACGCTGACCAGGATGCCCCGGGCGCTCCATGGAGAGTGCCGTGATCTCCGCATCGGTAAGGCCTTCGATCTGGGCGAGCGTGAGAGTTGCAGCTCGCCGATTCATCTCTTCTATTGTCGCCATGACCTCGCGTCCTTGAGTTGATTCTGCACGGCTGAAATGTTCTACCGCAACGACGCCAAAGCCAGTTTGCTCTGCGGACAGTCTCGCGGAGAGCGGGAAAGTACTCGAGCGAGTGCCGTTTTGGAGTTATGGGATCTGTTATCCACAGAATCTGTGGATAAGTTCCGGGCGGCGGCGGTGATCTTGGAGTCTTGGCCTCAGGGCGCGTCGGGGGTCCATGGTTCTCGCGCCTGGACTTGCGGCAACAAGAACCGGATTCCGAGATTGTCCGACGGACTCAGCCAGAGAAGCCGCTCGTACACCGCTTCGGCTTCTTCGAACCGGTCGAGCCGCCAGAGGCAGAGGCCAGCCCCGTTGAGACACCGCAAGAACGGCCGGTTGTTGATCCAACTCCACGGCAGCAGACCGGTGAACTTCTCGCCGAGCGACAAATCTCCGATCGCCACGCCGCGTTGGTAGTAGCTGAGCGCCGAGCTTGGGAATTGGTCAAAGACGAGATTGCCAAGATGCGCGTGGGCATCGAGACAACGGATGTCCGCGATCAGCAGCTTCTCGAGTAACTTCCTGGCGCGCGCGATCTGTCCACGGTCCTTGAGCTCGTTGGCCTGCAGGATCGGATCGCTGTCGAAATCCTCCGGATCCTCGCCCGGCAGGACCTGCTCCATTTCATACACCGGTCGCCGGCCGCGTTTGATGATGGGCTTGGCCCAGTCTCCGATCGGTTCGTCCTCCTCGCCCCAGTACTCGTCGGCGGGGTCCCAGTGACCCTGGCGATGGAGCGCGAGGGGAATTAGATCAGCCAGCCATGCGTTCCGATCGACGGGCCTCGCTTTCTTTGCCGGCTTGCGCTCAAACCGCAGCAGCACCGGCGAGCCGTATTCATGACCCGGTATCAAGCGGAGTGAGTGCACGTAGAACGCGCCGAGGTTGCGGCCGACGATCGTGATTTCGACAGCCTTGCGAGGTGCCGCCGGAAGGATCCCGTCGGCATAGAGTTGCAGCGCGGTGAGCGCTGGCAGTTTCAGGGTCACGCCGTTGTCGTCTTCGAATGCCTGGTGCCGCTCGACGGGTGCGGAGATGGCACTCGCGGACTGAGTACTCGGATCGGCGTGCAGGCGAGTCTGAACTTCGTCGAGGAAGTGGCCGTCGATCGCGATGCGCCGAATGTTGCGCGTGGCTCTGGATGTCGTGGCCTTCGGCATCATCTAGTCCTGAGGAGTACGGCGACCCGGATGCAGCGGTCCGCGACGCCGGACCGAACCCAAGGGCTGAGCGTAAACCACCGCCATCCGTGGAGCAGCAACGAGGCGTCCCGAGGCATTACGGAAAAGTTTCCGTAACTGGCTTCCCTGCTTCCCGGCGGATTCCGGAGCAGCGATTTTTCCCTCCGATAACGAGAATAACTTCATTGGAATCAGCTGCGTATTCACATAAATGTTCCACGGTCGATGTTTCACGGCCATTTTTCGGGCAATGCGCCGAGTGGCGGCCGTGGCGGCCGCTCGAATCCCCTCCCCTCGCTCTCCATTCGACAACGAACGGCCGCAGGCCCTGATCTTTTCATCTGAAGAATTCCGGAAGAGTGTTTCTTACTGTCCTGCAGCGCTGCACTGCTCGGGATAGGCACGCTGCAGTCCCCATCCCGCAGGCATCCGATGTGGAACCGACCAGGTTCCTTCGCGGAGCTTCTTGAGCGCGATGTTGATCGCGAGCGGGACCGGGAATTTCGTCAGAGCCCCCTCCTCCACCGCGTACATCACCTCACGCAGTTGGCTCTGATGTGCCGGGGCTCCGGCGGCCGCGGCGAGCGTGCGCAGCGAGCGCTGCAGCCGCAGGACCTCGAGCGCCTGCAGGCGACGCGGACCCTTCGGGGTGGAGGACGCGGGTGCGGCCCGCCGATCCGGGACCGTCTGCACCGGCCGTGCCTGGGCCAGGGACTGGAGGGTATCGAGCACGTGCGCGCGATCGGCGGGGCTCAAGCGCGTGTCGGCATCGAACTTCATGCCGGCGCGACGATGACGGGAGGCCTCGGCAAAGCGCGTGCGTTCGCCTGCCGAGAACCGGGCGAAAATGGCCTTCGATTCCTCGCGAGACACGCGGATCGCCGGGGTCACCTGGCTAGGCTCCGCCCTCCCCTGCGCGAGCGGCTTCGCCGCCAATACAGGCTTCGGCGAGGCCGTCGACCGGCGCTTCGGCTCGCGGCCGAGCGTCGTCAAGAGCTCGCGCGGGACCCGAACTTCGGTCAGTGCCGTCGCCTGCTGGAACGGGTTCGCCGGGTCCCGGCCCGGGTCTTCCCGGCGAATCAGATCGAGGCTTTTCAGCAGCTGATACGCCCGGGTGACCGTCGCGGGATCGAGGCAGCAATCGCGCCCCACGATCCGGATCGGGACCTGGCTGCACCAAGTACCATTCCGATGGCCCAGGTCCCAGTGGTACCAGTAGACCCGTTCGGCGGAGGCCGGCAGGCCCTTCTGCCAGACCCAGCGCTCAAGCGGCTTCGGCCGCATCGAGAAGAAGTTCTCGGCGACGAGCCGCGACCGGATGTCGCGGGTTTCATCAGGACGCACGGTTCCCGTGCGCAGGTTTTCGGTGGACATAGGATCCCCTTCGCTCTGCACGAATCACGTGAAAATCGGGGATCGGACGGTGTTAGTGCTTGACCGGCCAAAGGCCGGCAACTAACCTAGATTTGCCGTCGGAGATCAGTTTTGCCCTAACCCGCAAACCGATCCTCGAAATGGAAAGGCCCCCTTCCGGGGGCTTTTTCATTTGGGTGGTGCCATGTGCCCTCCTCGCGAAATTTCCGACACCCTGAAACGGCGAAGGGCCGGTTGAGCCGGCCCTTCGTGATCTGTTTTTCTGGTCGTGGACCCGGGGGGTGCCCCGGAATCCCGGCGTCGATTTAACGCGTTAAAGTGAGTTGCGGCCGGGGAGACGGTCCCCCGATTTAACGCGTTAAAGTGGGCGTCGCCGCCACAATTTAACGCGTTAAATTCCGCCCGAACCGGGCCTGCGCCCACGCGATTTAGCGCGCTAAAGTGATCCCGCGCGCTCACGACTTCACCCGCTTCTTCAGCCAGTCGCTCAGGAACTGCTTGAGCGCTTCCTGGGCCTCGCCCACGAGCTCGCCCTCGACCTGCTTGCCGAACTTGAGCGACACCCGGCTGCCCTTCCACGAGATCGTGTAGAGCGACTTGCCGCCCATCTTGACGGTCTCGGCTTCGGGTCCGCCGCGGCGCTTCGCGCCCCGGCCGACCGCGGTCAGTTCCTTGAGGACGACGTCCGCCGCCGGGCGAGGGGAGTGCTTGGCCACCCGGGCGGCGTTCGCGAGCACGGTCGCGCGCGACGCCTTCAGGGCCCCCGACAGTGCCTGCATCCAGCGCAGGCTGATCGCGCGCGGATCACCAAACGCCTCGATGACCTCGTCCGGGAGCTCGGCGACCGACAGGTACTGGCTGACCGTCGCCGGGCTCAGCTGCACGTGGGTCGCGAGTTCCTGCTGCTCGGCGAAGATGCCTTCCTCGAGCCAGCGGGCGAACATGCGGCCCTTCTCGAAGGCGGACAGGTCGTAGCGCTCCTCGTTCTCGCGGTACATCTTGAGCACGAGGTCGCGGGTCTCGCTGGCCTTGGCATCGACGATCGCGAGGATCCGGAAACCCCCGTCCGTCTCTGCATCGAGCGCGAGGCACGCCGCATGGCGGCGGTGCCCCGAGACGATCTCGAACTCGAACGGCGCGGCATTGCGGATCGGCCGGACCCGGATCGGGGTCTCCTGGCCGTGGGCCTTCAGGCTGTTCTTGAGCTCGGCGAACTTGGCGTCGTCCGCGAGCAGCGAGAGCTCGTGGCGGTTCTGGAACTCGGTGGCCCGGACCTTCTTGGGGTCGAGCTGGAGGAGGAGGCGGCCGTGGGCCTTCGCCTCGTCGTACGCCTTCGCGCGGGTCGCGACGTGTTCGGCCTGCAGGTTGGCCTGCTCGGCGATGGGGCCGAGCTGGCGCGGCGCGAGGGCAGGGCGCTCGGTCGGGGCGACCGCCGCCCGGGCCGTCAGGGCCTGGTCGAGGATCGCGCGGCGTTCCTTGGCTTTCTGGCTCATGGCGTCAGCCTTCCTTGGCTGCGTTGAAGGCGACCGCGCGCGCGTTAAGCGCGCGCTGGATCAGGTCCGCGATCTCGCCGTTGACGCCGTTCATTGCATCGATCGCGCGCTCGAGCGTGCGGCGATCGCCGTCGTACTCGGCGACTTCATAGAGGGTCAGGAGATCCGGGCCCACCTTCTCGAGCGCGGAGCTCTGCACCATCGTGTGGGTGCAGGTCTCGCGCGCGAAGTACTGGCGGATCCACTTCGAGATCTGGGCGTGGGTCGTGTCGTTCGGGCGCACGCGGGTGAGGAGCACGGACCCGAAATCGTAGGTCTTCGGCGTCGCCTCCATCCGGTTGAAGGCCTCCATCAGCTCCGCGACCAGGTCGAAGAAGAGCGAGGACGACTGCAGGTCGATCATCGCCGGTGGCAGCGTGATCAGCAGGCCGTCCGCCGCAAACATCGCGTTCGAGTTCACGAAGGACAGGCTCGGCGCCGTGTCGAGGATGATGACGTCGTAGTCCTGGCGGAGCGGCTCCAAGCCCTCCGACAGCGGCCGGTGGAACGCGAAGCCTTCCTCGTCCCGGAGGCGCGCGGCGATCGCGAACTCGCAGCCATACACCCCGAGGTTCGAGGCGATCAGGTCGAGGTTGTGCCAGTGGGTCTTCTGGACGGCCGGACGGAGGTCGCCGGTCCAGTTGAGGTTCTGCTGGCCCTGGAAGTTCGGGCCTTCGAGGAACGAGCGAACCGTCTGGTCATCCCCGACCTCGGTGTGCGGCAGGATCCCGAACAGTTGCGTGAGGCTCGCCTGCGCGTCCAGATCGACCAAAAGCACCCGATACCCGTGCATGACGAGGTATTGGGACAGATGAGCGGCTGTGGTCGTTTTGGCCACGCCGCCCTTGAAGTTGCAGATCGACACGACGATTCCGGGCTGGCCGGGGGCGCGCTTGGCCGGGAGCTCGAACGCCTGGCGGAGCTGGAACACCTCCTCGAGCGAGAACTCCCGGCGGCGGGGGTTCGCGGTCGTGCCTTGCGGCAGGGCAGGGTGGCGATCCAACCGCCTATAGAGAGTCTCGACCTTGAGGCCGAGGAGCGCGGCGACTTCGGGACCCACGAATTTCCGCAGCGTCTTGCGGTGGGTCGGGTGGGTCGCGAGGTCGCGGATCGTCTTGTTGAGGTCCGCCGCGCGGCGCGCGAGGTCGGTGACCCCGTCGGCCCCGAGCGGGGGTACCGCTTCGATCAGGGCGCTCGTATTGATCAGCGTGTCGGCGTTGGCGGCCATAGCGGGTTAACATTGGCCCGGTTGTGACGGATTGGCCGGATCCTACTCCCGGTGTTATGTTATTGCAACATAGACCGCTTCCAAAGCCAACATCGCAAGCGCGTTCTTCTCTTCGCCCAGCTGGAGCAGAGAGAGCAAGAATAGTCGATCCCTTCAGCACGGGCGAATACTCGCTTTGCCCGTGGGGAGCCCTTGCCTGCTCGATCGGCTCTCGACATTCAGTACCATTTGTTTCCATGCTTCGTGTACAAAGTTATTTGCTGAACGACTGATATAGGAATACACTCCGTACAAGTAACGTGAACGGACGCTAGAAATGAACGAACCTCCCATCGTTTCGTCCGACGTCGATGAGGACTACCGCGCGCTCGTCACCAGAGCGCTCGCCGCGTTTGAACGCACGACGAACCTCCGCGCGACATTGACGCGTGAGATGCCACCGCCCCTCGGTGACGGACCGATGGTCGATGCCGCCATCGAGGTCGAGCATGGGAACCGCCGCTTCGACTTTCTGGCCAACGTCCGATTCAACGTCGAAAGGCGCGTCACGATTGCCGAGGCGAAAAACCTGCTTGTCCCGTATGCGGAAATGGGGCTGCTCATCGCCCCCTACCTCACGCGAACCCTTGCGAAAGTGTGCCGCGAAACACTCGGGTTGCAGTTCATCGATACCGTTGGCAACGCCTATCTCGAGCGAGACGGGCTGTTCGTCTACGTCACCGGGGAACGGCCGGACGAGAACACGCCCGGGATCGCCGCGCCGGCACCGGGTACGAGCGCCTGGTTGCGGGTGGTCTTCGTACTGCTATGCCGTCCCGAATTGAGGTCGGCGCCGTATCGTGAGCTGGCGACAGCAGCAGGGGTTTCACTGGGGTCCGTCGGCCACATCGTGAACGAGCTCCAGTCACGTCGCTACCTTGCTTTGAATGCTACGCGCGGCACCCGCCTGCTACTGGAGCCGCACAATCTCTTCAAGGAGTGGGTGACCAACTATCCGACGCGACTGCGCCAGAAGCTGCATCCCATACGCCTGCGCGCGGAGCGCGATGACTGGTGGCGGAATGTTCGTCCGGAGGAATTCCAGGCCGCCTGGGGAGGGGAAATTGCCGCGGACAAGCTGACAGGTCACCTCAAGCCGATGACCTGCACCCTGTACGTGCCGGCCGAGGACCGCCGCCGCGCCCTGCAACAGCTCGTTTCGACGTACCGGATGAGGGCGGATCCGACCGGGAATATCGAAGTACTCGACAAATTCTGGAACTTTCCTGCCGGCGCGCAGGAACATGACACCGTCCCCCCAATCCTGGTGTACAGCGACCTCATGGCCTCGCTTGACCCGCGAAATCTCGAGGTCGCCGAAATGCTCCGCCTCCGATATCTGAAGGACGCCTTCGGTGCGAACGCTTTCGGTACCCGCTGACCGCGCGGTCGACCCGCTGACCGTCGAGATCCTGCGCAAGGTCCGGAGTGTCGCCGCGACCTGCACGCTCGAATACATGCTCGTCGGCGCCATGGCGCGGGACTTCATGCTGCTGCATGTGCATGGCATCGATCCCGTGCGGGCCACGCGAGATATCGACGTGGCCATCGCGGTTCGCTCGTGGAGCGAATTCCAGAGCTACTCGGCCTCCCTCATCGAGACGGGAGACTTCGAACGAGATGCAGAAAAGCCGCATCGGTTCAGATACAAGACTCCGGGCAGTACATTCGCCTATCCACTCGACATCCTGCCGTTCGGTGCGATACAGGACGAAACGGGAGCAGTCAGGTTTCCGGTCGATGGTGACCGGGAGATGAACGTGATGGGCTACGAGGATGCCGCGGCGGCGGCCGTCGACGTGCAGATCGCGGATGATCTGGTGGTCAGGACCGTCTCGTTACCTGGCCTCGCGACGCTCAAGTTCTTTGCCTGGAAGGATCGTGGGTTCCAGGGATCCTCGAAAGATGCCGTGGACCTCGCGACCCTGATCCTCAACTATGCGCGCGCCGGCAATGACGAGCGCCTGTGGGCGGATCACATGGCGGAACTGGATTCCGTGGGCTACGACCTGGAAATCGCCGGCGCCTACCTGATGGGGCGCGACGTCCGTCGGATGTGTTCCGACGAAACCAGCGCTGCGCTGGTAGGCCTGCTTTCAGAGGCGCGCAACCGCGA
This sequence comes from uncultured Pseudomonadota bacterium, assembly GCA_903884235.1. Taxonomy (GTDB): domain Bacteria; phylum Pseudomonadota; class Gammaproteobacteria; order Steroidobacterales; family Steroidobacteraceae; genus CAIKZZ01. The sequence continues at coordinate 9,757 of CAISEB010000033.1, forward strand.
AATTCTGGCTCTGGACATGGTGCGCGAGCACGAGGGACGACGCATCGGACTCGCAGAATTGGAGGAGAGGCTCGAGCAATTTGTCGCGGGGCTGTCCGGCGACAATATTCTTCCGCGACCGTAGGTAAGCCGTGGCCCGCGCCACGCCCCCGGATCGCCTCGTATCGGCGCCGGAGCGGGTCGGGAGCGCTGGAGCAGGCAAATCGGTCGAGCCTGCGATTGGGCCGTTTCCCCAACGCAGTACCTGCCGTGCAGTCGGCCCGAAGTTCAAAGGCAGTGATAGAGTCCCGACAGGGTAGTGCAGGGCGCCTGGCATACCCCCCCCCACGGTCAGGAGGACCTTCGCGATGACCGCGACCGACACGGAAGACCCGGCAGGGGGCTCGCGGACGCGCGCAGTACCGAGGGTTTTCGTGAGCCACGCGGCCGTGGACGCGGCAGCCGCGCTGCGGTTTGTCGCGGCTCTCGAATTGCAGGGGATCCGCTGCTGGATCGCGCCACGCGACGTCATGGCCGGAGCGCAGTACGCGGACGCGATCGTCCGTGCCATCTCCGAGTCGCCGATTTTTCTCGTCCTGCTGTCGGCGCAAGCGATCGCCTCTCCCCACGTCGGCCGGGAGGTCGAGCGGGCGGGGTCAAAGGGTTGTCGCATCCTGGCGCTTCGCCTCGACTCGACGCCGCTCACCCCCGCGCTTGAATACTTTCTGGGCGAGTCGCAATGGGTGGACCTGCAGGACGGGGAGCCGGCTGCGCAGGCGCGCCTGATGCAGGCGATCCGGCAGGCGCCGGAGCCCGCCACGGTTGCCGCCAACCCGGCCCGACCGGCACCGAAGAGCCCGCCCAGGCAGGTACGGCGTGCCGTGCTGATCGCTTCGGGCATCGCGATCGTCGTGGTCGCGGCGCTCCTCGTAGGGAAGATCATGCTCGCGCCCAAGGGAGCGGGGCAGGCTTCGAACCCGGCCACCTCCGCCATGAGCACGGACAAGTCCATCGCTGTTCTTCCGTTCACCGACATGAGCGAGAAGCACGACCAGGAATACTTCGCCGAAGGCATGGCCGAGGAGGTCCTGGATCTCCTTGCCAAGATCCCGGGACTCACGGTGATCGGACGCACCTCGTCGTTCCAGTTCAACGGCAGCCACGACGACCTGCGCGCGATCGGCGCGAAGCTCGGCGTTGCCCATCTGCTCGAGGGCAGCGTCAGGAGTGCCGGCGACCGGATCCGGATCACAGCGCAGCTGATCGACGCGCGGACCGGGGCGCAGGAGTGGTCCGACACCTACGACCGGCAGCTCGGCGACGTGCTGAAGCTGCAGGGCGAGATCGCCGCCGCGGTCGCCCGCGAACTGCAGATTCGGGTCGCGGTCGACACCGCCGCCCGCGCGACGCTGAAGGACCCGCGTGCCTACGACCTCGTGCTGCGCGGGCGCCACGCGGCCGACCGCAACGACGAGGCCGGCTTCAGCGAAGCGGTCACGCTGTACACGCAGGCGCTCGCGCTGGATCCCGCCTCCTCGGATGCCGCATCGCACCTCGGCGAGGGCTATCGCGCGCTCGGTGACTTCGGCTACCTTCGCCCCGGGGTCGCGTTCGAGAAGGCACGGCAGGCGGCCGAACTCGCGATCCGGCTCGATCCGAAGAACGCCGGAGCCTACAGCGTGCGCGGCACCGTCGAGGTCCTCTACGACTGGAACTGGCCCGCCGCGGCGATCTCGTTCCAGAAGGAGGCGCGGCTCGCACCGGGCAGCGCCGATGTCCTGCACGATCTGGGCTTCCTTGCGCTCGTGCAGGGCCAGTGGGACGAGGCCTACCGCAGCCTGAAGGCTTCGAACGCCCAGGATCCGCTCGAGCCGCGCACCCTGGTTCTGCTGTCGCTCGCGACAGCTGCCCGCGGCGAAGCGCCCGAGGCGGAAGAACTGGCGCGGCGGACGCTCGCGATCCGCCAGAGCTACAACTGGGCGCACTACCTGCTCGGATGCTATCTGGTGCAGCGAGGCGATGGGAAGGCGGCGCTCGCCGAGATGCAGCTCGAAAGCGCCGAATTCGTGAAAAGAACCGGCCTCGCGATCGCCTACCACGCGCTCGGCCGGCAAGCGGAGTCCGAGGCGATCCTCGCGCGGATGATCGCGGAGCGCGCGCACGAGAACCCGTTCGAGATCGCGGAGGTTTACGCGATGCGGGGCGACGCCGATCGGGCGATGCCGTGGCTCGAGCGCGCGTACTCGCAGAAGGACGCCAACATCAGCTACCTGAAAACCTATCCGCAATGGTCGCGGCTGCATTCCGATCCACGGTACCGGGCGTTCCTGCGAAAGTTGAATCTCCCGGTGGATGAGTAGCCGTGACTGGTAGTGCCGCAGGACGCTCCGTCTTTGTCAGCTATGCATCGGCCGATGCCGATGCTGCGAACATGATCGCCACGACACTCGAAGTGGTGGGGCTCTCTTGCTGGTTCGCACCTCGGGATGTCACGCCAGGCGCATCCTATGCCGCCGAGATCGTTCGCGGCATCGATGGGAGCCGGGTCACGGTGTTGGTCCTGTCGGCGAACGCTGCGGCATCGCCGCACGTGCTCCGAGAAATCGAGCGCTGTGCGTCGAAGCGACACCCCATCGTTTCAGTTCGCCTCGACCAGGCGCCGCTTCCACCGGACTTCGAATATTTCCTAAACAGCTCGCACTGGCTGGATGCGAGCGGAGGTTTCACGCCGACGGTCGCCCAGGCCTTGGCGTCGGCTGTTCGCTCGATGCTTGATGCGATTGAATCGACAACGGGTCCGGCACGAGAGCGACCCGCGGTGACGCGAGTTGACGAGGGGCGAGCCCGCTCGAGCAGGCGCCTCGTCACGGCAGTCCTCGCAGTCGCCGCCGTTCTGATTGCCGGAATGATTGGATGGCGATTCGTGTCGAACCCCGACGTGCGGGGACAGTCGGCCGGTGCGCCCGCGGTCGAGCACGCGGAACCGCAGTCGATTGCGGTACTGCCATTCGAGGACATCAGCCCGCAGCAGGACCAGAAGTACTTCGCCCGTGGCATCGCCGAGGAGGTGCTCGGGCGCCTGGCCAAGATCCCGGGCCTCAAGGTGATCGGCCGGAGCTCCTCGTTCCAGTACGACACGCGCAATGCCGATCCCAAGGCGATTGGCAAGACGCTCGGAGCGACCTACTTGCTGGAGGGCACCGTCCGCCACGACGGCGATCGGGTGAAGGTCAGCGCCGAGATGGTCAGTACGGCTGATGGTTCGCTGCGCTGGTCCGACGCCTTCGACGTCGGGATCGTCGATGTGGGTTCCATGCAGGACACGATCGCTGCGGGCCTGGCCCGGGCCCTGCAGATCTCCCTCGACCTAGAGGCGGATCCTCGACGCGACAAGTCTTCAGCGAAGGTCTACGACTTCTATCTGCGTGGACTGCAGGCGCTGAGCCAGGGGTCGGAGGCATCGTCCTCAGATGCGGTGGCATATTTTCAGCAGGCGCTGACTCTGGATCCGAAATTTGTCCCGGCGACCATCGGCTTAGGGCAAGCCTATGTCTGGATCGGTCACGAGGCATGGCAGCCACCCCGAGCGGCCTTTGCCCATGCCCGGGAGGCCACGGAGCTTGCGCTGACGCTCGATCCCAAGAACGCGCGCGCCTATCTCGTGAGAGCCGACGTTCGGCGCGTATACGACTGGGACTGGGAGGGAACGCGCAGGGATCTCGACAGAGCGTTTGCGTTAGCGCCCCGAGAGTCCGAAGGCGTGCGCGGCGCGGCATACTTGGCCGCCGCGCTGGGTGACTGGGAGAAGGCGCGTGCATTGGCAAAGGAAGCCCTGGCGCTCGATCCCCTGAACTACATGGTCCACGAGCTCAAAGCCGGCTTCATCGACATTCCGTCCGGTCGCTACGCAGATGCCGAGCGAGAATTGACAACCGCGCTGCAGATCGCGCCGCATGCCGGCAACCTCCGTGCGTGGCTCGGCAAAAGCCTTCTGCTGCAGAAGCGATATGCCGAGGCGCTGGCCGCGTTTGCGCAGGAAACGCGCGATGATGGCCAGCTCGAGGGAAGCGCGATGGCGTACTTCGCGCTGGGCAAGCGCAAGGAATCCGATCAGATGCTGGCCGCGGCGACGGAGCAAAACGCAAGTGTGTGGGCGTCGGAGATCGCCCGCGTGCACGCCTATCGAGGGGAAGTCGAGCAGGCGCTGCAGTGGCTCGATCGTGCGTATGAACAGCGCGACGAGGATCTCTGGTTCGTGAAAGGGGATCCGTTCTTCAGCAACTTGGCTGGCGAGCCACGGTTCCAGGCTCTGCTGCGCAAGATGAATCTCTCTATCGACTCATCTCCCTGACTTGCACCAGTGCGGAGCCGGGCGCGTCCGTGAGTGGGACTTCCCCGAGTCCTTAGAGCGCTACATGCTGCCAATGCATTGTGATTGAAGGGAGTGTTGTGGCGCGACGTAACGATCCGGGTGACCGCGCGGCGCAAGCGCGTGGCGCGCGGTCGGGTTCCCGTCGACGCTGTCTGACCGCTCTGGGTACCGGCATGACTCGAACCGTACGTTGGAAAAGCTCGGCCCCAGGGTCAGGATTCGAGCCGGTTAGGGTCGGCCGCCGCGCCCCGCATTTATCAGGTGAGTCGTGAAGCCGAATCCACTCTTTCAGGACGAAGCATCGCTGGGACAGACGCCGACCATCGGCGTCCCCGGCGGCGCGAAGAAGCTCACGAAGACCCAGAAGCGATTCAATCGCCTGGTGGAGCAGATCAACGCGCAGCGCGAGGCGATCGCCCATTGGCAGGCGTATCGCGAGACCTATCAGAAGAGATTGGCCGGCGAGTATCAGCCGCTCGCGGCCCGAATGCGCGAAAGGCGTATCGCGCTCGTGGAGCTGCTCGATCGCATCATGGACAGCGGCGAGCTCGGCCAGCGGCACCGCGCCAAGGTACGGGACATCCTCGACGCGCTGCTGTCGGGATTGCTCGCCGAAGCCGAGGATCCAGCGCTCGTGGCGCTGTACGACAAGTACGCCGACTTCAGTTTCGCGGACGCGCAGCAGCAGCGGGTCGAGGCGATGCGGACTGTCGCGGCCGAGGCGCTCGGCATCGATGTCGACGACTACGAGGGCGGTGATTCGCCCGAGGACCTGGCCGACTGGATCGACGAGCAGGTTCGAGCGGCACACGCCGAGCCGCCACCGGCATCGAAGCCACGGCGTAAATCGGCGAAGGCCGACGCGCGTGCTACCGCTCAGACCGAAGTCGCGGCGGGCGGAACGCGGGCGCTACGGGACATCTTCCGAAAACTCGCAAGTGCGCTGCATCCCGACCGGGAGCACGACGTCACGGAGAGAGCACGCAAGACAGAGCTCATGAAGGAGCTCAACCAGGCCTACGCCGCACGCGACCTTCTGCATCTACTCGAGCTGCAGATCCGAGTCGAGCAGATCGACGGCGGGACGCTCACGGGCCTCGATGAGGAACGGTTGCGACACTATGTTCACGTCCTCGAAGAGCGCGCCGGCCGACTGCAGGATGAGCTGGTCGCGCTCGTGCAACCGTTCTCTCTCTCGCTGGGCGACGTCGGGCCGCGGGGGGTCACGCCGGATGCCGTCGCGCGTGCGCTCGAGGCAGACATCCGCGACCTCAAGGACGGGATCCGGGCGATCGAGGAGGACCTCGTGCGGTTTCGGGATGTCCGGATTCTGAAGCAGAACCTCGCGGGGTACCGGATTGCCAGCGTGGACGACGATGAGGATGAATGGCAGCCGGCCTCTCAGGGACGATCGGGCCGCCGACGGTCGCGGCGGTAGGGGTGGCCGAGGCGCCTGATCGCAGGCACCTTATAAGAGCGCGGCGCCTCGATGGCGCAGCACCGCAGGGTCTCCGCTTTGACGGCTGGGCGAGCCGGTGTTACTTTAGTAACACCGATACACGGAGACTCCACGGTGTCCACGACGTCGCTCAAGCTGCCGGAGGATCTGAAGAAGCGAGTGATGGCGGCCGCGCAAGGCCGCGGCATGTCCACGCACGCGTTCATGGTGCGGGCGATCGAGGAGTCTGCCAAGGCTGCCGAACTGCGCGCGAAGTTCGTGGCGCAAGCCGAGAAAGCACGCAAGGCGGCGCTGCGGACCGGCAAGGGATACGAGGCTGAGGCCGTGCACGAGTACCTTCGTGCGCGGATCAACAGCCGGCCGACTGCCCGACCGAAGCCGGCCTCGTGGCGCGGCTGATCTATACCGAACAGGCGCTCACTGACTTCGAACGCCTGGCGGACTTCCTGCTCGAATCGGATCCGGCGGCGGCACTCGAGACGGTCGGGCTGATCGAGGAGGCTGTCCTCGTGCTACGCCGCCACCCGCTGATCGGGCGATCGGTCGAGTCCGGATTTCGGGAACTCGTGATCTCGCGCGGCCGGTCCGGGTATGTCGCGCTCTACAGCTACGAAGAAGTGGAGGAGTGCGTCCTCGTTCTCGCGATCCGGCACCCGCGTGAATCCGGGGATATCGGATCCGACGTCGAGTAGGCACCCAGTCGCAACGGAGTGGGGGACCCTTTGCATATCGACCCCAGAAGACCCGGATGGCCACCGCGCCCATTCTTGAGTCGGTTCTGACGTGCCCGGCCTGTGGACGGTCGGCAACCGAGACGATGCCGACCGACGCGTGCATCTACTTCTACGAATGCCAGGGCTGCCACACGTTGCTGCGATCGAAAGCCGGGGACTGCTGCGTGTTCTGCTCGTACGGGTCGGTGAAGTGCCCGCCGATCCAGAATCAGACGGGATGCTGCGGGACCTCGGGGAACTGATGCCCGCGATTCGGCGCGACGGCGTCCGGCGATTTCACGACCAGTCGTCGCCGCCGCCGCCGCCGATATCCCACGAGCCCGCGTCATTGACGCCGAAGTCGCTGCCACCCATGTCCTGATTTTCCATCAGGTCCGGGGCGGGCGGCGCTGAACCCTGCTCGGTCGCTGAGTGAGGGGTCGGTTCCATCATGCGGCGAACCAGTGCTTCGCCTGCGACAACACCGGCGCCGACCGCCATGCCCGTGGCGAGGTTGCCGAGGAGCCCGCTGCCGGCCGGCGGTGCGGCAACGCCGCCGTAACCCATCGGACCCGCAGGCAGGGGACCGGAACCCGGAAGCGATGCTGAGGAATACGGCGCGCTCGGGCCGCTCGCGATTGCATTACGGCGACGGAACATCCACCACACGCCGCCGATGACGAGACCGCCGAGCAGGATCGCGCCCCACGGAATGGACGGCGTCGTGTTGGGGGTCGCCAGACGTCCCGGCTCGGCGCGAGTCGCAGAGACTTCCCGGCGCAGTGCCTGGATCGCCTCGGGCTTGGCGAACGAGAGGCTGGGATCAATGCGCTCGGCCGTTGCGAGTTCCTGGCGGGCCAACGCTGCATCGCCGGCGCGCGCATCGATCTCGGCGGCGACGTAGTGAGCCTTCGCGCTGCCGGGATGCGCGTTGAGGACCTGCCGCATCATCTGCTGGGCCTGACCGACGTTCCCGGAGCGCGCGGCCTCGTAGACGTCGTGGAGGCTCGGCTCCGCCTGGGCGACAGCGACCATCCCGAAACCCAGGGCAACGATCAGTGCGAGCGTACGACCAGCGCGGGCGAACATGGGGACCTCATTCGATGTGTGCAACGGGTGGCAGTTGCGACAACCCCCATGTGGGGACGTGTTCTCGCCCAATCAAGAGATGGCGTGGGCGGCTGCTGCTACGTTCGGCAAGACCCGACGGGAAAGGTTCCCGGGGACGGCCACGGAGAGCACAGCTCGCGCCGGATCCGTTACGGATCGGTGAAGTGACCGCACGGCTGGTGCAGGCCTGTGCGTTGCGAATCGACGCCGTCCGGAATCGAATCTCGGTCGCGGATTCTCAGCGACTACAGAGTTGCGATCGACGGGCTGTCCGTGGCCTGTTCTTCGCTGAACGACGTCTCCTCGGAACTGCTGTCCGTGTCGAGTGGCTCGGGACGGCGGATCGTCACCGTTCCGGTCGCAGTAGCCCAACCCGTGTCGGACCCAGCCTGATCGGTCGAGGCCCGGGTTCGGGTGGGATCGCAAGGTGAGGGGTTCAGGGTCGTCGGCATGGGGGTATCCGGTGGCTCTGCACACGGTAGTCCCCCATGTCGATCGCGATTGTGACGAGGGCCTCAGCTGGGCGTGGCTTCCTTGTTCTGTTCAATCCAAAGCAGCGCCGCCTCGATGTCCGCGAGTTCGCCTGCACTCATGCCCGGGATACGAGAACCGGATGCGGCGTCATGCAGTCGGGTCAGTTCACCGTTCGCTTGGGCATGGACCCACACCAAACCACGGCGAACCTTGGAGGTGAATTTCTGCTGCTTGTCGTCGGTCATGTCGTACTCACTGGTGCAAAGAATAGGGAAGGGCGGTTCGTCAGACGGCGCTGAGGAATGAAGCTTTCCGGAGAATTTGGAACCGGATTCCGGTCATTAAGGAACATCGACAGAAGCGATGCGGAGGGAGGGGAGGGGGATCTGAGGGGCCGATGGCAGGATAGACTGGCGTCCACTTCTGTGATGCGTCAGCGCTCGCGCTGAACGACGGGGCGCTCGACGGCTGCAGCACGGCTGTCTGATCGCAGACGGCGACGCACAACGGCGGAAACCACCGAATGCGATTTGCAAACAGCATATATTGTACCGATCAAAGATGTATGCTATACGCATATAGCATATGAGCCGCTTACCCAAGTCTGCCGTGTCCGTTGCCATGCAACGCGCCCAGCACCGCCAGTGGGTACTGAAACCGCAGGATCTCGTCGTTGCCCTGAAGCTCTACCTGCTCGGCGCGGAACCGTGGTCGTACGCCTCGCTCGCGAGTTCGATGCACCTGTCCGGCTTCGAGGCGCACGCCGCGGTGCAACGACTCCTGGCGGCGCGGCTTGCGGTCGAGGTCGATGGCCGCATCCGGACCGTCGTCGCGTCATTGCGGGCGTTCCTCGTGCGGGGCGCGCCGTATGCCTATCCGCCGGTGCGAGGCGTGGTGACGATCGGCGTTCCGACCGCGCATGCGGCGCCGCCGTTGCTCGGCGGAAGTCCAATTGCTGATGATCTTCCACCGGTCTGGCCGGATCCGGAGGGCAGCATCCGAGGCCAGGCGTTGCTGCCGCTGTATCCGGGTGCGGTGCGCGCGGCACTGGAGGATTCGGCGCTGTACGCAATGCTCGCGCTGTTCGATGCCCTGCGCGGCGGCCAGGCGCGCGAACGTGAACTCGCGGGCCGACTTCTGGAGGAGCGGCTGGTATGAGCGTGCGAGATCCGGGGCACGAGGCCAATGTCGCGTTGCTGCGGGAAGTCGTTGTGAAGCTCGGCGCGCTCGCAGACTCCCTCGTCTTCGTCGGCGGCTGTGCGACCGGCCTGCTCGTCACGGCGGTACGCGCCCAGGCGGTCCGCGCGACCGTCGACGTCGATACGGTCGCCCGGATCGAGACAATCGGCGACTACCACGCGATCGAGCGGCGGCTCGAACAACAGGGGTTTGCCCGCGACCACTCTCCGGACGCGCCGATCTGCCGCTGGGTTGCTGGCCGGCTGCACCTGGATGTGATGCCGTCAAATCCGCGCGTGCTCGGCTTCAGCAACCGCTGGTACCCACTTGCAATCGAGACGGCGCAACCGTATGCGCTGCCCGATGCGTGCTCGATCCGGCTCGTCACGGCGCCCATATTCGTCGCGACCAAGCTCGAGGCGTTCCGCGACCGCGGTCGGGGTGACTTCGTCGCAAGCCATGACCTCGAGGACATCGTCACGGTGATCGATGGTCGTGCTGAACTGATCGGGGAGGTCGCAAGTGCGCCCGACGCATTGCGGACGTACCTGCGTGACGTGCTGGGGCCGCTCGTCACGAACGACCGGTTCCTGACCGCGCTCGCAGGCCACTTGCCGGGTGACGGCGCGAGCCAGGGGCGCTTGCCCTTGGTGATCGAGCGATTCCGGAAACTCGCCATCGGATGATGTCGGTACGGGCCCACAGTAGTCCGATTGAACACGCGGCTCATCCCGATCAGAGCGCGAGCCGACCGGACGAGGATCTGAGGGTCTGATGGCAGGATAGACTGGCGTCAGCATGTGTGACACTCGTCGTGAGCAGGACGTGCACGCGTCGGATCGAGCAGCTCTGGATGGGTTCGTTAGCCCGACGGATCTCGCGGCGGTAATCCAAAAAGCGCCCGGTCATCGGTACGCGCCAGCGCCGTGTCCAACCACGTGTGGACCGTCGCGTTGTCGATCGCACCCGCCGCGATCTGCTGCTGCAGCGTCGCGCCGAGCAGGATCTTGCGGCGAGCGTCTTCCTTGCGCTCGCGCCTCGACTCCACCGTTCGCTTACGGGCGTCGATCCGGGCCTTGCGTGCCTTGAGCTCGGCGAGGCGCGCCTCGAGGGAGTCGATGCGGGTCTTGAGCTCAGCCATCTGCGTCCCTCCGCATCCCGTCACGCGTTGAGTGCTGTTCATTGTCGCGGTGACCGGAGGGATAGGGGAGCTGCATTTCTGACGTGTTTGGGCAGAAATGCCGCTATCCCGGTGACAGGCGCCCCGGGGAGTGCCATAACGAGCGCCGGGGCCTCGGGTGCGCAAGAGCGCACATACGAGTCGCTGCGCGACTCCGGCCCTTCGGGCCGTGTGCGTCGGGGGGTCCGCCCCCGAGCCCCGGGGCGTGCGGGAGCGCCGCGCAGCTACCCGGCCATGGAAATTGAGAAGTCCGGCAGGGAAGCCATGGAGAGGGCAATGAGCGTCAGTGGATCTAGGACCCCGATCGCCATCGTCGCCGCGGACGTCGAGCCATCAACGAAGCCGTCCGGATATCCGGAACCGTTTGCCAGGCGCGTGGCCGGCCGTGACCGACGACCGCTTGGCGACGTGTTCGGTCTCACGCACTTCGGCGTGAACCTGATGCGGCTCCCACCCGGCGGCGTGTCGGCGCTTCGCCATGCGCACTCGGATGAGGATGAATTCATCTACATCCTGGAGGGGACAGCGACGTTGCTGACAGATGGTGGCGACGCGATCCTCGGTCCCGGGCACTGCGCGGGGTTCAAGGCCGGGGGCGGATCGCACCAGATCGTGAACCGGACGAGAGAAGTGCTCGTGTTCCTCGAGGTGGGGAATCGATCCCCGGCGGACGTTGTGACCTATCCGGGCGAGGACATCCTGTCGGTGCCGACGCCGGGCGGCGGGTTCCGGTACGTGCATCGTGACGGTACCCCGTACTGACTGGAGACCTGGCCACGGGCGAGATCGCGACCCGGGCTGACGGGACGGACCGGGCATTACCCCAGGTCGGTTTGATCACGCAGGCGGAGAAGCCAAATGACCGTGCAGCGCGCTACGCAAGCCGAGATCCGGTTGATCGAAGAGCGACTCGCGAATCCCGGTCCCGAGGAGAGCGCCGGGACGCTCGGGCTCGTGATCGCGGAGGACTTCCGCGAGATCGGGAGTTCCGGGCGGATGTTCGATGCGCAGACTGTGCTCGGGGCGCTCGGAACCGTGGCGCAGCGGGCGGGGCGGGGGACGATCAGCCTGGAGGAGTTCCGGCTTCAGAAGGTCGCGCCGAATGTGATGTTGACGACGTATGTCGCGAAATCCGCCGCGGGCCCCGGATGGCGCCCGCCGTCGATCAGGAGCTCACTGTGGTGCAAGCGGGATGGGCGCTGGCAGGTGGTGTTCCACCAGGGGACGCCGTTGCCCGCCGAGAGCAAGCCTTGATCAACTCGGAGGGACTGTGATGGAACTGACAGGTCGATGCATCTGTGGTGCGGTGCGATACCGGATCAGCGAGGGGCCGCTCGTGGCGCGGTCGTGCTGGTGCCGGGACTGCCAGTACATCGCGGGTGGCAGCAGTACCGTCAATGCGATCTTCAAGACGGATGCGATCTCGCTGGAAGGCGAGCTCAAGGAGTACGTGACGGTCGCGGACAGCGGCAATGTCATGCACTGGAAGTTCTGTCCTTCTTGTGGGACGCACGTGCTTGCGACGTCTGACCGACGACCGCACCTGACGGTGATCCGGACCGGGACGCTCGATGATCGTGAGGCGGTGCGGCCGGGCGGGACGATCTGGACCTCGAGTGCGCCCAGCTGGGCGCCCATCGATCCTCATCTGCCCCAGGAACCGCGCCAGCCGCCGCCCCCGACCCCACGTCCGTAGCGATGGCGATCTACCACTGCCAGGTGAAACCGGTCTCGCGTGCCAAGGGGCACAGCAGCACGGCGGGCGCGGCGTATCGCTCGTGCTCCAAGATCCGGGACGAGCGCACGGGCGAGCTGCATGACTACAGCCGCAAGCGGGGGCTCGAGCATGCGGAGATCGTGCTGTCGACCGAGGCAGCGAGACAGGACATCCAGTGGGCACGGGATCGCTCGCGACTGTGGAACGCGGCGGAGGCCGCGGAGATCCGCAAGGACGGCAGGCCAGCGCGGGAATACGAGGTTGCGCTGCCGCATGAGCTCGACAAGGCGCAACGTGCGGCGCTCGCGCGCGAGTTCGCCGGGGAGCTCGCGAACCGCTACGAGTGCGCTGTGGACATCGCGATCCACAAGCCGCACTCGCATGGGGACTCGCGCAACTTCCACGCGCACCTGTATGCGACGACCCGCCAGGTCACGCCCGGCGGACTCGGCGAGAAGACGCTGATCGAGCGTTCCGACGCCGACCGTCGCAAGCTCGGGCTCGGACCCGGCAAGGACGAGATCACCCAGGTCCGGGAGCGTTGGGCGATCTGCGCCAACCGAGCGCTCGAGAACGCACGGCAGCCCGGACGGGTCGACCATCGCTCGCTCGAAGCGCAGGTGATCGACCGGACGCCAACCTCGCACAAGGGATCGGCGGTATGCGCCATCGAAGCCCGGGGCGGGCATTCGGTGGTGCTCGAGCGGATGCGCGAGCAGGAGGCGAGCGCCCGCCTCGCGCGGGCCGCGGAGCTCGGACGGATCGAGCGCGAGGAGGAGGGGATCCGACAGGAGATCCTCGACCTGTCGGCGGACGTGCCCGCGGCACTGCGGAATCGAGCCGATGGGCGCAATGGCCGTCCGGATCAGGCCGAGGTCGGACGAAGGGCCGTGGAGAACTGGCTTGCCTACAAGCAATCCAGGGAGCGAACTCCGACGCCGGACGACGCCCTGGATCACGTCGCATCGAGCGACAGGATGCAGTTGGGCAGGCGCGACCGGGCCCGTCGACGTGATGGGCCGGAGGACGATTTCGGGCTCTAGGCGGCGCGACAATCGATCCTGGTGCCTGGGAATTCCATGCTTCGTCGACACCGGAAGGGTCGGGATCATCCTCTCGGCAGGCTAGGCGGATTTCTTATTCGGCACGCTCCAGACGGGTCGCCGCACATTCACGGTTACCAGCTGCACTCCGGGGGACTAGCTCCGCCCGTCGCCTGGCGGTGAGCTCGCGTTACGGAGACGCGGGAGGTGCTAGCCGCCAGGCGCGCCGTTGGTGCGGAACTCGTCGCTGACGACGGGATATCCGGAGGCCTGCAGCTCGCGGATGAATACGGAGCAGTCACCGGGGTCGTGCAGCAGGTAGACACGATGCCGCGCGCGCGTGAGTGCGACATAGAACAGTCGTCGTTCTTCGGCGAATTCGAATGGCTCCGCATCCGGCAGGCAGAACTCCCGAAACGGGTCGACGACCTTCTTCGCGGGGAACCCGTTCTTCCCCTGCTTCAGTCCGACGACAATCACGAAGTCGGCTTCCAGTCCCTTGGCCGCATGGACCGTCGATACGAGGACGTCCAGGTTGATTTCCGTCCCAAGCGCCTTGGCTGGCTCGGCAACGTCTTCGAGCTCATACCAATAGCGGGCGAGGATACGCACGGAATACCTCGCCTGCCGCTCCCGAGCCCAGGCGCCGATGCGGTCGAGAATCCGGTCCAGCGTGGGCCGGGGCGCCCGGGTGGCGACGATCGATACTGCGGGGACCCGGACCGTGCGCTCGGAGGACAGCGCCTTTTGGGTCTGGGCCGGGTTTTGGGTGACGAACCGGGAGGCGACTGCGCCGATCTGGTCGTTGAACCGAAAGGTTCGGTCCAGCGCGACGACGGAGCCTTCCCCGATCCGGTCCGAAAACCGACTCGTGAAGCTCACGTCTGCACCGGCGAAACGATAGATGGACTGCCAGTCGTCGCCTACGCAGAACAGCATGGCGTTTGGCGTCTGATCCCGGAGCGCCTTCACGAGGCGTGCTCGTGGCTCGCTGATGTCCTGGAATTCGTCGACCAGGATGTGGGTGAACAATGATCGGAAGCTCCCGCCGGCAATGTAGCGTGCGGCGCGGTGGAGCATTTCGGCGAAGTCGATCTCCCCAGCCGCAGCCAGCGTACTGTCGTACTCGGCGATGACTGGGCGCAGCAGGGCCCAGAGTAGTTGACTGCGGTACTGGTGTTGGCTCGGGATCTTCGCGAGGCGCTGTTCGACGTCCTCGATGGTTCCGAGGTCGCGGCAGAGCGGCAGCAGCTCGGAGAACAGGCGGCCCGTCTGGGTCACGACCTGGGAATCCCGCAGTTCCTGGAGGCAGTCGGATTCGGACCGTGGATTCAGAATGACATCGGCGTTTCGAAGTCGCGCCTCGAGGTTCGCGAAGAGCGCGCCGCTACGAAACTCATGGGAGTAGGTTTCGATCAGGTCCGAATCGTGTGTCCGGTGCAGTTGGCGCTTCCAGGCCATCGACTGTCGGTAGCGCTCAGCCTCGTCCCTCCTGAAGAACGGGGGTGGATTGCCGCGCTCGTCGACGCCGAAATGTTCGAGGAACAGAGGGCCCCGAGCGTGCCCTGGCCGCTCGATCGTGAAGTCGGGATGGTAGGCGCCATGCCGTGGGTCGGCAGTATCGATCGGATATTTCAGTTCGTAGGTAAAGCGGACACCCTGGACGAGGAGCCAGTTGGCGATCCGCAGCTCCTCGACGCTTCTTACGAGGTCGCCGGTCAGGGTCCGCAGGTCACGGTCGTCGCGATCCTGCTCGTAGGCTTCCATCGTCGGGAAGTCGAAGATCGAAGAGAGCGGCTCGAGGTGATGGAAGCCGTACTCCAGGAACGCGCGGCGGTAGTCGGGTTGGGCAAGGAGCTGGTCCACCGTCTTCGTGACGAAGGTGTCACGCGACACCGGGTCCTCGGCCAGCCTCGAAATGGAGGGCTTTCGTCCTTCCACGGCACCGATGACATCCATCCCAAGGCCATGGAAGGTCCGAATCGTCACATCCTTCGCGGCGTCGGGTTGTGGAAGCCTAGCGCGGGCCCGCTCCCGGAGTTCGGAGGCTGCATCTGCGTTATAGGCGACCGCCAGGATCTGGATGGGCTCGGCGATCTTGCTGGCCAGCAGGTAGGCGATCCGGCCCAATACGACACTGGTCTTGCCGGTGCCGGCTCCTGCGAGGACCAAGTTGTTGTCGTCGGCCATCACGCAGGCCTGGCGCTGCGCGGCCGTCAGCGGATTTCGCTCGATGGAGTCGAATAGGTCCCGGAAGGCAAAGATGGAGCGCCATGTGACCGCCGCGTTGATGGCAGTACGACGGGCATGGGCGTCTGATATCGCGGCGCGCGTCTGCTCTTCCAGCGCCACATCTGTATTACTGCGCCATCGAGCCCAATTCGAGCCTTTCAGGCAATCGAGAGCGTGCTCGATAGCCTGGTTGGTGCGTCGGAATTCGGAGGCTCGAATGAAATGGTCGCCGGCCCACATTGCATCGCCGAGGCGCTGCGCGTCCCAGAGACGGGCTCGCAGCGGGGCGAGGGACGCGAGGCGGATGGCCTCAAGCCACTTGCCTAGCGCATCTTCCCATTCGCTCGCGGCGGAGCTCGACAGGCCCCGGATGCGATACCGACCGCTCCGGGTGTGGACGCTCAGCGTGTGCCAGAAGAGATATCGACGACGATCGACTTCGCCGAGGCAATCCTGAGGGGCGAGGGAAGAGGTTCCCTTCGCATCGACCCAGGTGAGGGTCGAGGTCGTCAGTACCGCCTGACCTGCGCGGCCGGCGCCGCAGATTCTTGCCCAGAAGCCAGGCGAGAAGCGCATTTCGCCGGTGTGCTCCGGGGTTGGAGTGCCCGGGTTATCGTCCCGCTGGTCGTAAGACACGTCGTGGATCGTCGAACTACCGGCTGCCGGAGGCCCATTCTGTCGTCGGCGACTGGAAGAATGTCAGTTTTCGGGATCATGGGGAGCGCGGATCGCAACGCGACTCTGCTGGGGAGGAGCTATACGTACACCGTACAGTTTCAGGAATCCGCGAGCTGCCTCGTCCTGCTAAACCTGTATTTGTAGAGTTCTGCACGGGCTATGTATAAAGCATTTTAGTTCTTTTGTATCTTGTTATAGACGTTTTTGCGCTATTAGTATATTTTACGGGACATGCCTGCAAAGCAGCCACCCATGTTCCCGCCCCAGCGAAGGCTCCTCGAGTCCCTCGGGGAACGTCTGCGCCTCGCGCGCCTGCGCCGCGAGCTCGCCATCGACGTCACCTGCGAACGCGCCGGCATCTCAAGGATGACGCTCTACCGGCTCGAAGCGGGGCAGGCGGCGATCTCGCTCGGGACGCTGGTGCGCGTCATGAGCGTCCTCGGCCTCGAATCCGATCTTGAACTCGTCGCCCGCGACGATCGTCTCGGTCGGCTGCTGCAGGACCAGGCGCTCCCGTCCCGCCGTAGACGCGGCAAGGCGGCGGGCAGCCGCTCCCCGGAGGAGCAGTCATGAGCAACGAACTGGAGGTCTGGCTGGACGTCGACTTCCTGGATGCCCCGGTCCGAGTGGGGACGCTTGCGCACGATCGCGGGACCGTTCGCTTCGCCTACGAGACGCCCTGGCTACGCCACCCGCTGCGGTTCGCGCTCGACCCGGATCTGTCGCTGGGGGAGGGGGCCTACTTCCCGA
>CAISEB010000034.1 GCA_903884235.1 uncultured Pseudomonadota bacterium
ACGAAATGCTACAGATCCTGAGCTTGACCATATTCGAGCAAACCCCTTTAGATACGCTGTTTGCTCAAATCCGGGCCGTCCAAAACGATGCCGACGCGCCCAACCAGATGAATTTGTTCCACTAACGTCCGGACACTACTGACTCCGGCTATGACCCGACCTGGGCGCGCTACAGCGTGATGACCACGGTCGGCGTCGAGATCTTCATGTGGTCCATCGCGCACGGCCTCTCGGTCGTCAACCTGTCGACCGGCGAGGACACCTCGAAGACGCGCTGGCGGCCCGATCGCATCCTCTTCCACGAGGCGTCCCAGCGCTCGGCGAAGGGCGCATCGGCGATGGGTGTCGCCACCGGCGACGTGCTGCTGCAGGTGTTCCGCGGCAGCCAGCGGGCGCTGCGCGTGTGGATGGCCGTCGCCAAGGCGCGGCTGGGCGCGCGCCGCTAGCTCGGCGTGCAGCGTACCTGCCTACTTCTTCATGGCGTCCTTGACGCCGCCGACGGCATTCTGCATCCGGCCCTCGACCTTGTCCGCCCTGCCCTCGGCGACGAGCTTGGCGTCACCGAGCACCCTGCCGGTCGCTTCCTTCACGGTGCCCTTGAACTGCTTCGCGGCGCCTTCGATTCGATCCTTGTTCATGCTGAATTAGCTCCGTGTATTGATTGCGCTCAAACTTCGCCCGGCGAGATACGCACGCCGTCCGCATCCGGCGCAATTGACGGCGATCCCGCCAGTAGGAGGACCGGGCTCCTTCACGCCGGATATCGCGATGCGATCCGGACGCACCCGACCAGGCGACTGCATCGGTGCCTCGTCACCGGGGCGCGTCGCGTCGCGGATTCGAACCGCCCCGCCCGTGCCGTCGCTCGACGCCAGGAGGAGCCCCTGCAACAGGATGTGACGTGCTTGATGCGGAACCTCTCCGTACGATCCGGGTCGATTGGGCGCGCGTGCGTGCGATCACGTCTGCACGCTGACGCACCGAGGGGGTCGGCGGGGCGACCCGGCGTCGTCGGTGGGCCTGCTGCAGTCCGTCGGGTGGCGGTGACCGGGATCGGTGTTCGATACCGAACCGACGGGCGCGGGGCGAACCGCGAGGATGAGGGGCTACCCAAGAACTCTGGTCGGCTCGACGAATCTGCCCGCAAGGCGGCTCGCGGGCCGGCCCCTCGACGACCCAGAGGCATGCGAATAATGGCGATTGGCGGACGATTTCCACTGAAGTCCCGGACCCTGCAGGACGATCCGAGGAGTAATCACCTGCTCCGCGCCCTGCCGGCGGAGGACTGGGCGCGCGTCCAGCCTGGACTCGAACCCATGGAGCTGAAGCTCGGGATGTCCGTGTACGAGTCGGGCGACCGGACTACGTGCTGTTCCCGACGACGACGATCGTGTCGCTGCTGTACGTGATGGCCGATGGCGCCTCGGCGGAGATCGCCGTGGTGGGCAACGAGGGCCTGGTCGGCGTGTCGCTGTTCATGGGCGGAGAATCCACCCCGAGCCGCGCGATCGTGCAGAGCGCTGGCGGCGCGTTTCGCCTCAAGAGCCAGCTGATGAAGGCAGAATTCGCCCGCGGCGGGGCCCTCCAGCACCTCTTCCTGCACTACACGCAGGCGCTGATCACGCAGATGGCCCAGACCGCCGTCTGCAACCGGCATCACTCGATCGACCAGCAGCTCTGCCGCTGGTTGCTGCTCAGCCTGGATCGACTGCCGAACCTCGAGCTGACCATGACGCAGGAGCTGATTGCCAACATGCTCGGGGTTCGCCGTGAAGGCGTGACCGAGGCCGCCGGCAAGCTGCAGGCCGCGGGCCTCATCCGCTACAGCCGCGGCAAGATCACAGTGCTCGACCGCTCCGGCATCGAGGCGCGATGCTGCGAATGCTACGAGGTCGTCAGGCGCGAGTCGGATCGACTGCTGCCCGACCGTCTCGCGAAGGAGCTGTAGCCGACGCTCAGGGGCTGGCGAGGGGGGGCCCACCGGGGTCGAGCGCCGTCCCTGACGGGGTCCCGCGACCGTCCCCGACGGCACCGCGACCGGATACGATAGCCGTGTCGTCGCGACCGGTATCGCCATGCCCCTCGACCTGCCTCGCATCGGAACCCTGCTGCTGATCGGAGCGCTCGTGACGGTCCTCGCGCGACGGCTGCGGGTGCCCTACGCCGTCGGACTCGTGCTCGCCGGCCTCGCGATCGGCCTGTCGCCGCTCGCGATCGAGTTCACGCTGTCGAAGGACCTCGTGTTCGAGCTGTTCCTGCCGCCGCTCGTGTTCGAGGCGGCACTGCACCTGCGCTGGCCGGCGCTTAGGCGCGACCTGCCGGTCATCGGACTGCTGGCGACGGTCGGTGTGCTGCTCGCCGCGGCGCTGACCGCGGCGGGCATGGCCTGGATCGTGGGCTGGCCGGCGACCACCGCGGTCGTGTTCGGCGCGCTGATCGCCGCGACCGACCCCGTCTCGGTGATCGCGACATTCCAGGATGCCGGCGTCGGCGGCCGGCTGCGACTGCTCGTCGAGGGCGAGAGCCTGCTGAACGACGGTACGGCCGCGGTCGCGACCGCGGTCGCCCTCGCCTGGGTCGCGGGCGAGACGAGCGGCCCGGCTGCGATCGCGACGACCTTCCTCGTCACGATCCTGGGCGGGATCGCCTGCGGCCTCGGGGTCGGGGCCGGGCTCCTCGTCCTCGCCGGCCACGCACGAGACCACCTGGTCGAGTTCACGCTGACGACGCTCGCGGCGTACGGCTCGTTCCTGCTGGCCGAGCACTGGCACCTCTCGGGCATCCTCGCCGCGGTCACTGCCGGCGTGCTCGCCGGCAACGCACCCGGCCTCGGGCGGGCGACCGAATGGTCGCGCGAGGCGCTCGAGTCCTACTGGGAATACATCGCCTTCGCCGCGAACTCGGCGATCTTCCTGCTGCTCGGTGGCCATGCGGCGCGGGAGCTGCCGTCCCACTGGTGGCCGGCGCTGGTTGCGATCGGGCTCGTCACGCTGTCTCGCGCTGTCGCCGTCTACCCGCTCTGCGCCCCGTGGTCGCGCACCGCCCTCGCGGTCGACCCGCGCCACCAGCACGTGCTGTTCTGGGGCGGCCTGCGTGGCGCGCTCGCGCTCGCGCTCGCACTCGGCGTTCCCGCATCGTTGCCCGGGCGCGACGCGCTCGTCACGACGACCTTCGCTGTGGTGCTGTTCTCGATCGTCGTGCAGGGCCTGACGGTGACGCCGCTGCTGCGCAGGCTCAGGCTCATCGGTCCGACCGGGCAGCGCACGACGCATTAGCGCGCCGCCCGGCCTCGAGCGCGGACTCGGCGAAATCCAGGCGAGCTTCGCCCGGGACCACGACCCGCCGGCGGCCTGCGACCGAACGCGATGCGCAGCGCCGCCGGGCGGAGGCCGCTGCGGCCCTACGGCGAGCCCGCGTCCAGCGGCCGCGGATCGTGGCTCGCGGCCACGACCCAGGGCTCGAGGCGGCCGCCGAAGGCGATGCGGACGCGCAGGTCCTCGCGGCCATCCACGTTGTCAGGCCGAGCATCGCCGCGGGCGCCGCCACCAGGATCGCGACCTGCGGCACGGGGTCCAGCCGACCCCAGAACCTGTAGAAGAAGAAGCACACGCTCGCCGCGAGCGAGATCGCCCCGAGCAGCGAGGCGATGCGCATGCCCAGCGACAACGAAAGCGCAGGGACGCGCTGACCCCGCTGCGACGGATGCGTGAGCAGAGGAGCTGCGGCGAAGTGATGAGCGCTCATGCCGCGCTCGGTCCGCGGACCCCTCCATGCGCAGCAGGGCACGGCGCTCGCGGCGCTCACCGAGCAGCTCGCACAGATCCGTCGTGACCACGCCGCGCTCGCCGCCGCCCTCGCGCAGCGGACTGCGGAGCACCTGCAGGCGGCCCTGCGCTGATCGAGTCCGGCGCGCGGGTGCAGGCTGCGGCCGGCGCCCGCGCGTTCGCCGGCGGGCCTGCGGAGGATCCGCCGGAGAAACGCGCTGCGGCGCGGCACGGTACGGGGCGCGCCCTCAGACCTGCGCCCGACCGGGCCAGGTGGCCACCACGCCGCTGCCGACGATGAGCGCGATGCCGGCCCAGGTCGCCGGCGTCGGCAGCGCGCCGAACAGCAGCGCGCCGGCGGCGACGGCGCCGACGATCTCGGTGTAGCCGAGGGGCGCGAGCTGCGAGGACAACGCGTGCCGATGCGCCGCGACGATGCCGTAGTGACCGATCGCGGCGATGAGCCCGACCGCGGCCAGCAGCCACAGGTCACCGGGCGCCGGCACGACGAACACGCGGGGGACCACGACCGAGTAGGCGATCGCGCCGATCAGTGCCGAGAGCGCGGTGGTGACCAGTGGCGACTTTTCGTCGGCGAGTCGGCGGGTCGCGATCATCGACAGTGGGTACAGCACGGCCGAACCGACCGCGAACACCGCGCCATCGGCAAGCCCGTGGAACGTGGGCCGCACGACGATGAGTGCGCCGATGAAGCCGCAGGCGACCATCGACCACTGGCGCGGCGTCGGCCGCTCGCCGAGCGCGAGCGCCGTGATCGGCAGCAGGATCGCGGGGTAGCAGAGGAAGATCGCCATCGCATCCGCGACCGGCATCCGCGACACGGCCATGAAGAAGCATCCGGAGGCGAGGCACATGCACCCGCCACGCGCGAGCTGCCACCACGGGTGGCGGGTCCCGAGGCCGCGCCAGCCATCTCGCAGCAAGGCGAGCGGCACGACCGCGAATGCATAGACGACGTGGCGTGCCCAGACGATCTCGAGCACCGGCAGCCGCGTGGACAGCAGTTTCGCGATCGCATCCATCAGCGGCAGGAACGCCAGCGACGCGACGAAGATCAGGTAGCCGCGACGGACGTTGAGCTGACCGGAACCTAGCAACGTGTTTGATTCCGTAACGGCGGGCGACGTGGCACCACGACGCACCCCATCAGCACGAGCCGGCAGGAAAGGTGCCGCGCTGGCGCGCCTGGGGTCAGCTACGAGGGCGTCTGGAGGAAATTGGTGGGCCGTGTAGGGATCGAACCTACGACCAATTGATTAAGAGTCAACTGCTCTACCAGCTGAGCTAACGGCCCAATCTCCCCATTCTAACGTGCGTGACGCCGGTGTTCCACACCAAGACACGCGCGCGTGCCCTTCTCGCACTCGCCGCGATGCGACCTGGTGTGTCGCCGCGCGGCCCGGCCACGCGATGCGCAGCATCGGTGAGCGGGAAGGGGTGGGGTGGACGATGGGGCTCGAACCCACGACGGCCGGAATCACAATCCGGGGCTCTACCAGCTGAGCTACGTCCACCACAGAAACCAAACCATCGACCCATCAATCACTCAACTCGCCTGTCCCCTACCGGCCCACGTCGGATGGCGCGCCCGGCAGGATTCGAACCTGCGACCACCGGCTTAGAAGGCCGGTGCTCTATCCGGCTGAGCTACGGGCGCTCGCGCTCCCGACACTACACCGTCCCGCGAGATCTGAACGGCATTCTATGCCCTTCAGGATCAGTGGTCGGGGCAGAGGGATTTGAACCCCCGACCCTCTGGTCCCAAACCAGATGCGCTACCAGACTGCGCTATGCCCCGAAAGGTCGCATCGCACGGGCGCGCAATATTAAGGATCCCCCCCTCCCCCGTCAAACCCGGTGATCCACCCCCCGTCCGGGCCGTGCGAGAATGGGCGGATTGACCCGAATTCAACGATTTCCTTGGGGGGACGGCGAGTGACTGCGAAACTGATCGACGGAAAGGCGATTTCCAAGGCCCTGAAGGCCGATGTTCGCGTCGCGACGGACGCGCTGGTGGCCCGGGGTGCCCGGCGGCCCGGACTTGCGGTGGTGCTGGTCGGCAGCGACCCGGCATCCTCGATCTACGTGCGCAACAAGCGCATCAGCTGCGAGGAGACGGGCATCCATTCGGTGTCCCACGACCTGCCCGCCGAGACTTCGGAGGCCACCCTGCTTGCGCTGATCGACCAGCTGAACGCCGACCCCGCGATCGACGGCATCCTGGTCCAGTCGCCGTTGCCGAAGCACATCAGCGAGCACGCGGTGATCGAGCGGATCGACCCCAGCAAGGACGTCGACGGCTTCCATCCGTACAACGTCGGCCGCCTCGCGACGCGCCAGCCGCTGATGCGCCCGTGCACGCCGTACGGCGTGATGATCATGCTCGAGAAAATGGGCCTGTCGGTCCGCGGCAAGGACGCGGTCGTCGTCGGCCAGTCGAACATCGTCGGCCGGCCGATGGCGCTCGAGCTGCTGATGGCCTCGGCGACGATCACCGTGTGCCACAGCAAGACGCGCGACCTCAAGGCCGAGGTCGGCCGCGCCGAGGTGCTGGTCGTCGGCACCGGCAAGCCGAACATGATCCCGGGCAGCTGGATCCGCGAGGGCGCCATCGTCGTCGACGTCGGCATCAACCGCATGCCGGACGGCAAGATCTGCGGCGACGTCGAGTTCGCGCCGGCTGCCGAGCGCGCCGGCTGGATCACGCCCGTCCCGGGCGGCGTCGGTCCGATGACCATCGCGGCGCTGATGAAGAACACGCTCGAGAGCACGCTGCTCCGCCAGGGCATCGCGCTGTAACGCACGGGGCCCGCCGTCGCGACCGAGGCGGCTGCCCCGCCCGGTCGCGGGGGCAACCGCGCGATGCTGCATCGCGCCGCACGATCCGGCGGTGCAGCACACCCGCACCGGCGCGAACTTAATGCACGGCCGCCATCCGGCAGGCCTAGCATGCGGCTGCCCGGACGGGCACCGGCATCGCGCGCCGCGCCGCGCCGAGCGCGGCGACCCGCCGGGGAATGACCAACACCATGGAGGAAATGCGCATGAAGCACACGACTTCGCTGCTGGCGTCGCTGGTCCTGCTACCGCTCGCGGCGTTCGCCGCATCGCCGTTCGACGGCACGTGGAAGACCGACTATAAGTCCGGCCATATCATCAAGAATGCGGAATGGGGATGGGAGTTCAAGGACGGCAAGTATCGCTGCACCAAGACCTGCTACGAGCACATGGACGAGGTCGCCACCGACGGCAAGGACCATCCGATCACGAACCATACCGTCAGCGATCACCTGGCCGTCGACCTGCAGGGCGACTCGACGGCCGTGCTGACCTACAAGAAGGGCAAGACCGTGGTGGTCAAGTGCACCCTCGCCGCGAACGCCGACGGCACCCGGCTGACGCAGACCTGCACCGACTACACGGGCACCAAGCCGGTCGAGAACAGCAGCACGCTCAAGCGCGTCGGCAAGGCGGAGCCGGGCGTGCACAAGGCCTCCGGCGTGTGGACCGCCGAGGACGGGACGTGGACCGGCACGGACGTGACGATGACGCTCATGGCCACGGCGGACGGCATCAAGATCACGCAGAACGGCGTGGTGATCGATGCGAAGTTCGATGGCAAGGAGTATCCGTCGCAGAACGACCCGTCGCACCAGACGAACCTGTTCCGCAAGGTCTCGGACCGCGAGATCGAATGGCAGCAGAAGCTGCGCGGCAAGCCCTTCGGCGTCGATGTGCTGGTGGTCAACCCGGACGGCCAGTCGATCCTCGACACCTATACGGGCCTCCTCGACGACACGAAGAACTCGGTCGTCCTGCGCAAGACGCACTGACGCGTCCCGGGGTGCCCCGTCGCGGACGGGGCACCCCGCAGGCCGCCTCAGCGGTAGCGCCAGCTGGTTCCCTGCGGGCCGTCCTCGAGCAGCACGCCTCGCGCCAGGAGCGCATCGCGGATGCGGTCCGATTCCTTGAAGTCCCGCGCCTTGCGCGCCGCCATGCGCGCCTCGACCAGCGCGTCGATCTCGGCGGCATCGGGCTCGGCCGCCGCGGTCGTGCCGTCGCCGAGCACCTTCGCCGGGCGCGTGCGCAGCCAGGCCTCCGGCTCGTGGCCGAGCAGCCCGACGACCCCCGCGAGGCAGACGAGCTCCGCGGCGAGCACCGCGGCCTTCGCCCCATCGCCGGCGCCCTTGGCGACGTTGAGGTCGCGCGCGAGCGCCTGCAGCGCGGCGAGCGCCTCGGGCGTGTTGAAGTCGTCGTCCATCGCCGCCTTGAACTTCTCGGTCGCGGCGCCGTGCACGACGGGGCTCGTCGGCACGACGTCCCGGAGCGCCACGTAGAGGCGCTCGAGCGAGGCATCCGCCTGGCGCAGGTTGTCGTCGGAGTAGTTGATCGGGCCGCGGTAGTGGCTCGACAGCACGAACGCGCGCATGACCTCGGGCCTGAGGTGCGGCAGCACCTCGCGCACCGTGAAGAAGTTGCCGAGCGACTTGGACATCTTCTCGGCGTTCACGTTGACGAAGCCGTTGTGCATCCACGTGTCGACGAACTTCGAGCCGCAGGCGGCGCAGGTCTGGGCGATCTCGTTCTCGTGGTGCGGGAACTTGAGGTCCATGCCGCCGCCGTGGATGTCGAAGTGATCGCCGAGCAGCGCGACCGACATCGCCGAGCACTCGATGTGCCAGCCCGGCCGACCCAGGCCCCACGGCGAATCCCACGCCGGTTCGCCGGGCTTGGCGCGCTTCCACAGCACGAAGTCGAGCGGATCGCGCTTGCCCTCGTCGACCTCGACGCGTGCACCGGCGCGCAGGTCGGCGAGGCGCTTGCCGGACAGCCGGCCGTAGCCGTCGAACTTCGCAACCGAGTACAGCACGTCGCCGCCCGCGACCGCGTAGGCGTAGCCGTTCGCGATCAGCTTGCCGATCATCGCGACGATCTCGGCGACGTACTCGGTCGCCCGCGGCTCGTGCTCCGGGCGCTCGACCCCGAGCGCCGCGCAGTCCTCGTGCATCGCGGCGATGAACCGCTCGGTCAGCGCGCCGATCGACTCGCCGTTCTCGGCGGCGCGGGCGATGATCTTGTCGTCGATGTCGGTGATGTTGCGCACGTGCGTGACGCGGTAGCCGCGGTGGCGCAGGTAGCGGCGCACGACGTCGAAGACGATGAGGGAGCGCGCGTGGCCGACGTGGCAGAAGTCGTAGACCGTCATGCCGCACACGTACATGCGCACGTGGCCGGGCTCGAGCGTGGTCAGCGGCTCCTTGCGGCCGGTCAGCGAGTTGTGGATCGCGATCGTCGACATCGGGTCGGTCCTTCGGTTCAGGGAGCAGGCGTCGCGAGGCGGGCGGCGGCCTCGAGGCGCGACACCATGGTGGCCGGCGGCATCACGGCGAGCAACTGGGCGAGCTCCGGTCCGTCCAGCCGGCCGGTGAGCGCGCCGCGCAGGGGCTTGAACAGCGCCGCCCCGCCCTTGCCGGTCGCGCCGCGGATGCGCGCCACGAGCGCGGGGTAGGGATCGCCCGCGCGCGCGCCCTCGAGTGCGGCGGCGTAGAAGGCGGGCCCGGCGCCGGCGAGCAGGGTCGCAAGCTCGCCGGTCGCGCACGGCAGCTCGCCGTAGACGACCGGGGCCCACTCGCGCGCATCCTCGGGCAGCACGATGTTGGCCCGGAGCGCGGCGATGAACGCGGCCTCGCGGCCCGGCGGCACCACGCCCCGGACCCAGGACGCGAGCACGCCGGCATCGGCATGCGCGACCGCCTCCTTCTGCCAGTGGCGCAGCTGGGTGGGGTCGACGTGGGCCGGCGCGCGGCCGAGCGCGCCGAGATCGAAGCCGGCGATCAGCCCGGCCCGGTCGAGCCAGCCGTCGTGCGCGTAGCGGTGGCCGAGGCGGCCGAGCAGGTTCAGCAGCGCGTCCGGCAGGATGCCGTCGGCGGCGAGCGCGGCGACGGAACCGGCCCGGTCGCGCTTGGACAGCGGCACGCCCGCCGCGCCGACCAGCAGCGGCAGGTGGCCGTACGCGGGCGGCGCTGCGCCGAGCGCCGCGATCAGCAGCAGCTGGCGCGGCGTGTTGGCGACGTGGTCCTCGCCGCGCAGCGCATGCGTGACGCCCATGGCCGCATCGTCGACTGCGTTCGTGAACAGGAACGCCCCGTCGCCGTCGGCGCGCCGGATCACGAAGTCGCCGAGGTCCGCGCCCTCGAAGCGCTGCGGCCCGCGGACGAGGTCGAGGTACTCGACGGTGCCGTCCGGGACCCGGAAGCGCAGCGCCGGCCGACGCCCCTCGGCGAGGCGGGCGGCCCGCCCGGCGGCGTCGAGCTGGGCGCAGGTCCCGGGATAGCGCGGCGGGCGGCCCGCCGCGAGGGCGGCCTTGCGGGCAAATTCGAGCTCGTCGTCCCGGCAATAGCACGGGTAGGCGAGCCCCGCGGCCTCGAGGCGGGCCCAGCTCGCCTCGTAGAGGGCGCCGCGGGCGGACTGGCGGTAGGGGCCCCGGTCGTCCTCGCAGCCGGGCCCCGCGTCCCAGTCGAGCCCGAGCCAGCGCAGGGACCCGAGGAGGCCCGCGAGCGACTCCTCCGAGGAGCGCACCCGGTCGGTGTCCTCGATCCTGAGCAGGAACCGGCCGCCCTGGCGGCGGGCGTACAGCCAGTTGAACAGGGCCGTGCGCACGTTGCCGAGGTGCAGGGCCCCGGTCGGGCTCGGTGCAAAGCGGGTGATGACGGGTGGGACCATGGGCGCGAAGTATAATGCCCTCCCCTCCAGCCCCTCCGGGAATCCCATGCCCCTCGCCATCCTCGCCCGCCGGTCGTTCCTGGCCACCCTCGTGCTCCTCACCGGCCTCGCCGCGACCGCCCCGGCGGCACGCGCCGAGACCCCCGCGACGCCCGGTGCCGGCGACGGTGCGCCGACGCACGTGCGCTTCGACACGAACCTCGGCAGCTTCACGATCGAGCTGGCGACGGCGCGCTCGCCGCTGACGGTCGCGAACTTCATCAACTACGTCCGCGCCGGCCACTACAACGGCACGATCTTCCATCGCGTGATCGCGA
Organism: uncultured Pseudomonadota bacterium; assembly: GCA_903884235.1. Taxonomy (GTDB): domain Bacteria; phylum Pseudomonadota; class Gammaproteobacteria; order Steroidobacterales; family Steroidobacteraceae; genus CAIKZZ01. The sequence goes on from CAISEB010000034.1 coordinate 10,826, forward strand.
ACTTCGTCATCCAGGCCGGCGGCTACGACGACAAGCTGCAGGCGAAGGCCGCCGCGACGACCGTCGCGAACGAGTCCGGCAACGGCCTGTCGAACAAGCGCGGCACCGTGGGGCTCGCGCGCGGCGACTCGCCGCACTCGGGCAACGCGCAGTTCTACGTCAACCTGACCGACAACGACGACCTTGACCCGACGCCGCTGCGCTGGGGCTACACGGTGTTCGGCAAGATCGTCGAGGGCATGGACGTCGTCGAGCGCATCGGACACACGCCGACGGGCTCGATGGGCCCGTTCGCCAAGGACGCGCCGCTCGAGCCGGTCGTCATCAAGCACGCGGAACTGCTCAGCGGCCTGCCCGCGCGCTGACCCGGGATGGCCGCACTCGTCGTCTCCGACCTGCACATCGACGCCGCGCAGCCGGGGATAGGCGAGCAGTTCATCGGCTTCCTCGACGGCGAGGCGGCCGGTGCCGAGGCGCTGTACGTGCTCGGCGACCTGTTCGAGGCGTGGATCGGCGACGACGACGACGACCCGCACCGGCGCGCGGTCGTCGCCGCGCTCCAGCGCCTCTCGGCGCGCGGCACCGAGCTGTACTTCCAGTACGGCAACCGGGACTTCCTCTACGGCGAGCGCTTCGAGCGCGACACCGGCGGCACGCTGCTCGCGGACCCCGTGATCGTGACGCGCTTCGGCCGGCGCGCGCTGCTCGCCCACGGCGATGCGCTGTGCACGGACGACGTCCCGTACCAGCGGCTGCGCGCGCTGGTGCGCGATGCCGCCTGGCAGCAGGCGTTCCTCGCGCTGCCGCGCGGCACGCGCGCGCTGCTGGCCGACGAGGCGCGCCGGGGCAGCCGGCAGCACACGGCGGGCCAGGCGCCGATGCTGATGGACGTCAACCCCGGGACGCTGGCGGCGCTGTTCCGGGCCGCCGAGGTCGACACCATCGTGCACGGCCATACCCATCGTCCCGGCGTGCACTCGCTCGAGGTCGACGGGCGTCCCTGCACCCGCATCGTCACCGGCGACTGGTACGGCGAGGGCAGCGTGCTGCGCTGGGACGCGGACGGCTTCGAGCTCGGGCGGCGCCCGCGCTGAGGCGCTCTCAGGCCGGCGGCCCCGAGTGGAACCGGAACAGCGCGTCCGGCCGCGTCGCGAGGTCGGCCTCGACCGCCGCGAGCGCCGCCAGCCGAACCTCGTAGTCGAGCCCGGCCTGCGCCGCGTAGCGCCGCGCCAGGTCGCGGTAGAGGCTGCGGTGGCGCGCTTCGGCCGCCTCGAGACCCGCGTAGAAGCGCCCGATGTCCGCGGGCAGGCGCGGGATCAGGCCCTCGAAGCGCTCCGCGGAGCGCGCCTCGATCAGCTGGCCGAGGATCAGCAGGTCGAGCCGCCTCGCCGGTTCGTCGCCCTGGATCGCGCGCCTGAGCTCGGAGGCGTAGCGCCCGGGCCCCAGGCGCGCATAGGCGACGCCGCGGCGCGCCATGAGCCCCAGCACCTGTTCGTAGTGGCGCAGTTCCTCGCGCGCGAGCCGCGCCAGCGCCAGCCCGAGCGGCGCATCGTCGGCGTACGCGAACATGAGCCCGAGCGCGGTCGAGGCCGCCTTCTTCTCGCAGTTGGCGTGGTCGACGAGCAGCACGTCGAGGTGGCGAAGCGCCGTGTCGTACCAGGCGGCCGGCGTCGCCGCCGCGAGGCCGGTGGCCTCGTCCGCGCCGCTCACCGCGGCATTCCCTTCGGAGGCAGCGTGTCGATCGCCGCGACGAGTTCCTCGCCGCTCTGGAAGCGGTCGCGCGGATGCTTGGCCAGCATGCCGTCCAGCAGTCCCTGCCAGTGCTGGAACTCGTCCGGCAGGATCGGCAGCGGCGCGTTGGCGTGCTTGTAGATGACCGCCATCGGCGTCGGCGCGAGGAACGGCTTCTTGCCGGTCAGCATCTCGTAGAACATCACGCCGAGGCTGTACAGGTCGCTGCGCGCGTCGGTCACCCGGCCGTGGCCCTGCTCTGGGCTCATGTAGTACGGCGTGCCGAAGATCTCGCCGGTCGCGGTGATCTCGGCCTCGAGCGACAACTGCTTGGCGAGCCCGAAGTCGATCAGGGCGATCGAGCCGTCGACGCGCAGCATCACGTTGCCGGGCTTCAGGTCGCGGTGCAGGATCCCGGCCTCGTGGATCGCCGCGAGCGCCGCGGCCATCTGCCTGAGGAACTGCAACGCCTCGGCCGGCGTGATGCCGCGGCGCATTTGCGCGCGCAGGTCGCCGGCGGCGAAGAACTCCATCTGGATGAATGCATGGTCGTCCGCCACGCCGAGTTCGTAGATGCGCACCACGTTCGGATGGTCGATCTGGCGGACGATCTCGTATTCCTGCAGGAACCGGTCGAAGGTGCCGGGCTTGTCGCCGAGCTCCGGGATCTGGCGCAGCAGCTTCAGCACCACGAGGCGCGCCTCGCGCTCGCTCTCGGCGAGGTACACGGTCGACATCGTGCTGGTGGCGAGCGCGCGCACGCAGCGCAGGCCCTTGATCGTCGTCTGCCCGAACCGGTACGCGTTCGCTGCCGCCGGGCTCGCCCGGAACGCCGCGAGCGCGCGGCGCTGCAGCTGCGAGGCGTCGCGCACCAGCGTGATGAACTGGCGGTGGCCGATCTTGTGCTTGGAGACGACGCCGTACGCGCCGCGCTCGAGCGCCGCCGCCGCGGCAGCGTCATCGCGCTCGCCGAGCAGGTAGATCACCGGCGGGAACAGCGGCCGCGAGCGCAGGTCGGCGAGCCAGTCGAGCCCGTCGGCGCCGGCCGGGTGCGCATCGAGGAGCACCACGCCGTAGCCCACCGCGTTGAACTCCGGCGGCAGCCTGCCGAGGCGTGCCGGCTGGTGCTCGACGACCAGGGCCTCGTCGAGGCCCGTCGCGAGGTGCTGGCAGATGAGCCGCCGGTAGGCGGGATCGTCCTCGATGAGCAGGATGTGCACGCTCAAGCCTCCATGGCTTCGCCGCCGTCGGCCTCATCAGGGGGCGCGGGCTGGCGCCGCAGCCCGATCACGAGGTCGCCGACGTTGGTGCCGGTGGGCCCGGTGTGCAACAGGTCGCCGCTCGCCTCGAGGAAGCGCCCGGCGTCCGCCGTCGCAAGCGCCTCGTCGGCGTCGAGGCCGGCCGCCCGGCCGCGCGCGAGCGTACCGCCATCGACGATCGCCCCGGCGTCATCGGAATTGCCGTCGCTGCCGTCGGTCCCGGCGGCGAGCATCACGAGGTCGTCATGGCCGGCCAGCAGGCGCGCCGCGGCGAGCGCGAAGTGCTGGCTGCGCCCGCCCCGGCCGGGCTCTGGCGGCAGGCGCACGGTCGTCTCGCCGCCCCACAGCAGCACATCCTCGGTGCCGAGCGCGAGCTCGTGCGCGTAGCGGCTGGCGGCCTGCTCGGCATCGCCCGCCGCGCGCGGTTCGAGCCGCCGCGCGGCGAGGCCCATCGTGTCGGCCGCGCGCGCGATCGCCTCGCACGCGTCCTCCAGCGTCGCGACGACGCGGGCCGGCAGGGTCGCGCCCTCGCCGAGCCCATGACCGGCAGCCACCAGCGCGTCGAGCCAGTCGGGCAGTCCCGACGGCAGCGGCGCCGGCGCCGGCGCCGCGACGAGTCCGGAGCCGATGACGGCCGGGTCGTCGCCCGGCACGTCCGAGATCAGCAGCGCCTCGGCACGCGCGCCAGCGAGGAGCGCCGCGAGGCGACCGCCCTTCAGGCGCGACACGCGACGCCTGAGCGCGTTGAGTTCGGTGATCGGACGCCCGCTCGCGAGACCCCACTCGTTGAGGCGCGCGAGGTCCGGGGGCGTCACGCCCACCGGCAGCGACTCGACCAGACTCGAGGCGCCGCCGCTGACCAGCACCAGCACGTGCTCGCCGGGGCGCGTCGCCGCCACGAACGCCAGCACCGCGGCACCGGCCGCGAGGCTGCCCGCACCGGGCACCGGGTGGTCGCCCTCGAGGCAGCTGATCTGGCCCCAGGCGCGCAGCTCCGCGTCGACGTGGCCGGCGCGGGTGACGAGCAGGCCGCGCCGGACGCGCGCGCCGAGCACGTCGAGCGCGCCGAGCGCCATGGCGCCCGCCGCCTTGCCGAGCGCCAGCAGCGAAACGGGCTCGTCGCCGGCACTGTCCGCGAGCGCACGCGCGACCGCGCGGCGGCCGTCGACGGCCGCGGCCCCGGCGGCATAGAGATCGAGGAGCGCGGCTCGCCGCGCGTCTGCGCCGAGGGCCCGGTGCTCGCGCACGACGGCGTCAGACGACGCGCACGGCCCGCGGCTTCACGCCCGGCGTCGCGTCGCCGCCGGCGTCGGCCGCGCGCCGGCGCGCCTTGGCGGCGTCCGAGCGCTCGCGCTCGAGCGCGGCGAGGTATTCCGGGGTCACGTCCCCCGTGACGTACTCGCCGGAGAAGCACGAGGTATCGAAGGACTCGACGCGCGCCTTGTCGTGGCGCACGGCGGCGACGAGGTCCTCGAGGTCCTGGTAGATCAGCCAGTCGGCCCCGATCAGCTTCGCGACCTCGTCCTCGGTGCGACCCGAGGCGACGAGTTCATTGGCGGCCGCCATGTCGATCCCGTAGACGTTCGGGTAGCGCACCGGCGGCGCGGCGGAGGCGAAGTACACCTTGCGCGCACCGGCCTCGCGGGCAAGTTCGATGATCTGCGCCGAGGTCGTGCCGCGGACGATCGAGTCGTCGACGAGCAGCACGTTGCGGCCGCGGAACTCGAGCGGGATCGCGTTCAGCTTGGAGCGCACCGACTTCTGGCGCTGCTCCTGGCCCGGCATGATGAAGGTACGGCCGATGTAGCGGTTCTTGACGAAGCCCTCGCGGTACTCGAGGTCGAGGTCGAGCGCGAGTTGCATCGCGCTCGTGCGGCTCGTGTCCGGGATCGGGATCACCACGTCGATGTCATGGTCCGGGCGCAGGCGGCGGATCTTCTCGGCCAGCTTCTCGCCCATGCGCATGCGCGCCTTGTGGACCGAGATGTTGTCGATGATCGAGTCCGGGCGCGCGAAGTACACGTACTCGAACACGCACGGCGTCTGCCGGGTCACCTCGGCGACGCGCGCGCTGTGCAGGCCGCCTGCGAGGTCGATGTAGATCGCCTCGCCCGGCTCGACGTCCCGCACCAGGTCGAAGCCGACGAGGTCGAGCGCGACCGACTCGGAGGCGAGCATCCACTCGGTGCCGCGCGGCGTGATGCGCCGGCCGAGCACCAGCGGGCGGATGCCGTGCGGGTCGCGGAAGCCGACGACGCCGTGGCCGACGATGAGCGCGACCACCGCGTAGCCGCCGCGCACGCGCCGGTAGACGTGGCCGAGCGCGGCGAACAGCTCGTCGGGCCGCATGCCGGCCGAGACCGTGCGCTGCAGCTCGCTGGCGAGGATGTTGAGCAGCGCCTCGGAGTCGGAACTCGTGTTGAGATGGCGTCGCTCGTCGCGCCACAGCGCCTCGGCCAGGCCCTTGGCATTGGTCAGGTTGCCGTTGTGGGCGAGACCGATGCCGTACGGGGCGTTGACGTAGAACGGCTGGGCCTCGGCGGCACCGTCGCAGCCCGCCGTCGGGTAGCGCGTGTGGCCGATGCCGATGTTGCCCTGCAGCTGCAACATGTGTTCCTCCTGGAACACGTCCCGCACCAGACCGGAGTCCTTGTGCAGGTGCAGCTCCTCGCCGTCGCAGGTCATGATGCCCGCCGCGTCCTGGCCGCGGTGCTGCAGCACCGTGAGGGCGTCGTAGATGCGCTGGTTGACCGGTGACTGGCCGACGATGCCGACGATCCCGCACATGGCCTAGCCCTCCCCTTCGACGGTCGACAGCGCGCGGCGCGCGAGCGACTTGGACTCGCCGGCGAAGCTCTCGAGCCAGCTCGCCACGTGCACCGCGTACGGCGCGAAGTGCGAGGACTTCCACCAGTCCTCGTGCTCGAGGTGCAGGCTGAGGCCGAGCATGGCACCGAAGCCGACCAGCACGGCGCCGCGGGTCACGCCGAAGACGAAGCCGAACAGCCGGTCGACGAAGCCGAGCCCGGCCGCGGTGTGGCTCAGCCAGGCGAGCACGTGGCCGGCGATGGAACCGAGCAGCAGCACGCTGACGAGCACGATGGCACGCGCCACCCAGGCCTTTTCGGCCGGGGTCTGCAGCACGCCACCGAGGTACGGGTGCAGGAATCCCGAGAAGCGCCAGGCCACCCAGATCGCGAGCAGCCACGAGATCAGCGCGACCGCCTCGCGGATGAAGCCGCGCACGGCCCCGAGGATCGCGGAAATGCCGATCACGGCGAACAGGAGATAGTCTGCGCCTTCCATCCGTCCTGCCAGGGGCTGCGGCTGCGGGGACAGCCTGAGGCGCCGGATTTTACCGGAATCCTCCCGTGCCCACACGATGCAGTCGGCGGTTCCGCCGACGGCTGCCGGCGCGCCGGTCAGTGCGGCGCCACCGAGCCCTTGTAGCCGTCGCGGGAGAGGCGCGAGGCGATGGCGTCGGCGCGCGCGCGATCCTGCTCGGGACCGACGCGGACGCGGTACAGGATGCGTCCGCTGCCGCGGAATTCGCTGACGAACGCCCGATAGCCCTTGGCGCGCAGCGCCTTCGCGAGCTTCTCGCCGTTCTCGCGGCTCGCGAAGCTGCCGAGCTGCACCACCCAGCCCTCGCCCGCCGCGACCGGCGCCTTCGACGGATGCGCGGCGGCCTTCTGCGCCTCCGGCGGGGCCGGCTTCGGCGCCTCGACGGGCGTGGGCTTCGGGAGCTCCGGGGCGGGCGGCTTCGTGGCCTCCGGCGCGGCCTTGCCCGGCGAAGGCTTCGGCGCATCGGCCTTCGCGACCGTGGCCTTGGCGGGGTCGGCCTTCGGCGGGGCCGGCGCGGGTTCGGCGGCGGGCGCCGCGGTCGCGGTGCCGCGCACCGGGGGTGCCGCGGCGAGCGCGGGCGGCGGCG
>CAISEB010000035.1 GCA_903884235.1 uncultured Pseudomonadota bacterium
CGCCAGTCGCATCAGCTCCTGACGTTGCTTTCCATCCAGTTTGATCTCGGTTGCGACTCTCATGGCAGTGCCTCGATGGTGACTGCTCATGAGACAACAGCGCAACTATTAAGTTCTGAGACTTCCGAAGCATAACACTAGGGAATGCGGCGCGTGGGGTGGCGACCGCAGGGTCGCCGCTCGCCGCGTGCCGGAGGACTCGGGCGATTCAGGCCGGCTTCGAGCCTGCCGCCGCCCGCCGTGGAGCCGAACGCACCTCGGCCAACGCCTGGCGCCCCAAGACCCGGAACTCGTGCGACAGGCGGTCATCCGCCACGATCCGTTCCCAGTAGGCTTCCGCGAGCTTGCTCGCCCTCGGCCATGCCGGGAGAGTCTCCGCGGTGGGGTTCGGCGCTTCGAATGCACGGTCGACGATCTGGTCGTTCGCCGGAGCAAAGAGCATCGGCAGCATGTCGTACACCGGCGCGAGGTCGAACCGGCCGTCGTAGCGATCGAACAGTCCGAGATTGCCGAAGTGACGGTCCGTGTTCGCGATCAACCGCCCAAATGCCTCCAGCAGCCGGATCCGATCGACGTCCTCCTGGGAGAGGACCCGGTCCGCGGCCAGTCTGATCGCGCAGTTCGGCCAGCGATCCAGCAGTCCGTAGCGAGCGACATCCAGCGCGAGGAGCGAGATGACGCCTCGGCGTCCCGCGGCGCCGACCCGATCGAACCGCTCGACTTCCAGGAAGGACCGGCCGCCGAAGTCGAGGACGGAGGAGCGGCACGCTGGAATCCCGTGCGCCGCGAGATGCTCGTGCGCGATGTGTTCGGCCAACAGCAGGTCGGCCCATCGCTGGCCGACGCGTGTCGCGCGAGGTGGCGAAAACTTCACGATGACCTGGGTCCCGGCCGCGCCGTGGCCGACCAGTGCCGTGAACTTCGGATGCTCGCCATGCGCCGACGATCCCGGCGCGCTGCCGGCCATGGCCGCGTCTGCGAGCGCGGGATACGCCGATGCGCGGTCCCGAGCCGGAATCGCTTGCCGGGTGCGTATCGAGTCCAGGTGCCGCTCCAGCGCTTCGGCGCCCATGATCAGGTCGCTGACGGTGTCGGTGCCCCGTCGCGTGAGGTACGCGAGGTAGTGATCGTCGGTCCAGTCCACGGGTCGCGGCGGTAAAGCGAGCTCCGGCCAGGCGCTCGGTACCGTTCGACCGAGGAACCCGCCGGGCCGCTGGTCCTGCAGGAAGTAGGGGATGCTGTCAGCGAGGCCACGGAGGCAGGCATTCCCGCTGTCGAAGTAGTAGTGGCGAGGCTCGAGGGCGTGGAGCCGCCCGAGTTCGGCGATGACGCCGTGTTCGTCGACCCGGAATACGGGCCAGCTGGAGCCGGAGCCGAGGATCGCGCGGCGCAGGCCATACCGTGTACTGCGCGCGGCGCCGATCCGGACGACGCGACCTGCCCGCAGCGGCGGCTGCATCGCGCGGGATAGGACAGGCTGGGAAATCCCGAGCGCGCCGGTCAGCGCTGCCGCGCTGGCGGGGCCAGCGGCCAGCTGCTCGAACAGCGCCGACTCATGCCGTGTCATGGATAGATAATAGAATAGATTATAGAATAAATCTATGTATTATAAATCAATAACTTATATCCATAACGGCGTGATTATTGAATAGATACTCGTCCGCCCTCCCGCTGACTGGGAGGCTCGGCTCCCCCCGCGGCCCTGACGCAACCGACGGCCTCGCGGCAGCTCGTATGGCGGGGAGGACCGAATCGACGGTCCCGGTCGCAACTAGTCCTTCTTCCCCAGCGCAGCGCCCACCCGACGATAGGCCTCGCGGAACGGAATGCCTTCCTCGACGACGAGGCGATTGGCCTGCTCCGCCGCATGGATGGCCGGATCGAGGGCGATGTTCCCGGGCCGGAACGCGACGCCGGCCAGCGCCGACGGCAGGATGTCGAGCGTCTGCAGCGCGAGGTCGATGCCGCGGAACAGGGGCGCCTTCAGCAACTGCAGGTCGCGCTGGTAGCCGCTCGGCAGCTTCGCGATGAGGCCGAGTGCCTCGGCGAGGCAGGCCTGCGCGGACATCGTGCGCCCGCGGATCAGCTCGAACACGTCCGGGTTGCGCTTCTGCGGCATGATCGAGGAACCCGTCGTGAACGCGTCCGGCAGCGACACGAATGCGAACTCCTGCGTATAGAACAGCAGCAGGTCCGAGGCGAGCCGCCCGAGGTCGGTCATCAGCAGCGCGATCTCGAACAGCACCTGCGCCTCGGCCTTGCCGCGCGACAGCTGCACGGCCGTCACCGGTTCGTGGTTGACCGGGAAGTGCAGTGCCGCGCGAGTCACGTCGCGATCGAGCGGCAGGCCCGGGGTACCGTAGCCGGCCGCCGAGCCGAGCGGGTTGCGGCCGATCCGCCGGTGCGCGAGGCGCAGCCCCTCGGCGTCGTCGTGCACCTCGGCGGCGAAGCCGCCGGCCCACAGCGCCACGCTCGAGGGCATCGCCTGCTGCATGTGCGTGTATCCGGGTAGCGCGACGTCGCCGTGACGGGCCGCGAGCTCGTGCAGTGCGTCGGCGACGCCCTGCGCGCCCGCGCGCAGCTCCTCGACGGCGTCGCGCAAGTAGAGGCGAAGTGCGGTCAGCACCTGGTCGTTGCGCGACCGACCGAGGTGGATGCGGCCACCCGCCTCGCCCACCTTCGCCGTCAGCAGCGACTCGATCGCGGTCTGGCCGTCTTCCTGCTCGAGCGTAACCCGCCACTCGCCACGCGCGTGCGACGCGGCGATCTCGCGCAGCGCCGCCGTCAGCGCCTCGAGATCCTCCGTCGCGAGCAGTCCCGCGGCGTGCAGGCCGGCGGCGTGCGCGATCGAGCCCTCGACATCGTAGGCGACCAGGCGATCGTCGAGCGCGTGGTCCTCGCCCGCGGTGTAGCGCAGGACCTTCGCGTCGAGCGGGGCGCCCTTGTCCCAGAGCCGTGTCACGGCACGGACCCGGGCTGCTGTTCCGCCGGCGACAGCGCCTTGACGTCGGCGACGATCAGCGTGCCGAGCCCCTCGTTGGTGAACACCTCGGCGAGCAGTGCGTCGGTCGACTTGAACGAGATCACGTGGACGCGGCGCACGCCGCCGCGGATGGCGGCCTCGATCGCGTTCGCCTTCGGCATCATGCCGTCGGAGAAGCTGCCGCCCGCCTCGAGGCGCTTGAGTCCGGCGAGATCCGTGTAGGAGACGAGCGTCGAGGGGTCGGTGATGTCCTCGAAGATGCCCGTCGCGCCCGTGCACAGCAGCAGCTTCTCGGCGCCGAGCGCGGCACCGATGTTCGCGGCCACCGTGTCGGCGTTGATGTTGAGGAGGTTGCCCTTGTCATCGCACGACAGCGGGCTCACGACGGGCATGTAGCCGGCATCGAGCAGCTTCTCCAGGACGTCCGGATTGATCGCGTCGATGTCGCCGACCTGGCCGTAGTCGATGACCTTGCCGTCGGCAAGCTTGACCGGCGCGCGCTTGTGCGCCGCCACGAGCCCGCCGTCGACCCCGGAGATGCCGACCGCCTGGATGCCGAGGTCGCGGCAGATCCCAAGCAGGCGGGTGTTGAGCAGGCCGTTGAGCACCATCACCGTCACCTCGACGGTCTTCTCGTCGGTGACACGGCGGCCGTCGACCATCTTCGGCTCGAGCCCGAGCGAGCGCTGCATGTCGTCGAGCTGCGGGCCACCGCCGTGCACGAGCACGACGCGGATGCCGGTCTGGTGCAGGATCGCGACCTGCTCCATCAGCGAGCGGGTGGCGGCTTCGCTGGCAAAGATCGCGCCGCCGACCTTCACGACGAACACCTTGCCCTTGTACATGCGGATGTACGGGGCGGCATTGCGCATGGCACGGATCGCGACGGCTTGTTCGGGGCGGTAGCTCATGGAGGCCTCTGAGGTGGCGGTCTCGGTTCGAAGTTCGGTGAGTGGCGTCAGGCCAGCAGGCGGTGCAGCACCGCCATCTGGACCACGAGCCGGTTGTGCGCCTCGTGCAGCACGACGCTGCGAGGTCCGTCGAGCACCTCCTCGGCGACCGCGACGTTGCGGCGGACCGGGAGGCAGTGCATCAGGTGGCAACTGGCGGCGGCGTCCTCGAAGGTGCGTCCGGTGACCTGCCAATGGCCGAGGTCGGCACGCAGGCGCGCGTCGCCGTCCGCATCGCCATAGTGGGTCGTCGAGCCCCACTCCTTGGCGTACAGGACCTGGGCGCCGGCGAGCGCCGTCGCGCGATCGTCGGTCTCGGTGACCGAGCCGCCGGAGAGCGCGGCCGCCGCGCGTGCCTTGTCCATCACGGCCGCGGGCAGCGCGTAGCCCTCGGGGCGCGCGACGACGACATCGTGCCCGCGCAGCGCGGCCATGTGCAGCGCCGCGGCCGGCACCGCGAGCGGCAGGGCACGGGGGTGCGGTACCCACTGCAGCACGAACTTCGAGCGCGGCGCGACCGCGAGGTCGTCCAGCGTCTTCCAGTCCGCGAGCGCCTGGCACGGATGGTTGATGGCCGATTCCAGGTTGATGAGTGGCTTGTCGATGAGCGTCGCCATCGCCTTGAACCCCGCGTCCGAGACATCCGCGTCGAGGTTCTTGCCCTCCGCGAATGCGCGGATGCCGAGTGCGTCGCAGTACGAGGCGAGTACCGGCAGGCCCTCGCGGATGTGCTCCGCGGCGCCGCCGTCCATCGCGACGCCGAGTCGCGTCTCGAGCGCCCACGTGCCCTGGCCCGGCGTGATCACGAACGAGTTGCCGCCGAGGCGCGCCATGCCGGCCTGGAACGAGGCCAGCGTGCGCAGCGACGGGTTCAGGAACACGAGGCCGAGGATCCTGCCGGCCAGCGCCTTCGGCTCCGGGTGCTGCTGCAGCCGGTCGGCGAGCGCGAGCAGGTCGAGGACCTCCTCGCGGCTGAAGTCAGCGAGATCGAGGAAGCGGGCGAGACTCATGCGGGCAGGTCCTTGAGGGCGGCCGCGAGCGCATCGACATGCGCGGCCTCGAGGGTGAACGGCGGCAGCAGGCGCACGATGTTCGGGTCGGCCGCGGTGCCGGCGAAGATGCCGCGCGCCATCAGCTCCTGCTGCACCTGCTTGGCCGGACGCGTCGTGCGCAGCCCGAGCAGGAGTCCCGCGCCCTGCACGCCGGTCACGGGACCCACGATGCAGCGCTCGCGGATCAGGCTCGACATGCGCTTCACGTTGTCGAGCAGGCCCTCGGACTCGATGATGTCGATGACCGTCTCGACGATCGCGCAGGCGAGCGGTCCGCCGCCGAACGTCGTGCCCATGTCCTCCGTCTTCAGTCGCGCCGCGACGTGCTTCGCGAGCAGCATCGCCGACACCGGGAAGCCGGCGCCGAGCGCCTTGGCGGTCGTCAGGATGTCCGGCGTCACGCCGGCGCGGTTCGCGCCGAACGGCCATCCGGTGCGGCCGACGCCGCACTGCACCTCGTCGAAGATCAGGTAGGCGCCGACTTCGTCGCAGCGGCGACGCAGCGCCTGGAGCACCGCGACGGGCACCTCGTAGGCGCCGGCGAGGCCCTGTACCGGCTCGACGATCACGCACGCCGTGTCCTCGTCGATGCCGGCGACCGCGGCGTCGGGGTCGCTGCGCGACACCCAGCGCACGTCGAAGGGCGCCTGCGGGAACCCGTACCACTTCTCGCGCGCGCCCCACGTCACCGCGCCCGAGGCCGCGGTGCGGCCGTGCCAGCCCTGCTCGAGTGCCACGGCGGTACGGCGACCGGTGGCGCGGAATGCGAGGCGCAGTGCGTTCTCGTTTGCCTCGGCGCCGGAGTTCACGAAGAAGACGTCGTCGAGGCCCAGGCCGGCGAACCGCACCAGCCGCTCGGCGGCACGCTCGCGCACCGCCATGGGGATGGCGTTGGTCTGGAACAGCACCTCGCGTGCCTGGCGCTCCAGCGCCGCGACCCAGCGCGGGTGGCCGTAGCCGAGCGCGGCGACCGCATGGCCGCCGTAGTAGTCGAGGATCCGGCGGCCGTCGCGGGTCGTCAGCCAGACGCCTTCGGCGTGCACGACCTCGAGCGGGTACTGGGAGAACACGCGCGCGAGGTGGCTGGCGGCTGCGGATGGGGTCGGTGATGCGGCCATCGGGACGTTCCTGGAGAGACGCTCAGGTCCAGCCCGGCGCCGGTGCGGCCAGGCCCGTCGCCGGATCCCAGCCATGGATGCGGTTCAGCCACTGCACGGCGCCGCCGGCGGCGCCCTTGGTGAGGTTGTCGAGCACGCTCATCACGGCCAGGGTCTTGCCGTTGGTGGTCGCCGAGAGCTCCGCGTAGTTGCTGCTGACGACGTCCTTCATGCGCGGGGCATCGGCCTTCACGCGCACGAACGGATGGCCCGAGTAGAACCCGGCGAGTGCCTCGCGCACGTCCGCGCCCGACATCGGCCTGACGAGCCGCGCCTGCGTGGTGGCGTGGATGCCGCGCGCGAACGGACCCGAGTGCGGCACGAAGTTGAGCTCCGGCCGCAGTCCGGTGAGCCGCTCGACGATCGACACGACTTCCGGGGCATGCCTGTGGCCGAGCGCACCGTACGAGTACAGATCGCTATGGCGGCGCGGGTGGTGCGTGCCCTCGACGGGATTGCGGCCGGAGCCGGTGCTGCCCGTGACGGCACTGACATAGAACTCGGGCTCGACGAGGCCGAGCTGCGTCAGCGGCACGAGTGCGAGCAGCATCGCGGTCGCGAAGCAGCCCGGGTGTGCCACGTGCGGCGTCGTGAGCGTCGCCAGGTGCTCCGGTACAGCGCACGTGAATTCGGCCAGCCGCGCCGGGGCGCCGTGGGCGTGCCCGTAGACCGCGGCGTACGCGGCCGGATCCGCGAAGCGGTAGTCGGCGGAGATGTCGACGACGCGCGGCCGGGTGCCGGCGCCGGCGGCGGCGTCGAGCAGGCGGTCGATCAGCGCGGCCGACACGCCGTGCGGCGCGGCGGCGAGGATGGAGCACGCCGGCAGCGTCGTCACGAGCCGCAGGGCCTCCTCGGCGCCGACGAACGTCGTCTCGGGATAGGCCGGGGCCAGGTGCGGGAACGCCGCCGCGACCCGCTCGCCCGGCTTCGAGTCCGACACGACCGCGACGAGCTCGAGCCGCGGATGGCCCGCGATGAGCCGCAGCAGCTCGCCGGCGACGTAGCCGGTGCCGCCGAGGACGAGGGTCGGTTCGCGCGCCCTGTCGTTCATTCGGTGGTCGGCTTGATCGGGAACTTGTCGGCGAGACCGGCGGCCGCGATCACGAGGTCGCCGAGCTCGAGTCCGTTCGTGATCGCGTTGCAGGCCTTGACGTTCATCTGCTGCACGATGATGTCGACGCCGACCTGGTTGTCGGTCGCCGGGCCCGTGACCACGGTCGGCTCGACAAGGAACCGCTCGCGCAGCAGCTTCACGCCGCCCCACGCCGCCACCGGGTCGTTGGCCGACAGGATCACCCCCGTGAGCGCGCTCCTGATGTCGGCCGCCGCGAGGATTGCCTCGACGCCATAGGTCCCAAGCAGGCCGTCGCCGAGCTCGAACACGATGATGTCCGGCTGGCCCTGCGCCATTTCGGTGAGCATCGCCCGCGTCAGGGCGGGGCCGACCTTCGCGGTCGTGGTGCCGACGCCGAAGTCGGTGAAGATCATGGTCTTGCGCGCACCGGCATCCTCCATCGCGAGGATGTCACGGCGCAGCGACACGCCGGTCGCCTTGAAGGCGTGCACGGCGAGGCCGCGGTGGCGCATGCGCGCGATGATCGAGCAGGCGGCCGCGGTCTTGCCGGCTTCCATGCAAGTCCCGGCCAGCGCGATGACCGGCACGCCCTGGGTGTCGAGGGACGCGGCCAGGTCGAGGGGCCGGTAGCCGATGCGCGCCGGCACGCCGATGCGCTCGCCGAGGTACGGGAACTGCAGCACGACGCCGAGCACGCGGCAGTCGAACGGGCGTCCCCGGTCCGGGTTCATCGAGTCGCACACGCCGAGCACGCCACCGATGTTGAGCATCTGGATGACGTCGCCGGGTTTCACGGCCTCGGGCACGTGCCCCGAGTAGCCGAACAGCGCCTTGCGATGGCCGAGGGCGCCAACGACGATGTCGCCCTTGACGACTTTCGCCATGCGGCCGCTGGTGAGCTCGAGCGTGTTGTAGGTGTTCTTGTTGGTCAGCACCTCGACGACGATGACGACGCCCTCCTCGCAGGGGATGTCCTCGGAGATGCGCAACTCGTGGCCGAGTCCGCAGGCCTGCGTGATCGAGCCGATCTTGTCGACGACGACTGACTTCACTTGCGATCTCCCGCGTTCTGGCCGGCCCGGGTGTGGAACATCCCGGTGAGTGCCAGCATCTTCGAATAGCCGAGCGCGTCGGCCGGCGACCACTCGCCGGCGGCTTCGCCGTAGACGCCCTTGGACGCGGCCATCAGCGAGTACGGCGAGGTGACGCCCTCGACGAACAGGCTGCCGGGCCGGAACAGCACCTTGACCTCGCCGGTCACGCGCTGCTGCGAGGAGACCAGCAGCGCCTCGATGTCGCGGCACACGGGATCCAGGTGGTGACCCTCGTGCACGAGGTCGCCGTACGGCGCCGCGACGAGGTCCTTGATCCGCGTCTGGCGGCCGGTGAGCACGAGCTTCTCGAGCTCGCGATGCGCCGTCAGCAGCACGTCGGCGGCCGGTGCCTCGAAGGCCACGCGGCCCTTGGTGCCGATCACCGTGTCGCCGAGGTGGATGCCGCGGCCGATGCCGAACGGCGCCGCGAGCGTCTCGAGCCGCTCGATCAGCGCGACCGGATCGAGCGCGGCGCCATCGAGCGAGCAGGGCACGCCCTTGTCGAAGCCGATAACATGGCGCTCAGGCGCGCGCGGGTTCGTGAACGCGTCCCGCGACAGCACCCATGCGGCGTCCGGGATGCTGCCGTCCGAGGTCAGCGTCTCCTTGCCACCGATCGTGACGCCCCAGAGTCCGCGGTTGACCGAGTACGCGGCGCCGTAGGGTGGCACGGGCAGCTTGCGCTCCTCGAGGAAGGCGAGCTGCTCGGGGCGCTTGAACGCCCGGTCGCGCACCGGCGCGAGGATCTCGAGGCCGGGCGCGAGCGTGCGCAGCGCGACCTCGAAGCGGACCTGGTCGTTGCCGGCGGCGGTGCAGCCATGGGCGACGGACGGCGCGCCGAGCGTGGTCGCCATCTCGGCGATCATCTGTGCCTGCAGCACGCGCTCGGCGCCGACGCAGAACGGGTACAGCTGGCCGCGGCGCGCGTTGCCGATCAGCAGGTAGCGCAGCACGCGATCGAAATACGCGGGCTTCGCGGCGACCAGATGATGCGCGCTCGCACCGAGCTCATGGGCACGCGCCTCGAGCGTCGCCGCGGCCGCCGCGTCGATGCCGCCGGTATCGACCGTGACGGTGATCACCGGTCGGCCGTAGGTTTCCTTCAGCCACGGCACGCAGAACGACGTGTCGAGGCCACCGGAGAATGCGAGCAGGATGGGCTTGGCGCCCGTGTCGGAGGTCGTCATGGGCAGCCTTCAGCGGGCAGCGAGGGAGCGGACGCGGTCGAGCAGGGCGCGCTGGCTGCGGGCGCTCTCGGTCGCGATGAAGATCGTGTCGTCGCCGGAGATCGTGCCGATGACCTCGGGCCAGCGGGCCCGGTCGATCGCCAGCGCGACACTCTGGGCCGAGCCGATGGTCGTGCGTACGACCGTCAGGTGCGGTCCGGCGGGCACCGCCTCCTGCACGAACGTGGACACCGCGCGCAGGTCCGCCACCGGCGCCGTCGCGTTCTCGGGCAGCACGTAGCGATCGCCGACCTTGGCGACGCCGAGGTCGCGCAGGTCGCGGCTGACGCTGGACTGGGTGACGTCGAAGCCCGCACGCTTGAGCAGCCGCACGAGCTCGACCTGCCGCCCGACGGCGCCGTCGCGGATGATCCGGCGCAGCGCCTCGCGGCGTTCGTCGTGCGCCCGGGTCGAGCCCGGGAAGTGTGGTGAGGCGGTACTATGCATAAAGTTGCAAGAGTCTTGCATATTTATGCGAATGTCGTCAAGGGGTCGCTCGCCGGCCCCGCCAGCGCGGCCTCAGCGGGCGACGGGTAGCGCGAAGCGGCGGTCGAGGAACGGCCGGCCGAGCGCGTCGTGCGACTGCTCGAGCACGCGGCCGTGGCCGTCGGCGCCGATCACGAGCACGGTCGTGCTGCGCGTGCCGTAGTCGGGGCCCACGATGAAGGGCGGCGACAGCGCGCGCTCGAGCGCAAGCCCGACCCCAGTGTCCGGCAGCTCCGCATCCGGCGCCGGCGAGCGTTGCGCGAGGACCGCGAGCAGGGCCGCGTCGTCCGGCGCTGGTGCGCCGAGGGCGGCGCCGAGGCGCTCGCACGCGATGCGCACCTTGGGCCACGACGCCCCCGGCACGCCGTTGCTGAGCGCATGGATGCCGGTGGGGGGCGCGTACGCCGGCCGGCCATCGGCATTCGAGAACCACCTGATTCCAGTTCCGTCCCCGACCAGCAGGTTGAAGCCCGCGTATCGGCCGGCGTCGGCCTCGAGATCGGCGAGGAAATCGCCGGGTCGCTGGTCGCCGGCGACGAAGCGCGGCACGAGCTCGCCGCGCGATGGCGCGCCGGTGGGAACGGGCGCGCCGCGCACGTTGGTCACAAGGCCGAAGCGGCCGCGCCCGTCCACCGCGAACCAGGTGCCCCCCGCCATGAGGTCGCGGCCGGCGAGCAGGGGCGGCGCGGACCACCAGTGCATCGGCGCCGTCGCGCGCGCATGCATCTCGTCGCGATTGGCCACCAGCACGAGCGGCAGGTCTGGGCGGACGCGATGGGCGATGGCGACGAGGCACATGTCGCGCTACCGCGGCCCGGTCAGGGCGACCCACGCCGTGCGTGCGATCAGCGTGGCGACGACCCCGATGAAGACGAGGCGCACGAAGCGCGTGCCGCGCGTCAGGGCGAGGCGCGTGCCCACCTGGGCCCCGGCCACGTTGGCCGCCGCCATGGCAAGTCCGGTCGGCCACAGCACGTGGCCGCGGCTGCCGAACCAGGCCAGCGCCGCGACGTTGGTGGCCGCGTTCAATACGCGCGCAGCCGCCGCCGCGTTCAGGAAGTCGAAGCCGTAGTGGCGGATGAACAGCAGCATCAGGAAGCTGCCGGTCCCGGGCCCGAAGAACCCGTCGTAGAAGGCGATCGAGGCGACCAACGCCGCGCCGGTCGCGGCGCCGCGGCGGTCGAGGCTGCGCGGCGCGTGGGTGGCGCCGAGGTCGCGCTGGGTCAGCGTGTAGAGCAGGACGATCGTGAGCAGCACCGGGACGAGCGGCCGGAATGCGGCCGCGGCGACGTGGGTGACGGCGACCGCGCCGGCGAGCGCGCCGATGAACGCGATGCCCGCGATCGGCGCGAGACGCCGCCACGGGATGCGCACCGCGTGGGCGTAGCGCCAGGTCGCGCTCGCGGTGCCGGCGAAGCCGGCAAGCTTGCTCGTGCCGAGCAGCGTCGCCGGCGGGGTCGAGGGCAGTGCCGAGAACAGCGCCGGCAGCTGGATCAGCCCGCCACCGCCGACGATCGCGTCGATCCCGCCGGCCAGGAACGCGGCGCCGAGCAGGCCCGCGAGCACGGGATCGAAGGACACGCTCAACGCGCCCGCGGCCAGAGTCGCGCGCCCGGCTCCTCCGCAAGCTCGCGCCCGGCGAGGCGGCGGTACCAGTCCGCGATCAGCCTGAACGAGATCGACTGGGGCGGCGGCAGCGCCGGCGTGCCGGTGGCGAGCTCCTCTGGCGTGAACCAGCGTGCGTCCTCGAGCTCGCCATCCGGGCAGCTGATGTCGAGGCTCCGCGCGCGCGCGTGGAAGCCGACCATCAACGACGAGGGAAACGGCCAGGGCTGCGAGGAGTGGTACTCCACCTCGTCGACCTCGACGCTCGTCTCCTCGCGGACCTCGCGGGCGACCGCGTCCTCGAGGCTCTCGCCGGGTTCGACGAAGCCCGCGATCGTCGAGTAGCGGCCCGGCGGCCAGGACGCCTGGCGACCGAGCAGCGCGCGCTCGCCGTCGCTGACCAGCACGATCATCGCCGGATCGATGCGCGGGAAGCTCTGCGTCGCGCACGCGGGGGAGGAGCAGGTCATCACGTGCCCGCCGCTCTCGGGCCGGGTCGGCGCCCCGCAGGCGCCGCAGTGCCGGTGGCGCTGTCGCCAATAGAGCATGGCCCGGGCGTAGGCGAGCAGGCCGGCCTCGTCCGCCGGCAGCAGCGCACCACTCGTGCGCAGGTCCGCATATTCGGTCCCGGGCAGGGGTGGCGACTCGCTGTCCACCTCGATCGCGAAGCAGGCGACGCCGCGGAACAGCCCGAGCAGCACGACCTGCGCGTCGCCGACCGGTCCGAGGGCGGAGAGTGGCAGCAGCACCGCGGCCGGTTCCGGTTCGAGGCGCAGCAGGCTGCGCTGGCGCCAGAGGGGGACGAACCGCGAGCGGTCGTCGGCAAGCGCGGCGGCGAGCCACGCCGCGTCCTTGCGCAAGCCGCTGCTGCGGTCGACGTAGGGGCCGGCGTAGACGTTGGGGGCGCGGTGCGTAGGCATGGTGGGGCGCGCGGGGCGCCACGCCATTCTAGCCGGGTTCCCCGCCGCGCTTCTCGCGTTCGCAGAGCGAGCAGTCGGCGCCCTGGGCGCGGAGCGTGTCGACGACCATGAAGGCACCGCAGGACGGGCAGGCGCCCGGCCTGAGCTCGCCGCGCGCCTGCAGCGCCTGCAGCAGCGAGCAGGCGTGCTCGAACGAGATCCGGTGCGGCTGGTTCAGCTCCACGTAGGTCTCGTAGGTGCGGCAGAACTGCTCGCCCCACTGCAGCGCGCCCTGGCCGGCCACGCGCGTCGTCGGCGGCGCCTTCGCCAGCAGGCCGAGGATCGAGTAGAGCCCGCCGAGCGCCGACGCATGCCGACGGGCCTCGAGGTTCTTGAGGAAGTAGCCGACGTGGCTCGGCGACTTGCCGCGCCGGCGCTTCACGTCGGGGCCCAGATCCGCAACATAGGACCGGTACAGCTTGCGGATGCGGTCGTCCGTCAGGCCCGTCCAGGTTCGGATCGTGCAGGTGCGGGCCTCGTGCCGGATCATCCGGAGCGCGAGGTCGAAACGTTGCCGGTCGCGGCTGTAGCGATCGTCCGTGATGCGCATGGTGGTCTTCCCGTCGAAAATTTTCGGTCCAATAGTGGACTTTTGGTATTAATTCACCAAAAACTGTACTCTCGGTCCTGGGTCGAGACCAGACACAATTTCTGCCCAGCTTGGGGAGAAAGGGCATGGAAGAGCACAGCCTCCGGGTCGAGGATGAGCGGGTCGCCAGCGGCTATGGCGCCCGGGCCGTCCTCGATGCGACGACATTGGATTCGATCCGCGAGGCGAATCTCGCCTTCCTCGCGCTGCTCGCCCCGCCCCGACCCGCGGGCCCGGCGGTGGCGGCGTACGGCCTCGACGCCGGCACGGTCGCCGCCGTCGCCAGGCTCGACCCCTTCGCGCGGCGCATCGCCGCGAGCCTGCCGTACACGCTGTTCAACGCGCGCTTCGAGGACCGGGACTTCTGGCGCGCCGTGGTCCGGGACGCCGCGCGCCCCGGCTCCGCGAGCCTGTCGGACGAGGCGACCTTCGCGCGCACGGTGGTGTTCCTCGCCTGGCACCTCGTCCATGGCGAGGAACTGACCCCGGCGATGGTGCTCGGCATGGGGCCGACCGTCGCCGACGCGTGGCGGGGCCTGCCCCTGTCCGCGATCGACCATGCGGCGACCTGTGCGCTGCCGGTGATGCGGGCGCGATGGGTCGACCACCCGCGCTTCTGGCCGAAGCTGGCCGCCACGGGTCGGGCCGGCACGCGGCCGGGCAATGTCGCGCTGCGTGATCTCGGCCTGCAACTCCTTGCCGCTCAGGGTCTTGCGCCGGCGCAGGCGGTCGCGGACGGCGAATAGGCGCCATCCGGCGAGGTTGCCCCCCGGCGGCCGGGGTCTTACGCTGCGCGCTCGCGGCCGCCCCCCGGTCGCCCGCCGCCGAAACGAGCCCATGCACGCCCTGTCCATCCGCAAGCTGACCAAGACCTACGGGAATGGCGTCGAAGCCCTCAAGGGCATCGACCTCGACGTCGAACAGGGCGACTTCTTCGCGCTGCTCGGCCCGAACGGTGCCGGCAAGACCACGACCATCGGCATCATCACCTCGCTGGTCAACAAGACGAGCGGCACGGTCGCGGTGTTCGAGAACGACATCGATCGCGACATCGGTGCCGCGAAGTCCTGCATCGGCATCGTCCCGCAGGAAATCAACTTCAACCAGTTCGAGTCGGTCGAGACGATCCTCGTCAACCAAGCCGGGTTCTACGGCATCCCCCGGCAGGTTGCGCGCGAGCGCACGGAGCGCTACCTCAAGCAGCTGCAGCTGTGGGAAAAGCGCCGCGCGATCGCGCGGTCGCTGTCCGGTGGCATGAAGCGGCGACTGATGATCGCGCGGGCGCTGGTCCACGAGCCGAGGCTGCTGATCCTCGACGAACCGACGGCCGGCGTCGACATCGAGATCCGCCGGACGATGTGGGAGTTCCTGCGCGAGACCAACGAGCGCGGCGTCACGATCATCCTGACGACGCACTACCTGGAGGAGGCCGAGACCCTCTGCCGCAACGTCGCGATCATCGACAAGGGCCGCATCATCGAGCACGACAAGATGAGCAACGTGCTGCGCAAGCTGCAGACCGAGACCTTCGTGCTGAACCTGCGCGAGGCACTGCCGATCGCGCCGTCGCTGCCGGGCTTC
This sequence comes from uncultured Pseudomonadota bacterium, assembly GCA_903884235.1. Lineage (GTDB taxonomy): Bacteria > Pseudomonadota > Gammaproteobacteria > Steroidobacterales > Steroidobacteraceae > CAIKZZ01. Next base: position 14,758 of record CAISEB010000035.1, read on the forward strand.
GGCGTGACGCTGGTCGATGCGCGCACGCTCGAGATCGAGGTGTCCAACGGCCACAACCTCAACGACATCTTCGTGCGCCTCGCGGCGCAAGGCGTCGACGTCGTCTCGATGCGCAACAAGGTGAATCGCCTCGAGGAGCAGTTCATGCGGCTCGTCGGCCGGTCCGGATCGCAGGCCGGCAACGCCGGAGCGCAGTCATGAACGCGTCCCTTGGCCAGCCCGCATCGCGCTCGCGCACCGACTGGATCGGCTTCCAGACGATCGTGCTGCGCGAGTTCAACCGCATCCTGCGCATCTGGGGCCAGACGCTGCTGCCGCCGGCGGTCACCGCCACGCTCTACTTCATCATCTTCGGCAGCCTGATCGGGTCGCGCATCGGCCGGATGGGTGGCTACGACTACATGCAGTACATCGCGCCGGGCCTGATCATGATGTCGGTCATCACCAATTCGTACGGCAACGTCGTGTCGAGCTTCTTCGGTGCGCGCTTCGGCAAGCACATCGAGGAGATCCTCGTCTCGCCCCTGCCGAACTGGCTGGTCGTGATCGGCTACGTCACCGGCGGCATCGTCCGCGGCCTGCTGGTCGGCCTGACCGTGACGATCGTCGCGCTGTGCTTCACGCACCTCGTCGTGAGCAACGTGGCGCTGATCATCGCGGCCGTGCTCATCACCTCGATCGTGTTCTCGCTCGGTGGCTTCATCAACGCCGTATTCGCGAAGAACTTCGACCACATCTCGTGGTTCCCGACCTTCATCCTGACGCCGATGACCTACCTGGGGGGCGTGTTCTACTCGATCACGCTGCTGCCGTCGTGGGCGCAGACGCTGTCGCACGCGAACCCGATCCTGTACATGGTCAACAGCTTCCGCTACGGCTTCCTCGGGGTTTCGGACGTCGACGTCCGGCTCGCTTTCGCGATCATGATCGCCTTCGCCCTGGCGCTGTTCGGGCTCGCGGTCTACCTGATGGAAAAGGGCATCGGCCTGCGCGACTAGCCCGCTGGGAGCGGCGCTGGCCGGATGCCGCGCAATCGATGTTCCGCAGACGCTGCGGCCGGCGGCTTCGCGTACGCGGCGCGCGGGCCGCAGCTGCGGGCCTGTCCGAGCGACCCGCCCGGCACGGTCGACGGCCGTCCTGCGCGACCCTGGCGATCGTCGTCGACCGGGCCGATCCCCCCCGGGGCCCCGCCCGGCAACCGATGATGCGTTGCCGCGCCGCGCGGCTGCGCTACACTCAGGCTTTCCCTGATATCGCTGGGTTCGTGAGGTCGCAGTGACGCCGAAGCGAGCGCTGATCGTCGACGATTCGAAGTCGGCGCGGGTCGTTCTGTCCCGCCTTCTGGAAAAGCACGACCTCACGGTCGACATGCGCGACTCCGCGGAGGCCGCGCTGCAGTACCTGCGCGACAACCGGCCCGACGTGATCTTCATGGACCACGTGATGTCGGGCATGGATGGCCTGAGCGCGGTGCAGGCGATCAAGAACGACCCGAGCACCGCGTCGATTCCCATCATGATGTACACGTCCCAGGACGGCGAGCTCTACGCCGGCGAGGCGCGCGCGATCGGCGCGGCCGGCGTGCTCGCCAAGCAGATGGCACCCGGTGACATCGCCGCGGTACTGATGCAGCTGCAGGTGCTTCCCGACCGGCGCGACGGCACGCCGCGCGAAGTGCCGCTGACGACCGTGCCGGCGGGCTTCGACCAGGTGCAGTTGCCGGCTGCGGAGCCCGGCGGTGGCGCGATCGCGGGCATCGTGGTGCCGTCCGCGCCCGTGACCTGCGAGCCGTCCTCGAGCGGCAACGAAGCCGCCACGCCTCCGCCGCCCTCGCTGACCGCGGCCGATGTCCGTGCGATCGTCGAGCCGCTGCTGCAGGAGCAGGGCATCGACCTGCGGCGCTTCGTCGTCGCGAGCCTCGATGGCGTCGGCGGCCGCGTCGTCACCGAGGTGGGCGAGCGCGTGCAGCGCGCCGTCGCCGACCTGAACGCGACGATCGCCAAGGCCACGGAACCGGTGCCCGTGCCGGAGCCCCCTCCGCCGCCGCGACCCGTGGGCTGGATCGCCCTCGCGGCGGTCGCGCTCGTCGCGGCGCTCGGGTTCGGCGTCCTCGCCTGGCAGCAGCACGCCGAGATCGCGGTGCTGAAGGCCGTGCCGGCGGCGCCGGCCACCGTCCCCAGCGCCTCTGCGGGCGAGGCCGAGACCGCGCCGCCGGTTCCCTCGGCCGCCACCGCAGCGCCGGCGCACGCGAGCGCGCCGGCCGCGCAGCGCGTGCCGATCGCCTACGGCGAGGCGCCGTTTTCGCCCGGCCGGATCGACGCGCTGGCGTCGTGGCTGTCCGGCCTCGAGCACCGCGGCTTCGCGGGCACCGCCCGCGTCACCGTGGTGGCGGGGGAGTACTGCCTCACGGGCAATCCCACCGAGGGCTATGCGCCCGCTCCGGCCGACATGCCGGCGAACCGCTGCGACGTGGTCGGCAACCCCGCCGACGAGGCGTTGCGCGCCAACCCGGCCGAGCCGCCGGCGCTCGGCGCGATCATCGCCGGCGTGCGCGAGCGCAGCCACGGCGCGATCGAGGTGCGCGTCACCTACGCCACCCGCAGCGGCTCGCAGGGCTACCCGTCCGCCGCGGATGCGAACGCCGGGCAGTGGAATGCCGTGGCGGCGGCCCGCAGCTACCTCGAGTTCGCGGCGGACGCGCGACCGACGTCATGAGCTGGATGATCTACGGCGCGAACGGCTACACCGGTGAGCTGCTCGCGCGCGAGGCCGTGCGCCGCGGCCAGCGCCCGGTTCTCGGCGGGCGATCGCACGGCGCCGTCACGCGACTCGCTGCGGAACTCGGCCTCGAGGCCCGTGTCTTCGCGCTCGAGGACGCCGACCTCGCGACGCCGATGGCCGGCGTCACCCTGGTGCTGCACTGCGCCGGTCCGTTTTCCGCGACCGCCGCGACGATGATCCGCGCGTGCCTCGCAGCGCAGGCCCACTACCTCGACATCACCGGCGAGGTGTCGGTGTTCGAGCACGCGCAGGCGCAGAACGCCGCCGCGCAGGCGGCCGGCATCGTCGTCTGCACGGGCGTCGGGTTCGACGTCGTGCCGACCGACTGCGTCGCGCGCGCGCTCAGCGAGGCGCTGCCGTCGGCCACCCATCTCGCGCTCGGATTCGACGGGCGTTCCAGCTGGAGTCGCGGGACCGCGCGCACCATGGTCGAGGGCCTGGGGCAGGGTGGCTGCGTGCGCGAGCGCGGCGTGTTGCGCCGGGTCCGCCTCGGCTACCGCGACCGGCGCATCGATTTCGGTGCCGGGGAAAAGCTCGCGATGACGATTCCCTGGGGCGACGTGAGCACGGCCTTCCACACGACCGGCATCCCCAACATCGAGGTCTACGTGCCGATGTCGCCGGCGCGCCTGCGTGCGCTGCGCCGCCTCAACCTCGTGCGCTGGCTGCTCGGCCTCGGATTCGTGCAGCGCCGCCTGAAGGCGAAAGTCGATCGCCAACCGCCGGGCCCGGACGATGCGGAGCGGGCGACGACTCCGACGCACGTCTGGGGCGAGGCGCGCGACGCTGCGGGCCGTACCGTCACCGCCCGGATCGAGACCGCGAACGGCTATACGGTCACCGTCCAGGCCGCCCTCGGCGTCGTCGAGCGGCTGCTCGCGCGACCCGCGGAGCCAGGCGCCACGACACCGGCACGCCTGATGGGCGCACGCTACGTCGAGTCGCTGCCCGGCAGTGGACCGATCCGCATCTCGTAGTCCGCGCATGCCGCCGACCCAATTCGCGCCGCCGCGCTGGCTGCGCAACCCGCACCTGCAGTCGATCCTCACCAGCGTGCTGCCACGCCGCTGGTTCGTCGCGCGGCGATCGCGCGCGCTCGTCGCGGCGAGCCGCGACGAGCTGGTGGACTGCGGTGACGGCGTGCGGCTGCTCGGGCACTACGCGCCGTGCCCCGATGGCCGCGGCGAGCTGGTGGTGCTGCTGCACGGCTGGGAAGGGAGCGCCGAATCGCAGTACGTGCGCTCGGTGGCCACGGAGCTGCGCGGCGCCGGCTATGACGTCTTTCGCCTGAACCTGCGCGACCACGGGCCCACGCACCACCTGAATCCCGAGCTCTTCCATTCGTGCCGCATCGCCGAAGTCGTCGGCGCGATCGCCGAGATCGCGCGCCGCTTCCCCTCGCGGCGGCTCGCGCTGGTCGGCTACTCGCTGGGCGGCAATTTCGCGCTGCGCGTCGCGGTGCGCGCGCCGGCGGCCGGGATCCCGCTTGCCCAGGTCATCGCCATCTGCCCGGTCCTCGATCCGGCGCACACGATGCAGCGCCTGGAGCACGGCACTTGGATCTACCGCAACTACTTCGTGCTGAAGTGGCGCCGCTCGCTGCTGCGCAAGCGGCGCGCGTGGCCGGACCTGTACGACCTCGATGAGTTGCTGGAAAGCCGGCGCCTGACGGCGATGACGGCGCAGTTGGTGCGTCGCTACAGCGGCTATGCCGACATCCACAGCTACCTCGCCGGCTACGCGATCACCGGCGCCGCGCTCGCGCCGCTCACCGTGCCCTGCCACCTGCTGATGGCACTGGACGACCCGATCATCCCGGCGGGAGACCTCACGCGCCTCGCGGCGCCGGCGGCGCTGACGGTCGAGACCGTCTCGCGGGGCGGTCACTGCGGTTTCCTGGACTCCCTCGGCGGGCCGAGCTGGGCCGACCGCCGGGTACTCGAGATCCTGGGCGGTGCAGGCGCGTGACGGGCTTGCGGCTGCGCGGCCGGTGGGTCGATGATGGCGCCCCACTCAGGACGAGGAGACCCCCGATGCGCAGGATCCGTGTCATCGCAGCGTGCTCGCTGCTGGCCATCTCCACGACGATGATCGCGGCGATCGCGGCCGCCGCCCCGGCAAAGGTGTACACGACGGCCGTCGCCTCGCCCGATCGCAGCGACAAGGACCGCGAGCGCGATCTGCGCGAGCATCCGGCGGAGGTCCTCGCGTTCGCCGACTTCAAGCCCGGCATGACCATCGCAGACCTGTTCGGTGGCGGTGGCTACTACAGCGAGATCCTCTCGCACGTAGTGGGCCCGCGCGGCAAGGTGCTGCTCGTCAACGATCCCGCCTACGCGGCATTCGCGAAGGACGACCTCGCGGCCCGATTCCATGACGGGCGGCTGCCGCGGATCGAGCGCCTCGTCGTTCCCAACGAGAAGCTCAACCTCGGAACCGCGACACTCGACGGGGCCCTGTTCGTGATGTCGTACCACGACCTGTACTACGCGAACGGCGACGATTTCCCGCGCATCGACGCGTCCCAGTTCCTCGACCAGGTGCACGCCGCACTGAAGCCGGGTGCACGCCTGCTGGTCGTCGACCACGTCGCGGTCGCAGGCAGTGGCAGCGCGCCGGCGCAGACGCTGCATCGGATCGACGAGACGTTCGCGATCAAGGACTTCGAGTCGCACGGCTTCGATCTCGCCGGTCGCTACGACGGCCTGCACAACACGACCGACGATCACACGAAGCTGGTCTTCGATCCGGCCGTCCGCGGCCACACCGACCGCTTCGTGCACGTCTACGTGCGGCGCTAGCCGGTACCGCCTTCCTCGGGAAGGCGACGCCGGTCGGTGAAGCGCACGACTGGCGTCTCCCCGGTGACCTCGATGTCGCCATCGACGACGGCGCCATCGGCAATCGCGACGAGCGCGGCCCGCACCGTGCCGTGGACGACGGCCGTGCGGCCGAGTTCCAGCGTCGTCGCCACTTCGAGCGTGCCGCGCAGTTCGCCGAGGACCACCGCGGCATGCGCGCGCAGGTGGCCGTGCCAGATCCCCGTGCGCCCGATCGTCAGCACGCCGCCGACCTCGCCGTCGGCGACGATCGTCCCGCTGACCGCGAGGGGGCCCGGTATGGACACATGGCCCTCGACGCGGCCGCCGTCGCCGAGCAGGGTCGGGGTGCCGCCGGGGCTGTCGAGGAAGCGTCGCCGCGGGGGCGAATCGTCTGAGGTCATGGCCGGGCTCCTGGACAGCCGGCGCGGTTCATCGCGCCGTCGACCATCATAGGAAGCGGGTCCGGGGGCTGATGGGACGCAGGTCCCGCCCGGGCGGACCCTCCGCGACGCTGAGCGCGTCAATTACTGACGCGCCGCGTCACCTGGACCGGCACCGAGTGCGCCACGTGGCTCGTAGCTCATTGTTTTTATTGATACTCAAGAGTTGGCACGGCCCTTGCTAGGTATTCATCGCTAGTCTCATTTCCCCTGTGGTTAGAAATCTTGGCGCCGACGAGCTCCCCCCGCTCCCGGCGCCTTTTTTTTGGGACCCGCCGCGTTCCAGCGGCCCGTTCGGGCGGTTCGTCGCGCCGACTTCACGCTTCGTCTCTTTGACCGGGCGCTAGGGGTTTCCCCCGGTAGACTCTCGCTCCCAAGTCCCCGACCTGAAGCGCACCACCGTGAACGAACACGCCCGCACCCGCCTCGACGAACTGACCGCCGCCACGGTTCCGGCCCGCGGGCTCGTCTCGCGCCGCGTCCTCATCGGGGGACTCGTGCTGCTGCTCGCAGGTCTCGGCTACCTGATCGTGCACCGCGCGGCGAACAAGCCGGACGCCGCCGCGAACGCCGCGCCGCTGGTCAGCGCGACCGCCCCGGGACGCACTCCCTACACCCTGTCGGTCAGCTTCACCGGCGCGATCGTGGCCCGCTATGACATGCCGATCGGCATCGACGGCGAAGGTGGCCGGGTCTCCGCGGTGCTCGTCGAAGTCGGCGACACTGTGCAGCGCGGCCAGGCGCTCGCGCGCCTGGACACCTCCGTCCTCGCGCCGCAGGTCGCCAGCTTGCGCGCCTCGCTCGAGCAGAGCCGCGCCGAGGCCGTGCTCGCCGACGCCGAATACCAGCGCGCCGTCGCGATCAACGGGTCGGTGGTTGCCGCGCTCTCGAAGGCCGAGGTCGAGAAGCGCCGTTCCCAGCTCGCGACCGCGAACGCGCACGTCCACGCCTCCGAGGCACAACTCGCCGAAGCCGAGGCCCGCCTCGGCCGCACCGAACTGCACGCACCCGCCGACGGCATCGTGCTGACGCGCGCCGCCGAAGTCGGCCAGGCCGTGACCGCCGGGACCGCGCCACTGTTCCGCCTCGCGCGCGGTGGCGAGGTCGAGATGAAGGCGATGGTCGCCGAGCAGGACCTGCCGAAGCTCAAGGTCGGGCAGACTGCGCAGGTCAGCATCACGGGCGTCCAGACCCCCTACACGGGAACGATCCGGCTGCTGCCCGCCGTGATCGACCCGATGTCGCGGCTCGGCGAAGTACGCGTGACGCTGCCGCACGATCGCAATCTGCGACCGGGCGCATTCGCCCGCGGCGAGGCGAAGGTCGCCACGGACGTTCGGCCGATCGTGCCGCAGACGGCGTTCCTCGCGGACTCCCGCGGCAGCTACGTCTACGTGGTCGGCGAGGGCGAGCGGGTCGTGCGCAAGCCGGTGAAATTCGGCGGCGCCCAGCCTAGCGGCATCGTCATCGCCGAGGGCCTCGATGGCAGTGAGCGTGTGATCACCACCGCCGGTGCATTCCTGCACGAGGGAGAGCAGGTGCGCGTCGACTCCGCGAAGGCGACGCCGTGAAGAACATCTCCGCATGGGCGATCAAGCACCCGATCTTCCCGCTCGTGCTGTTTATGGTGCTGACCTTCGTCGGCATCGTCGCGTTCGTGCGGCTGCCGATCAACCTCAACCCCGACGTCTCGTTCCCGATGGTCATCGTGAGTGTTTCGCAGCCGGGCGCGGCGCCGACCGAGATGGAGGCGCAGATCCTCCAGAAGATCGAGGGCTCGGTCGCCAGCGTCGGTAACGTCCATAACATCACGTCGCGGGCCACGGAAGGCCAGGCGATGATCTTCGTGGAATTCAACATCGGCGCGCCGATCGACCGCGCCGTCAGCGACGTGCGCGATGCGGTGGCGCGCGTGCGCAGCGACCTGCCCGAAGGCATCCAGGAGCCCAACGTCCAACGCATGGACGTCGATGGCAACGCGATCGCCTACTACGCCCTCAGCACCACGAAGCTGACGCCGGAGCAGCTCAGCTGGTTCGTCGACAACACGGTCACGAAGCGATTGCTGGCGATCGGCGGCGTGGCGCAGGTCAATCGCGGCGGCGGCGTCAACCGCGAGATCCGCATCGAGCTCGATCCGGCCCGCATGCAGGCGCTCGGCATCACGGCAGTGCAGGTCAACCAGCAGCTGCGCTCGTTGAACCTCGATGCCCCGGGCGGCCGCGCGCAGCTCGCCGGGGGCGAGCAGTCGATCCGCGTGCTCGGCGGCGCGCACAGTGCCGGCGAGCTCGGCGCGACGCAGATCCAGGTCGGTGGCGGGCGGGTCGCGCGCCTCGACGAGATCGCCGAAGTCCATGATGGCGTCGGCGAGATCCGGGCGGTCTCGCGCCTCAACGGGCGCGACGCGACGACCTTCGGTGTCTCGAAGGCCAAGGGCGCGTCCGATGTCACGACGCTCGCTCGCGTCGAGAAGGAGCTCAAGGCGATTCTCGAGGAGAACCCGGGGATTTCCGCGAAGATGGTCTTCACGACCGTCGATGCGACCAAGAAGACCTACAACTCGGCGATCGAATCGCTGCTCGAGGGCTCACTGCTCGCGGTCGCCGTGGTCTGGCTGTTCCTGCGCGAGTGGCGCGCGACGGCGATCTCGGCGCTGGCGATCCCGCTGTCGGCGATCCCGACGTTCGCGTTCATGTCGTGGATGGGCTTCACGCTCAACGGCATCAGCCTGTTGGCGCTGTCGCTGGTCGCGGGCGTGCTGGTGGACGATGCCATCGTCGAGATCGAGAACATCGTGCGCCACATCCGCATGGGCAAGTCGCCCTACCAGGCCGCGCTCGATGCCGCCGACGAGATCGGCCTCGCGGTCGTCGCGACCTCGGCGACCATCATCGCGGTGTTCATCCCGGTCAGCTTCATGGGCGGGATCACCGGCCAGTTCTTCAAGGAATTCGGCCTGACGGTCGCGGTCGCCGTGTTCTTTTCGCTGCTGGTGGCGCGCCTCGTGACGCCGGTCATCGGTGCTTTCGCCCTCAAGCCCGAGGGCGCGAAGGCCCACCTCGAGGGCCGCCTGATGACCTGGTACCTCGGCTTCCTGCGCGTCTGCGTGCGCAATCGCTGGAAGACGATCGCCATCGGCATCGCGTTCTTCGTGCTCTCGATCGTGGGCCTCTTCTTCATGCCGAAGACGGGTGTGCCGAGCGGCGACTTCGCCTCGAGCACGGTCACGATCGAGTTGCCGCCGGGTGTGCGGCTCGAGCAGACCGCGGCGGTGTCGGCCCGGGTCACCGAGATCCTGCGCCGCCACAAGGAAGTCACCGACGTCGTCGAGTCGATCGGCGAGAGCGACGACGCGAGCGTGCGCACCGGCAACCTATACGTGTCGCTGGTGCCCTCGAGCCAGCGCAAGATGTCGCAGAAGGCCTGGGAGGACTCGGTCCGCCCCGAGCTCGAGGCGATCCCCGACGCGCGCATCTCGTTCTCGTCGCAGGGCGGCTTCGGCGATCACGACTACACGATCTACGTGACCGGTGACGACCCGGTGCTGCTCGACACGCACGCGCGCAAGATGATCGACGAGTTGCGCACCGTCAAGGGGCTGCGCGATCCGCGGATCAGGGGTGACCTGCCGCGACCGGAGCTCGTCATCCACCCGCGGCTCGACCAGGCGGCCGAGCTCGGCGTCACCGTCCAGGCGATCAGCCAGACCATCCGCATCGCGACGCTCGGCGACATCCCGCAGAACGCCGCGAAGTTCTCGCTGGCCGACCGCCAGGTGCCGATTCGCGTCAGCCTGCGCGAATCCTCGCGTGAGGACCTGTCGACGATCGAGAACCTGCCGGTGCCGACGCTGAGCGGTGGTGCGGTGCCGCTGAAGTCGGTGGCCGACATCAGCTTCGGCGAGGGCCCGACGGCCGTGCGCCGCTACAACCAGAGCCGGCGCGTGATGATCGAGGCGGACTTCATGCCGGGCACGGTGACGAGCCAGGCACTGGCGAAGATCAACGAGCTGCCGGCGATGAAGAACCTGCCGACCGGCCTGCGCATCGTCAATCAGGGCAATAGCGAGCTGATGGAGGAACTGGCCCGCAACTTCATCCTCGCGATCAGTGCCGGCGTGCTGATGGTGTTCGCGGTGCTGGTGCTGCTGTTCGCGCGGTTCTTCCAGCCCATCACGATCCTGTCGGCGCTGCCGCTCTCGCTTGGCGGGGCGCTGGCCGCGCTGTTCCTGTTCAACATGCCGTTCTCGCTGCCGGTCGTCATCGGCCTGCTGATGCTGATGGGCATCGTCGCCAAGAACTCGATCCTGCTGGTCGACTTCGCAATCGAGGAGATGCGGGCCGGCAAGGACCGGATGACGGCGCTGGTCGAGGCCGGCCACAAGCGCGCCCAGCCGATCGTCATGACCAGCGTCGCGATGATTGCGGGCATGCTGCCGACCGCACTCGGCATCGGCGACGCGTCCGCGTTCCGCTCGCCGATGGCGGTCACCGTCATCGGCGGCATCCTCACGTCCACCGTGCTGACGCTGGTGATCGTCCCGGCCGGCTTCACGATCATCGACGACATCGAGCGCTGGCTCGCGCCCGCGTTCCGCAGGCGCCTGAACCAGGCCCCCCAGGCCGGCGGTGTCGCGCCGGTGACGGGCCCCGCCGCGGCGGAGTGAACCGATTCGGCCGCGGCAGGTTGCCGCGGCCGATCTCCCCCTCGATCAACTGCGCCGCGCCCCTCCGGGCGCACGCTGCGCACCCGGTGCGCGCGAAGATGCTGCATTGCAGCAGGTCTGCTGCGGCGCAGCATTGACCGGGCTTCGGCCGTTCTTCATAGTGCGGTCTCGAACCAGATGCCCGCGGTACGGGTGCGAGGACGGGAGATGACCCAGCGAGATCCCGGTGCAGCCCCCGCGCTGCCCACCAGCGCCGCTGCGCTCGCGAACGGCGGGCATGACGCGGCCGGGCTCTACGATCCCGCCTACGAGCGCGAGAGCTGCGGGTTCGGCCTGATCGCCAATCTCGACGACCAGCCGAGCCACTGGCTCGTGCAGACGGCGATCTCGTCCCTCAACCGGCTGACCCATCGGGGTGCCGTCGCCGCCGACGGCAAGACCGGTGACGGCTGCGGCGTGCTGCTGAAGAAGCCGGAGGCTTTCCTGCGGGCGGTCGCCGCGGAGGCGGGCATCGACGTCGGCCTGCGCTTCGCCGCCGGCATCGCGTTCCTGTCCACCTATGACGACGCCGCCGAGCGCGCCCGCGCGACGCTCGAGGCGCAGCTGCGCCGCGAGGGCCTCGTGCTTGCCGGCTGGCGCGTGCTGCCGACCAATCCCGCCGCCTGCGGCGCCGAGGCGCTGCGCACGCTGCCACGCATGGAGATGGTGTTCGTCAGCTGCCTCGACGACGTCGACGAGGCGAGCTTCAACCGCCGCCTGTTCCTCGCGCGGCGCCGCACCGAGAAGTCGCTCGAGCACAAGGATCCGGTCTTCTACATGCCGTCCCTGTCGGCGAGCACGATCGTCTACAAGGGCATGGTCATGCCCGAGCACCTGACGGAGTTCTACCCGGACCTCGCCGACGAGCGCCTCGAGAGCTCGGTCGCGGTGTTCCACCAGCGCTTTTCGACCAACACCTTGCCGCAGTGGCGCCTCGCCCATCCGTACCGCTTCCTCGCCCATAACGGCGAGATCAACACGATCTCCGGCAACCGCAACTGGGCGGTGGCGCGCGGACCGCTGTTCCGCTCGCCGCTGCTGCCGAGCCTCGACGACATCCAGCCGCTCGTGTCGCTGACCGGCTCCGACTCGCAGACGCTCGACAACATGCTCGAGGTGCTGCTGGCCGGCGGACTCGACGTGCTGCACGCGATGCGCCTGCTGGTGCCGCCGGCCTGGCAGACCGTCGACACGATCGATCCGGACCTGCGCGCGTTCTACGAGTTCTACGCGCCGCACATGGAGCCGTGGGACGGCCCGGCCGGCATCGTGATCACCGATGGCCGCTACGCGGCGTGCACGCTCGACCGCAATGGCCTGAGGCCCGCACGCTGGGTCATCACGCGGGACCGGCACCTGACGATCGCCTCCGAGATCGGCGTCTGGGACTACCGTCCGGAGGACGTGGTCCGCAAGGGCAAGCTCGGCCCGGGCGAGATCCTCGCGCTCGACCTGCAGACCGGCGACCTGCTCGACTCGAGGCGGGTCGACCAGATCCTGAAGGTGCGACACCCGTACAAGACCTGGCTGAAGAAGGGCGTGCGCTACCTCGAGAGCGACCTGATCGACGCGCGGCTCGCCGCGGAGCCGATGGACCGCGATACGCTCGACCTGTACCGCAAGATGTACAACGTCACGGCGGAGGAGCGCGACGAGGTCATCCGCATCCTCGCCGAGGACGAGAGCGAGGCGGTCGGTTCGATGGGAGACGACACGCCGATGCCGGTGCTGTCGCACAAGATCCGCTCGCTCTACGACTACTTCCGCCAGCAGTTCGCGCAGGTCACGAACCCGCCGATCGACCCGCTGCGCGAGTCGATCGTGATGAGCCTGCAGACGCAGATCGGGCCGGAGTGCAACGTCTTCGCGCCGGCGCCCGAGCACGCGCGGCAGATCGTGCTGAACTCGCCGATCCTCTCGCAGCGCAAGCTGCGCCAGATCCTCGGCTTCAAGGATTCGGGGCTGCCGAACGAGTTCCTCGACCTGCAGCACTCCGAGGAGGAGAGCCTGCGCGACTCGATCCTGCGCATCTGCGATCAGGCCGAGGCGGCCGTGCGCGGCGGCAAGGTGGTGCTGCTGCTGTCGGATCGCTACCTCGTGCGCGGCAAGGTGCCCATCCATGCGCTGCTGGCGACCGGGGCCGTGCACCACCGCCTCGTGCAGACAGGGCTGCGCTGCAAGTGCAACCTCCTCGTCGAGACTGGCACGGCACGCGACCCGCACCACTTCGCGTGCCTGATCGGCTACGGCGCGACGGCCGTGTACCCGTACATGGCCTACCAGACGCTGTTCGACATGGTCCGCAAGGGCGCGGTCGACCTTGCCGCGGAGACGCGCGCGGAGCTGGGCCGCGGCTACCGCCGCGGCATCCGCAAGGGCCTGTTCAAGATCATGTCGAAGATGGGCATCTCGACGATCGGCAGCTATCGCTCGTCGCAGCTGTTCGAGATCGTGGGACTGAACGACGAGGTCGTGGACCTGTGCTTCCACGGCACGGTCAGCCGCATCCAGGGCGCCGACCTGTCGGACCTCGAGACCGACCAGCGGGCGCTCGCCGCGCGGGCGTGGGATCCGCTCGCACCGGTGGAGCAGGGCGGCCTGCTCAAGTACGTGCACGGTGGCGAGTACCACATGTACAACCCGGACGTGATCGCGACGCTGCAGGCAGCGGTCGTGTCGGGCGACTACGAGCTGTACAAGGGCTACGCGAGCCTCGTGAACGAGCGGCCGGTATCGTGCCTGCGCGACATGTTCGCGCTGAACCCGCGCTCGGCACCAGCGCCGCTGTCGGAGGTCGAGCCGGCCACCGAGATCTTCAAGCGCTTCGACTCCGCCGGCATGTCGCTCGGCGCGCTGTCGATCGAGGCGCACGAGGCGCTCGCGATCGCTATGAACCGGCTCGGTGCCCGTTCGAACTCGGGCGAGGGCGGCGAGGATCCGGAGCGGTACCACAACGAGCGGAATTCGAAGATAAAGCAGGTGGCGAGCGGGCGATTCGGCGTCACGCCCGAGTACCTGATCAACGCCGAGGTCCTGCAGATCAAGGTCGCACAAGGCGCGAAGCCCGGCGAAGGCGGGCAGCTGCCCGGGCACAAGGTCACCGAGATGATCGCGAAGCTTCGCTTCGCGCGGCCCGGCGTCGGCCTGATCTCGCCGCCTCCGCACCACGACATCTACTCGATCGAGGACCTCGCGCAGCTGATCTTCGACCTGAAGCAGGTCAACCCGACCGCGCTCGTCTCCGTGAAGCTCGTCGCCGAGCCCGGCGTCGGCACGATCGCCGCGGGTGTCGCGAAGGCCTATGCGGACCTGATCACGATCTCGGGCCACGACGGCGGCACCGGCGCGAGCCCGCTGTCCTCGATCAAGTACGCCGGCACGCCGTGGGAACTCGGGCTCGCCGAGACACACCAGACGCTGCGCATCAACGACATGCGTCATCGTGTCCGGCTGCAGACGGACGGCGGGCTCAAGACGGGCCTCGACGTGATCAAGGCGGCCATTGTCGGCGCCGAGAGCTTCGGCTTCGGCACGGCGCCGATGGTCGCGCTCGGCTGCAAGTACCTGAGGATCTGCCACCTCAACAACTGCGCGACCGGCGTCGCGACCCAGCACGAGGTGCTGCGCAAGCGCTACTTCGTGGGCCTTCCGGAAATGGTGGTCAACTACTTCCGGTTCGTCGCCGAGGAGTGCCGCGAGATCATGGCCGCCCTCGGCGTGCGCACGATGGCGGAGCTCATCGGTCGCACCGAGTACCTGTCGATCAAGGAAGGCGAGACCGCCAAGCAGCGCAAGCTCGACCTGTCGCCGATCCTGTCGACGGCGGGCCTCGCCGCCGACCGCCCGCAGTACTGCATCGATCCGCGCAACGCGCCGTTCGACAAGGGTGAGCTCGCCGAGCGCATGGTGCGCGACATCCTGCCCGCGATCGAGGGCCGCAGCGGCGGCACGTTCGCGTACGAGGTGTCCAACCGCCATCGCTCGATCGGCGCGCGGCTGTCCGGCGAGATCGCCCGGCGCCATGGCAACAACGGCATGGGCAGCGCCCCGGTCAACGTGCGCCTGAAGGGATCCGTCGGCCAGAGCCTCGGTGTCTGGAACGCCGGCGGCCTCAACCTGTACCTCGACGGCGATGCGAACGACTACGTCGGCAAGGGCATGGCGGGCGGGCGCATCGTCCTCAGGCCGCCCGCCGGGTCGACGTTCGTGACCTCCGAGACGCCGATCATGGGCAACACCTGCCTGTATGGCGCCACCGGTGGCGAGCTCTATGCCGCCGGCATGGCCGGCGAGCGCTTCGCCGTGCGCAATTCCGGCGCGCTCGCGGTGATCGAGGGCGCCGGCGACCACTGCTGCGAGTACATGACCGGCGGCGTGGTCTGCGTGCTCGGCCGGACCGGGCTCAACTTCGGCGCCGGCTTCACGGGTGGCTTCGCCTACGTGCTCGACATGGATCGCGACTTCGTCGATCGCTACAACCATGAGCTCGTCGACATCCACCGCATCAGCATGGAGAGCATGGAGCAGAACCTGCACCACCTGCGCGGGCTGATCGAGGCCCACGTGCGCGAGACCGGCAGTCGCTGGGGCGCGGAGATCGTCAATGACTTCCGCACCTTCATCGGGCGCTTCTGGCTCGTGAAGCCGAAGGCGGCCGCGATCGACACGCTGATCGACAACCTGCGGAGGGCCGCGTGATGGCCGACAAGACCCTGCAGTTCCTGGACATCCCGCGCACCGATCCGGAGAAGCTGCCGCTCGAGGTGCGCTCGAAGGAGTTCCGCGAGATCTACGTGCCTTTCGACCCGAAGACGGCGTCGCAGCAAGCGGGCCGCTGCCTCGCCTGCGGCAACCCGTTCTGCGAGTGGAAGTGTCCCGTGCACAACTACATCCCGAACTGGCTGAAGCTGATCGAGCAGGGCAAGCTGTTCGAGGCCGCGGAGCTCTCGCACCAGACGAACTCGCTTCCCGAGATGTGCGGGCGCATCTGCCCGCAGGACCGGCTCTGCGAGGGTGCCTGCACGCTGAACGACGGCCTCGGCGCCGTGACGATCGGCTCGATCGAGAAGTACATCACCGACGAGGCGCTGAAGGCCGGCTGGCGCCCGGACATGTCGCACGTGCGACCGACCGGCAAGCGCGTCGCCGTCATCGGTGCAGGTCCCGCGGGTCTCGGCTGCGCGGACATCCTCGCGCGCAATGGCGTCACGCCCGTCGTCTACGACCGCTATGCCCGCATCGGTGGCCTGCTGACCTTCGGGATCCCGCCCTTCAAGCTCGAGAAGGAGGTCGTCGAGACGCGCCGGGAGCTGATGGAAGGCATGGGAGTCGAGTTCCGCCTTGGCGTCGAGATCGGCCGGGACGTGTCCTTCGACGCGCTGCTCGCCGAATACGACGCGGTGTTCCTCGGCATGGGCGCCTACACCTACGTCAAGGGCAACTTCCCCGGCGAGGACATGCCCGGCGTCATCGAGGCGCTGCCGTACCTCGTCTCCAACATCAATCGCGAGCTCGGGCTCGGCGGCGAGTTCGTCGATCTTGCCGGCAAGCGCGTCGTGGTGCTCGGCGGTGGCGATACCGCGATGGACTGCAACCGCACCGCGATCCGGCAGGGCGCGGCGAGCGTCACCTGCACGTACCGGCGCGACGAGGACAACATGCCGGGCTCGCGCCGCGACTACAAGAACAGCAAGGAAGAGGGCGTCCACTTCCTGTTCAACCGCCAGCCGGTGGAGATCATCGGCAACGGGCGCGTCGAGGGCGTGAAGGTCGTCGAGACGCGCCTCGGTGCGCCGGGGCCGCGTGGCCGCCGCGCCGCCGAGCCGATCCCGGGCAGCGAGCAGGTCATTGCCGCCGATGCGGTCGTCGTTGCGTTCGGGTTCGCGCCGAGCCCGGCGCCGTGGTTTGGCGCGCATGGCATCGCGCTGCATGGCGACGGGCGGGTGCGCGTGTCCGCGGATGCCCGCCGTCCGTTCGCGACGACCCATCCGCAGGTGTTCGCGGGTGGCGACATGGTCCGTGGCAGCGACCTCGTCGTGACCGCCGTGTTCGAGGGCCGGGAGGCCGCGAAGGGCATCCTCGACTACCTCGGCCTCGTCCGCTCGGTGCGCGCCGCCTGAGCTTGCGGCGCCGCGGCGGGCTCCGCCGCGGCGCCGATCCAAGTACACTCTGGGCCCCTTGCCTACAGGTTGCCCCCCATGTCCGCGACCCATCGCCGCATCGTCCTCGCCTCCCGTCCGGCAGCCGAGCCCTCCGTCGACAACTTCCGCCTCGAGACCGTGCCGGTCCCGACCGCCGGCCCCGGCGAGGTGCTGGTGCGCAACCACTACCTCTCGCTCGATCCGTACATGCGCGGTCGCATGAGCACGGCGAAGTCCTATGCGCCGCCGCAGCCGCTCGACGAGGTCATGATCGGCGGCACCGTCGGCGAGGTCGTCGCGAGCAACCATCCTGGATTCAAGCCCGGCGACGCGGTGGCCGGCTTCGGCGGCTGGCAGGAGTACTCGGTGGTCGGTGCCGCCGGCCTGCCGATGCTGCAGAAGGTCGACACGCGCCAGGTGCCGTTGTCGGCGTACCTCGGCCCGGTCGGCATGCCCGGCATCACGGCCTGGTTCGGGCTGTCGAAGATCATCGAGCCGAAGCCCGGCGAGACCGTCGTGGTCAGTGCCGCGGCGGGTGCCGTCGGCAGCGTCGTCGGCCAGCTCGCCAGGTCGCGCGGCTGCCGCGCGGTCGGCATCGCCGGCGGTCGCGACAAGTGCGACTACGTCGTCAAGGAACTCGGCTTCGACGCCTGCATCGACTACAAGGCGGCGGCCGATGCCGCGGCGCTCGATGCGCTGCTCGCGGA
This sequence comes from uncultured Pseudomonadota bacterium, assembly GCA_903884235.1. Lineage (GTDB taxonomy): Bacteria > Pseudomonadota > Gammaproteobacteria > Steroidobacterales > Steroidobacteraceae > CAIKZZ01. Next base: position 32,353 of record CAISEB010000035.1, read on the forward strand.
TGCCGTGCCGAACGGCATCGACGGCTACTTCGAGAATGTCGGCGGCATCACGCTCGACGTGGTCCTCAATCGCATGAACGCGTTCGGTCGCATCGCGGTCTGCGGCATGATCGCCGGGTACAACGGCGAGCCCGTGCCGATCAGGAACCCGACCGTGATCCTGCGCTCGCGCCTCAAGATGCAGGGCTTCATCGTGTTCGAGAATCCGGCGATCGTGCCGTGGGCGATCTCGGAACTCTCCGCGCAGGTCGCCAGTGGCCGGCTCAAGTACCGCGAGACGATCGCGCAGGGCCTCGAAAACGCGCCCGAGGCGTTCCTCGGCCTGTTGAAGGGCCGCAACCTCGGCAAGCAGCTGGTGCGTCTGGTCTGAGCTTCGCCGCCGTGACCGGGCGCCGCTGCCCGGTCACGGCAACCGATCGCGTCGCCGCCCGGGGCGGGGTCGGGGTTCCGGGTCGATCCTGTTTGGGCTCTAATGGAGCGCAAGGTGCGGGGCGGTCGCGGCGGGCGGGGCCTTGCCGGGTCGATGTCGCTGTCCGCGCGGAAGGGGATCGGCACGGATGAACACCGCCCTCATCTACCTCGACCCGGGCAGCCCGCTGACGCTGCAGAACCAGATCCGCGAGCAGCTGGTCGGGCTGATCGTCTCCGGCGTCGTGGCGCCGGGCACCCGGCTGCCCTCGACGCGGGGCCTCGCCGACCAGCTCGACGTGTCGCGCACGACCGTCGTGCTCGCCTACCAGCAGCTGCTCGCCGAGGGCTTCCTGATCACCCGCCAGCGCAGCGGGATCTACGCCAATCCCGCCATGGTCGGCGAGCGTTGCGAGCGCGAGATCGGCGGTGACCCGCGGCGCGTGGACTGGCGCCAGCGCCTGCGCGAGCCCCGTCCAACCGCCGCACCGCCGGCCGTGGCGCGCGGCGAGGATTCGTTCCTCGACGGCAGTGTCGATGCATCGCTGTACCCGCTGGCGCAGTGGCGCGAGGTGTCGCGGCTCGCGCTCGCCTCGCGCGAGATCCGCGAGTGGTCGGCCCGCAACCGGGATGCGGACGACCCGATGCTGATCGAGCAGGTCCGCACCAAGATCCTGCCGCGGCGCGGCATTCGCGCCGCGCCCGAGGAGATCCTGATCACCGTCGGGGCGCAGCAGGCGCTCGGCCTGCTGGTGCAGCTGCTGGCCGATCGCGGTGTGCGGGTGGCCGTCGAGGAGCCCGGCTATCCCGACTTCCGGGACCTGCTGTCATTGCGGGACGCCAGCGTCGTGCACCAGCCCGTCGACGATGAGGGGTTGCAGGTCGACCAGCGCCTGGATGGCTGCCAGCTCATCTACACGACGCCCAGCCACCAGGTGCCGACCGCGGTGACGATGTCGACCGCGCGTCGTGAGCAACTGCTGGCGAAGGCGATCGAGCAGGACGCCATCATCATCGAGGATGACGCCGACTCGGAGCGAAACTACCTCGGCCAGCCCCACCCCGCGCTGCGCGGCATGGATCGGGGCGGACGGGTTGTCTACGTCTCGAGCCTGTCGAAGGTGCTGGCGCCCTGGCTCAGGCTCGGCTTCATGGTGGCATCGCCGGAGCTGATCGCGGCGGCGCGGGAGCTGCGCCGCATCACGGTCCGCCATCCCCCGCCGCACGACCAGCGTGCCGCCGCGCTGTTTCTCGCCCTTGGATACTACGACTCGATGCTGGTGCACCTCGGGCAGGTCTTCCGCGACCGCTGGGTCGCGATGCGGGACGCGCTGAACCACTACCTGCAGCGCTCGGTCGTCACCGCGCCGGCGACCGGCGGCACGACGTGCTGGGTCCAGGGCCCGCCGGAACTGGACGCGCGCAACCTCGTGTCCCAGGCGGCGCGCCGCGGCGTCCACGTCGAGGAGGTGTCGCGGTACTTCGCGGGTCCCGGCCAACCACGCAACTGCTTCAGGATGAGCGTGCGCGGCATCCCCGTCGGCCGCATCCGCCCTGCCGTCGCGAAGCTGTCCGAACTCATCCGGGACATCGATGGCGGGCTCGCGGAGCGACTCGAGGCCGCGCGCGGCACCTGGTTGCGCGGCGCAGACCTGCATCGGGCCATGTGCGGATCCCGGGTCCGGCTCGACACCGTCTACGGCGACCCGTGCACGATCGACCTGATGGCGGACGGCACGATGGTGGGGCGCGCCGGCTACGCCGACGAGGACTGCGACACCGGCCGGTGGTGGGTCGACGGCGACCGCTGGTTCCGCCAGTGGAAGGGCTGGGCGTATGCCGAGGCCGTGGGGTATTTCACGGTGCTGGACGGGACCACGATCAAGTGGTTCAACGAGGACGGTCGCCTCGTCAACCGCGCCAACCTGGAGCCCGCGGGCGCCGGCGGCTGACCCGCGCCGGACTGGACCGATCGACGGCGGCCAACTGGCGCTATCCCCTGCGATGGGGCACTGCCAGCATCGACCCCACCATCAGTCGGGGTCCCCGCACCGTGCCCACCTTTACCGTCGCCGGCCTGCAGCTCGAACTTCCCAACGCGGACAACATCGATCTGTGCGAGCACGAGATCCGGCTCGCGAAGAGCCGCTATCCGTGGCTCGACATGATCCTGCTGCCGGAGCTGGCGACCTTCGGCACGGCCCTCGATCGCGCCCAGCCGATGCCGGGCCCGGCCGAGCGGCGCTATGCGGCACTCGCGCGGGAGCTCGGCACCTGGCTGCTCCCCGGCAGCCTCTATGAACGCCGCCGCGGGCAGATCTTCAACACGGCGCCGGTCATCGCGCCGGACGGGCGGGTCGTCGCGCGCTATCGGAAGATGTTCCCGTGGACGCCGTATGAACGAGGCGTGACGCCAGGGCGGGAATTCGTGGTCTTCGACGTCCCCGGCGTCGGCCGCTTCGGGGTCTCGACCTGCTACGACGGCTGGTTTCCCGAGGTCACCCGTTCGCTGGCGTGGCTCGGTGCAGAGGTCATCCTCCACCCCACGCTCACCAGTTCGATCGATCGCGACGTCGAGCTTGCCGTCGCGCGGACGAACGCGGCCTCGAACCAGTGCTATTTCCTGGACCTGAACTGCGCGGCGCCGCTCGGCGTCGGGCGCTCGATCTTCTGTGGCCCCGGCGGCGAGGTGCTGCACCAGTCGGCGACCAGCCGTGAGGTCATCGCCGTCGAGCTCGATCTCGAGCTGGTGCGGCGCTGCCGCCGGACGGGCTGGAATGGCCTCGGCCAGCCCCTCAAGAGCTTTCGCGACAGTCGCGTGAAGTTTCCCTGCTACGGCGCCGCCGTGCGCCCGTCGCCTGCACTTGCGCGCCTCGGCCCGATCCGCAGCCCGACTCCGGCGCGCAAGAAGGTCCGCTGACCCTTGCAAGGGATGCAAGACATGAACCACACCATGGAACCCAGGGGAGCCCCGACATGACCAGCACGGCACGACCCGCCACCAACTACACGCTCGCCGCGGCCATCGTCGGCGTCCTCGCGGCCGCACCGGTCCTCGCCGAGACCGCCGCGCCCAACGAGCTCGCCGAGATCGTCGTCACGGCGACACGGCGCAGCACGACGGTTCTCGACGTGCCTTACAACATCAGCGCCATCAGCGGCGCCCTGATCGAGCAATCGCACGTCCTCGATACCGCTGAATTGATGCGCAGCGTGCCGGGCGTCTCCGTCGTGGACCGGGGCGACCGGAACTCGAGCGTCGTCAGCGGCATCCGCATCCGCGGCCTGAACGTCGACAGCTCGGCGCTGGGCGATTACGCCGTGTCGGCGTCGGCGACGGTGTCGACCTACGTCAACGACACGCCGCTGTTCGCGAACTTCCTGCTCACCGACATCGACCGGGTCGAGGTGCTGCGCGGGCCGCAGGGCACGCTGTACGGCTCCGGCGCGATCGGCGGCACCGTGCGCTACATCCTCCGGGAGCCCGAGCTCGGCAAGTTCGACGGCTCGATCAGCGCGTCCGCCTCGAAGGTGACCGGATCGGGCAGCGTCGGTGGATCCGGTACGCTGACGCTCAACCTGCCGATCGGCGAGACCCTCGCGCTGCGCGTGACCGCGACGCAGAACCAGTTCCCGGGCGTGACCGACTACGTCAACCTCTACCAGCTCGATGCGCACGGGATCCCCGTCGCCCCGAACGGCGTCCTCGACCCGGCAGCCGCCTATCGGGTCCAGAAGGATGCCGACTTCTCGCATCAGTCCTACGCCCGTGCCGCGCTGAAGTGGAAGCCGCGTGACGGCCTGGACGTCACCCTCAGCCTCACCGGCCAGTCCGATCGATACGGCGGGCGGCGCGCGACGTCCCTCGGCACCGACGGCAATGGCGTGCCGTACACCGACAACCAGGTGGGCTCGGTGCAGCTTGAACCCGCTTCGCGCAACGTGTACCTCGCGGCACTGGAGGCGAACATCGATCTCGGCTTCGCGACGCTGACCTCGAGCACGTCGCAGTACAACCACCACGGCGACATCACCAGCGAGAACACGGGCTTCTATGCCCAGAACGGATGGCTCGCCAACTTCTACTACAACTATCCCCGACCGATGGCCTCGGCGGTGCGCACCTATGGTGACAAGGCCGTCATCGAGGAGTTGCGCCTCGTGTCCACCGCGGGCAAGGCCGTCGACTGGGTCGTCGGCGCCTATTACCAGAACCAGAGCCTGTCGAGCACGCAGGACAGCTACCTGCGCGGCTTCAAGCAGTGGTGGGACGCCGCGCTGCCGGCCTATGCGAGCGCCGTCATCAGCGACCAGGATTACCTCTATCGCCAGGACGAGCACTTCCGGGATGCCGCGCTCTATGGTGAGTTGACCTACCACGTCACGCCGGACTTCCAGGTCACCGCCGGCGTACGCAGCTTCGATGACAAGTCCGTCGTCAACGTGCACCAGGAGACGGGCCTCTACGCCGCCATCTTCGACTCGTCCGACTCCAAGGGCGAATTCGGCGAGTCGAAGACCATCTTCAAGGGCAATGCCTCGTGGCGGTTCGCCGCGAACAACCAGTTGTATGCCACGGTGGCCCAGGGCTACAGGCGCGGCGGGTCGAACGGCACGCCGACGACCGGCAATTTCGCCGAGAATCCGGCGTGGACGAAATTCCGCGCGGACACCGACATCGACTACGAAGTCGGCGTCAAGGGCGCCTCGCAAGGAGGCCTGACCTACAACGCCGACGTGTTCTTCATCGACTGGACACATCCGCAGATCAACAGCGCGACGACGAACTGGGGCTTCTTCGCGGTCCAGAACGGCGACAAGGCGCAAAGCAAGGGCATCGAACTGCAGCTGAACGGCGCGATTGGAACCGCATTCCACTACGGTTTGGGATACACCTACACGGACGCGCACCTCACGGCCGACGCCATCGCCGCGGATGGCACGTACACGATCAACACCAACGGCGCGCAATTGCCCGGCGTGCCCAAGAATACGATCAACGTGTCGGGGAGCTACGCCGTGCACCTGGCGAACGGCACGCTCACGTTCCGCGCCGATGGCTACAATCAGTCCGAGACCCAGGACACGCTGTATTCGGCGGCGATCTTCGGCAATCACGCGCCGCCTCCCAGCGCCTACACCGGCCAGCCGAAGTATTACTACCCGATGCAGGGCTTCTGGCTGTGGAATGCATCGACGACGTATGCGACCAGCTCCTGGGACGCCACGCTGTGGATCAAGAACATCAGCAATGACCGGGGCGTCACCGGCGTCTACACGCCGGCCTACATGGGCACCGCGCCCAACCAGAACTACTACGGCAATGGCTCGAAGGCCCTGATCACGCTGCCGAGAACGGTGGGCCTCACGATGACATATCGGTTCTGATGGGCGAGGCGGACGACCGGCTCGCGACATCCGGGAGCGACACGGAGCTCGACGAACACCTGCGGGTCGTCGAATCCCTGCTCCGCGCGGGCAGGGGCCCGGCGGCGCTCGACGTGGCCCAGGCGCTGGCGGCGTGCTGGCCCGAGCGCGCCGAGCCCCGCATCCTGCTCGGCCGGGCGCACCAGTCCGTCGGCCGGATCGACGAGGCGACCCGCGCCGCGGCGGACGCGGTCGCGCTCGCGCCGCGACACCCTGCCGCGAGGATGCTCCAGGTCGAGATCGACCTCCTCGCCGGGCGCACCACGGCGGGCCTCGCGAGGCTCCGTGCGCTCGCAGCCGAGCCGCAGACGCAGGGCCGCCTCCTGCAGGACGTCGGCCGGCTGCTCACGCATCTGAACCTGCACGCGGAGGCGGAGCAGTGCTTTGCGCGCGGAGCCGGCATGGCACCGACGGATCCGGAGGTGCTGTACAACTGGGCCACGGCATTGACGGCCATCGGGCGGCTCGAGGACGCCGAGCGCACGCTCGATCGGGTCGTCGAGCTCGATCCGGGCGATGGCGACGCGTACTACAACCGGGCGACCCTGCGCCGGCAGACGCCACAGCGCAACCATGTCGCGGCGCTGGAGGCGCGGACCGGCCAGCCCCCTGCGGATCCCGCAGCGCGCCTCGCGATCGACTTCGCGCTCGCCAAGGAGCTGGAGGACCTCGGCGAATACCCGCGCGCATTCGCCGCCCTGCGCCGCGGTGCGGGTCTCAGGCGTCAATTGCTGCGCTATCGCGTCGAGGACGACGTGGCGGCGATGGCCTCGATCGCCGCGGCGTTCGGTGCCGGCTACCTCGCGCAGGCGCAGGTCGGCTGCATGGACGAGCGCCCGACATTCATCGTCGGCCTGCCCCGCAGCGGCACGACGCTGGTCGATCGGATCCTCAGCTCGCACAGTTCAGTCTACAGTCGCGGCGAGTCGAGCGATCTCGCGGCGGTCGTCATGCGCCACGGCGCGCCGGCAGGGAGCAAGGAGCAACTGATCGCGCGGACCGCCGCGGCGCCACCTGCCACGATCGGCGCGGACTACTGCGCCCGCCTGCCTCCGGTCGAGGCGGCCCGCATCGTCGACAAGACGCCCCTCAACTTCCTCTACGTTGGGCTGCTGCGGGCGGCCTTGCCAAGGGCGCGCATCATCCATGTCCGCCGCCATCCGCTCGAGGTCTGCTACGCGATCTACAAGACGCTGTTCAGGATGGCCTATCCGTTCTCGTACTCGCTCGAGGACCTGGGCCAGTACTACCTGGCCTACAGCAGGTTGATGGCGCACTGGCGGGCGACCGACCCGACCGGGATGCTCGAGGTCGAGTACGAGGATCTCGTCCTCAACCAGGAGGCGGTCACGCGGCGACTGGTGGACTACTGCGGACTGCCCTGGCAGGACGCCTGTCTCGCCTTCGAGCGGAACGCGCAGCCCACGCTGACGGCGAGCGCGGCCCAGGTGCGCCAGCCCATGTACCGGTCCTCGCTCGAGCGGAGCCGGGTGTACGCCGCGGAGCTCGAGCCGCTGGCGCGCCTGCTGCGGGAGGGTGGCGTCGATCCCGGGGCGCGGTGGTGAGGGAACAGGTCCTGGCCGCGCTGTTGCTGGGTTGCGCCCAGCTCGCACCGGCGCACGCGGAGACGCTGCTGCGCAGCGGATTCGAGGACGGAGTCGTGGCGCCCTGGCACGCCGTCGGCCTCGTGCCCGTGGCGATCACCCGCTACGCTGGCAATGCCTCGCTCAGGATCGGGTCCGGTGGCGCCGCGCAGGCGAGTGCGTCGACGCGCGGCCTTTCGGGCGTGTCGGTCACCCTCTCGTTTGCCGCGCGGGCGCTCGGTCATGGCGGGCGCTGCAGTGCGGACGTCTCGGTCGATGCAGGGCGCCACTGGACCGAGGTCCATGAGCTGCGGGCCGGGGCCGACGATGGCGTCACGCTGCACCGCGGCGGGCGGGTCGTGGCCGACCTCGCCGATCGGGAGCTGGTCTGGGTGCGCCTGCGCACGCTCGCGCGGGGCGACGAGGCCACCTGCTGGGCCGACGACATCGAGATCACCGGCGATCGGCAGCAGGGCGCGGAGATCGCAGGCGACGCGGCCAGGGCAGCCGCGCTTGCCGTCGCCGCGGCGGTGACCGGGACGGCCCGCGGTCCCTGGCCGATGGCGGCGTTCCAGGTGCCACCGCAGGCGCTCATGCCACGACGGCGCATCGAAGGGCACCTGGCACTCGGCGCGATCCGGGACGGACAGGTACGGGTGCTCAGCGACCGCTTCGGGCTCGCGGCCGCCGATCACGGTGCCGCAGCGACACTGCCTGCCGTGGCGCTGGACCTCGTCGGCGACGGTACCTCCCTGCTGCCCGTCCGGCGCGGCACGATCCCGGGTTCGCATCCGGCGTGGGACTGGGTGTTCGAGCCCGGCCGCGCGTGGAGCGACCCGGACACGCCCGCCATCACGCGCGCCGTCCTGCCGTTCTCGGTCGAGGAGCGGAACGCCAACTGCCTGCACAACGGGCTGCTGGCATTCACGATGGACGAGACCGGGACGGTGTCGGAGGCCGCGTTCCAGATCGCCAGTGAAACCTGCGCGTACTTCCAGTTCGACCAGTGGGGCCTGCTGCAGGCGTCGTTCGAGGCGGCCACGGTGCCGGCGGCCGCGGCCGTCGCCGCGGCCCGCCGCCGCGAGCTGGCCGCGCGCCTGCCCGTGCGGCCGATCCGGCAGCTGGCGATCGACCACCGCGGCAGCGACCCGACGCGATTCGGCGCCGCCGCCGAGGTCGCCCCGTCCGCCATGACGGCCTACGGCGTCGTCGTCGACGGCATCCACTACGTCGGCGACTGCCCGACGCGGGCCGGCACGCACCCGGACTGCGACGAACTGGCGCTGCCGTCGTACTCGCTGGCGAAGTCGCTTGTCGCGGGCCTTGCGCTGATGCGGCTCGAGCGGCTGCATCCGGGCACCGCGGCGCTCGGGCTGGCGGACCTCGTGCCCGAATGCGATGCGCGCGCCTGGCGTGGCGTCACGTTGCTCAACCTGCTCGACATGAGCTCCGGTCACTACCTTTCATCGGCCGACCAGGCCGACGAGGATGGCGCGGACCTGCTGCCGTTCTTCGACGCCGAGGATCACGCCACCCGACTCGCGTTCGCGTGCAACCACTACCCGCGCCGCGAGGGCCCCGGGCTGCGCTGGGTCTATCACACCAGTGACACCTACCTGCTCGGAACGGCGCTCGCGCGGGCGTACCGCCGGCACGCCGGCGAGAACGCGGATTTCTATGCCGACCTCCTCGTCCACGACCTCTTCGCACCGCTCGACCTGAATCCCGCGCTGGCCGAGACGCGGCGCACGAGCGACCCGGCACGGCAGCCCTTCACCGGGTATGGACTGACGCTGCATCGGGACGACGTCGCGCGCCTCGCGCGCTACCTGCAGGGTGCCGCCGACCCGCAGGCCGGCGACGGCCTGCTGGATGCGACCTTGCTGCGCGAGGCGCTGCAGCGCGACCCGGCGCACCCAGGGCTCGCGGCGCCGGGGCCGGGGATGCGCTACCAGCACGGCTTCTGGGCGTGGAACGCGGGCCCGACCCTCGGCTGCGGGCAGGACGCCTGGGTGCCGTTCATGTCCGGGTACGGCGGCATCGTCGTCGCGATGTTCCCGAACGGCGTCGTCTACTACTACTTCAGCGACGGCGGCGACTTCCGCTGGGCGGAGGCGGCGCGCGAGGCGAACCGCCTGAAGCCGTTCTGCACGGCAGGCCGGCCATGAACCGCCGCACTGCACGTCCGGACGGGGTTCCCGCGGCGATCCTGCTCGGGCTGCTCGGCACCGCCGGCATGTTCTACGTGAACCTGATGCCGGCCATCGTCTCGGGCCTTCGCGATGCGCTCGGCTACAGCAACGCCGAGGCCGGCTATGTCGCCGCCGCGAACGTCTATGGCGCATCGGCCGGCGCCCTGACCGCGGTCTTCCTGGTCGGACGACTTCCCTGGAAGCGGGTCCAGGTCGTGGCGTTGCTGCTGCTCGCCGCCATCGACGCCGCCTCGGTCGGCGTATCCCGGCTCGAGCCGCTCATCCTGCTGCGCGCGTTGCACGGCCTGTGCGGCGGCGTCTCGATCGGCATCGCGCTCGCGGTGATGGCGCGCACCCGGATCCCGCAGCGTGCGTACGGCGCTCAGTTCACGATGCAGGTCCTGCTGGGCGGCATCGGCCTGATGTTCCTGCCGGAGGCGGCCGCACGGCACGGGACCGGCGTCCTGTTCGTGACGCTCGGCGCGCTGGCGCTCGCGGCGCTCGCGGCGTTGCCGTTCCTGCCCGACTACCCGGCCGTGCCCGTGCCGACGCTGGCGACGGCCGGTGCACCGCGATGGCAGCCGCTGGCCGCGACGCTCGGTGCCCTGTTCCTGTTCCAGTCCGCGAACATGGCGCTGTTCGCGTTCATCATCCCGCTCGGCCGCGCGTATGGCCTCGCGCTGCCGTTCATCGACGGCGCGCTCGGTGCGGCGAACTGGATCGCCGCGGCAGGCTCCCTCGCGGCGATGTGGGCCGGCGATCGGTTCGGGCGGCGACGCCCGCTGCTGGTGGCGGCGGGTGCGGCGGTCGCCGGCACGTGCGCGTTCATCTGGAGCGCGTCACCGCTCGTGTTCATGCTCGCCAACGTCGTCACCGGGATCGCCTGGTCCTTCACCGTGCCGTACCTGTTCGGCATGTGCGCGAAGTTCGACGGCGCCGGTCGCGCGGCCACGCTCGGCGGATTCTGCTCGAAGATGGGACTCGCCTCGGGTCCCCTCGTCGCGCCGTGGGTCATCGGCGCCGACCGCTACGGCATCCTGGTCGCCTGGGCGGTCGGCGCGCTGATGCTCTGCGCGATCCTCGCGTACCGACCTGCAGGGCAGCTTGATCGCCGCGACGGCGCCGCCACGGCCGGTGCCGGCGTGCCGTCCGACTAGCAGGCCTGTGCCGCGCCACGGCGGCGCGCGGTGAATCCGAGGAGACCTGCGCCGGACATCAGCAACCACGCCGCTGCGGGCAGCGGTGTTGCCGTGAGCTGCACCGCGCCGCCGTACATGCCGCCGCTCGAGCCCGACGGCAGGCCGGCGATGTCGAGGATGTAGGTGCCCGCGGCGATGTTGCCGAAGGTCGCCGAGATGGTCGCCGTGCCGGGATTGGCGAGGCCGGTCCACGCGCTCACGACCGTGCTGCCGGCCGGCAGGCCCACCGGGATCGGTGCGGTCGAGCTGCTGACGACCGCGTAGAGGCGGAACTGCAGGTTGGACAGGTCGAGCGTCGGCGTGGGCGCGCCCGGGAACTGCAACTGCAGCGAGGCCGTCAGCACGTCGCCGCTCGCACCCTGCGCGATCGTGAACACGTAGCTGTCCTGGAACGAATAGCTGCCGACCTGCGTGCTCGTGCCGAGCGTTCCCGCGGGCGTCCCGAGCGTGTTCGAGAACGTGTAGGTGCCTGGCACGCCGAGCTGGTACGTGGAGCCGGTCAGCGTCGAGTATCCGCTCGCGTTCGCGAGGAACTCATAGGAGTAGGTCATCTGGCCCGAGCCTGCGAGCGGGACCGTGGCGGCGTCGGCCGCAGTCGGTGCGAGCGACGCGCCGAGCGCAACGGTCAGGATCGCGAAGCCTTGGAGGATGTGGCGGAGAACCGTGTTCATTCGAGCCTCGGGCATGCGGCGCAACCTAGCGGAGCTCTACGGTGCCCTGTGAATATGACAAATTTCGGGCGCCGGCATGACGCCCACGCACCGCCCGCCGGGTCCAGTACCCGCGGCGCGATGGCGGTCGCGAAAATCATCGCTCGAACGCTGGATTCGTTCTTAGATCAACGGCTTGCGGTCCGCCCGCTTGGATGCCGGTGGCCGGCGCTGGTACCCTTGCGTCCTCATTCGGCCGGCCCTTCGCGCCGGCCGGTCCACCAGGGAGCACCGCACGCCATGACCACGAACGCCGACCTTCAGAAGATCCGTGAAGCGGCCGTGCCGCGCGGCGTGTCGAACATGCTGCCGGTGTTCACCGAGCGCGCCTCGAACGCCGAGCTCTGGGACGTCGAGGGCAAGCGCTACATCGACTTCGCCGGTGGCATTGCCGTGCTCAATACCGGCCACCTGAACCCGACCGTCAAGGCCGCGGTCGCGGCCCAGCTCGAGCGGTTCTCGCACACCTGCTTCCAGGTCACGCAGTACGAAAGCTACGTGCGCCTCGCCGAGCGCCTCAACAAGCTCGCGCCGGGCCCCACGCCGAAGAAGACCATGTTCCTGACGACCGGCGCCGAGGCCGTCGAGAACGCGGTCAAGATCGCGCGCTCGTACACGAAGCGCAGCGCCGTGATCGCATTCTCCGGCGCGTTCCACGGCCGCACGATGCTGACCATGGGCCTGACCGGCAAGGTCGCGCCGTACAAGCTCAGCTTCGGCCCGATGCCGGCCGAGGTCTTCCATGCGCCGTTCCCGTGCGAGTACCTCGGTGTCTCGCAGGCGCAGTCGCTCGCCGCCCTCGACACGCTGTTCAAGGCGGACGTCGATCCCGCGCGCGTCGCCGCCATCATCATCGAGCCGGTGCAGGGCGAAGGCGGCTTCTACGCGGTGCCGGTCGAGTTCATGCGCGCACTGCGCAAGATCTGCGACCAGCACGGCATCCTGCTGATCGCCGACGAGGTGCAGACCGGCTTCGCGCGCACCGGCAAGCTGTTCGCGACCGAGCACTCGGGCATCGAGCCGGACCTGATGACGATCGCCAAGAGCCTCGCCGGCGGTTTCCCGCTGTCCGGCGTGATCGGCAAGGCCGAGATCATGGACGCACCGGCCCCGGGCGGCCTCGGCGGCACCTATGCCGGCTCGCCACTGAGCTGCGCCGCCGCGCTCGCGGTGCTGGATGTCATCGAGAAGGAAGGCCTCTGCGCGCGCGCCAACGTGATCGGCGACCTGCTGAAGAAGCGCCTCTCCGGCCTGCACGGCCGCCTCGCGACGAACTGCGTCGGCGACGTGCGCGGCCTGGGCGCGATGATCGCGCTCGAACTCGTCAAGAACGGCGATGTCGGCCAGCCGGATGCGGAACTCACCAAGGCGCTGGTCGCGAAGGCCGCCGCGAACGGGCTGCTGATCCTGTCGTGCGGGACGCGCGCGAACGTGATCCGCTTCCTCGTGCCGCTGACCGCGAGCGACGCCATCATCAACGAGGGCCTCGACATCCTCGAGCGCTCGCTCGTCGAGCTCGTCGGCGCGGCGGCCGAGGCCAAGCGCGCCTGAGCGCTGCCTGACGGCGCCTGCACGGGGCCCGCGCGCCGGTGGCGTGCGGGCCCTTTGTTTTCTAGAGCTGCGGCGACGCCGCGCTCACTGGTCGGCGTACAGCTTCACGAGTCGGTACAGGAACGTGCGGCCGTCGTAGACCGACTTCACCGGGATGCGTTCGTTCAGGCCGTGGATGTGGCCGCCGTCCGCATCCGTGAACAGGCCCGTGACGCCGTAGGTCGGGATGCCCGCCGGGTTCAGGAACTGGGCGTCCGACGCGCCGGGCTCCAGCGCCGGCACGACGGGCACGCCGGGCCAGATCTCCCCGGCCACCTGCTCGATCGGGCCCATGACCCGGCGGGTGAGCGGCGCCGGCGGCGCGATCGGGCCGCGCACCTCGGGGATCGTGACGGCGACCGCCGGGTCGTCGGCCAGCTTCGCCAGCTGCAGCCGCACCTCCTCGCGCGACACGCCCGGCACGATGCGGCAATTGATGTTGGCGCGCGCCCGCTGCGGCAGGGCGTTCGTGGCGTGCCCGGCCGACAGCATCGTCGCGACGCAGGTCGTGCGCAGCATCGCGTGCCAGTTGGGCTCCCGGTCGAGCACGGCGACCGCGGCCGCATCCATCGGGTTCCTGACGACCGCCGCCATCGCGGCGCCATCCGCGCCGCCGATGATCTTCGACATGCCCGTGAAGAACCCGCGGCTGGCGTCGCCGAGATCTACCGGGAACTCGTAGCGGCTGACCCGGTCGACCGCCCGCACCAGGTGGTATATCGCGTTGTCGGGGAGCGGCCGCGAACTGTGCCCGCCCGCGTTGGTCACCTCGAACGTGTAGTTCTGCGAGATTTTCTCCGCTGCGAGGATGCCGAGCGAGACCGGCTTGCCCTTCTCGTCGAGCGTGCCGTCGACGCCCTCGGTCAGCGCGAACTCCGCGTCGATCGCCTCGCGCGCGTGCTGAGTCAGCCACTCGGCACCGTTCAGGGCGCCGTTGGTCTCCTCGCCGCAGGTCAGCGCGAGCTTGATCGTGCGCTTCGGCCGGAAGCCCGACTCGCGGTAACGGATCAGGTTGTCGACCCAGATCGCGGCCTGCGCCTTCATGTCCGCCGTGCCGCGGGCGTAGAAGTAGCCGTCCTCCTCGATCAGCGTGAACGGATCGCGCGTCCAGTCCTCGCGCTTCGCCTCGACGACGTCGACGTGCGCGAGCATCAGGATCGCCTTGGCGTCCGGCTTCGAGCCGTGCAGCACGGCGATCAGCCCGCCTTCCTTCGGGTGGCCGTCCGGGACGAAGATCCTGAGGTCCTCGTCCGGGTAGCCGGCTGACTTCAGTCGCGCGGCCATGCGTGTCGCGGCGAGCGTGCAGTCACCGGACGACAAGGTCGTGTTCGTCTCGATGAGTTCCTTGTAGATCGCGCGGAAACGGTCGCGCCCGTCGGCATCCGCCGTTGGTGCGGCATGCGCCGTCGAGGACGCCAATGCGACCAAGGCCAGCAGGATCGATCGGCTCGTCATGGATGCTTCCCCTGTTGTGAATGTCGGTCCGGCGCCGCGTGACGGCGCCGCTGTCCTCAGCTCGTCGCATCGAACAGTCTGATGGCCTCCGCGTCCGTGACGCGGACGCCGAGTTCAAGCTCGAGCAGGCGGCGCAGCTGCGCGGCACTGGTGAGCGGCGTCCTCGACGCGCCCTCCGGCGTGATCACCCAGTAGTCGCGGTTGCGCAGCGAGCGGACCTCGTCGGGCAGGATCCTCGACGCCACGAGGTTGTTCACGAACACGGCCTGCGGATGCCGATGCGAATAGAAGTGCCCCATCTCGCAGTCGGCCGGGAGATGGTCGCCCGGCGTGAACCGATACAGCGAGAAGTCGCCGCCATCCTTGAATGCCTGCAGGTGGAACTCGCCCGGCCTTCGTTCATGGACCCGGAAGGTCCGCTCGTCGCGCAGCGGCGGGCGCTCGGCCAGGCTCACCGGCACCGGCGGGCCCAGGGGCCCGAAGCCGACGTCGCCGACGTAGTCCTGTCGGTCGAGGCGCACGAGGTTCATCCGGTGCGTCAGCGGCGGATCGATGTCCTGGTTGTAGATCACGCGTGCCAGGCACAGGCGGACCTCGAAGCCGAGCTCTTCCAGCACGGCATGGAACAACGCGTTCTGCTCGAAGCAGTAGCCGCCGCGTGCCCGGATGACGATCCGGTCGTAGAGCGATCCGAGTTCCAGCGGCAGTGACTCGCCGAGGCGCGGACCGACGCTGCAGAACGCGAATCGCGCGACGTGGCGGCGCACCAGTTCCTGCAGGAAGGGCAGTTGCGGCGCCGCGCGAGCGAGGCCGAGCGCGTCGAGGTACCCCGCGGTCACGTCGGCGCGATCCACGTCCCCGCCCGTCAGCCGGTGGCGAGCGTCGACAGCCGCCGGCCCGGTGCGATGTCCTCGAGGCTCGTGACCACCTCGATCAGCCGCGGCCCGTCCGCCGCGAGGGCGGTCGCGAGGGCGGGCCCGAATTCCGCCGTGGTGCGCACGCGCGCGGCCTTCACGCCGCAGGACTCTGCCAGCGCGACGAAGTCCGGGTTCACGAGGTCGGTGGCGACCACGCGGCCCGGGTAGCGTCCCTGCTGGTGCATGCGGATCGTGCCGTAGGCGCCGTTGTTGAGCACGAGGAACACGACCTGGGTGCCCGCGGCCCGGGCGGTGACGAGATCGTTGACGGCCATCATGAAGCAGCCGTCACCGGCAACCGCCACGACCTTGCGGTCCGGGTGCAGGATCGACGCGGCAATGGCGGCGGGCACGCCGTAGCCCATCGCGCCGCTCTGCGGCGCGAGCTGGGTGCGGAAGCGGCGGTGCTCGAAGAAGCGGTGCAGCCAGGCGGCATAGTTGCCGGCGCCATTGGTGACGATCGCGTCGTCCGGGAGCTGGCGGCGCAGCTCGCGGAACACCTCGCCCGGGTTGACCTCGCCCGTCACCTGCACCGGCTCGAGATCGCGCTCGTATCCGGCCCGTGCGCTGCGCGTCCAGTCGCCCCAGCGCGGGGTGGTGGGCGGCGACAGCGCGTCGAGCGCGATGGCCGCGGCATCGGGCGAGGCGCTCGCGCGCAGCGACACCGGGAACACGCGGCCCGCGTCTTCCGGGCGCATCGCCACGTGGATCACGCGTTCGACGCTGGTGCGCGGGTCGAGGCGCGTGTAGCCGCCGGTCTCGACGTCGCACAGGTTCGCGCCAATCGCGAGCACGAGGTCCGCTTCGTTGAGCGAGCGCATCGCGCCGCTGCCCGCGGAGAAGCCGAACTCGCCGACATAGCTCGCGTGGTCGTTCGGGAACACGTCCTTCCTGCGGAACGACGTCGCCACCGGCAGTTGCCAGCGCTCGGCGAAGCGCCTGAGCGCGGCGGTCCCGTCCACGGTCCAGCCGCTGCCGCCGACCCACACGAGCGGCCGCGAGGCCGCCGCGAGGCGCGCGGCAATGGTGTCGACCACGCCGACCTCGAGCGGTGTCGCGATGCGCTCGACGTACGGCCCGGGCGGGAGCTCGCAGGCCTCCTCGAGCACGTCCTCCGGCAGGCTCACGACCACCGGCCCGGGGCGGCCGTTGATCGCGATCGCGAATGCGCGCGTGACGAGTTCCGACATGCGCGCCGGCTCGTGAACCTCCACGACCCACTTGGCGACCGTGCCGAACATCGCGCCGAAGTCGATCTCCTGGAACGCATCGCGACCGAGGTCCTGGCGCGCCACCTGGCCGACGAACAGCACCATCGGCGTCGCGTCCTGCTGGGCGGTGTGCACGGCGATGCTGGCGTGCGTCGCGCCGGGCCCGCGCGTCACGAAGCACACGCCGGGGCGACCGGTCAGCTTGCCGACCGCCTCGGCCATGTTCGCGGCGCTGGCCTCGTGGCGGCAGGTCACGACGCGCAGCCGGTCGCGCGTCTCGTAGAGCGCGTCCAGGACGGCGAGGTAGCTTTCGCCCGCGACGGTGAATGCGGTGGTGACGCCCTGCGCGAGCAGGCAGTCGACGAGGGCGCGCGCAGCGGTGCGCGGCGGGAGGGCGGGGGACGTGTTCATGCCGCGATTCTAGAGAACCGGCCGCGTCCTTGCAGCCTTGCGGCCGGTCACCGGGCGACCGGTCCGCACCAGCCCGGCAGGTAGCTTGCCGCCTCGCTGCGGGCAAGCTCGAGCGACTGCGCCAGCGCCGCGCTGAAGCGCGTGTCGATCTGCCGGCGGCCGATGCGCCGGCGCAGGAAGTCGGCCCACAGGAACTCGCTGAACGGGGTCGTGTCCTTGGCGAACCCGCCGATGCGGCGCAACTGCCCGGCGAGGCTTCGGTACGGATCGTCCTCGAGCTCCGCGACGCGCCGCGGCAGGTCGGCCCAGTCGCGGCGCCGGCCCGCCGCGTCGTACGGGTGCAGCCAGCCGCGGTTGTCGAGGAACGTCCAGAACTCGCGCTTGCCGAGCCGCCTGAGGTCGGCGACGACCGTGATCGCGATCTCGGCGACGCCCTCGTCGTGCAGCGCGCGGGCGAGGTGGTGGTGGTCGATGAGGTAGTAGCGTTCCTTGTAGCCGTGGAGCACCGGGATGAGGTGGCTGCCGAGGAACTCGCCGGGGTTGTCGACGGAACGCCAGTGCCGGCGCTTCTCGCGCACCTCGCGCATGCCGACGGTCCACTGCGTGGGCCTGAGGGCGTCGATCGCCACGGTGCTGAGACGCGGTTCGCGGATCGTCATCGTTGCCTCCCTGCGGCCACGGGGGCGCGGCCGCGATCGATTGTGCGTCGCCGGCGCGCCTGCGCGCCAGCGAGGCGGTCAGCGTGGTGCCGCCACGAGCACGGTGAACGTGTCCGGCAGCGGTTGCGCCCGCGGGTGGGGCTGCTCGGGCGTCGGCTCCGGAACCGGCCCGAAGTCCGCGGTCACGAGGTAGGCGCGCCCGCTGTCGGCATCGAGCGCCATCGTCCGCGCACCCAGCTGGGTCGGCACCTCGGCGACCGGCCGGTAGTCGTCGGCGCTGACCTGGCTGAGCACGGACAGGGTCCCGGCGCCGTTCGAGCTCAGCACCAGGCGTCGGCCGGCGTCGTACTCGACCGCATCCGGATGCTCGCCGATCGGCACCCGCGCGACCGCGTGCCCGTCGTCGAGGTCGGTGACCGCGAGCACGCGGTTCGCGCAGGTCGAGAACGCGCGCCGTCGCTCGCGGTCGAGCGCGAGCCCGGTCGGCGTCGTGCACCCGGCCATCGGCCACGTCGCGCCGATCGTCGGGCCCGCGGTGTCGATGCGCAGCAGCTGGCCCTCCTCGGTCTCGATGTTGACGTACACGTGGCCGCGACCGTCCACGGCCGCGAACTCCGGCTTGCCCGGCATCGGCAGGGTCGCGATCACCGCGAGCGTTGCCGCGTCGAGCACGATCGCGTCGTGGCTGCGCGCGTTGAATGCATACAGTCGCCGCTGGGTCGGCTCATAGACCATCGCGTCCGGCGTCTCGCCCGGGATCTTCGCCTCGCGCACGATCGCGAGCGAGGCCAGGTCGAACATGGTGATGGAGTTGCTGCGCCCGTTCGTCGTGTAGCCGCGGCCGAGCTCCTGTGCGAGGACCACGGCGTGCACGCCCGCCGTGCCGCCGATCGTGTGGAACACGCGACCGCTGATCGTGTTGAGCACCTCGACGCGATCGCCCCGGGTCAGGTACAGGCGGCCGCGGCCGGGCTCCGCCGTCACGTAGTCCCAGCCGCCTTCGCCGGCCAGCTTCCAGCGCGTGTCCACCCGGTATTCGGGGGCCGCGACCGGCGTCGCCGCCAGCGTCGCGCCGGCACCGATCAGCGAGGCGATCACGGTAATGCAGGTTCGAAGGCGAGCGGTGCGGTCGCGCATGGAGGGTTCCGGCAGAGGGGGATGCCCGCCATCAGACCACAGCGGCGCGTCCCGCGCCCGGCCTTGACGCTGCCTCGCACCGCGGCGAGGATCGCGCCGGTCGCGCCGCAGCCGGCGCCCACGGGACCTGCCTTGCGCGTCAGCTACCATCCGGACTATCGCGTCGACCTGCCGCCGACGCATCCCTATCCGATGGGCAAGTACCCGCTGCTGCACGGCCTGCTGCGCGAGCGCGGGCTGCTCGCGGCGCCGGACATCATGGTGCCGGAGGAGGCGCCGCTCGAGATGCTCGGGCTCGTGCACGAGCCGGCGTACCTCGCGCATCTCGCCGCGGGCACGCTGCCCGCCGCCGACGTGCGTCGGCTCGGCGTGCCGCTGACGCCGCGCCTGTGGCGCCGGTCCCGGCTCGCGGTACACGGCACGTGGCTCGCTGCGCGCGCGGCGCTCGCCGACGGGCTCGCCGCGAACGGCGCCGGCGGCACACACCATGCGTTCGCCGCCCATGGCGAGGGCTTCTGCGTGCTGAACGACGTCGCGGTCGCGATCGGCGCGCTGCGCGCGAGCGGCGAGATCCGTCGTGCGCTGGTCATCGACCTGGACGTGCACCAGGGCAATGGCACGGCGGCGATCTTCGCGGGGGATCCGGACGTCTACACGCTGTCGCTGCACGGCGAGCGCAACTATCCGGCCCGCAAGGCCCGTTCCACCCGCGATGTCGGCCTGCCCGACGGCACCGGCGACGCGGACTACCTGGCGGCGCTCGGGCCGGCGCTCCACGTGGCGCTCGGCGCGGCGCGTGCCGACGTCGCCTTCTACGTCGCTGGCGTCGATGTCGTCGCGGGCGATCGCTACGGGCGGCTCGCGCTCAGCGAGGAGGGCCTGCGGCGGCGCGAGCGCCTCGTGCTGGCCGCGGTGCGCGAGGCCGCCGTGCCGCTCGCCATCGTGCTCGGCGGCGGCTACGCCCCCTCGACGCTGCGCACGGCGGAGCTGCATGCGATCGTCTTCGAGGAAGCCCGGGCCGCGCGGGCGGGGGCCGGCTGAATACCCGGCCGGAGGGGGTGGCCTCGGTCCCGGTTCCCGGGCATCATTGCCCGCCCGGCCGGGCCTTGGCGGCCGCCGGGCTCCCCGACCACCCGACTGGACATCGCATGACCCGCAAGCGCGCCCACCACGGGCACGGTTGGACGCCGTCCGACCTTCGCAAGCTGAAGACGCTCGTCGGCCGCGACACGCCCCGCGCCGAGATCGCAAGGGCGCTCGGACGCACGGTCTCCGCGGTCTACCAGCGCATCGTCACGGAGCAATTGAGCCCGCGCACCGCCGCGGCGTCGCGGCGCCGCCCCGACTGATGCCGCTCAGCGGCGCAGGCCCGCGCCGCGGAATGCCGCCGCCAGCAGCCACAAGGGACCGATCAGCAGGAACTGCAGGTCCTTGAAGAACGACGGTCGTTGGCCCTCGACCGCGTGGCCGATGAACTGGCCGATCCAGGCGATGACGAAGATCGCGAGGCAGGATTGCCACAGCGGCGGTCCGGCGGCCGCGAGCGCGCGCAGCGCCAGCGCGAACGCGCCGAGCACCGGCAGCATGCCGAGCCCGAGCCGCCACGACAGCCGCATCCAGTAGCCGAGTGCGAGCAGCGCCGCGACGCCCGCCCAGCCGCCGGCGGCAAGCGGAGCCGGCGCCGGCAGCGCTGCGAGCGCACCGAGTACTGCGAACACGATCAGCGGCACGCAGATCCAGTGCAGTGCCTTGTTGACCGGATTGCGGTGGCTCTGGGCGTAGTCGTCCAGCCAGTCGTCGAGCGTGCGCATGGTTCTCCACCGGGCCTGGGGGCCCACTCTAGCAGCGCCGCGCCGCCCGGTGCCGCGATACACTGCGCTTGAGCTCGAGGAAGGAGGGGACGCCGTGCCCATGCGCTTTGCCGACTATCGTGCCTGTGTCGCCGTGCTCGGGCTGCTCGCCGGCTGCGCCGGGCCCGCGCAGCGCGTCGCGGCACCGGCCGCGCCGGTGGCCGCGGCACCGGCCAGCCGGCCCGCCGCGGCCGTGC
>CAISEB010000036.1 GCA_903884235.1 uncultured Pseudomonadota bacterium
CCGGCGCCCGGCGCCGGCTCGCCCCCACTCATTGCAATCGGGCCCATCGGTCCCTGGAGATCCTCATGTTCAAGCGTGTTGCGCTGGCCATCGGGCTGGCGTCGCTACTGGCGGTCGGCGTCGCGGCCGCCGACGATCGCGCCTGGGTGGCCCGCAGCAACGAGAACGCGACGCTGCTGCAGGGGGTCCTCGCCAAGTACAGCCCGGAGAGCGCGAGCCAGCTCGGCATCGACGGCCACGACGAGGAGATCACGGACCTGTCGCGTGACCCGTACGAGGCCCAGAAGGCCGACTTCGGCCGGGTGGCCGCCGAGTACCGTCGCCGGGCCGCGACCGAGGCCGATCCCAAGGTGCGCCAGGACCTCGAGATCCTGATCGGCGCGACCGAGGACAACCTGTCCAGCAACGAGCTGCAGCACCGCTACTTCTACCCGTTCATCGACGTCACCGGACTCGTGTACGGCATCACCCAGCTGATGCTGGACCCGCGCATCCCGCCGGCCCGCCAGCAGACCGTGCTCGTGCGGCTGCAGAAGTACGCCGGGCTCGCCAAGGGCACGACCCCGATCACGGAACTGGCACGCGCGCGCTTCGTCGAGCGCGTGCAGGCGGAGCCGGCGCTGCTCGGGCCCTACAAGGGCGAGGTCGAACAGAGCCTGAACGACTTCCCGACCCTGCTCGCCGGGATCAAGGACCTGCTCGCCCACAGCAAGCTGAAAGGCTGGCAGCCGGTCTACGCGAAGCTCGAGCGGCAGCTGACCGACTACGACGCCTGGATCCGCAGCGACGTGCTGGCGAAGGCGCGCACCGACCACCGCCTGCCGGCGCCCGTCTACGCCGACAACCTGCACCAGTACGGCGTCGACATCACGCCCGAGGAACTGATCGCGAAGGCGCTGACCTCGTTCGCCGAGATCCGCAACCAGATGAACATCACGGCCGGCCAGATCGCCAAGGAACGCGGGTTGCCGGATCCGGACTACCGCGCGGTCATCCGCAAGCTGAAGGAGGAGCAGATCCCGGCCGACAAGGTCATGCCGCTCTACCGGGAGCGGCTCGCCGCGATCGAGGACGCGGTGCGCCAGCACCACATCGTGTCGCTGCCGTCGCGGGCGGCCTCGATCCGCCTCGCCTCGCCTGCCGAGAACGCCCAGCAGCCGGCGCCGCACATGAGCCCGCCGCGCCTGATCGGCAACACCGGCGAGTATGGCGAGTTCGTGCTGACCACCGGCATGCCGCCGGACGCGTCCGGCAAGCAGCTGCGCTTCGACGACTTCTCGCACCAGGCGGCGACCTGGACGCTGACCTCGCACGAGGCGCGGCCCGGGCACGAACTGCAGTTCGCGAAGATGATCGAGGCCGGGGTCTCGACCGCGCGCGCGGTGTTCGCGTTCAACAGCGTCAACGTCGAGGGCTGGGCGCTGTACGCCGAGGCCGAGATGCAGCCGTACGAGCCGCTCGACGGGCAGCTGTTCGCGCTGCAGGCGCGGGCGCAACGCGCGGCGCGGGCGTTTCTCGACCCGATGGTGAATCTCGGCCAGATCGAGCCGGAGGACGTGAAGTCGTTCCTGATGACCGAGGTCGGCCTCTCCGAGGGCATGGCGACCCAGGAGATGCAGCGCTACGTGTTCCGGGCGCCTGGCCAGGCGACCTCGTACTTCTACGGCTACCAGCGCCTGATGGAGACGCGCCAGGCGGCGCAGCTCGCGCTGCGCGGCAACTTCGACCGCCAGGCGTTCAACGACTTCGTGCTCGCCCAGGGCCTGCTGCCGCCGAGGCTGCTGCGCAAGGCGGTGATGGACGAGTTCGTCCCGGCGCACCGGCCGCACTAGTGTAGTGCTTCGTTCTGTTTGGAACTTAAGCGGCTATTGGCGCGGATGACCTTTTGCAGGATGTCCCGCGCGCTTTTGGTCCAGATGAACGGCTTTGGGTTGGTGTTGTGATGGGCGATGTAGTCATCGATCGCAC
>CAISEB010000037.1 GCA_903884235.1 uncultured Pseudomonadota bacterium
CCCGGCCGCGGACTCGGCGCGCCCGGCCCGCGCCACGCGTGCCAGCCACAGCGCCGCGCGTGGCGTCGGCGCGAGCCCGAGCAGCGCCGGCAGCGGCCACGCGCGCAGGCCCTCCTCGACGCGCTGCAGGAGCGCATCGAGGCCACCGAACAGCTGCACGCTGCCACGCACCTCGAGCAGCAGCCCGTCCGGCGCCTCGATGCTGACCAGCGGCGAGAAGCCGAGCGCCCAGCGCGCGAGCCGCACCAGCTCGCGCCGCTCACGCGGCACGTCGCGCTCGCAGACCGCGAGCGCCGGCACGCGCACGCGCGCGGCAGTGAGCGCGAGGCCCGGCACGATCCCGGCCGCGAGCGCCGTCGCATTGGCGGCGACGATCGTGCGGCCACCGCCGTCGTCGTCGACGACGACGACCGGCTCCGCCGTGGCGGCGGTGGGCGCCGCGACCAGCGGCAGTGCCGTCGCCTGCACGGCGAGCCACAGCTGGGCCGGTGCCGGCGCCGAACGGGGTACTGGCGGCGGCGCGGCCATGGCGAGTGGCGCCACCGGAGCCGGTGCTGGCGCCGGCAGGCCGAACAGGTCGCCGGTGTGCAGGTCGGTGGCGCGGGACGCCGCACGGCGGCGCGTGGCGGGACGCGCGGCCATCAGGCGCCGAGGGCGTCGTGCACCCGCACCGGCCCGCCACCGCGGCGCTTCAGCAGGTGCAGGTCGAGGCCGGTCGCCGTCGGCTCGAGCTCGAGCCTCAGGCCCGCCGCGGATCCGGTGCCCGCGTGGCGCCGGGCACGGAACAGCACGACGAGCGCGGAGCCGGTCTCGGCGGCGAGCTTGAGCCGTCGCAGCCAGCGGTCATCGACCCGGTCGATCCATGCGAGCACGACGGCACAGCTGCCCGAGCGCAGCGCCTGCTCGACGGCCCACAGGCGGTCCTGCAGCACCGCGGCGCCGATGAACAGCAGCCGCTCGGGCGGGATGCCGCCCTGCGCGAGCGCGGGCGGGTACGGATCGAGGGGCGGTGCGATCCAGGCGAACCAGTGGCGCCCCTGCGCGGCCGGCGCCGCCGCGAGCGCCTGCAGGGCAGGCAGCAGCAGGCTCAGCTCACCGACACCGGGCTCCGGCAGCAGGAACTCGATCAGGGTGCCGAGCGGCCAGCCGCCGTCGGGCAGCTCGGCATCGAGCCTCGCGCAGCCGCTCGGCACGGCGTTCGCGTGCTGCGCGACCGGCGGGCCGCCACGGGCGCGCCAGACGCCGGCGCCGGCCAGCAGCGCATCGAGGGCGGTGTTCATCGCGCGTCTTCGCGGCCGGCACGACGGCCGGCCGTTACTGCAGGAACTCGGTGCGATTGCCCCGGCGCAGGACACCGACGACGACGCCCTCGATGAGCATGGACTGCTCCTTGAGGTCGACGCGGATCGGTTCGAAGTCCCCGTTCTCCGGCAGCAGCCAGACGATCGAGCCGTCCTGCTTGTAGCGCTTCACGGTGACCTCGTTCTCGAGGCGCGCGACGACGATCTGGCGGTTGCGGACCTCCGGCGTGCGGTGCACGGCGACGAGGTCGCCATCCATGATGCCGATGTTCTTCATCGACATGCCCTGCACCTTCAGCAGGTAGTGCGGACGCGGGTTGAACAGCTTCGGGTCCACCTGGAAGCGGCCCTCGATGTGCTCCTCGGACATGATCGGCCGGCCGGCGGCCACGCGGCCGATCAGCGGCAGGCCCATCTGGTCGCGCATGGTGTCCTTGAGCTGGATGCCGCGCGAGGTGCCCGGCACGAGGTCGATGACCCCCTTGCGCTTGAGCGCCTTCAGGTGCTCCTCGGCGGCATTGGCCGACTTGAAGCCGAGTGCCGCGGCAATCTCGGCACGAGTCGGCGGCATGCCGGACTCCTCGAGCTGGTCGCGGATGAAATCGAGGATCTGGCGTTGCCGGGGAGTCAGGTCGCTCATGATGTCACCCCTGTATGGATATACAGACGACTGTAATTATATCCAGTCCCGGGCATCTGGCAACCCTCCCGCGCAAACTGGCCCGCCATCGCCCCGACGGACGCCCGGAAGGCCTCGGTACGGAGCCGCACCGACGCCGCGGCACCACCACGTAAACTGCTTCCCAATCCCTGCGGCCAAGCGTGCTTGTCTCTACGCCGCGACATGCAGACCCGATGGAAGGACGTTACGTAATCAGGTACATTCGCGCTCCGTAGAGACGCGCATGACGCGGCGTCCCCGCTCCCGTCCGACGGGTGCGGTGTTTTTCGGTTGTTTTGTATCAAGATCCAGGAGCTATTCATGATCAAGATTCTCAAGGTGAGCGCCGCTGCTCTGTGCGTTGTGTTCGCGGCCGGTTGCACGGACCTCAAGCCGATCCAGTCGCAGATCGACGATCTCAAGTCGCAGGTCAGCAAGATGGCCTCTGCCAATGACAGCGCGATCAGCGCCGCCAAGGCGTCGGCCGACAGCGCCGCACGCGCCGCGCAGGCTGCCCAGACCGCCGCCCAGCAGGCCCAGAGCCGTGCGGACGCCGCGGCCTCGGCTGCCCAGGCGAGCCAGCAGTGCTGCGATGCGACGAACGAGAAGATCGATCGCATGTTCAAGAAGTCGGTCTCGAAGTAAGGGACCAGCGAACCACCACCGCGCGAATCCAACGGGACTCGCGCGACGGTTCGAAGAAAGCCGCGGCCCTGCCGCGGCTTTTTTTATGCGCGCGCAGTCCATCGGCCGCGCGCGCATGCCACAGTCGCGCGATCCCTTCGCCGCGCGTGCCGACATGACGAATCCCTGGCTGCACATCCCGCTCGCCGACTACGAGGCGCACATGGCGCTGCCCGAGGTCGCACAGGCCGAGATGCTCGCCGAGGAACTCGAGATCGCCATCCGCCGGCGCGTGCCGGACTCGTGCGCGATCATCGGCTGCGTGGGCGGCAACGAAAGCGCAGGGACGCGCTGACCCTGCTGCGACGGATGCGTAAGCAGAGGAGCTGCGGCGGAATTTTGAGTGCTCATGCCGCCCTCGTTCCGCGGACCTCTCCATTTCTGGCTGAACGCATCAATTTCTGACGTAGGTTGCGGAAGGCGTCGCCACTAGGATGGCGGCGATGCCCGAGACTCCGATTCCGAACGTGATCCGCACGCTGCGCTTCAAGCTGCGCCGCGAGGGGGTTGCCTGGCTCGAGGCGGCGGCGGTCGAGGTCAACCAGGTCTGGAACTGGGCGAACGAGGTCAGCTACAAGGCGGCCAGGCCCTATTCCGGCCCATCTCGGTGGCTGAGCGGGTTTGATCTGGACAAGCTCTCGACGGGAGCCACGAAGTGCTTCGAGCACGTCGGCGCCGACACGATCCAGAAGGTCGATGCCGAGTTCGCGCGGCGACGTCGCCAGTTCAGGAAGGCGAAGCTGCGCTGGCGGGTGAGCCGGGGGAGCCGGAGGTCGCTGGGCTGGGTTCCGTTCAAGGCCGCGAGCATTAGGCGTAACGGCCGGGCGCTGCGATTCTGTGGCAAGACGCTGCGGGTGTTCGAAGCGGACCGCTTCCTTGGGATTGACCGGTGGAGGGACGGCTGCTTCTGCCAGGACGCTGTCGGCGACTGGTGGCTCTGCCTGCCGGCACCGGTGGTGATCGAGGACATTCCCGCGGCAGAGGTTGATGTGGGCATCGATCTCGGCCTGCACGCGACGGCGACCACCAGCGACGGGGCGGTGCTGGACGCGGGTCGGGCGTACCGCGACCTGGAACAAAAGATCGCGACCGCCCAGCGCCGGGGCCACAAGCGTCACGCCAAGCGGCTGCACCGCAAGGCCTCGAGACGCAGGGCGTTCGCCCTGCATCGGTTCAGTCGGAAAATGGCGAACACGTATCAGATGATCGTCGTCGGCGATGTGAGTAGCCCGAAGCTGGCCCGGACGAGGATGGCCAAGGCCATCCTCGACTCGGGCTGGGGGCTGCTCCGGATGCAGCTGCAGTACAAGGGCGAGAGCGCCGGCAGGTGCGTCAGGATCGTCAGCGAGCGCAACACCAGCCGCACCTGTTCAGCGTGCGGGGCCCTCTCGGGCCCCGCCGGTGTCAACGGGCTGCGTGTGAGGCTGTGGGTGTGTGGTGAGTGCGGGTGCGCTCACGACCGCGACGTCAACGCCGCGAAGAACATCCTGGCCGCGGGGAGGTGTTCCCCGTCCGTGTGCGGGAACGAGTCATCGCCACGTCACGCGCCGCCGAGCCGGACACCCCGTCCGCGCAAGGCACGGAAAGCGCGCGATGGGGCGGCGGCATGAGCACCAGGGCTTCGAGGAACTCGCGCTGGCAGGCGTGCGGCGCATCGTCGGCATCGACATCAACCCGAGCTACGTCGCCGCGGCACGGCAGCGCCACGCCGGACTTGCCGGCCTTGAACTGCATGTCGCGGATGCCGAGCGAGCCATCAGCGATTGCGAACCGGTCGACCTGGTCTATGCGGGACTCGTCCTCGAATACGTCGACGTCGCGGCAACACTCACGACGCTGCGCTCCCTCTGCCTTGCGGGTGGGCAGCTGGTGATCGTGCTACAAGGCGCGGGCAGCCACCCGCCGGTAACGCCCTCGCCTTACCGGAGCCTCGCCACGCTTGCCGGCACGTTGGCGCTGCGCCATCCAGATGCCATTGCCGCGCAGTGCGCCGAGGCAGGATTCGCGCACACGCGAACGCGCACCCGGACGCTTCCCTCCGGAAAGCACTTCGAGGTGCTCACGTTCAGCGGTTGATGGTGCGCGACGGACCTGCGCCCGAACCGACGCGACTCAGTGCGCCTCGGCGCCCGCGGCGATGGAATCCGCGACCGCAACGGGAATGCCCTGCTTCTGCTCGAACGCGCCTTCGGCGCGCTCCCAGGTGACCGGGCCCGCCGGGCGCACGCGCACGGCGTTGGCGACGAGACGGGCAAGCGCCGTGCGATCGGGCGCGACGACCGAGCTGTCGGTCGCCTCGAGCGGGGGATGCACCTCGACGTACAGGTGGCCGTCGCTCCAGCCGACCTTGTGCGGCTGGTTGACGAGCCGCACCGGCGTGTCGACGGCAACCATCTTGAACAGTTCCTCGATGTGCTCGGGATAGAGCCGCATGCAGCCGTGCGTGACCTGCATGCCGACGCCGGCCGGCTTGTTCGTGCCGTGGATCAGGTAGGCGCCGCCGGGGATCGCGAGGCGCATCGCGTACAGCCCCATCGGGTTGTCCGGGCCTGCCGGGATCATCTTCGGCAGGATGTCACCACGCGCGGCGTGCTCCATGCGCACCGACTCCGGCGGGTACCACGCCGGGTCCTTGATCTTCTTCTCGATCTTCGTGAGGCCGAGTGGCGTCGCCCAGTCCATCTTGCCGACGCTGACCGGATACGTGACGACGACGCGCGCCTCGCCGGCCTTGGCCGGCGGGAAGTAGTACAGGCGATGCTCGGGCAGGTTGACGACGATGCCCTCGCGCGGCGCGTCCGGCAGCACGCGCCGCAACGGCAGGCGCACGAGCGTGCCCTCGCCCGGCAGCCACGGATCGACACCCGGGTTCGCGTTGACCACTTCCTCGTAGCCGAGGCCCTGGCTGCGGGCGATGTCGATCAGCGTGTCGTCGTGCGTCGCACGCACCTCGGCGTACTCGCCGATGAGGTCGCCATCCGCCGGCAGCGCGAACATCGCCGCACGGGCCGGCACCGCGACGCACGCGAGCAGTGTCGCGACGAGGGCGAGGATGGACGGCAGCGACGGACGGGCGGACACCTTGCGAGCGACCTCAGAACTTGAGCAGCGCCGAACCCCAGGTGAAGCCACCGCCGAAGGTCTCGAGCAGCAGCGTCTGGCCAGGCTTGATGCGCCCGTCGCGCACGGCGACATCGAGCGCGAGCGGGATCGACGCGGCCGACGTGTTGCCATGCTCCTGCACGGTCACCACGACCTGCTCCATCGGCAGGTCGAGCTTCTTGGCCGCGGCCTGGATGATGCGCAGGTTCGCCTGGTGCGGCACGAGCCAGTCGATCGCGGACTTGTCGACGCCGGCCTTGTCGAGCGTCTGGTCGACGAGCCGCGAGAGCGTGTTCACGGCGACCTTGAAGACCTCCGCGCCCTTCATCTGGATGCCACCGGCGGCGCCGGCGCGCAGCGCGTCGAAGCCGCGCGACGGACCCATCGGGAAGCTCAGCAGGTCGCCGTACTTGCCATCGGCCGACAGGATCGTCGTCAGGATGCCCGGCTCCTCGGAGGCCTTGAGCACGACGGCACCAGCGCCGTCGCCGAACAGCACGCAGGTCGTCCGATCGGTCCAGTCGACGATGCGCGAGAGCGTCTCGGCGCCGATCACGAGCGCGCACTTCGCCTCGCCGAGGCGGATGTACTTGTCGGCGATCGACAGCCCGTAGACGAAGCCGCTGCAGGCGGTCTCGAGGCTGAACGCCGGGCAGTCGTGGATGCCGAGCCGGTCCTGCACCATCGTCGCGACATTGGGGAACAGGATGTCGGGCGTGCAGGTGCCGACGACGACGAAGTCGATGTCATCGGCAGTGACGCCGGCCATCTCCATCGCGCGCCGCGCGGCCTCGGCCGACATCTGCGAGGTCGACTCGTGCGCCGACGCGAGGTGGCGGCGCTCGATGCCGGTGCGGCTGCGGATCCATTCGTCGGTGGTCTCGACCATCGTCTCCATCTCGGCGTTCGTGACGACCCGATCGGGGAGATAGCTGCCGGTACCGGCGATCCTTGAATACATGTCAGCCTGCCTTGGTCTTGAGTTCAGCACTGATCTGCGAGGGCACGCCGTTGCGCGCCTCGACGGCCGCGAGCCGGACCGCCTGCGAAAACGCGGCGGCGTCGGCACCGCCATGGCTCTTGATCACGATCCCCGTGAGACCGACCATGCTGGCGCCATTGTAGCGTCCCGGGTCGAGCCTGCGGCGAATGCCGTCGAGCGCGGAGGACGCGAGCAGCGCCTGCAGCTTGCGCAGCGGGCTCGAGGTGAACTCGCCGCGCATGGTCGTCGCCATGAAGCGTGCGATGCCCTCCATCGACTTCAGCGCGACATTGCCGGTGAAGCCGTCGGTGACGACGACGTCGACCCGGCCGCTGCAGATGTCGTTGCCCTCGACGTAGCCGATGTAGTTGAGTCCCGTGCCCTGCAGGCGCTGGTGCGCCGCCTTGACGAGCTCGTGGCCCTTGATCTCCTCGGAGCCGATGTTCAGCAGCCCGACCTTCGGGCGCTCGCGACCGACGACGTCGGTCGCGACCACCGAGCCCATCACCGCGAACTGCACCAGCTGCTCGGGCGTGGCGCTCGTGTTGGCGCCGAGGTCGAGCATCAGCGTCTGGCCGTCCCCGGACGGGATCGCGGCGAGGATCGCGGGACGCTCGATGCCAGGGATCATGCCGAGCACGAAGTGCGCGGAGGCCATCAGCGCGCCGGTGTTGCCGGCGCTGACGCAGGCGGCCGCCTCGCCCGCCGCGACGAGGTCGAGCGCGCGGCGCAGCGATGAATCCTTCTTGCGACGGATCGCATCGCGCGGCGATTCGTCCATCTCGACGACCTGGCTCGCGGCGACGACGCGCACGCGCTCGCGCACGGCCGCATCCAGCCGCACGAGACGGGGTTCGATCTCTTCGGGACGCCCGACGAGCAGCAGCTCGACGGACGGATCGGTGCGGACCACATCCAAGGCCCCGGTGACGCAGCTCCGGGGCCCAAGATCGCCGCTCATCGCATCGACGGCGATGGAGACTCGGTTGGACAAGCGAGGGTCCGCCACGGCCAGCCGCGGGGCCTGGACGGGCAGCGGACTCAGTCCTCGGTCGAGGCGACCGGCGTCTCGATCACCTTCTTGCCACGGTAGTAGCCATCACGGCTCACGCGGTGGCGCAGGTGGGTCTCGCCCGACGTCGGGTCGGTCGACAGCGCCGGCGCCGACAGGTGGTCGTGCGAACGGTGCATGCCGCGCTTGGACGGGGTCTTTCTGCTCTTCTGGACGGGCATCGGTCTTTACTCCTCGGAACCAAATTCTGTATCAGCGCTTCAACAGGTCCTGCAGGGCCGCGAACGGCCGTTGTACCGGACCCTTCTCGACGGTCGGCGCGGCCACGACGGCCTCGACCTCCCGCTTGGCGCCACACTCCGCCGGCGTCGCGTGCATCGGCACGAGCGGCAACGCCAGCAGCATCTCATCCTCGACGAGGTCGGCGAGCATCAGGCGCCCGGCGTCGACCATCACGGCCTCGTAATCCTCCGGCACCGTCGCCGCGCCCGCTTCGTCGTCGACGAACGCGATCCGCACCGGCGAGGCGAGCCGCGCCTCGAACTCCGCGAGGCAGCGCTGGCACACGAGCCACACGCTGCCGCTCACCGACCCTTCGGCCGCCGGGTATCCGCCGGCGACATGGAAGTGCAGCGACACCGCCGCCTGCCCTTCCGGCCGCGAGACACTGTCCCGCAGGCGCTCGAATTTCCCGACCGCGAACTCGCGCACGAGGTCCACTCGTTGCGACGCGCATTGCCCGACGTCGAGCGGATCTTCGAGGGGCCTCGCCATAGGGGCGCGTATCATAGTGACGACCCGCCCTCCTGTCAAAGCCAATTCAACTGCAACGCGTTGATTTGCAAGCGTTGATGCACTGCCCCCGTCCGAGGCCGCCGATGTCCGACCCGCGCCCGCCCCTGATCC
The DNA here is from genome assembly GCA_903884235.1 of uncultured Pseudomonadota bacterium. GTDB lineage: Bacteria > Pseudomonadota > Gammaproteobacteria > Steroidobacterales > Steroidobacteraceae > CAIKZZ01. The sequence continues at coordinate 8,649 of CAISEB010000037.1, forward strand.
TCGCCTCCACCTCCCGTTACCGCCGCGAGCTGCTCGAGCGCCTGAGGCTGCCATTCACGGCCGAAAGCCCGGCCGTCGACGAGACTGCAGAGCCCGGCGAGGCCCCCGACCTGCTCGCCGAACGCCTCGCCGAGGCGAAGGCACGCGCCGTGGCCGCCCGGCACCCGGGCGCCGTCGTGATCGGCTCCGACCAGGTGGCGGCCTGTGCAGGACTGAAGCTGGGCAAGCCCGGCACCCCGGATCGGGCCCGCGCGCAGCTCGCCGCGGCCAGCGGCCAGGTCGTCGTCTTCCACACGGCGGTCGCGATCGTCGGCCCCGGCGGCCTCGAGCGCCACCGCGACGAGACCCGGGTCCGCTTCCGGACGCTGTCCGCCGCCGGGATCGCCCGCTACGTGGAGCTCGAGGCGCCGCTCGACTGCGCCGGGAGCTTCAAGTCGGAAGGACTCGGCGTGGCGCTGTTCGAGGCCGTCCAATCGGAGGATCCCACGGCGCTCGTGGGCCTGCCGTTGATCTGGGTCGCCGCCGCCCTCGCCCGCGCGGGGCTCGATCCGCTCAGGGCAGGCTGATCGCCCGCGCCGCCGCGATCTCGACGGCGCGTCGATAGACGGTCGCGAGGTCGTCCTCCGGACCCACCCGCGCCTCGAGGTCGTGCAGCAGTCCGTTCGCGAGCCCGTACACCCAGCCGTGCACGGCGAGCGGCCGGCCACGGTTCCACGCGTCCTGCACCATCGAGGTCTGGCAGACGTTCGTGACCTGCTCGATGACGTTCAGCTCGCACAGCAGGCGCGTGCGCGTCTCGACGCTGGCGAGCCCGCCCATCACGGTCTCGTGGCGTCGCATGACGTCCTGGATGTGGCGCAGCCAGTTGTCGATCAGGCCGAGCGGGCGCTGCTCGAGCGCCGCGATGACGCCACCGCAGCCGTAGTGGCCCACCACCATGATGTCCGTGACCTTCAGCACGTCGACGGCGTATTGGATCACCGACAGGCAGTTGAGGTCCGTGTGCACGACGACGTTGGCGACGTTGCGATGCACGAACAGCTCGCCGGGCAGCAGGCCGACGATCTCGTTGGCCGGCACCCGGCTGTCGGCGCAGCCGATCCACAGGTACTGCGGCGACTGCTGGCGCGACAGCTTGCTGAAGAATTCCGGATCCTCCGTCGAGATCGCCTCGGCCCAGGCGCGGTTGTTGGCGAACAGGTGCGGCAGGTTCCTCATCGCGCGCGGCCCCGGTGGCGCGGCCGGCCCGTGCCCTTCTTGCGACGCGTCGCGGCGAGCTGGTCGATCACCGACGAGAGGTCCTCGGGCAGCGGCTGGCTGAACGAGTAGTTCTTGTGCGAGCGCGGCCACTCGAAGGAGAGCGACTGCGCATGCAGGAACAGCCGCTTGAGGCCGAGTTCCTTCATCTCCGCGTTGAACGCGTGGTCGCCGTACTTGTCGTCGCCGGCGACGGGGTGCCCGGCGAACGCGGCGTGCACGCGGATCTGGTGGGTGCGGCCGGTGCCGAGGTCGACCGACAGCATCGAGGCGCGCGCGCCGAAGAAGTCGACCGGCGTGAACGTCGTCGTCGACTCCTTGCCGCTCGCCTTGACGCGCACGACGCGCTCGCCCGCCGTGCGGGCCTCGGTGTCGAGCGGCGCGTCGATCGTCTTCTTGCCGAGGTTCCAGGAGCCCTTCACGAGCGTCAGGTACTGCTTCTCGACCTGTCCGTCGCGCAGCAGCTGGTGCATCACCCGAAGTGCCGGCCGGTTGCGCGCGACGACGAGCAGGCCGCTCGTGTCGCGGTCGAGGCGGTGGGCGAGCTCGAGTTCCTCGTTCGGCCGCGAGGCCCTGAGCGCCTCGATCAGTCCGTGGCTGAGGCCGCTGCCGCCGTGCACCGCGAGGCCGGATGGCTTGGCGACGACCAGGAGGTCGTCGTCCTGGTGGATGATCGCCGCCTCGACCGCCTCGACGAGGCCGGACGGGGCGCGCCGAACGCCGGTGGTCGGCGCCTCCTCGACCGGGCGGATCGGTGGCAGGCGGATGTCGTCCCCGGCCGCGACCCGCTGCTCGGGCTTGGCCCGCTTGCCGTTGACCCGGACCTCGCCCTTGCGCAGCAGCCGGTATACGCGGGACTTCGGCAGCCCCTTGAAGGCCCGGATCAGCCAGTTGTCGAGGCGCTGGCCGTCGTCGCCCTCCGCCACCTTGACGTGGCTCGCCTTGCGGCCGGTTGCCGGGGGGGATTCTGGGTTGGATTCGTAAGACATTGATTTACCGGCAATGGGCTTGTAACATGTCGCTCCGAGAGGTGCCTGACGCCCGGCAACGCGAAGCGTTCCAGGGTCAGCGCCTCAGCGCGGTTCTCGCATCTCGAGTCGCCCCCCGCCCCAGGGATCCTGTCAGAGGCCCGGGCCCGGTCGGCGGAGTGCGTTGCGGCGACCGCATATTAGTTGGTCCGCCATCCCCCGTCTCGGGTGATCGGATCATCGTTCGGCCGATGACTAGGATCCGCGGCTCACCAGGGCCGCCCGCCACGAAGCCACCCGATGGGTGGACGCGGTGTCGACCGGTCAACGGGCTCATGAAGGAATGCAGGCAGGGCGCGCGATCAGGGAGGTCCCCCGACCCGGTGCGCGCCCGCGTTAGAAGATGGCTGAACTCGATTTCCCATCGACGATCCGCTTTCGCCGCGCATTTTTCGCGACGCTCCCTCCCGTAGACAACTCCCGTGCATCGGCCCCCGCCTATACCCAAGTAGGGGCCCATGAAGAGAATGCTAATCAATGCGACGCAGGAAGAAGAGCTGCGCGTCGCGCTCGTTGACGGACAGAAGCTTTACGACCTGTCGATCGAGATCCCGTCCAAGGAACAGAAGAAGGCCAACGTCTACAAGGGACGGATCACGCGCGTCGAGCCCAGCCTCGAGGCGGCCTTCGTCGACTACGGCGCCGCGCGCCACGGCTTCCTGCCGCTGAAGGAAGTCTCCAAGGAGAACTTCCGCTCCCAGCCCCAGGGCGGGCGCATGAACATCCGCGACCTGCTGACCGAAGGTCAGGAGATCGTCGTGCAGGTCGAGAAGGAGGAGCGCGGCAACAAGGGTGCCGCCCTGACGACGTTCGTCAGCCTCGCCGGCCGCTTCCTCGTGCTGATGCCGAACAATCCCCGCGCCGGCGGCGTCTCGCGCCGCATCGAGGGCGAGGACCGCGACCTGACCCGCGAGGCGATGGAAGGCCTCAGCATCCCCGACGGCATGGGCGCGATCGTGCGCACCGCCGGCGTCGGGCGCAGCACCGAGGAACTGCAGTGGGACCTCGACAACCTGCGCACGAACTGGGACGCGATCGAGTCCGCCACCCGTGACCGCACCGCCCCGTTCCTGATCTACCAGGAGAGCGACCCGGTCGCGCGCAGCCTGCGCGACTACCTGTCGGACGACATCGGCGAGGTGCTGTGCGACGACCCGGCCGCCTACCAGCGCGGCCAGGACTACATGGCGCGCTTCATGCCGCCGGAGTCGCAGCGCAAGCTGAAGCTCTACGAGGACGACGTCCCGCTGTTCACGCGGTTCCAGATCGAGAGCCAGATCGAGTCGGCCTACTCCCACAAGGTCAACCTGCCCTCGGGCGGCAGCCTCGTGATCGACCACACCGAGGCGCTGGTGTCGATCGACATCAACTCGGCGCGCGCGACCCGCGGCAGCGACATCGAGACGACGGCGACCAATACCAACCTCGAGGCGGCCGAGGAAATCTCGCGCCAGCTGCGCATCCGCGACCTCGGTGGCCTGATCGTCATCGACTTCATCGACATGGAGTCGACCAAGAACCAGCGCGCGGTCGAGGATCGGCTGCGCGACTCGGTCAAGATGGACCGCGCCCGCATCCAGATCGGCAAGATCTCCCGCTTCGGCCTGCTCGAGATGTCGCGCCAGCGCCTGCGCCCGTCGCTCGGCGAGTCGACGCACATCACCTGCCCGCGCTGCGTGGGTCTCGGCACGATCCGCTCGGTCGAGTCGCTCGCGCTCGCGATCCTGCGCCTGATCGGCGAGGAGGCTCGCAAGGACCGCACCGCGAAGGTCATCGCCCAGCTGCCGGTCGAGGTCGCGACGTTCCTGATCAACGAGAAGCGCGACTGGCTGCGCGAAGTCGAGATGCGCAATCGCGCCGAGGTCGTGCTGGTTCCGAACGAGCACATGCAGACGCCGAACTACTCGCTGCGCCGGGTGCGCGACGACGAGACCGGCCTGCCCGAGAATGCCGTGACGAGCTACCAGATGGCGGAGCAGCCGTCCGTCGAGATCCAGACGACGAGCACCGAGCCGAAGAAGGTCGTGGAACCGCCGGCGGTGCAGCCGATCATGCCGACCAACCCGGCGCCGACGCCGGCGAACGTCTGGTCGCCGACGCCGGAACCGGTTGCCGCACCGGTCGCCGCGCCGGTGGCCGTCGCGGGCCCGGTGTATCGCGAAGGCATCTTCCGCCGCATCTGGGTGTGGCTGTTCGGGTCCGGCAAGCCGGCCGAGGCGAGCTCGGGCAGCAGCAACACGAACAAGGAACGCGACGACGGCGGCAACCGCGGTGCACGCGGCACCCGTGACGAGCGCAGCCCGCGCGGCCGGGACGGTCGTGACGGCGGTGGCAGCCGCGACGGCCGTGACGGCCGGGGTCGTGGCGGTCGTGACCGTGGCCGCGGTGGTGCGCGCGGTGAAGGCGATCGCAACCGCGGCGACGCCGAGCGTCCGCGCAGTGGCGACGCCGAGCGCGGCCGTACGGCCGAAGGCGAGCGCCCCCGCAACAATGAAGGCGACCGCAACCGCGGCGCCGAGGGCGACCGTGCCCGCCGCGGCCGTGACGGCAACCGTGACGGCAACCGCGACGGCAATCGCGAGGGCAGCCGTGACGGCAACCGCGATGGCGCCCGCGAGGGTGGCAACCGTGAGAGTGGCAACCGCGATGGCAACCGCGACGGCGGCCATCGTGACGGTGGCCGGGATGCGAACCGCGACGGCCAGCCGCGTGGCGAGCGCCGTCCTGAGCCGCCGCGCGACGACACGCGTGTCGCGCCGGCCGCCGAATCGGGTGCCGCGGAGCGCGGCCCCGAAGGTGCACCGTCGCAGGATGGCGCCGATCTGAGCCCCGAGGGCAGGCCGGCAGGCGAACGCCGCCGCCGCCGTGGTCGTCGTCGTGGTCGCGGTGGCAATCGCGAGGGCGGAGCAGCGGCTGGTGGCGAAGCGCGCAGCCAGGAGGAGTCGTTCAGCGCGAACGTTCCGGACATCGGCGAGTCGGGCCGCTTCCCGGTCCTCGACGTCGAGGCCTACGAGCGCGAGCAGTGTCTCGAGCACGCGCCCGCAGAGCACGCCGCGGCGCCGGTCGCTGAGGCCGTCATCGAGCGCGCAGTGGTCGAGGTGGTCGCACCAGTGATCGAGGTGCAGGCCGCGCCGGCTCCGTTCGCGCTGGAGCCGCCTGCGGCGGCGCCGGCACCTGCACCTGCGGCACCTGCCCCGGCGCCGGAACCGGTCGTCGCGGCTGCGCCTGCAGTCGTCGCGGCGACGCTCACCGAAGCGGAGGAAGCGGCCGCCGCTGCGGCAGCGGCCGCCGCCACGCCGCCGGCCGCACCGACGCCGCCGACGACGGGCGGATCGCACGCCTGAGGCACCGTGGACTGCGCGCCCGCGGCGCGCAGTCCACGCCCCTATCGGATCAACGCGCGGCGCGCGAGACGCCGCCCCGGCTCGATCCCGCGTTAGGAAAGCCCCCTAGCCGCCTGTACTCGTTCTGTTTTCCACCTGCCCCCGATGACCTTCCAATTCGCGCAGCGGGCCGCGCAATCCGGTCCCGGCGGGATCGGGCACCCAATCGAACCCGATCCAGGATGCGGAGGGCGCGATACGCGCCGCGTCCACGCGGTTGACGGCGGGCCCCTCGCGCGCTAAATCATGGTCTCCCCGATGCGGTGACGCATCGTCGAGCTGTGAGGCGCCACGGACAGGCCCCCAGAACCTCGTTCCACGCACCCGACGTTGCGCACGTTCCCGGCTGGGGCGTGGACCGTCGTGTCATGCAGAGGACCGGTGGGCCTCCCCCGCGGCTGAAGTCAGGCGACAAAATCAACCAGGGGGAATGCCATGCGCATATGGACCGTGTTCATGCTGAGCGCTGCCGCGATCGCCGCGTCCCTGCCGCTCGAGGCGGCCCGGGCAACGACCATCGCCGTGAATTGTGATGCAACCAACGCCCGCGGCCTGCACTCGATCGGCGCGGCGCTGGCGCGCTTCTCGCGTACCGAACCGCTCACGATCCTCGTGTCCGGCACCTGCAACGAAAACGTCGCGATCCACAACCTTGACCAGGTCGTGCTCGCCGGCCAACCCGGGGCCAGCATCAACGACGCCTCGAATGGCGCGCTTCCGACCGTGGACATCCGGTCCTCGCAGTCGATCTCGATCACGGGCCTCAGGATCACCAGCGCGAACGCGGCCGGTGCCGGCAGCCAACTGGTCACGTGCGGGCTCGAAAGCAGCTGCATGTCGCAGGGCAATACGTTCACGAACGCCTCCGGTGACGGCGTCCTCGTCTATCGGGGCTCCGGACTCGAGTCCTCGGGTGACACCTTCGTCGACTCGGCGGGGCGCGGCCTCGTCGTCAGGGACGGGGCGCGCGCCGCGGCCATCGGCGATTCCTTCACCAACAACGGCGCGACATCCGACTCCGCACAGATCCGACTGCTGACGCATGCTTCATTGCAGCTGCGTTTCTCCACCCTGGACAAAGGCAGCTACTTCGGCGTGCGGCTGACCGACCACAGCACGGCGGAATTCATCGACGACACGATCACCAACCATGCGGCGGGCGGTGTCTCGCTCGAATCGGCGTCCGAAGCCGTGTTCAACCCGTCGACGACCGGCAACGTCATCACGGGCAACCCGGGCGGCGGCGTGATCATCAACGACGTGTCGCTCGGGAACTTCTACGGCACCGCGGAAACCGGCGGCACCGCCAACAACGTCATCAGCGGCAACGGTACCGTGGACATCAACTGCACGTCGGCGCACGCGTTCGTGGTCGGCAGCGGGAGCACGCAGGGCGGCGGCACGTCGAACTGCTCCGCGCCGTAGCGCCCCAGGGCAATCCGGCAGCTGGGCCGGGGCGGCTCAGCGACCGGACTGCAGCGCGCGCAGGAAGCCGCGCGAGGCGGCCTCCGCGAGGTCGAGGACGCGCTCGAAATCCCCGGGACCGCCGTAGTACGGATCGGGTACGTCGCGCTCCGCGGTACCCGGGGCGAAGTCGAGGAAGCGGCGGGGCAACGCGCGCGCCGCCGCAGGCACGAGCCGCGATGCATCCGCAAGGTTGGTCGCGTCCATGACCAGCACGTGGTCGAAGCGCAGGAAGTCCGCCGGGACGAGTTCGCGCGCACGCAGGGCGGAGAGGTCGATGCCGCGCCGGCGGGCCGCCGCCTGCGCCCGCCGGTCCGGGGGAGACCCGACGTGGTACCCGTGGGTCCCCGCAGAATCGACCTCGATGGCAAGGCCCGGCATCTCACGCGCCGCGAGGGCCCGCAGGACGCCCTCCGCGGTCGGCGACCTGCAGATGTTGCCCATGCAGACGAACAGCACCCGGACGGGCTCAGGCGCGCTCAAAGGGCGCCCCTGGCGAGGCCCTGGAGGGCGCAGGTCGTCGCTCGGAAAATTGCCATTACGGTCAGCCCCGCAGCGTTTGGCGTGGAACCCGACGATACAATGGCGGCGATTCGACCGACAGGCGCGCGGAGGCGCGGTCGCTCCGAACGCCGTGCAGCAGAGGCGGGACTGGCTAAGATGGCGCCCACCCCGCCACGAGCAGTCCCTGGTGCCACCCGACGCGAATATCGGTCTCGACCTCCTCGACAGCCGCGACGCGCTGCTGTGCGTCATCGACGTCCAGCACGGCTTTCTCGCGCGCCTGCCCGACGCCCGGCGCACCGAGCTCACCCACCGCATCCGCTTCATCGTCGAGGTCGCGGCGCGCCTCGCCGTCCCGACGATCGTCACCGTCGAGGACGCCCCGCTCAACGGTCCGACCGACCCCGCTGTGCTGGGCGTGCTGCCGCCTGATTGTCGCGAATTCGACAAGCGGGTGTTCGGCCTCATGGGGCAGCCGGATCTCGCCGGCCGCGTCGCCGCGACCGGACGCCGCACCGCGGTGCTGGTCGGTCTGGAGACCGACGTCTGCGTCCTGCACAGCGCCGTCGGGCTCGCGCGCGCCGGGTGGCGGTCCGTGATCGTCAGCGATGCCTGCGCCGCGCCGGGCGATGCGCATGCCGCAGGCCTCGAGCGCGCACGCGCGCTCGGCGTGGAGACGATCCACACCAAGGGGCTGTACTACGAATGGGCGCGCTCGCTGGCCGGGCTCGCGCGACTCAAGGCACACCCGGCGGTCATCGCACCGCCAGGGCTCGAGCTCTAGCTCCAGCGGCGGTCAGGGCCGCGGCGCGTCGACCGTACCGCGGCCGGCGGCATAGGGGAACTTGAGGAAGATCGCGCCAACCAGCGGCGGCAGGGCCGTGTCCGGTTGGCGCATCTGCGCGGTGGTCAGCTTGCCGAGCGCGACCCCTTCCCAGACGCTCTGGTGACGCTCGCGATCGACCAGGTCGACGTTCAGCGTGCCCTCGACGACATCGTGCGCGTTCTGCAGGCAGCCATAGCCGTAGAACGGGCCGTCGATGCCATAGCCGTAGCCGCCGCGGAACGAGGCGATCGCCGGCGCCGGCGTCAGCTCCTGCGAGCGCTGCGTGTTGGCCTGGAAGTTCACGAGCAGGTCGGGGTTCGCGGCGAGGCGATAGCCGCGCTTCTCCATTTCGGTCGTGACCGCGGCCTTCAGGGCGCGCGAGACGATCGTGGAGTAGTCGCCGCGGTCCGTGCCGACGTGCTCGACGAATCCGTAGGTGTGGTACTTGCCGAAGTCGGCCGCAGGATCGGTGGTACCCCGCACGGCGGGTCCCGACGCACAGCCCGAGAGCATCGCCACGGCACCGGCGACCGCGAGCCCCGTCCACATCCGTCCTGAATCGAGCATGTCCAGCCTCCTGAAGGGTCCGGGACCATCTTGTCCCTGCCCCCCGCTTTCGTAAACCCCGGGCAAGCCGGCGCCCGTGCGCCATCCCACATAACCCGCAACGCGCCGCCGGCCGGTCGGTTGACCGGCCCTCAGCCGCGCAACCGCGCCTCGACCCGCTCGAGGTCGGCCTCGGTGTCCACGCCGTGGCCCGGCGGTTCGGCCGCGACCGCGACCGCGATCGGCAGCCCATGCTCGAGAGCCCGCAGTTGCTCGAGGCGCTCGCTCGTCTCGAGCGGCGTCGGCGCGAGCGAGGCGAGGCGCCGCAGGGCCGCGACCCGATAGGCGTACAGGCCCACATGACGTAGCGCCGGAGGCGGCGCGGCCGCATCCCCGGCCAGGCGCGCATCGCGCGGCCAGGGCACCGGCGCGCGGCTGAAGTAGAGCGCGAGCCCATCGCGGCGGCAGACGACCTTGACGACGTTCGGGTCCGCGAAGTCCGCCGCCGCCAGCGGCGTCGCGAGCGTCGCGATGGCCGCCTGCGGCGTCGCGGCGAGCAGGCCCGCGACCTGCGCGATGTTCGCTGGCGCGATCAGCGGCTCGTCGCCCTGCACGTTGACGATCAGGTCGTCGTCCGCATAGCCGCGCCGCGCGACGACCTCCGCGAGCCGGTCGGTTCCGGACGGATGCGCCGGATCGGTCATCTCGACATCCGCGCCCGCCGCGCGACACGCGGCCGCGATGCGCGCATCGTCGGTGGCGACGATCACCTCGGCGGCACCGGCCCGCTGCGCGCGATCGAGCACATGCAGGATCATCGCCCGCCCGGCGATCTCCCGCAGCGGCTTGCCCGGCAGGCGGGTCGAGGCGTAGCGCGCCGGGATGACGACGCGGAACATCAGCGCGCGAGCGCGGGATCGTCGAGGACGAGCCGGCGGGCCTGATCCTCGAGCATGATCGGAATGTCGTTGCGGATCGGATAGCCGAGCCGGTCGGCGCGGCAGACCAGCTCCGACTGCGGGCGGAACAGGACCAGCGGCCCCTTGCAGACGGGGCACGCGAGAATGTCCATCGGCGTCGTGTTCATGTCGGGTCCTCAGGAACGGGCGGCGAGCGCGGCGATCCGATCGACGAGGCGCCGGCCGTCCTCCGCACTGATCCGTGCGCAGACCTCCAGGTACGCGAGCCCGTCGGGCGGGAAGCCGCGGCATTTTACGGCATCCTTCTCGGTCATCAGTACCGGCACGCCATCGCCGAAGGCGAGGTCGGTCGGCGCGAGCGGCGCGTGGTCCGGCCGCGGGTGCACGATCACGCGCAGCCCGGCGGCGCACAGCGTCGCGAAGAAGCGCTCCGGATGGCCGATGCCGGCGAGCGCGTGCACCGTATGGCCGGACCAGGCGGCGAGCGGCCCGCGCGAACCGTCGGCGAGCGCGACCACATCGCCCGCCTCGACGACCATCGGGATCTCGCCCGCGCCCACACCGGGGCCGTTGACGACGACGAAGTCCACGCCGCGCGCGCGCGCCTCGGGCTCGCGCAGCGGGCCTGCGGGCAGCAGCCGGCCATTGCCATGGCGTCGCGCGCCGTCGACCACCAGCACCTCCAGATCGCGCCGCAGGCGGTAGTGCTGCAGCCCATCGTCCGCGAGGATCACGTCGACGTCCGGGGCGAGCGCCGTCGCGGCGGCGAGCCGGTCGCGGCCGACCATCACGCGGGCACCGCTGCGCCTCGCGATCAGCACCGGCTCGTCGCCGACCAGCGCCGGGTCGCTGTCCGCGGTGACCGCCACGAGCCCCTTCGCCGCGCCGCCGTAGCCGCGGCTCGCGACGCCGACGCGCAGCCCGCGCGCGCCGAGCGCGCAGGCGAGCCACACGATCAGCGGGGTCTTGCCGCTGCCACCGACCGTGAGGTTGCCGACGACGACGACGGGCCTGCCCGGGTGGCCACTCGCGAGCCAGCCGCGCCGGAATGCGAGCCGGCGGATCCGCACGACGATGCCGAACAGCCAGGACAGCGGCACGAGCCAGGCGCCGCCGCGCGCCCGCCCGAACCAGACGCGTTCGAGCCAGTGCTGCATGTCAGGCGTTGAACTGCATCCGGTGCAGCGCCGCATAGGTGCCGCCGGCCGCGATCAGCTCGGCATGGGAACCGTTCTCGACGACCCGGCCCTCCTCCATCACGACGATCCGGTCGGCATGCTCGATGGTCGACAGCCGGTGTGCGATCACGAGCGTCGTGCGGTTCTGCATCAGCTGCTCGAGCGCCGCCTGGATCGCGCGCTCGGACTCCGTATCGAGGGCGCTCGTGGCCTCGTCGAGGATCAGGATCGGCGCGTCCTTGAGCAGCGCGCGCGCGATCGCGATGCGCTGGCGCTGGCCGCCGGAGAGCTGCACGCCGCGATCGCCCACCGGCGTGTCGAGCCCCGCCGGCAGCTGCTCGGCGAACTCGAGCACGTACGCGGCCCGCGCCGCCCTCTCGACCTCATCGGCGGTCACGCCCTCGGCGCTGAAGATGATGTTGTCGCGGATCGTGCCGTCGAGCAGCACGACCTCCTGGCTGACGAGGCTCACGTTCGCCCGCAGCGCGGTCAGCGGATACTCGCGCACGTCCGCGCCGTCGACGAGCACGGCACCCGCGGTGACGTCGTAGAAGCGTGGCAGCAGGCTGACGAGCGTGGACTTGCCGCTGCCGGAGCGACCGACGATGGCGACGGTACGGCCCGCCTCGGCCCTGAACGACACCGCGTTCACCGCCGGCGGCTTGTCCGGGTACGCGAACAGCGCCGCGCGGAACTCGACCTCGCCGCGCGCGCGCCCGAGCGGCCGCACGCCCCCGTCCGGCTCGCCCGGCGTGTCGATCAGCTCGAAGATGCCGCGCCCCGCCGCGATGCCCTGCTGCAACGGACCGAACACGCCGACGAGCCGCCGCAGCGGCGCCGTGACGCCGAGCAGCGCAGTGAGGAACGCGCCGAACGCGCCGACCGTCATGCCCTCGGTGAACACGCGCCGGATCGCCACCCAGAGCACGCCGGCAAGCGCGATCGAGGCGCACATCTGCACCACGGGGTTCGAGGTCGCGCGGGCCCGCATCAGCTTCATGTTCTGGAAGCGATTGGCCTCGATCACCTGCTCGAAGGCGCGCGCCTCGAAGTCCTGGGCGTTGAACACCTTGATGAGGCGCTGGCCGTCGATGGCCTCCTTGGCGACCCGGAGCACGTCGCCCATCGAGTTCTGGATGCGCGCCGAGTAGCGCCGGAACGCGCGATTGATCGATTGCAGCAGGCCCGCGATCAGCGGTGCCGCGAGCAACGCGCCGCAGGTCAGCTTCCAGTCGAGCCAGAGCAGCACCGAGATCAGGAAGATGATCGTCAGCGAGTCGCGGATCAGCACCGTCACCGAGTTCGTGGTCGCCTCGGCGACGAGCTCGGTGTTGTAGGTCAGCCGGTTGAGCAGGTCTGCGGACTTGTTGCGGTCGTAGAAGGCCGTCGGCAGGTCGAGGTAGTGGCGGAACAGCTCCCCGCGCAGCTGCTTGACGACCTGGCGCCCGACCCAGCCGGTGCCGTAGACGGCGAGGTAGTCGCCCACGCCACGGACCAGGAACAGGACGACGATGCCGGCCGGCACGAACAGCAGCACGTCGCGGTTGCGCTCGACGAACGCACCGTCGAGGAACTTGCGGACGAGGTAGGCGAGGCCGGCGTCGACCGAGGCGAACATCGCCATGCCGAGCACGCCGAGCATGAACATCGGCAGGTGCGGCCGCAGGTACCCCAGCAGGCGGCGGTAGACCGCGCGCGGCGAAAGCTCTGCGGGGGGAGTGCTCACGTCGCTTCTCAGTTGCCCGGCTGCTGGTTGACGGTTGCGATGTTGACCTGCACGAAGCCGAGGCGACCGGCCACGTCCATCGCCGTGACCACCGCCTGGTGGGTCGCCCGCGCATCGGCGCGGATGGTCAGCATCGAGCCGCGGGCGCCCTCGCCCGCCACCTTGCTGAGCGCGGCGCGCAGCGTCTCCGGGTTCTGGTTCACGACGGCCTGGCCGTTGACGCGATAGGAGCCATCGGCGCCGATCGCGACGACCACCGGATCGGAGACGCGGTTCTCCGGCGATGCGCTCGACTCCGGCAGCTGGATGCGCAGGCGCCCGTCCTGCACGAAGCTGGTCGACACCATGAAGAACATCACGAGCAGCAGCACGACGTCGATCAGCGAGGTGACGTTGATCTCCGGCTCGATGTCGCGGCGACGGCCGAACTTCATGCGGGTCCAACCGGCGTCCCGGCATCCGCGGCCACGCCGTCGCGCTGCTCGTCGAGCGACTGGACGAGGCGCAGGGCCTCCTTCTCCATCGCGATCACGAGTTCGTCGACGCGGCCACGCAGGTAGCGGTAGCCCATCAGCGAGGGGATCGCGACGACGAGGCCCGCCGCGGTCGTGATCAGCGCCTGGCCGATGCCGCCGGACAGCACCTTCGGGTCGCCGACGCCGTCATGCGTGATCGCGTTGAACGCGGAAATGATGCCGATCACCGTGCCGAGCAGCCCCATCAGCGGCGAGACCGCGGCGATGGTGCCGAGCATGTTCAGGAAGCGCTCGAGCTCGTGGGCGACGTGCCGGCCGGTGTCCTCGATCGCCTCCTTGACCCATTCGCGCGGCCGGTGTCGGTTTGCGAGTCCCGCGGCGAGGACCTTGCCGAGCGGCGAATTCTGGGCGATGGCCTCGATGTGCCGGTCGCTGAGCTGGCCTGCCGCGACGAGCTTCCAGACCTTGTCGTGCAGCTCCGGCGGGATGATGCGGGCCGGCTGCAGGCTCCACAGGCGCTCGAGCACGATCGCCGCCGCGGCGATCGACAGTGCGATGATCGGCCACATGACGGGGCCGCCAGCCTTGATGATTTCCCACATCGCGCGTTCGGGTCCTTTGGTCGCGTAAGTCGCTGATGATACTAAACTTCAGGGAGTCGCGGGGGCGCGGCCGGCAGCGCGCTCCCGGAGCCGGCCCGACTCGAGCACGACGACCCGGTCGAGCCGCGCGGCGAGGCGCTCGTCGTGCGTCACGATCACGAGGCTGCAGCCGAATTCACGGTTGAGCTCGAGCATCAACTCGAACACCTGGGTCGCGTTCGCGCCGTCGAGGTTGCCGGTCGGCTCGTCGGCGAGCAGCAGTGCCGGGCGCGTGACCAGCGCGCGCGCGACCGCGGCGCGCTGCCGCTCGCCACCGGACAGCTGCGCGGGCCGGTGCGCGAGCCGGGCCTCGAGTCCCACGCGCGCGAGCAGTGCCCGTGCCGCGGCGAAGGCCTCGGCGGGCGGGCAGCGACGCACCAGCAGCGGCATCGCGACGTTCTCGAGCGCGGTGAACTCCGGCAGCAGGTGGTGGAACTGGTAGACGAATCCCACCGCGCGATTGCGCAGCCCGCCGCGCGCGGCGTCGCCGAGCGAACTCATCGACGTGCCCTCGATGAGCACCTCGCCGGAGGTCGGCAGGTCGAGCCCGCCGAGCAGCTGCAGCAGCGTCGTCTTGCCGGACCCGGAGGAGCCGACGATGGCGATGCGCTCGGCGCGGCCGACGACGAAGTCGACGCCGTCGAGCACGCGCAGCAGGTCCGGACCCTGCCGGAACTCCTTGACGAGCGCCCGGGCCTCGAGCACGGGGACGGGGGGAGCCGGATCAGTCATGCCTCAGTGCCTCCGCGGGAAGGGTGCGCGCGGCCTTGATCGCAGGATAGAGCGTCGAGGCGCAGGACAGCGCGAACGCCGTGCCGCACACCCGCAACGCATCGGGCAGCGTGACGAAGGCCGGCAGTTCGTCGAGCAGGTAGACTTGGGGGTTCACCAGAGTGATTCCAATGAGGGCCTCGAGCCCGTGCACGATCGCCGGCAGGTTGGCGGCGACCAGCAGCCCGAGCGCGAGCCCGCCGAGCGTGCCGAGCACGCCGATGGTGGTGCCTTGGAGCACGAACACGGCCACGAGGCTGCGCGGGGAGAGCCCGAGCGTGCGCAGGATCGCGATGTCCGTCTGCTTCTCGCGCACCAGCATCATCAGGGTCGCGACGATGTTGAAGGCCGCCACGCCCATCACCAGCAGCAACAGCATGAACATGATCGACTTGGTCGTCGCGATCGAGCTGAAGAAATTCGCGTGCTCGCGCGTCCAGTCGCTGATGTAGAACCCGCCGCCCAGGTCCACCGCGACCCGGTGCACGACGCGGCCCGCCGCGAACGGATCCTCGAGCCGCAGCCTGAGGCCCGTGACGTCGTCCCCCGTCCTGAAGATGCGCGCCGCGTCCTCGAGCGAAACCAGCGCGACATTGCGATCGAACTCGTACAGCCCCGAGTCGAGCGTGCCGGCGACCGTCAGGCGTCGCACCCGGGGCACCACCCCGGCCGGCGTCGCGGTGCCCTGCGGCGCGGCGAGCACGACCAGGTCGCCGACCTTGACCCGCAGCTCCGCCGCCAGCGCCTTGCCGAGCAGGACCCGGTAGCGGCCCGCCGTGAGTACCTCGAGCGACCCGCCGCGCACATGCGTGGCGATGCTGCCGACCCGGGCCTCGTCCGCGGGTCGCACGCCGCGCACCAGCACGCCGCTGATCCGATCACCGTGCGCGATCAGTGCGCGCTCCTCCACGAAGGGCGCGACCGCGAGCACGCCCGGCTCCCTCGCCGCCGCCGTCGCCAGCGCCTGCCAGTCGGCGAGCGGCGCATCGATGCCGGTCAGCGTGGCGTGCGATGCGACCGAGAGGATCCGGTCCTTGAGCTCGCGCTCGAAGCCGTTCATCACGCCGAGCACGACGAGCAGCACCGCGACCCCGATGGCCATGCCGAGCACGCCGACGAGCGCGATGAACGACAGGAAGCCGCTGCCCTTGCCGGCACTGAGGTAGCGGCGCGCGATGCGCCATTCGATGGGCAGGACGCCGCTCATTCGTAGCGCAGCACGTCGGCCGGCTCCGTGCGCGCGGCGCGCAGCGCCGGGTAGATCGTCGCGGCGAGGGTCAGCACGAGGGCCACGACCGCGATGGTCACGACGTCGGCCACCTCGATCCGCGACGGGATGGCGGTGACGTAGTAGACGTCGGAGTCGAAGAGCCGGAACCGGAACGTGCGCTCGAGCCATGCCATGACGGCGCTCGCGTTGGCCGCCAATGCGACGCCGAGGGCGACGCCGAGCAGCACGCCGGTCCAGCCGATCAGGAGGCCCTGCGACAGGAAAGCGCCGACGACGCCGCGCGGCGAAAGCCCGAGCGTGCGCAGGATCGCGATGTCGGTGCGCTTGGCGCGCACGACCATGACCAGCATCGCGACGATGTTGAAGGCGGCGACCGCGACCACGAGCAGCAGGATCAGCGTCATCATCGTCTTTTCGATGCGGATGGCGCGGAAATAGCTGGCGTTCTCGAGCGTCCAGTCGCGCGATTCGTAGCCGGGACCGAGCCGGGCCGCCAGCGCGCGTGCCGCCGCCGGCGCCGCGAACACGTCGTGATAGCGCAACCGGACGCCGGCGGCACCCGTCTCGTGGGCGAGTGCCGCCACGTCGGCCATCGACCCCAAGGCGAGCGTCGCGTCGTGGTCCGGCATGCCGACCTCGAACAGGCCGGACACGGTGAACAGCCGGATGCGTGGCGCCAGCTCGCCATCCTCGCCGGTGGTCGGCACCATCACCGTCAGTTCGTCGCCGACCGCGACCCGCAGCCGGGAGGCGAGCATGCGGCCGAGGACGACCCGGTTCGCGCCGGGGACGAGATCGGCGATCCGCCCTTCCTGCATCGAGGCGCCGATCGCGGTGACCGTGCCCTCGGTGGCGGGATCGATGCCCCGCAGGCTCGCGCTCGACATCTCCGCGCCGTGCACCAGCAGCGCCTGCAGCTCGATGTAGGGCGCGGCCCCGGCGACGCCCGGCGCCGCGCGCGCGAGTGCGGCGATGCGCTCGCCATCGAGCGGCCCGCCATCTGCGCGCACCAGCGTCGCGTGCGCGGACAGGCTGAGCAGCCGGGCGCGCAGGTCTCCCTCGAAGCCGTTCATCACCGACAGGATCGCGATCAGCGCCGCCACGCCGAGCGCGACGCCGAGCAGCGACACCAGCGTGATGAACGAGACGAAGAATCCCGCCTCGCGCGAGCGCACGTAGCGCAGCGCAAGGAAGAGCTCGAGAGGGCGGATCATGGGGGAATTAGACCATGCCAGCCCCGAACTGCGAACCGCGTCATGGTCCTCGGCACCGGCCGGGACGGGCCATTCGGGAGCGGTGCTATAGTGGTCCCGGAGGTGCACGATGCCGCCGACTTCCCGTTCCACACCGCCTGTCTGGCTCGTCCTGTGTCTGCTTGGCGCACTCGGTGCCGCCCTGGCCGGGCCCGCCTGCGCCGCGGATGCCGCGTCGCCGCCCGAGCGGGGCGCCCGGATGCACGCTGTGCAGGCCCTGTTTGGCGAGCCCTCGGAGCGGCACGAGGCCATCGGCACCCCCCCGATCAGCCGCTGGGACTACCCCGGCTTCGTGGTGTTCTTCGAGAACGACCGCGTGATCCACGCGGTCCGCCTGAACCCGAACCCGACGGGCTGATCCCGGCCGCGCACGCGGGCATTGCGGTGGGCGCCGCGCCCGGTATCCTCACGCCTCCCCCCGCCGGCCTCGCCGGGCGGGGTCCTATTGCCGTGCGCGAGAGGTTGAGCCAGCGTGACCCCGGTGTTCGATCCCCTGCTCCCGTCCCCGGCGGCACCCGTCGTGCGCTGGGGCGAGCTGTACGGCGCCGCGCTGTCGCTGGCGCTGGTCGAGGCCGGAACCGGCCACGGCGGCCCGCTGCTCGCGATCACCTCGACCGCCCGGGACGCGGAGCGCCTGGCCCTCGAGCTGCGCTTCCTCGCGCCCGCGGACCTGCCGGTGCGCGTGCTGCCGGACTACGAGTCCCTGCCGTACGACGTCTTCTCGCCGCACCCGGACATCACCTCCCAGCGCCTCTCGACGCTGGCCGCGCTGCCGGGCTGCGGCCGCTCCGTCCTCGTGGTCGCCATCGATGCGCTGCTGATGCGGCTGCCGCCGCCGAGCTTCGTCGCCGGTCACACGCTGCTGCTCGCCGCCGGCGAGACGCTCGACCCCGTCCGGTTCCGTGAGCGGCTCGCCGCCGCCGGCTACGCCGCGGTCACCCAGGTCGCAACGCCGGGCGAGTATGCGCTGCGCGGCTCGCTGATCGACCTGTGGCCGATGGGCGCGGCCGAGCCGTACCGCATCGACCTGTTCGACGAGGTGGTCGACAGCATCCGCATCTTCGACGCGGAATCGCAGCGCTCCGGCGAGCGGCTCGAGCGCATCCGTCTGCTGCCGGCGCGCGAGTTCGCGCTGACGCCGGAGGCGATCAAGGCGTTCCGCACGCGCTACCGGCAGCGCTTCGAGGGCGACGTCACGCGCTCGCAGGTCTACAAGAGCTTCAGCGACGGCATGCCGGTCGGCGGCATCGAGTACTACCTGCCGCTGTGCTTCGATGCGCTCTCGACGCTGCTGGACTACCTGCCGGCCCCGGTGCTGGTGGTCGACACCTGCGGCCTCGCGACGACGGTCACGCGCGCGTGGGAGGACATCGTCCACCGCCACGAGCAGCGCCGCCATGACATCGAGCGCCCGCTGCTGGACCCGGCCGAGGTGTTCCTGCCCCCGGACGAACTCGCCACGAGGCTGGGTGGGCTACAGCGCATCGAGGCATCGGCCGCCAAGGCGGTCCCGGTCGCGGCCGAGGTGGACGAGGTCCCGCTGCGCAACTACGGCACCGACGCCCCGCCCCTGCTGCGCATCGATCCGCGCGCCGAGCGCCCTGCTGCCGAGCTCGTCGCGTTCCTCGGCGCGTTCGACGGGCGCGTGCTGATCGCCGCCGAGTCAGCCGGGCGGCGCGAGGCACTGCTGGAACTGCTGCACCGCCACGGCTGCTTCCCGGCCGCCATCGGCAGCTGGAGCGAGTTCCTCGCCGCCGACAGCCCCGTCGCGATCACGATCTCCTCCGACGTCGGCGCGCTGCTGGTCCGCGACCAGCGCGTCGCGATCGTCACCGAGGAGCAGCTGTACGGCGAGCGCGCCCGCCAGGAGCGCCGCCGCCGTCGCGCCGAGCGCGACCCGGAGCAGATCCTGCGCGACCTGCGGGACCTGACGATCGGCGCGCCGGTCGTGCACGAGGACCATGGGGTGGGTCGCTACGCCGGCCTCAGGATGCTGGATGTCGACGGGCTGGCGCACGAGTTCCTGGTCATCGAGTACCAGGGCGGCGACAAGCTCTACGTACCGGTGACGGCGCTCGCCCGCGTCACCCGCTACACCGGCGCCCCCGCCGAAAGCGCGCCGCTGCACAAGCTCGGCGGCACCGAATGGCAGAAGGCCAGGCGCCGTGCCGCGGATCGCATCCGCGACGTGGCGGCGGAGCTGCTCGACCTGTACGCGCGCCGCGCCGCGCGCGAGGGCACGGCGATGACGCCCGATGCGCGCGAGTTCGCCGCGTTCGAGGAGGCCTTCCCGTTCGAGGAGACGCACGACCAGCGCGAGGCGATCAAGGCCGTGCTCGCGGACCTCGCGACGCCGAAGCCGATGGACCGGGTCGTCTGCGGCGACGTCGGCTTCGGCAAGACCGAAGTCGCCATGCGCGCCTGCTTCGCCGCGGTGCAGGCCGGCAAGCAGGTCGCCGTGCTGGTGCCGACGACGCTGCTCGCGCAGCAGCACTACCAGACCTTCACCGACCGCTTCGCCGACTGGCCGGTGCGCATCGAGAGCCTGTCGCGGTTCCGCTCCACGAAGGAGTCGCGCGCGGTGATGGAGGGCCTTGCAGACGGCAAGATCGACGTAGTGATCGCCACCCAGAAGCTGCTGCAGTCGGGGGTCTCGTTCGCGCGACTCGGGCTCGTCATCATCGACGAGGAGCATCGCTTCGGCGTGCGCGACAAGGAGCGCCTCAAGGCGCTGCGCGCCGACGTCGACATGCTGACACTGACCGCGACGCCCATCCCGCGGACGCTCAACATGGCACTCGGCGGGCTGCGCGAGCTGTCGCTGATCACGACGCCACCGGCCGAGCGGCTCGCGGTGCAGACCTTCGTGATGGAATGGAACGCCGCGACCATGCGCGAGGCGATCCTGCGCGAGATCCGCCGCGGCGGGCAGGTGTACTTCGTGCATAACGCGGTCGAGTCCATCGAGAAGCGCGCCGCGGAACTCAGGGCCCTGGTACCCGAGGCGGACGTGCGGGTTGGGCACGGCCAGATGCGCGAGCGGGAGCTCGAGCGGCTGATGCTCGACTTCTACCACCGCCGCTTCAATCTGCTGGTGTGCACGACGATCATCGAGAGCGGCATCGACGTGCCCACGGCCAACACGATGATCATCGACCGCGCGGATCGCTTCGGCCTCGCGCAGCTGCACCAGCTGCGCGGCCGCGTCGGACGCTCGCACCATCGCGCGTTCGCCTACCTCATCGCGCCGCCGAAGGCGGCGCTGTCGGGCGACGCCGCGAAGCGCCTCGAGGCGATCGAGTCGCTCGAGGACCTCGGCGCCGGGTTCGCCCTCGCCACCCAGGACCTCGAGATCCGCGGCGCCGGCGAGCTGCTCGGCGACGAACAGAGCGGCCAGATCACCGAGATCGGCTTCTCGCTCTACCTCGACCTCCTCGAGCGCGCCATCAAGGCGCTGCAGTCGGGCAAGGAGCCCGACCTCGAGGCACCGCTGCACTCGGGGCCGGAGGTCAACCTGCACGTGCCGGCGCTGATCCCGGAGGAATACATGCCGGATGTGCACCTGAGGCTCGTACTCTACAAGCGCATCGCCGCCGCGGCCGACGACGAGGCGCTCGACGAGCTCGCCGCGGAGATGGTCGACCGCTTCGGACCGCTGCCCGTGCCGATCGACAACCTGTACCGGGTGACGCGCCTCAAGCTCGCGGCCGCCGCGCTCGGCATCAAGCGCTTCGACATCGGCCCGCAGGGCGGGCTCGTCGAGTTCGCCGCCGACCACCGGGTCGATCCGGGGGCGGTGCTCAAGCTGGTGCAGAAGGAGGCGCGGACCTACCGGCTCGACGGCCCCAACCGGCTGCGGCACTCGCTGAAGGGCGAGCTGCCCGAGGCCCGCTTCAAGCACGCGATCCAGCTGCTCGCGACGCTCGGATCCGGGGCATCGGGTAAACTGCCGCGATGAGCCCGCCCGTCGACCGTCGTACCGTCCTGCTCGGCCTCGCGGCCGGGCTCGCCGTGCCGGCGATCGGCTTCGGTGCCGACATCCCGGTCGGCAGCGCGCGGGTCATCGTCGAGATGCTCGCCTACCGTCAGGCCGGCGCGCTGCCGAAGCCGCTGTCGGTGCCGCCGCTGCCGAACGTCTCGTCGATCGCGGGGCGCGTCGAGCCGCTCGGGCGCGACTCGCTGCAGATGGCGGGCGCCCGGGAGGCGATCGCGACACGGGGCGGGCTGCACGTGCTCGCGCACGCGGCGTGGGCGGCGATCGTGCCGCCGAACGGGCGGACGACGGCGCTGTTGGAAGACGTGCTGCCGGCCGGCGCACCGCTCGCCGGCGGCATCGCGGTGCAGCGCAGCCAGTACCTGTTCCTGTTCGTCGACGTGGATTTCGAGACCGGCGGGGCCACCTACGGGATCCGCATGAAGCGCCGCATCAAGTTCGGCGAGCGCCATTATTTCGACCACCCGGCGTTCGGCCTGATCGTGCAGGTCCGCCCGACCAAGGACACTCCGGCGACGGAGTGACCGGCCGCCGGTCACTCCGAAGGCGAAGCCCCGTCACCGGCCCCGGCCGGCTGGGACCGCGCCACCCGCCCCGACTCGAGCGAGCGCAGCGCATCGCGCAGCATCGTTTCCGGCGTGTCCTCGGGGCCCGGCGTCGCCTGCGCGTAGCCTGCGCTGACCGTCACGACCCGGCCGCTCGGCGAACGGGGATGATGCAGGTGCAGTTCGCGCACACGCGCCGCGAGCGCCGTCGCATGCGCCTGGGCATGCTCGGCATCCATCCCCGCCGCGAGCCCGACGAAGCGGCCGCCCTCCACCCTCGCGACGAGGTCGGAGGCCCGGCGCAGGCCCGCGAGCAGCGAGCGCCCGACGCGCCGGATGACGGTGTCGCCGGCGAGCCGGCCGAAGGTGTCGTTGTAGACACCGAGCGCATCGATGTCGAACACGAACAGCGCGAGCGCACGGCCCTCGCGCTGCGCGATCGCGAAGTCGCGACGGAAGAATTCGTGGAACAGGTCGATATGCCGAAGGCCCGTGAGGCGGTCGTCGCGCGACACCGGCGGCCGCGCGGCGGGCTCGGCATCGGCGCGCGGCGTGCCGATGCCGACCTGCTCGTGGAAGGCTGCATAGTGCGTCGGTGCGCCTTGGCTCGCGTGCAGCGGCTCGAAGCGCAGGTCCGCCGGGAACGTCCCGCGCACGGCGTCCGCGACGGCGACCCGCAGCGTCAGCGTGTCACCCGCGTCGAACGCGCGCCTGAGCGCCTCGAGCCGGGCCTCATCGTCGCCGACGAGGCCGAGGATGCCGGCGCCCTGGATGGCCTGCGTCGTCGTGCCGCGCAGCTCGGCGAGCGCCTGGCTCACGAACACGACCGCGAGCGCCGCAGTGCGCACGTCCACGACCGCGACGGCCCCCGGCAACTGGTCGAGCTGCGCCTCCGCCAGTCCGTCCACCTCGGTCATGCCCCACCCTCCAGGCGAAGTTCCGGCCGCGCGTCGCGCGCCCGCTCGAGCCGCGCGCTCGCGTTGCGCCAGCGTTCGCCGTCCCGCAGCGCCGCGTAGGCCTCGGCCACCGGCGCGGGGCCCTGCCCGTGCAGCCGCGCGACGCGCAGCGCCGAGACCGGCGACGGCGCGATCCCGAGGCCGTCGAGCACCTGGTGCACCGAGGCCCGCGAGTTGCACAGCAGCAGCATATCGGAGCCGGCCTCGAGCGCGAGTCGCGAGCGCTCGACGACGCCGCCGAAGGCGGCGGCACCCGCCATGCTGAGGTCGTCCGTGAAGACGGCACCCTTGAAGTCGAGCTCGCCGCGCAGCACGCCCGTCACCCAGCGCCGCGACAGGCTCGCCGGCAGGGAATCGACCGCCTCGAACACGACGTGCGCGGTCATCACGGAGGCCAGCCCGTTGGCGAACAGGCGTCGGTACGGGGTCAGTTCCGCCTCGAGGTCGACGTACTCGCGCCGGTCGACCGGCAGCGCGACGTGCGAGTCGTGGACGACCGCGCCGTGCCCGGGGAAGTGCTTGGCCGTTGCGGCCATCCCGGCCTCGCGCAGGCCGCCCATCAGCGCGAGCGCAAGCTCCGCCACCGCCGTCGGCTGGCGGTGGAACGCGCGATCGCCGATGGCTTCGTTGACGCCGTAGTCGAGGTCGACCACCGGCGCGAACGACAGGTCGATGCCGAACGACCGCAGCTCCGCGCCGATCAGCCAGCCCGCCTCGCGCGCCAGCGCCCGACCGGCCGCGTGATCGAGGTCGAACTCGCGGCCGATCCGGCGCATCGGCGGCAGCAGCGTGAACCCCGGTCGGAAGCGCTGCACCCGGCCGCCCTCGTGGTCGACCGCCACGAGCAGCGGCGGCCGGCGCAGGGCGCGGATCTCGGCGACGAGCGCCGCGAGCTGGGCCGGGCTCTCGTAGTTGCGGGTGAAGAGGATGACGCCGCCCACGAGGGGGTGTTCCAGCACGTCCCGGTCCTCGGGCAGGAGCGAGCGGCCGGCCACGTCCACCATCAGGCAGCCCAGCGTCATTTGCGGCGCTCGAAGACCGCGATCGATTCCACGTGGGCCGTGTGCGGGAACATGTCCATGACTCCGGCTGCCGCCAGCTTGAACCCGTGCTCATTCACGAGCACCCCCGCGTCGCGAGCGAAGCTGGCGGGGTGGCAGGAAATATACACGACGCGGGTCGCGCCGCTCGCCGCGACCAGCGGCAGCACCTCGAGCGCGCCGGCCCGCGGCGGGTCGAGCAGCACGCGCTGGTAGCGCTCCCGCGTCCAGGGCTCCCCGCCCAGCGGCTCGAACAGGTTGGCGATGGCGAAGCGCACGTTGGCGAGCCCGTTGAGCACGGCATTGCGCCGCGCGCGGGCGACGAGCCCCGCGTCGCCTTCGACACCGAGGACCTCCGCCGACCGTCGCGCGAGCGGCAGCGTGAAGTTGCCGAGCCCGCAGAACAGGTCGAGCACGCGATCGCCGGGCTCGGGCGCCAGCAGCCGGATCGCCTCGGCCACCATGCGCCGGTTGAGCTCGGCGTTGATCTGTACGAAGTCGAGCGGCGTGAACTCGAGCCTGACGTCGAATTCCGGCAGCGTGTACTCGAGGGCGGTCGCCGCGCCCTCGATCGGGCCTGCCGTCTCCGCGCCGCCCGGCTGCAGCCAGAAGTCGACGCCGTGCTCGCGGCCGAACGCCTGCAGCCGCGCGATGTCGGCCGCGGTGGGCGGGGCCAGCACCCGCAGCACGAGGATCGAGTTCCCCTCGCCGATGCCGAGCTCGACCTGCGGCACGCTCTCGGCGATCGACAGCAGCCCGATCAGCTCGCCGAGCGCCTCGCACATCGCACCGATCGGCGCGGCGAGCACCTTGCACTCGCGCACGTCCGTCAGCAGCGGCGTCGTGCGCTCGCGGAAGCCGACGATCGCGCGGCCGCTCTTCTTGAGCACCTTGACGCCGAGCCGGGCGCGACGGCGGTAGCCGAACACGGGCCCGGTCAGCGGCGGCAGCTCGCGCTCGGGGCGCACGTGGCCGATGCGCTCGAGCTGCTGGACGTACTCGCGCGCCTTGGCCTCGACCTGGGCTGCCGGCGCCATGTGCTGCAGCGCACAACCCCCACAGCGCCCGAAGCGGGCGCAGGCAGGCTCGACGCGCGTGGCGGCCGGTACCACGATCTCGACCAGCACCGCCTCGTCGAGCCGCGCGCGCTTCCTGACGCGGCGGATGAGGACCTGCTCGCCGGGCAGGGCCCCGGCGACGAACACGGCCTTGCCACCGAGTCGGGCGATGCCGCGCCCGTCGTGCGCGAGGCCGACGATCTCGGCGAGCTCGGCGGCCTGCATCAGGCGTGCCCGGTGTCGGCGAGCGCCTTCTCGAGCACGGCGACGGCGACGATCAGGCCCTTCTCGTCGGTCAGCGTGACATGGCCCGCGCCGGCGCCGAGCGCCTCGGCGACGCGCCGTCCGCGCTCGGACCAGACCACCTCGGGGCGGCCCCAGGCGTTGGCGGCGACACCGCAGTCGCGGATCCACAGGCCGTGCGCGAAGCCCGTGCCGAGCGCCTTGACGATCGCCTCCTTGGCGGCGAAGCGCTGGCCGAGGAAGCGAATGCGGCGCGCCTCGCGCGCAGCC
This sequence comes from uncultured Pseudomonadota bacterium, assembly GCA_903884235.1. Lineage (GTDB taxonomy): Bacteria > Pseudomonadota > Gammaproteobacteria > Steroidobacterales > Steroidobacteraceae > CAIKZZ01. The sequence continues at coordinate 33,959 of CAISEB010000037.1, forward strand.
GGGATGCGCTCGAAGGCCACGCGCTCGGCCGGCATCAGCAGCCGGTCGAGGAAGTGCGTGCCGAAACGCCTATAGGTGGCCGCGACCCGGTCGATCTCGACCAGGTCGGTGCCGATGCCGAAGATCACAGCCGCGCCTCGCGCATCAGCCGCTTCATCTCGCGAACGGCCGCATCGAGCCCGGTGTGCAGCGCACGCGCGACGATCGCGAAGCCGATGTTGAGCTCGACGATCTCGGGGATCGCCGCGACCGGCTGCACGTTGTGGTAGTCGAGTCCGTGGCCGGCGTTCACGACGAGCCCGAGCGAGGCGGCGTGGCGCGCGGCGCTCGCGAGGCGATGCAGTTCCTCGGCACGACGCTCCCCGGCGGCCTCGGCATAGGCGCCGGTGTGCAACTCGATCGCCGGGGCACCGGCCGCCGCGGACGCCTCGATCTGGTCGAGCTCCGGGTCGATGAACATCGACACGCGGATCCCGGCATCGGCGAGCGAGGCGCACGCCCGGGCGAGGTCCGGGCCGGCACCGCGGACATCGAGGCCGCCTTCGGTCGTGACTTCGGTGCGCTTCTCTGGCACGAGGCAAACGTCGGCGGGACGGATGCGCCGGGCGATCTCCACCATCTCCGGGATGGCCGCCATCTCGAGGTTCATCCGGGTCTGCAGGCTCGCGGCGAAGCGCTCGACGTCGTGGTCCTGGATGTGGCGACGGTCCTCGCGCAGGTGCAGCGTGATGCTGTCCGCACCCGCCTGCTCCGCGGTCAGCGCCGCATACAGCGGGTCCGGAAAGCGAGCCCGGCGCGCCTGGCGCACGGTCGCGACGTGGTCGATGTTCACGCCGAGCGCGATCTCGCGCCCGCCCAGTGCAATCACGCTCATCGTCAGGACTCCTCCTTCCCTACCCTCAGCCCGTGCACCGCACGGGCGACCCGGCGGCTGGTCAGCTCGCGCCCGTCGAGCGCCGCGTCGATCGCCGCGCGCAGCACGCGCCGCGCGGTCGCGAGGCTCGCGGGCGTCGCGAGCTCCTCGCCGCCGAGCGACAGCAGGTCGGCGCCGAGGCAGGCCGACCGGTCGGTGGCCGAGCGCGCGGGACCGGTGACGCCGCGGGACGGGTCCACATGATAGTACGTGTCGGGGTCCACACGGGACCCGCCCGAGACGAGGTGGCCGTATTCGGGCCCGACTCCGATCGCCTCCAGGAGGCGCTTCTCGAACAACCGCAACGCGCGGTGTTCGGCGGCCGGGTCGGCCAGCGCACCGAGCGCCATCGCGTACGCCTCGTGCACGTCCGGGTGGGGGTCCTCCCGCCCGAGCAACTTGAGGATGAGCTCGTTCAGGTAGAACGCGCTCATCAGGCATCCCGGTGACACCGGCAGCGGTCGCCCGGCAAGCTCCGCCGCGGTCAACGTGCCGCCATCACCGGAGCCGCTCCAGGACACGAGCAGCGGCGCGAACGGCAGCAGCACCGCCGGCCACCCGCTCCCGGCGCGCCGCACGCCCTTCGCGAACAGCGTGATGCGGCCGTGGTCGCGGGTGAAGAACTCGACGATGCGGCTCGAATCGCGCCAGTCGCGCTGGTGCAGCAGGTAGGCCGGCTCCAGCTGGACGCGCCGCGCGGCGGTCATCGACCCTCCTGCTCAGCCGTCGTAGCCGAACGAGCGCAGGGCGTTCGCGCTGTCGGCCCAGTTGTCCTTCACCTTGACCCAGAGCTCAAGGTGGGTGCGGCGGCCGAACAGGTGATTGAGGTCGTAGCGCGCGCTGCGCCCCACTTCCTTGAGCAGCTTGCCGCCCTCGCCGATCACGATGGCCTTCTGGCCCTCGCGCTCGACCCAGATGACCGCACCGATCTCGAGCCGGCCATCCTCGGTCTCGTCCATGCGCTCGATCTCGACCGTGATGCCGTACGGCAGTTCCTGCTGCAGGCGCATCGTCAGCTTCTCGCGGATGATCTCGGTCGTCTGGAACTTCTCGGAGCGGTCGGTGACCTGCTCCGGCGGGAACATCGGCGGCGACTCGGGCAGGTGCTTGGCGAGCGCGAGCGGCAGCGCCGAGATGTTGTCCTGCTTGAGCGCCGACATCGGCACCACCTCGATGAAGGGGTGCATCTCGTTGAGCGCGGCGATGAACGGCAGCAGCCGCTCGCGCGGCTGCGCGCGGTCGACCTTGTTCACGACCAGCAGCGCCGGCCGGCCGGCGCCCTTGATCCGCTGCAGCACCTTCTCGTCCTCGGCCGTGAAGCGCAGCGCCTCGACGACGAAGGCGACGAGGTCGGCATCCGCGAGGCTCGAGGCCGCGGTGCGGTTCATGACGGTGTTCAGCATGCGCTTGCCGCCGAGGTGCAGCCCCGGGGTGTCGACGAGCGCGATCTGGAAGCCGGGCCGGTTGAGCAGCCCGAGGATGCGATGGCGCGTGGTCTGCGGCTTCGGCGAAACGATGCTCAGCTTGCGTTCGAGCAAGGCGTTCAGCAGCGTCGATTTGCCGACGTTGGGTCGGCCGACGATCGCCACGAATCCGGCGCGATGGGGGATGTCGGTCATGCGTCGTCCTCTTCGGATTCGAGGCGCTCCAGGGCGCGCTCGGCAGCAATCTGTTCCGCGCGGCGCCGGCTCGCGCCGCGCCCTTCGGTCGTGACGGTCGAACCCGGCACCACGCAGCTGACGGTGAAGACCTGCGCATGCGCCTCGCCACCGATGGCCTCGACCGCATAAACCGGCAGCGACCGGCCGCGCGCCTGCAGCCATTCCTGCAGCCGCGTCTTCGGATCCTTCAGCGGCGGGGCGAGACGCAGCGCCTCGATGCGCGGCCGCCAGAACCGCTCCACAACCCCCGTCGCGGCGGCGACGCCGCCCTCGAGGTAGATCGCACCGAGCAGCGCCTCGAAGGCGTCCGCCAGGATCGAGCGCCGCCGGAACCCGCCGGAGCGCAGTTCCCCCGGACCGAGCCGGAGGTGATCACCGACGCCGAGCGACTCGGCCACGTCCGCGAGGGTCTCCTCGCGCACCAGCGCCGCCCTGCAGCGGCTGAGCTCGCCCTCGTCGGCGGTGGTGAACTCCGCATGCAGCAGGTCCGCCACCACGAACGACAGCACCGCGTCGCCGAGGAACTCCAGTCGCTCGTTGTCGGCGCCCGCCGCGCTGCGATGGGTGAGCGCGCGACCGACGAGGCTGGCATCGCTGGCCCTGTAGCCGAGCCGCCGTTCCAGCCAGTCGAGGTCGGCCGCGCTCCCCGGCGCCGTCACGGCGCCGCGGCGTTCGACATCGTCACGGTCTTGTCGAAATGCACGACGAAGCCGACGTTGCCGACGAAAGGCGTCTGCGCGTCATAGGTCGCACGCACCGTCAGCTCGCCACCATCGCGCGAGATCTCGATGTCCTTGGCGGTCAACGACTTGACGTCCTCGATGTCGAACTGCTTTTCCAGCGAACGCTGGATCGCCGCGACGCTCGATCCCGCCCCGGCCTCGGTCTTGAGGGACTCGAGTGCCTTCACGACATTCATGTATTCCACGTAGACCGGCGTCAGCCGCACCGCCGCGAACACGAACAGTCCAATGAAGGAGACGAGGAAGAGCATGCCGATCAGCGTCATGCCGCGCTGCCGCCGGCGGATCGAAGGGGCACACACCATGATCACACTCCTTGCGTTCAGTGAACGGCCATCCCGATCCGACCCCAGCGCGGCGCGAATCCCGGGCCGAAACTGGCCCAGATCCGCACCGCCCGCCCGACGAGGTTGGCCTCGGGCACGAAGCCGAGTTCGTCGAAGCGGCTGTCCTGGCTGTTGTCGCGATTGTCACCCATGAAGAAATAGTACCCGTCCGGCACGGTCCACGTGCCTGTCGGTGCGAATGTCGGGTCCGAGGCCATCGATGCCGCGCCGGCGCCTGCCGGGCACTGCATCATCGTGTGCGTGCGTGCGCACGAGTACGGCGGCCGCGTGATCGCGACCGGGCAGTACATGACGCGATGATCGCCCGCATCGAGCGTCTCGACGCCCTGGTGGAAGCCCTCGTAGCAGTCGTCCTCGGTGTACGCACCGGTATCGCGAACCGCCATGGCGCGGCCGTTCACCCACACCGCGTCGCCGCGCACCTCGATGCGATCGCCCGGCAGGCCGATCAGTCGCTTGATGTAGTTGACGCCGGGCTCGCTCGGCTTGCGGAACACGATCACGTCGCCGCGCTGAGGGCCGCCGATGGGCACGACCTTCACGTTCAGCACCGGCAGGCGCAGGCCGTAGGCGAACTTGTTCACGAACAGGAAGTCGCCCTGCAGCAGCGTCGGCATCATCGAGTCCGACGGGATGCGGAACGGCTCGAACAGGAACGACCGCACGACCAGCACGATCAGGATGATCGGCAGGAACGAACGCGCGTACTCCACCGCGATCGGTTCCAGCGCACCGGCCGGGCGCCGCGGCGCCCACAGCAGCCGGTCGAGGCCCCAGATGACGCCGGTCAGCAGCACCAGAAGCACGAGGATGAGGGAGAAATCGTAGACGATCGTCATGAATGGACGTTCCTGGCTCTGGACGCGGGCTATTTCTTGCCGACCTGGAGGACCGCGAGGAAGGCTTCCTGCGGAATCTCCACGGAACCGACCTGCTTCATGCGCTTCTTGCCTTCCTTCTGCTTCTCGAGCAGCTTGCGCTTGCGGCTGATGTCGCCGCCGTAGCACTTGGCCAGCACGTTCTTGCGCATCGCCTTGACGGAGGCGCGGGCCACCACCTGGCTGCCGATCGCGGCCTGGATGGCGACCTCGAACATCTGGCGCGGAATCAGCTCCTGCATCTTGTCGACGAGGTCGCGACCGCGCGGGTAGGCGTTGTCGCGGTGCACGATCAGGCTGAGCGCATCGACCTTGTCGCCGTTGATGAGCACGTCCAGCTTGACGAGGTTGGCCGCCTGGAAGCGGTTGAACTCGTAGTCGAACGAGGCGTAGCCGCGGCTCACGCTCTTCAGGCGATCGAAGAAGTCGAGCACGACCTCGGCCATCGGCAGTTCGTACTGCAGCGAGACCTGGTTGCCGACGTACAGCATCTTCTTCTGCACGCCGCGCTTCTCCGTGCACAGCTGCAGCACGCCACCGACGTGCTCCGGCGGCACGAGGATATTGGCCGTGATGATCGGCTCGCGGGTCTCCTCGATCCGGTCGATCGGCGGCAGCTTGGACGGGTTGTCGACGAGCTCGACGGTGCCGTCGGTCTTCAGCACTTCGTACACCACGGTCGGGGCGCTGGTGACGAGGTCGATGTTGTACTCGCGCTCGAGCCGCTCCTGGACGATCTCCATGTGCAGCAGGCCGGGGAAGCCGATGCGGAAGCCGAAGCCAAGCGCCGTCGACACCTCGGGCTCGTACTGCAGCGCGGAGTCGTTGAGCTTGAGCTTCTGCAGCGCGTCGCGGAACTGTTCGTAGTCGTCGGTCGCCACCGGGAACAGGCCGGCGAAGACGCGCGGCTGGATCTTCTTGAAGCCCGGCAGCGCGGACGCGCACGGCGAAGACTCGAGCGTGATCGTGTCGCCGACCGGCGCGCCGTCGATCTCCTTGATGCCGGCCATGATGAAGCCGACCTCGCCCGCCGCGAGTTCCTCGCCGTCCTCGCGCTTGGGCGTGAAGCGACCCAGCCGCGCGCATTCGTGCGCGCGCCCGGTCGTCCAGACGCGGATCTTCTGGCCGCGCTTGAGGCGACCATTGACCACGCGCACGAGCGAGACGACGCCGACGTAGTTGTCGAACCACGAATCGATGATCAGCGCCTGCAGCGGTGCGTTCGGGTCGCCCCTGGGCGGCGGGATGCGCGCGACGATCGCCTCGAGGAGCACGTCGACGCCGAAGCCGGTCTTGGCGGACACCAGCACCGCGTCGGTCGCGTCGATGCCGATGATCTCCTCGATCTCCTTGCTGACGCGATCCGCGTCCGCGGACGGCAGGTCGATCTTGTTGATGACCGGCAGCACCTCGAGGCCCTGCTCGAGCGCCGTGTAGCAGTTCGCGACGCTCTGCGCCTCGACGCCCTGCGCGGCGTCGACGACGAGGAGCGCGCCCTCGCAGGCGGCGAGCGAGCGCGACACTTCGTACGAGAAGTCGACGTGCCCGGGCGTGTCGATGAAATTCAGCTGGTAGTCGACCCCGTCCTGCGCGCGGTAGTGCAGCGTGACGCTCTGGGCCTTGATCGTGATGCCACGCTCGCGCTCGAGGTCCATCGAGTCGAGAACCTGTTCCTGCATTTCACGCTGCTGGAGCCCCCCGCACGTCTGGATCAGGCGGTCGGCAAGGGTGGACTTGCCGTGGTCGACATGGGCGATGATTGAAAAATTGCGGATCGGGGGCATTCGGGACGTCGGCTCCTGCCGGCGTCGGGGTGGTGCGGCCAGCCCCGGGATTATAGCAGTCGGCCCCTCACCCCATGCGGCGGGGGGCATCCCAGGCGCGGTCGAGTTCGGTCCAGTCGAGCCGGCCCGCGGCGACGGTCTCGCCGTCGAGGAGCAGGACCGGGATCTTGAGGCCCCAGCGGCGCCGGGTGGTCGGGTCCGCGTCGACGTCCCGCAGCTCGACCGTGGCGCCCCGGGCGGCGAGCCACGGACCGAGCTCGAGCAGCATTTCCTCGCACAGGCCGCAGCCTTCGCGGCTGTACAGCACGAACCGGTTCACGGCTGCGGCTGCACCCGCGGCCGGGCCGCATCCGCGAGGTCGAGGCTGTCCCGGGCGGGCGGGACGGGGGACACCCCCGAGGCGATGAATTCGAGGGTCGCCGGAGGCACCTCCCCCACCGCGGTGATCTGGTGGCCACCGGTGAACTTCATGTACACGGCCGCGGATCCCGCCTGGCCCCGGCCGTTGGTCGGACGCCGCGGCGGTGCCGGCGGGCCCTCGATGAACACCGACACGGAGGCGAGCCCGTCGCTGATGACCAAGTGGGTCGCCGGCTGGTCGCTTCCCGGCATGTGCTCCTCGCCGACCGAGGACAGGCGGAACCCCGGCGGCATGCGGCTGAGGCGCCACGGCACCGTCGCGCCCTGGACGGGGGGTGGATCGGAGGCCTGGCGCGACCACACGTAGCGGGAGGTGTCGAGGCTGGTGCGGAACAGGGCATCCGGCAGCGGCCCGTCGATCTCGAGCGACGTGAACAGCACTTCCTCGAGCTTCTGGCCGAAGGCGTCGCACAGTTCCGTGACGAGCGGGATCTTCGACTCCTCGTCGATCCAGAGCCGGTAGCCGAAGCGGTAGGCGTCCCGGGGCGTGACCTGCACGAGGCGCGCCGTCCGCGACAGGATCCGGGCCCGGCCGCCGAACTCGACCCGGTAGTTCTTCTCGACGTCGGCGTCGAAGGTGGGCACCGTGCCGAACAGCGAGCCGCGATCGGACCGCGTCTCGGTGAGCACCGTGCCCTGATCGGGCAGGTAGCACTGCAACTCGGCGTCGTGGCGCACGAACTCGCGGCCGGGCGGCGACATGTTCACGAGCCGTTCGGCGACGTGGCCCTCGTGGACGCGATGGAAGATCCGCAGCTTCTCGACGGGGCCATGGCCGCGGTGCAGGACCTCGGCCTGGTAGTTGCGCCCCGCCAGCGCCTGGTTCATCTCGGTCAGCCAGCGTCGGGGATCATCGTCGGCGCAGGTCACGCAGGCGCTGAGGAGCCCCGCGACCGCGGCGAGCCACAGCCAGGCGCGAGGCGGTCGAATGCTCACGGATTGCCGTCGGCCGGGGGATCGGCCAGCAGGTGGATCAGCACGTTGTGGCCGCCGAGCGGGCCACTGACGCTCGAGTGCGCCACGACATAATTCGCCAGCGTCGCACCCCGGACCTCCTCGAGGCCCTGCTTCGCGACCGGGGTCACGTAGCTGCGCGGCTCGTCACTGCCGGCCGGGGTCAGCGGCGCGGTCACCGTCGGGGCGATTGCCTGCCCCGGCGGGTTCACGGCGAGGTTCGCAGCGACCTCCGCAGGCGCCGGACCCGCCGCGGACGCCGGGAGCACCCCAGGCGCCGCGCGCTGCAGCACGAGCACCGCGAGCATGCCGACGCTCGCCGCGACCGCAACCCCGGTCGCGGACTTCAGCCAGCCAGGCACCCGGCCGGCACGCCGGCGCGGCGCGGGCTGCGCGGCCTGGGCCACCTGCGGTCCGAGCGCGGGCTCGGCCGCGATCGCGGCGCTGACCCGGAGCGCGAAGTCCGCGCGCGGCTGCACCCGGTCGCCGCGCAGCACCTCGCCCGAGATCCGGAAGCGCGCGAGTCGCGCGGCGAGTTCGGGTTCGCGCGCGATCCGGCGCATCAGCAGCGCGGTCTGCTCCGGCGGCAGCTCGCCGTCGAGCAGGGCCGAAAGCTGTTCATTCAGGAGGTCGCTCATGGCTGGTTCTCGCGGGGCATGGGTCACTCCTCGGGGCGGCCAAGGCCGCCGGCGAAGATCGGTCGCAGCTTGCGGTCGATGGCCTCGCGCGCGCGGAAGATCCGCGAGCGCACGGTACCGACCGGACAGTCCATCGAGGCGGCGATCTCCTCGTAGCTGAGACCGTCGATCTCGCGCAGCACGATCGCCGTGCGCAGATCCTCCGGCAGCTCCGCCATCGCCCCGTTCACCGTCTCGCGGATCTCGTCGGTGAGGACGAGGTGCTCCGGCGTCTCGCCATCGGTCATGCGGGCCTGCAGCGCGTACTGCTCCGGGTCCTGCAGGTCGAGGTCGTAGTCGATGGGGCGGCGCTTCTTGGACACGAGGGAATTCTTGGCCGTGTTGATCGCAATCCGGTAGAGCCAGGTATAGAACGCACTGTCGCCGCGGAAGGTGGGCAGCGCCCGGTACGCCTTGATGAAGGCCTCCTGGGCGATGTCCTCCGCCTCCATCGTGTCGCGCACGTACCGCATGATCAGCTTCAGGACCTTCTGCTGGTAGCGCAGCACGAGCACGTCGAACGCGCGACGGTCTCCCCGCTGGACGCGTTCCACCAGGGCAAGGTCACTCTGTTCGGTGGTCACTCGTCCCGCTCCGGAGGGACCGGGCGGCCGCTCTCGGGCTGATAGACCGGCCGGCATGCGGAAAGTTCAGCGATATGGGTAATCTCACCCATCACCGCCGCGAGCGCCGGATCGGACGCCGCGACGCGCCCGAGGCACAGGTCCGCAAGCTCCGGGTCCGGCAGCTCGAGCAGCCGCAGGAAGGCCGCGCGCCGCTCGGCGTCGGCGCCCGGCCAGTGGTCGCGGACGTAGCGCTCGAGCAACACGTCGAGCTCGCGCATGCCCCGCCGGCAGCGCCAGCGCAACCGATTGAGTTCCGCGGCGGCGGTGGCGGTCAAGCCCGCCTCAGAACTGCCGCGCCAGCAGCAGCTTCTTGATCTCGGCGATCGCCCGAGCCGGGTTCAGGTCCTTCGGGCACGCCTCGGTGCAGTTCATGATCGTATGGCAGCGATACAGCCGGAACGAGTCCTCGACCATGTCGAGCCGCTCGGCCGTCGCCTCGTCGCGCGAGTCGACGATCCAGCGGTAGGACGCGAGCAGTGCCGCGGGGCCGAGGTAACGGTCGCCGTTCCACCAGTAGCTCGGGCAGCTCGTCGAGCAGCAGGCGCACAGGATGCAGGCGGACGGACGGTCGACCTTCTCCTGGTCCTCCTTGCTCTGCAGGCGCTCGCGGTCCGGCGGCGCGGGCGTGCGCGTCTGCAGCCAGGGCTGCACCGCCGCGTACTGCGCGTAGAAATTGGTCAGGTCCGGCACCAGGTCCTTCACGACCGGCATGTGCGGCAGCGGGAAGATCTTCACGTCGCCCTTGATGTCGGAAATCGACTTCGTGCAGGCGAGCGTGTTGAGCCCGTCGATGTTCATCGCGCAGCTGCCGCAGATGCCCTCGCGGCAGCTGCGCCGGAAGGTCAGCGTCGGGTCGACTTCGTTCTTAATCTTGATCAGGCCGTCGAGGACCATGGGCCCGCAGCGGTCGAGGTCGATGGCGTACCTGTCGACGCGCGGCTTCTCGCCCGAATCGGGGTCGAAGCGGTAGATCTGGAACGTCTTGGTGCGTGCCGCGGCGGCGGGCGCCGCGTGCGAGCGACCCGGCACTTCGGTGTAGCGCGAGTTGGCGGGCAGGTTGAAGTCGGCCATGCGTGGGACCCCTCGGCGGTCGTTCAGTAGGTCCGCGCCTTCGGCGGGAGCGGTTCAACGTCGTTGGTCAGCGTCTGCATGTGCACCGGCCGGTAGTCGAGGCGCACGCCACCGTCCACGTCGACCCAGGCGAGCGTGTGCTTGTGCCAGCGCGCGTCGTCGCGGGCCGGGAAGTCCTCGCGGGCATGCGCGCCGCGGCTCTCCTCGCGGTTCGCCGCGGACCGGATCGTCGCGGTCGCCTGCAGCAGCAGGTTCTCGAGCTCCATGGTCTCGACGAGGTCCGTGTTCCAGACCAGCGAGCGATCCTGGATGCCGACGTCCTTGAACGAGGCGAAGGTGCTGGCGAGCTTGTCGCAGCCTTCCTGCAGCGTCGCCCCGGTGCGGAACACCGCGGCGTCGTTCTGCATCGTCTTCTGCATCTCGAGGCGGATCTCGGCCGTCGGCCGCGATCCCTTGGCATTGCGCAGGCGATCGAGCCTGGCGAGCGCCGCGTCGCAGGCGTCCTTCGCCAGCGCGCGGTGTGCGGTGCCGGGCCTGACGACCTCGGCCGCCCGGCGCGCGGCCGCGCGACCGAACACGACGAGATCGAGCAGCGAGTTCGAGCCGAGCCGGTTGGCACCGTGCACCGACACGCAGGCCGCCTCGCCCACGGCGAACAGGCCCGGGACGACGCAGTCCGGGTTGCCGTCGCGCAGCGTGACGACTTCGCCGTGCACGTTAGTCGGCACGCCACCCATGTTGTAGTGGACCGTCGGCAGAACCGGGATCGGTTCCTTGTTGACGTCGACGCCGGAGAAGATGCGCGCCGTCTCGGCGATGCCGGGCAGGCGTTCCTGGATCACCGCGGGACCGAGGTGCTCGAGGTGCAGGTGGATGTGGTCGGCGTGCTCGCCGACGCCACGCCCCTCGCGGATCTCGATCGTCATCGAGCGCGACACGACGTCGCGGCTCGCCAGGTCCTTCGCGTTCGGGGCGTAGCGCTCCATGAAGCGCTCGCCGCGCGAGTTGGTGAGGTAGCCGCCCTCGCCGCGCGATCCCTCCGTGATCAGGCAGCCGGAGCCGTAGATGCCGGTCGGATGGAACTGCACGAACTCCATGTCCTGCAGCGGCAGGCCGGCGCGCGCGACCATGCCGCCACCATCACCGGTGCAGGTGTGGGCGGAGGTGCAGGAGAAGTAGGCCCGGCCGTAGCCACCCGTGGCGAGCACGATGGCATGGGCGCGGTAGCGATGCAACTTGCCGGTGGCGAGGTCGAGCGCGATCACGCCCCGGCACTCGCCGTTCTCCATGATCAGGTCGAGCGCGAAGTACTCGATGAAGAACGTCGCCTCGTGCTTCAGCGACTGCTGGTACAGCGTGTGCAGCATCGCATGCCCGGTGCGGTCCGCGGCCGCGCAGGTGCGCTGCGCGGGGGCGCCGTTGCCGTAGTTGGTCGTCATACCGCCGAACGGACGCTGGTAGATGAGCCCGTCCTCGGTACGCGAGAACGGCACGCCGTAGTGCTCGAGCTCGATGACGGCGCTCGGCGCCTCCTTGCACATGTACTCGATCGCGTCCTGGTCGCCGAGCCAGTCCGAGCCCTTGATCGTGTCGTAGAAGTGGAAGCGCCAGTCGTCGCCGTCGCCCATGTTGCCGAGCGCCGCGGAGATGCCGCCCTGCGCCGCCACCGTGTGGCTGCGGGTCGGGAACACCTTGGTGATCGCCGCGACCTTGAGGCCGGCCTCGGCGAGCCCGAACGTCGCCCGCAGGCCGGCGCCGCCGGCGCCGACGACGATGACGTCGTACGTGTGATCGATGAATTCGTAACCGCTCATGCTGCGCTCCCGAGCGCCACCTTGAGCACGCCGTAGAGGGCGGCGGCGCCCACGACGAGGTGCAGGAACTGCACGACGAGGAGCGTCGCGAGCTTCTTGGACTTGGTCGGCACGTAGTCCTCGATGACGACCACGACGCCGAGCCAGGAGTGATAGACGAGCGCCGGCACGAACAGCAGCATCAGCACGGCGTTCGCCGGCGCGGCGAGCCAGGCGTGCGCATGGGCGTAGTCGAGCTTCGGCCGCATGAGCAGCGAGACCGCGAACCAGGGGCCGAGCAGCGCCAGCGCGATCGCCGTCACGCGCTGCAGCCACCAGTGGTGGGTGCCGCTGACGACGCCCTGGCCGAGGGCCTGCCCGAGCGGGGACTTGGACGACATGGCTCAGCCTCCGAAGTGCAGCATGGCGAGCAGGCTCGCGCCGACGAGCACGACGATCGCGACGATCGCGACGCGCGCCGACTGGCGCGCCTGCTTCTTCTCGAGGCAGGCGCCCGTGTCGAACACGAGGTGGCGGATGCCCGTGCAGAAGTGGTACCAGAACGCAGCCAGCACGCCCCCGAGCACGAGCCACCCGAACCAGGATCCGAGCAGCGCGGCGACCCAGGCGTAGCAGCCGGCGCCGGCGGCGAGCGCGACGAGCCAGGCGGCGAGCAGTAGCAGCGACAGCGACAGCGCGACGCCGGTCGCGCGGTGCAGGATGGACAGCGCCATCGTGTACTGGGTCTTGTAGACCTGCAGGTGGGGCGAGAGCGGCCGGTCGGGCGATGCCATGTCTAGTTCCTCGGCCAGGTGGTGCCGGGATGACCCGGCGCGGCGCAGGCCCGGGTGGATGGGGTCAGAAATCGATGCAGCGACCGGCCTTCTCCCAGTCGCCGAATCGCGTGGGCTCCGGGCCCACGCGGCCACCGATTTCGACCGGCACTGGCGAGGCTGCGCCCACTGGCGGCGCGGCCCCTTGGCTCTGCTGCGCGATCACGTCCGCCGGGGCGGGGTCTGCAGTACTCTTCGTCGTCGTCGGCATAGCCCGGCAAGTCTGCCACAATCGCTGTGGCAGTGCAGCACCGCACCAACCAATTGATTATCAATAATTTATCGTAAGCCTCCAACGCGCCCATCGGACGCTCGCGCATCACTGGCCAGTCCCGCGTGCCGCATGTATAAAACCGGAGCGCCACACACGACGCGAGGACGCCGATGACCGCCCCCCCTTGCCCGCCGGATCGCTACGTCGCGCTCGTCGCGGACGGACGCGACGCGGCCACCTTCCTGCAGGGCCAGGTCACGCAGGACGTGCTGCAGCCGGGCGCCCGGCCGCTCGCGCTCGGGGCGCTGCTGACGCCGCAGGGCCGCGCGCTCGCGACGCCCTGGATCGGCTTCGACGCCGGGCGGCGCACGCTGCTCGTGCCCGCCGAACTCGGCCCCGGCCTCGTCGAGCACCTGCGTCGCTTCGTGCTGCGCGCCAAGGTCACGCTGTCGCTCGAGGCTCCCACGCCCGCGCTGCTCGTGATGCTGCAGGCGACGGTCGAGGCCCACCTCGGCGGCGACTCGCCGGCCACCTGGCCGCTGGCGCTCATCCGCGCGGGACTGCCGGAAGTGACCCAGGCGACGAGCGCGGAATGGATCCCGCAGATGCTGAACCTCGACCTCGTCGACGGCATCAGCTTCCGCAAGGGCTGCTACACGGGCCAGGAGATCGTGGCGCGGACTCAGCATCTCGGCCGCATCAAGCGTCGCATGCGCCGCCTGCTGGCCGAGGGTGCTCCGCCTGCGCCCGGCACCGTGCTCGCGATCGACGGCAGCAAGGTGGGCGAAGTGGTGCTGGCGGCCGCCGATGGCGCCGCGGCCGACATGCTCGCCGTCATCGCGCTCGATGCGGCGCCGGGCACGCCGCTGCTGCCGGACGGACGCACATGCCGGCCGGCAACGCTGCCGTACGCGATCGACTGAGGCCTTCAGGCCTCCGGCTTCATCTGCGGGAACAGCAGCACGTCGCGGATCGACGGCGCATCCGTGAACAGCATCACCATGCGATCGATCCCGACGCCGAGGCCGCCGGTCGGCGGCAGGCCATACTCGAGCGCGCGCACGTAGTCGTAGTCGAAGTACATCGCCTCGAGATCGCCCGCGTCCTTGCGCTCGACCTGCTCGCGGAAGCGGGCGGCCTGCTCCTCGGGATCGTTGAGCTCCGAGAAGCCGTTGGCGAGCTCCCGGCCCCCGACGAAGAACTCGAACCGATCGGTGACGAAGGGATCCGCATCGTTGCAGCGCGACAGCGGCGACACCTCGGTCGGGTACGCGTAGACGAAGGTCGGCTGGACGAGCGTGTGCTCGGCGGTCTTGTCGAACAGCTCGATCTGCAGCTTGCCGGCGCCATCGCCAGGCGTGTACGCGATGCCCCTCGCATCGAGCTCGGCGCGCAGGTAAGCCACCTCGCGCAGGCGCGTGGCGTCGAGGCCGGCGTTGCAGTCGAGGAGCAGCTGCTCGATCGTCACGCGCCGGAACGGCGAGCTGAGGTCGATCGGGGTTCCCTGGTAGGTGATCTGGCGCGAACCGAGCACCGCGTCGGCGACGCCAGTGAACATCTTCTCGACGATCTCCATGATCTCGTTGTAGTCGGCATAGGCCTGGTACAGCTCGAGCATCGTGAACTCGGGGTTGTGGCGCGTCGACAGCCCCTCGTTGCGGAAGTTGCGGTTGATCTCGTAGACCCGCTCGAAGCCACCGACCACGAGGCGCTTCAGGTACAGCTCCGGCGCGATGCGCAGGTACATGTCCATGTCGAGCGCGTTGTGGTGGGTCTTGAACGGCCGCGCCACCGCGCCGCCCGGGATCGGCTGCATCATCGGCGTCTCGACTTCCATGAAGCCGTGCGCGTCCAGCAGCCCGCGCAGGAAGCGGATGATGCGCGTGCGCGTCTCGAACACGCGACGGCTGCCGGGGTTGACGACGAGGTCGACGTACCGCATCCGATAGCGCGCCTCGGTGTCGCTGAGACCGTGCCACTTGTCCGGCAGCGGGCGCAGCGACTTGGTCAGCAGCCTGAGTTCGTCCGCCTTGACGCTGAGCTCGCCGGTGCGCGTGCGCATGAGCGTCCCGGCCGCACCGACGAGATCGCCGACGTCCCAGGTCTTGAACGCCGCATAGGCATCGCCGAGCGTGCTCGCCTGCAGGTACAGCTGGATGCTGCCCGAACCGTCCTCGAGCCTGACGAAGCTCGACTTGCCCATGTCGCGCTTGGCGAGCATGCGACCTGCGACCCGCACGCGCATCGGATGCGCGTCGAACCAGTCGGCCGGCTTCTCGCCGAAGCTCGCGGCGAGGTCACCGGCATGGGCGTCGCGCCGGAAGTCGTTCGGGAAGGCATTGCCCGACTCGCGCAGCAGCGCGAGCTTCTGGCGCCGCTCCGCGATCAGCTTGTTGTCGTCCGCGGCCGGATTGGCCGGCGCCTCGTCTTCGGGTCGGGTCATCGTCACAGCCCCTGCTTCAGGCTCGCTTCCATGAACGGGTCGAGCCCGCCATCCAGCACCGCCTGCGTGTTGCCGATCTCGACATTGGTGCGCAGATCCTTGATCCGCGACTGGTCGAGTACGTACGAACGGATCTGGTTGCCCCAGCTCACGTCCGACTTCGAATCCTCGAGGACCTTGGCGGCGGCGTTGCGCTTGTTGAACTCGAGCTCGTAGAGCTTCGCCTTCAGCATCTTCATCGCCGTCGAGCGGTTCTTGTGCTGGCTGCGTTCGCTCTGGCACGAGACGACGATGCCGCTCGGGATGTGCCGGATGCGGATCGCGGATTCGGTCTTGTTGACGTGCTGGCCACCGGCACCGCTGGAGCGGAACGTGTCCGCCTCGAGGTCGGCCGGGTTGATGTCGATGTTGATGTCGTCGTCGACCTCGGGGGAGATGAACACCGAGGCGAACGAGGTGTGCCTGCGGTTGCCCGAATCGAACGGCGACTTGCGCACCAGGCGATGCACGCCGGTCTCGGTGCGCAGCCAGCCGTAGGCGAAGCTGCCCTCGACGCGCAGCGTCGCGCCCTTGACGCCGGCGACCTCGCCGTCGCTCTGGTCCATGATCTCGAACTTGAACTGGTGGGCATCGCACCACTTGCAGTACATGCGCAGCAGCATCTGCGCCCAGTCCTGCGCCTCGGTGCCGCCGGCACCGGCCTGGATGTCGAGGAACGCATTGTGCGAATCCATCTCGCCGGGGAACATGCGCTGGAACTCGAGTTCCTTGACCTCGCGCTCGAGGCGCCCCGCATCGGTCTCGACGTCGTGGATCGCGGAAGCCTCGGCCTCCGCCTCGGCGAGCTCGAGCAGCTCGAGCGATCCGGCGATGCCGTCCCGGACGCGATCGAGCCGCGTGGTGAGCGCCTCGAGCTGGGCGCGCTCCTTGCCGAGCGCCTGGGCGCGCTCCGGCGTCTCCCAGACCTTGGGATCTTCTAGTTCGCGGCTGACTTCCGCGAGCCGCTCGCGCTTGCGGTCGTACTCAAAGATACCCCCTTAAGGAGGCGAGGCGTTCCTCGAGATCCTTGAGCTGGCGGCGTACGGGGCTGGCGAGCTGGCTGATGTCAACGGACATGGATGCGGGACACCCTGAAAAATGCGAGCCGAATCATAGCACGGGCTCAGGCGGGCTCGAGGTATTCAACGAGCAGTTGCACGCGGCTCAGCCCCTGGAACTCGTTGACGTCGAGCCTGTAGACAAGCCGCACCCGCGAATCGCGCGCTGGCACCGCCGCCCCGGGCCGCACCATCCAGCCGAAGGCGAGCGCCTCGAGCGGCGGCGTCCTCGGACCGCGGCTGACCCAGAGCTTGAGGTGCCGCTCCTTGAGCACGCGTGCGTCCAGCACTGCGAACTCGCCGTCGAAGGACGGTTCCGGGAAGCCCGACCCGAACGGCCCCGCGGCACGCAGCTGCAACGCGGTGTCGAGAGTCATCGCCGCCGCCTCGAGTTCGCCGTCGGTATACAGGCGGCCGTCCAGCACGCCCGGCTCCGCGCGGCGGCCGACCTCGGCGGCGAAGGCCGCACCGAACTCCCGCAGCCGGCCCGCCCCCATCGTCAGCCCGGCCGCCATCGCATGGCCGCCGAAGCGCTCGATCATCCCCGGATGGCGCGTCGCCACCGCCTCGAGCGCGTCGCGCACGTGGATGCCGGGCACCGAGCGCGCGGAGCCGCGCACCGTGCCGTCGTCCGCGGGTGCGAACGCGATCACCGGCCGCTGCACCTGCTCCTTGATCCGCGACGCGACGAGGCCGACGACCCCCTGATGCCACTCGGCATCGTAGAGCGTGATGGCGAACGGCAGCTCGAGCCCGTCCTCGCCGACATGCAGGCGCGCGACGATGTCCATCGCGTCGGCCTGCATCCTGGCCTCGATGCCACGTCGCTCGCGGTTGAGTGCGTCGAGCTGCTCGGCGAGTCGTCGCGCGACGCCCACGTCGTCGGTCAGCAGGCATTCGATGCCGACCGACATGTCCTCGAGCCGGCCTGCGGCGTTGAGCCGTGGCCCGACGTAGAAGCCGAGGTCCGTCGTTCCGGCATTCGCGGGATCGCGGCCGGCCACGGCCGCGAGCGCAGCGATGCCCGGCACGCAGCGGCCAGCGCGGATGCGATCGAGTCCGGCCCGCACCAGCACGCGATTGTTGCGGTCGAGCGGCACGACGTCGGCGACGGTCCCGAGCGCGACCAGGTCGAGGAACTGCGCGGTCAGTGCCGCGGGCTTGCCGAGCCGGCGGCCGAGCGCGAGCAGCACGTAGAAGGCGACGCCGACGCCGGCGAGCGCACGGCTGCGGAACGTGGCGCCGGGCAGGTTCGGATTGACGATCGCCGACGCGTCGGGGAGCACCTGGCCCGGCAGGTGGTGGTCGGTCACGAGCACGTCGAGACCCGCGGCACGCGCGGCGGCGACGCCCTCGAGGCTCGACACGCCATTGTCGACCGTCACGATCAGCGCCGGGGCGCGCTCGCACGCGAGCTCGACGATGCCCGGCGTCAGGCCGTAGCCGAACTTGAACCGGTCCGGCACCAGGAAGTCGACCTCGCGGTGCCCGAATGCCCGCAGCCCGCGCACCACGAGCGCGCTCGCGGTCGCGCCGTCCGCGTCGTAGTCACCGACGACGAGGATGCGCGCCCCGGCGCGGACATGCTGCTCAAGCAGCGCGGCGCCCGCGTCGACGCCATCGAGCGAACCCACGGGCAGCAGGCCATCGAGGCCGAGCTGCAGGTCGCTCGCGGCGGTGACGCCGCGCGCCGCGTAGATCCGCTGGAGCACGGGCCCGAGCGATGCGGGCAGGCCGACCTCGGCGACGGCCCGGCGGACGATCGGGCGGCGGATCAACGCAGCTGCTCCCACCACGGACGCGTTCGGCGCCAGCGGCGCCAGCGCTGCCCGTGCGAGAGCGAATGCACGCGACCGGCGCAGTGGATCTCGGCCGTCACCACCTCGCCGTCGCGCAACCGCGCCGCCAGCGGCGCGAACCAGCGCTCGTCGGCTGCCGCGAACGAGCTGCCGGCGCGCACGAGCTCCCCGACGGAATAGGCATCGACGAGCCGAGAGGTATCGGGATCCGCGTCGCGCGCCGCGGCCTGCAGGAACACGTCCTCGCAGGCGAGCGCGGGCCACCGTCCGCAGGGTGCGAGCGACCCGGCGCCCCCGCCCCACAGCCACAGTGCATTGGCGCTGCGGCCATCGATGCCCGGCAGCGGCTGCTCGTGCAGCCACATCTGCAACTCGGTCATCAGCCGCTCGAGGCGACCCGCGTCCTCGCCCTCGGGACGCCCGGTGGCGAGCCCGAGGCCCGCAAGTCCGGCGGGGTCGTGCGTGCGGACGCGGAATGGCGCCGCACTTCGCAGGAGCAGCAGGCCGTCCAGTGGCACGAGCGCGAGCGCGGGATCGGCGAAATCCGCGGCGAACTTCGCGGCCAGCGCTTCGGCGGTCGCGGGCGCGAGCGTCACGGGACCGGCCGGATCGAAGTGCACGCTCGACAGCCCCGGCACGAGGCCGACGGGCGTCGCGAGCAGCCAGCACGGCGCGACCGACAGATCGAGCCCGGCTCGCGCGGCGAGCGTGCGCGCGACGGGCAGGTCCCCGGCCGGCACGGCGACTCCGGCCAGCGACAGCACCCAGCGACGCCAGTCGGGGTCCGCCGCACGGCGATCGGCGCGCGCCAGCAGTCCCTCGAGCACCGGCAACCGCGCAAGCGCAGGGGCCGCGGCGTCCAGGTCCGAGACCGCGAGGTCCGGCAGTGCGAGGTGGAGGTGATACATGAATCGGGTATCGTATCCGGATGCAGTTCCAGATGGGTACCGACCGGCCCGCCCGCGTCGTCACAGGCTATGGGCCGTCCCACATCCGGGTCGGCGAGACCGAGATCGGCACGAGCGTGATCGTGACCGCCGACGCGGTCGTGCCGTGGCCGGTCGCGACGGTGGCCGAGCTCACGCCCGCCGGCCTCGAGCCCGTGCTCGCGCTCGGCGTCGAGGTCGTGCTGCTCGCGACCGGCGCCCGCCAGGCCTGGCCGGATCCGGCGGTGATCGCCCACGCCGCGGGCCGGCGCGTCGGCATCGAGGTGATGGAGATCGGTGCGGCGTGCCGCACGTTCAACGTGCTGGTCGCCGATCGCCGGGCGGTCGCCCTCGCCGCACTGCTCGGCACGCCCGGCTGAGTCAGCGCTGCGGCAGCTGCCGCAGTGGATCGACCGGCCGGCCATTCTGGCGGATCTCGAAATAGAGCGCCGGCAGGTTGCCGGGCCCCTGCCCCATCGCCGCGATGCGCTGCCCCTGCGAGACCACCTCGCCCTCGGCGACGTAGACCTCGCGGTTGTAGCCGTAGGCGGACAGCCACGTGTCGTCGTGCTTGATGATCACCAGCTGGCCGTAGGCGCGCAGCCCCGCACCCGTGTACACGACGCGCCCCGCGGCCGCGGCGCGCACCGGGGCCCCGGCGTCCCCGGTGATCCTGAGCGCCTGCCCGCCCGTCGGCGGGCCCACCGTCACCGAGGCGGGGCCCTCGGCCGGCCACAGCCAGCGCGGCGGCGCGCTCACCGGCAGCGGCGGGTCGGGCCTCGGAGGCGACGGCATCGCGACCTCGCCCGCGGCGGGCGCATGCAGCACGAGGTGCCGGCCTATGTCGATGCGGTAGTCGGGCCCGATGCCGTTCCAGCGCGCGAGATCGTGGTAGTCGACGCCATTGCGAAAGCCGATCGAGTAGAGCGTGTCGCCCGCCCGCACGACGTAGGTCGCCTCGGGCCTGGGCGGTGGCGGCGTGAATCGCCGCGGCGCCGTGCCGCAGGCCGCGAGCAGCGCGCCGCAGAGCAGCGCGCCGCAGAGCACCGCGCCGGCGAGGCGCATCGCCATGCGCCTCAGGCCGTGCCGCCCACGAGCGGCACGAAGGTCACGCCACCGAGCTTTTCACGCACGAAATGATCGTCGCGGCGCGTGATGCGCAGCAGTTCCTGCGCGCCGTCCGGGCCGACCGGGACGATCATCCGGCCCCCTTTCGGCGACAGCTGCGCAAGCAGCCCCTGCGGCACGACGAGCGGGGCCGCCGTGACGACGATGCCGTCGTACGGCGCATGCGCCTTCCAGCCGACCGTCCCGTCGGCATAGCGCAGCCGGACGTTCCTGACGCCGAGGTCCTTCAGGCGCTCGCGCGTGCGCTCGAGCAGCGGC
Source organism: uncultured Pseudomonadota bacterium (assembly GCA_903884235.1). Classification (GTDB taxonomy): domain Bacteria; phylum Pseudomonadota; class Gammaproteobacteria; order Steroidobacterales; family Steroidobacteraceae; genus CAIKZZ01. Next base: position 54,524 of record CAISEB010000037.1, read on the forward strand.
TTGATGCGCTCGACGCTCGACACGCGGGCGACGAGCGGCGCGAGGACCGTCGTCTGGTAACCGCAGCCGGTACCGACCTCGAGGACGTTGTGCAGCTCGCCGCCCTGCAGCAGCGCCTCGGTCATGCGCGCCACGACGAACGGCTGGGAGATCGTCTGGCCGAAGCCGATCGGCAGCGCCGTGTCCTCGTAGGCGCGGCTCGACAGCGCCTCGTCGACGAACAGGTGCCGCGGCACGTTACGGACCCGATCGAGCACGCGCTCGTCCTTGATGCCCTGCTCGCGCAACCGCAGCACGAGCCGCTCACGCGTGCGCGCCGAGGTCATCCCGATGCCGGCGAGCCGCGCGTCAGACATCCGCCGCCTTCAACCAGGCCTCGAGACCGGGCAGCGCGGCGTGGCGCGTCAGATCGATCTGCAGCGGCGTGATCGACGCGTAGCCGTTCTCGATCGCGTGGAAATCGGTGCCGGGACCCGCGTCCTGGCCGAGGCCCGGCGCGCCGACCCAGTAGACCGGCCGGCCGCGCGGGTCGGTCCCGCCGACCATGGGCTCGGACCGGTGGCGCACGCCGAGGCGGGTCGCGCGGATGCCGCGCAGCTTCTCGTACGGCACGTCCGGCACGTTGATGTTGAACAGCGTGGCGGCCGGCAGCGGCTCGGCGACGAGGCGCGCGATCAGGTCGCGCGCGACGCGTCCCGCCGTCTGGAAGTGACGGTCGCCGCCGGCCACCAGCGAGATCGCGATGCTCGGCAGGCCGAGGAAGCGACCTTCCATCGCCGCCGCCACGGTGCCCGAGTAGAGCACATCGTCGCCGAGGTTCGCGCCGTCGTTGATGCCGGAGACGACGAGCTGCTGCTCGCCCTCCAGCAGGCCCGAGATCGCGAGGTGCACGCAGTCGGTGGGCGTGCCATTGATCGCGTACCAGCGGTCGCGGCGCTCGACGACCCGCAGCGGCGACTCCAGCGTCAGGGAGTTCGAGGCGCCCGACCGGTTGCGGTCGGGGGCGACCACGGTGAGCGTGCCGAGTCCCTCGAGCGCATCGGCGAGGGCGCGCAGGCCGTCGGCGCGCCAACCATCGTCATTGCTGAGCAGGATGTTCATGAACGTCAGCCCGAAACTATACTGGATGCCCTCTGCCGACGTGAGCGACGCCGTGACGCGCCCACCCCCGCCCGACAAGGTGCCCGACAAGGTGCCCGACGATACCGCGTTTCGCGACGCGATCGGCGATGTTCGGCCGCTGCCGCCGCGTCCGGTGGTCGAGGGTCCCGCCCGTCCCGCGCCACGCGCCAGGTTCCGGCGTGCGGACGACCAGCAGGTGCTCGAGGAAAGCCTCGACCCGGGGCCCGGCGAGTGGCTGGTCGAGACCGGCGAGGAGCTGCTCTTCCGGCGCGCCCACGTGCCGGCCAAGGTCCTCGAGCGACTGCGCCGCGGCGAATACGCCGTCGAGGATGAAATCGACCTGCATGGCCTGGCCTCGGTCGCGGCCCGGGACGCGCTGCGCGAGTTCCTCGCCGAGTCGCTGCTGCGCCGGCTGCACTGCGTGCGGGTGGTGCACGGCAAGGGCCTGCGCTCGGGGCCGCGTGGCCCGGTGCTCAAGCATGCCGTCAACGTCTGGTTGCGGCGGGTCGATCGGGTGCTCGCATTCGCATCCGCACCGCGTCGCGACGGCGGCACGGGCGCCGTGTACGTGCTGCTCGGGACCGACTGACGCTCAGCGACGCTGCAGGCGCGCGAGCAGCGCGCGGATCGCCGCCACCGTCTCGGGACTCGTCCAGGCATTCACCAGCACGCTGCCCTCGGGACCTGCCGAGGCCTCGGTCGCCTCGCGCAGGTCGCGGCGCACCAGCGCGCGCGTGGCGAGGTAGGCGTGCGCGGGCAGCGCGAGCACCTTGTCGAGCCAGCGCCGCGCGGTCGCCTCCTCCTCGCCCGGGTCGGCCAGCTCGTCGACGAAGCCGGCCGCGAGCGCCTCGTCGGCCGACAGCAGCGCGCCCGTCGCCAGGAACTCCGCCGCAAGCCGCGCACCGACGATGCGCATGAGCACGCCGTGGATGAGCGGCCCGGGGAACAGCCCGACCTGGACCTCGTTGAGTCCGATCGGTCCCGGTCCGCGCTGCATGACGCGCCGGTCGCAATAGAGGGCGAGCACCGCGCCGCCGGCGGGACTCGCACCCTTGATCGCGCAGACGATGGGGATGGGCGAACGCGCCAGCGTGAGCAGGCAGCGGAAGAACGTGCCGAGGAACGCCTCGAGGCCCGGCCGGTCGAGCGTGGCGAGGACGCCGACGTCGAGCCCGGCGCTCCAGCGACCGGACGCGCCGGTCAGGACGATGCCTCGCACGCCGTCGGCGGGCGCCGCCTGGACTGCGGCATCGAGCGCCGCGAGCAGGTGGGCATCGAGGGCATTGACCGGCGGCCGTGCCAGCCGCAGCGTCCGGATCGATCCTGCGTCCTCGAGCTCGAGCATGCCTGCGATCTCCCATCCGCGACGATGCGCCTGGCGCAGGTTACGCCGTCCGGCGGGGCCCGGTAAACGCCCCGGTGTCACCTGCGTGCAACACGGCATCTGCATCGTTTCCGGCCGGGTCTCGTCCCCTGCCGCATGCAGGCGCACCGCAACACCGAGTCAACCATGTTTCCCAGCCAGCCCATCGCCCTGGACGCCAGCGTCACCATCGCCACCGCCGCGTATGGCAATGCCGAGGTCACCGGAACGTGCCTCGAGTCGCTCCGACTGAGTGCGACGGGCGACTACGAACTGATCCTGATCGACGACCACTCCCCTGACGACGGCGCGATCCGCCGGCTCTTCCGCGCGGTGCGCGCGAGCCGACCGACCACGCGCATTTTCGAGTTCACCGAGAACCAGGAGTACACCGGCAGCGTCAACGCCGCCCTGTCGCACGCGAGCGGCCAGTACGTCCTGTTCATCTCCAACGACATCTACGTCACGCCCGACTACCTGCGGGTCCTGCTGGCGGTCGCCCGCGCAAATCCGCGCGTCGGCATCCTGCGGGGCAGCGCCAACTTCGTCGACAATGGCCTCGCGACGCACAGCCTGTCGTTCAAAGAACCCATCTCGGACCTGCCGGGCCTGTTCCGGGCGAGCGCGGCATGCGCGCAGCAGTTCGGCATGCAGGCGTTGCCGGACCCGTTCCTCGTCGGCGACGCCTTCCTCGTGACCCGTGACGTCCTCGATCGCATCGGCACGTTCGACCCGCTGTTCTACGGCTACTTCGGCGACCCCGATTTCGGGCTGCGGGCCCGGGTCGCCGGATTCGAGACCGTGCTGCTGCAGGGTGCGTTCGCCTTCCACCACCAGGATTCGAACTTCAACTACCTGCCGCAGGAGCGGCGCAACGCCAAGCTCCACCGGCGCTGGATGCGCGTGTACGAGAACTGGGCTCGGTTCAAGCTGAAGCACGGCCTGCCGGTGTCGCAGCCCTATACGACGATCGCGGACGTCCCGTGGGACCTGCTCGCCGGCCAGCCCTTCGACCCGGCCCGCCACTACGTCCGGCCCGGCGACTATTCGCGATTCGAGGTGTGACGGCACGCGCGCCGCTCCTCAGTCGTCGTTGGCCTCCGCCAGCGGGGTGGCCGTCGCGAGCAACTCGCGCACGAGCGCGGTCGCATAGGCCCCGGGCGGCAACCGGAACGACAACGTGAGCACGTCCCCGGCCCGGCTTGCACTCCATTCCGTCGGCACCAATCGCAAGGCGCGCCGGCTCGCCTCCAGCCCCTCCTGCTCGAGCTTCCCGCACAGCGCCGCGAACGGCGCGAGCAGTGCCGCCTCGAGCGCCGCCGCCGCCCCGGCGGGCCCGCGGCCCCGGCCCGGCAGCGGACCGGTGGGATGCACGTCGTGGCGCAGGACGCGTTCCTCCAGGGTCGCATCCACCGCATCGGCGACGAACCAGCTGTTGCGCCCGTCCAGGTTGACGCATTCGCCGTCGAGCAGGCGGTTCCAGGTGCCGTCCGCGACGCGCGCGCCGAGCACGGTGTTGAACAGCAGCGAGCGCGCGGCGGACAGCACGAATGCACGCCCCTCGCGGCCGCGCGGCAGGCGGCCCTGCGCAAGCCACCAGGCGATCGCATCCAGGTTGCTGCCGTCGCGCCCGAAGCGCTGCGGCCCGAAGTAGTTGGGTACGCCGCCGGACGCCACCGTGGCGAGGCGCGCATCGAGGAGCGCCGGCGGCGCCGTCACCTCGCGCAGCACCAGCGTGAACTCGTTGCCCGAGAGCGCGCCGCGGCGCAGCTTGCGCGACTGGCCGGCGGCGGCGAGCACCCGAAAGCCACGGCCCTCGAGTCCGGCCCATTCCACCGGCGCGCGCGGCGTGGGGACCGTGAACCATTGCCGCGCGACCGCGACGCGATCCTTGAGTCCGGCGAAGCCGACATCCCGCGACTGCACGCCGGCGAGCCGCGCGAGCTCGCCCGCGACCGCGAGCGTGTCCCGCTCGCGCTTCTCGACGTGCAGCAGCACGTGCGCCGTGCCGCCGTCCGGCTCGAAACCGAGCCGCTCGTCGACGAGGAAGTCCTCGGCGCTGGCGCGCAGCACGCCCTCGCCGACCGGCCCGCCGAGCGCGAACGGCGGCGCGAGCGCCAGCGCCCGCCAGGCCTGCGGGTCCGCAGCGGTCACGTCACCGGCCCGACCAGCGCGACCGCCTGCGCAGCGAGCCCTTCGCGCCGGCCGGTGAACCCGAGCCGCTCCGTGGTCGTCGCCTTGACGTTCACGCAGTCCAGCGCCAGGCCGAGCTCGGCGGCCAGGAGCGCACGGATCGCCTCGCGGTGCGGCGCGAGCCGAGGCGCCTCGCCGATCAGCGTCAGGTCGACGTTCACCGGCGCGAGGTTCCGGCCGCGCAGCAGCGCGAGCGCCTGGCGCAGGAAGCCAACGCTGGCGACGCCCTTCCAGCGCGGATCCGAGTCGGGGAAATGCTGGCCGATGTCGCCGAGCCCGGCGGCACCGAGCAGGGCGTCGCACAACGCGTGCAGGAGCACGTCGCCGTCCGAGTGCGCGACGAGCCCGCGCTCGTGCGCGATGCGCACGCCGCCGAGCCAGACATGGTCGCCCGGGCCGAAGGCATGCGCGTCCGTGCCGAAACCGATGCGCTGCGCCGTCATCGTCGTCCTCCCGCCGAGCAGGCGTGCCGCCGGCGCGAGGTCGGCCGGCGCGGTGATCTTGAGATTGTCGGGCGAGCCCTCGACGAGGCGGGGTCGGTCGCCGAGCGCCTCGACGGCGCTCGCCTCGTCCGTCGCCGCGGCGTGGCGCCCGAGCGCCTCGGCGAGCCGCCCGAGCCGGAACGCCTGGGGCGTCTGCGCCCGCCAGAGCCCGGCGCGCGGCACCGTGGCGTCGACGGCGCCGTCGGCACCCGAGCGCTTGAGCGTGTCCACGAGCGGCACGGCGAGCAGGGCGCCGTCCGGCGAGCCCGGGAGGGCGCCCAGCAGCGAGGCGAGGTCGGCGGCCGGCAGGCACGGACGTGCCGCGTCGTGCACCAGCACCCACGGATCGCCCGACACGCGGGCGGCCAGCGCCGCAAGTCCCGCCGCGACCGAATCGCGCCGCTCCCGGCCGCCCGTCACGGGGGTCACGCGCGGATCGCGGGCGACCGCGAGCGTGCCGAAGACCGTGTCGCCGGGGGCCAGGGCGACGATGGCGCCGAGGCAGCCCGGGTCGGCGAGGAACGGCGCCAGCGCATGCTCGATCACCGTCCGGCCGGCGAGCGGCAGGTACTGCTTGGGCAGGCCGTCGGTCGCGCCCATGCGCTTGCCATGGCCGGCGGCCGGCATCACCAGCCAGTACGCGCAGTGGCCCACGGCGGCGGGCGCTAGCGCGCCGTCTTCTGGACCGGCACGTCGGACTTCGGCGGTGCGGGGTCAGGGGCGGCGCGGCCTTCCGGATCGATGACCTGGTAGAACGTCTCGTCCTTGCCGACCATCCCGAGGTCGTTGCGAGCCCGCTCCTCGAGGGCGACCGTGCCACCCTTCAGGTCCTTGACCTCGGCGGTCAGCTGGCGATTGCGCTGCTCGAGGGTGGCGTTCTCGGCGCGCTGCGCCGCGACGCTGCGGCGCAGGTTGAGCACTGGCCGCAGGCCATCGTCCGAGAGCCACAGTCGGTACTGCAAGCCCAGGAGCACGACCAGCAGTGCTGCGGCGAAGACCCTCATGGAATCAGGACGCTAGCACGACGTCGTGGCATTGCGAAGCCCTCGGCATCCGTCAGGCCCCGGGAACCGGGACGGGAAAGGCACCGGCCCCGGCGAACCGGGCGCCCGCGCCCAGCTCCGCCTCGATCCTGAGCAGCTGGTTGTACTTCGCCACGCGGTCGGAGCGGGACATCGAGCCGGTCTTGATCTGCGACGCCGTGGTCGCGACCGCGATATCCGCGATCGTCGAGTCCTCGGTCTCGCCGGAGCGGTGCGACACGACCGCGGAGTAGCCGGCGGCACGCGCCATGTCGATCGCGGCGATCGTCTCGGTGAGCGTGCCGATCTGGTTCACCTTGATGAGGATGGAATTGGCGATCTTCTTGGAGATGCCTTCCGCGAGGATCTTGGTGTTGGTGACGAACAGGTCGTCGCCCACCAGCTGCAGCCTCGCTCCGAGTCGCTCGGTCAGCAGCTTCCAGCCGGCCCAGTCGCCCTCCGCCATGCCGTCCTCGATCGTGATGATCGGGTAGTCGGCCGCGAGCTTGGCGAGGTAGTCGACGAAGCCGGCCGAATCGTAGCTGCGGTTCTCGCACGAGAGCCGATACGCGCCGTCCGAGTAGAACTCGGAACTCGCGACGTCGAGGCCGAGCCAGACGTCCTTGCGCGGCGCGTAGCCCGCCTTGGTGATGGCCTCGAGGATCGTGTCGAGCGCGGCGGCATTGGAGGGCAGGTCCGGCGCGAACCCGCCCTCGTCGCCGACGGAAGTCGACAGCCCCTGGGCGTTCAGGATCTTCTTGAGCGAGTGGAACACCTCGCAGCCGCAGCGGATCGCCTCGGACAGCGTCGGCGCGCCGACCGGCAGGATCATGAATTCCTGGATGTCGAGGCTGTTGTTCGAATGCGCGCCGCCGTTGATGATGTTCATCATCGGCAGCGGCATGACCGGCTCGACGCCGGGCACGGCGAGGTGGCGCCACAGCGGCTTGCCCGCCTCGCGCGCCGCGGCGTGGGCGGCGGCCAGCGACACGGCGAGCAGCGCGTTCGCGCCGAGGCGACCCTTGTTGTCGGTGCCGTCGAGCTCGATCATGCGCGCATCGATCGCGGCCTGGTGCGTGCCGTCCATCCCGAGCAGCGCATTGCGCAGGTCGAGGTTGACGTGGCCGACCGCCTTGCGCACGCCCTTGCCGAGGTAGCGCTTGGCATCGCCGTCGCGAAGCTCAACGGCCTCGCGGCTGCCGGTCGAGGCGCCCGAGGGCACGGCGGCGCGACCGATGGCGCCGGAGGCGAGCAGCACGTCGGCCTCGACCGTCGGGTTGCCACGCGAATCGATGATCTCGCGGCCGCGAATGTCCTTGATCTCGCTCATGGTCGTTCAGCTCCGGTCAGGCGCATCCAGCAGGTCTTCCTCGTACGGCGCGCGCTTGGCCGTCCGATCGAGCTCGACGAGGGTCGCGAGCAGGGATTCCATGCGGGCCAACGGCCACGCGTTCGGCCCGTCCGACAGGGCCTTCGCCGGATCCGGGTGCGTCTCCATGAAGACCCCCGCGACGCCGGCGGCCACCGCCGCCCGCGCGAGCACCGGCACGAACTCGCGCTGCCCGCCGGAGGACGTACCCTGGCCGCCGGGCAGTTGCACCGAGTGGGTGGCATCGAATACCACCGGCGCGCCGGTCGCGCGCATCACGGCGAGCGAGCGCATGTCGGTGACGAGATTGTTGTAGCCGAACGTGAAGCCGCGCTCGCAGACCAGGATCTGCTCGTTGCCGGTCGAGCGCGCCTTGTCGACGACGTTCCGCATTTCCCACGGCGACAGGAACTGGCCCTTCTTGACGTTGACCGGGAGTCCCTGCGAGCAGGCGGCGACGATGAAGTTGGTCTGGCGACAGAGGAATGCCGGCGTCTGCAGCATGTCGACGACGCTCGCCACCTCCGCGAACGGCGTGTCCTCGTGCACGTCGGTGAGCACCGGCACGCCGACCTGGCGCTTGACCTCGGACAGCACGCGCAGCCCCTCCTCGATGCCGGGCCCGCGGTAGCTGCTCACGGAGGACCGGTTCGCCTTGTCGTAGGACGACTTGAACACGAACGGCACGCCGAGGCGCGCGGTGATCTCCTTGAGGCGACCGGCCACCTCGACCTGGAGGGTCTCGCTCTCGACGACGCAGGGCCCGGCGATCAGGAACAGCGGCGCGCGGGCACCCACCTCGAAGCCGAGCAGGCGCACCTCAGCTGCCCACCGCGGCCGCCGGGACCTGCGCGGCCCGATACTGGCGCGCCGCCTGCACGAAGCCGGAGAACAGCGGGTGGCCGTCGCGCGGCGTCGAGGTGAACTCCGGGTGGAACTGGACGGCCACGAACCACGGATGGCCGGGCAGCTCGACGATCTCGACGAGTTCATCCTCCGAGAATGCCGAGATCTTGAGTCCGGCGGCCTGCATGCGATCGAGATACAGGTTGTTGAACTCGAAGCGGTGGCGGTGGCGCTCGTTGATGCGATCGCTGCCGTAGATCGCGTGCGCGAGCGTGCCGGGCTCGACGTTGGCGGCCTGCGCGCCGAGGCGCATCGTGCCGCCGAGGTCGGAACGCTCGTCGCGGATGACCGTCGTGCCGCCACGGTCGCGCCACTCGGTGATCAGCGCGATGATCGGGTCGGGGGTCTGGCGGTTGAATTCGGTCGAATTCGCGCCCTCGAGCCCGAGCACGTCGCGCGCGAACTCGATGCAGGCCACCTGCATGCCGAGGCAGATGCCGAGGTACGGGATCCGGCGCTCGCGCGCGTAGCGCACGGCCTGGATCTTGCCCTCGATGCCGCGCTCGCCGAAGCCGCCCGGCACGAGGATCGCGTCCATGCCGGCCAGGCAACCCGTGCCCGTCTTCTCGATGTCCGTCGACTCGATGTAGTGGATCTTGACCCGCGTACTCGTCTTGCGGGCGGCGTGCGTCAGCGCCTCGTTCAGCGAGATGTAGGAATCGCGGATCTGCATGTACTTGCCGACCATCGCGACGTTCACGACCGCCTCGTGCGTGTGCTTCGCGGCGATCACCGCGTGCCACTCCGCCAGATCCGTCGGGTTCGCCGCCAGGCGCAGCTTGTCGATGATGATGTCGTCGAGGCCCTGCTCGTGCAGCAGGACCGGGATCTTGTAGATGTCGTCCGCGTCGACCGCGGAGATGACGGCGCGCTCCTCGACGTTGGTGAACAGCGCGATCTTGCGCCGCTGCTCGTCCGGCAGCGGATCGCGGCTGCGGCACAGCAGGACATCCGGCTGGATGCCGATGCCGCGCAGCTCCTTGACCGAATGCTGGGTCGGCTTGGTCTTGATCTCGCCGCCGGTGACCACCGGCACGAGCGTCAGGTGCATGAACGCGGCGTTGTTGCGCCCGAGCTCGACGCCCATCTGGCGGATCGCCTCGAGGAAGGGCAGCGACTCGATGTCGCCCACCGTGCCGCCGATCTCGACCATGCACACGTCCGAATCGCCGGCACCGAGCATGATGCAGCGCTTGATCTCATCGGTGATGTGCGGGATGACCTGCACCGTCGCGCCGAGGTAGTCGCCGCGGCGTTCCTTGGCGATCACGCTCTCGTAGATGCGGCCGGTCGTGAAGTTCGAATTGCGGGTGGCGGTGTAGCGCACGTAGCGCTCGTAGTGACCGAGGTCGAGGTCGGTCTCGGCGCCGTCCTGCGTGACGAACACCTCGCCGTGCTGGAACGGGCTCATCGTGCCCGGGTCGACGTTGATGTAGGGGTCGAGCTTGACGAGGCTGACCTTGAGGCCGCGAGCCTCGAGGATCGCGCCGAGCGAGGCGGACGCGATTCCCTTTCCGAGCGACGAAACGACGCCACCGGTGACGAACACGAAACGTGGCATGGAGGCTCCCGTCATGACTCGGACCAACGAAAAAGGGCCACGGCATGGCCCTTGTGCGACGGGAGGTCAGTTTATCCGAAAGGGGCCTCGCGCTCAACGACCAGCGCCCACGTCAGCGGCTCCGCCGCACCCTGCCAGGCGAGCACGATGCCAGGCTCGCCCTCGCGCGCCCGCCACTCCTCGGCGATCCAGGTGACGCCCGGCAGCACGACGGCGACTAGTTCCGCTCCCTCGTGCACGAACACGGCCCGGGCGCGCGTCCAGGGCGGCACCCCGGCCTCCCGCAGCAGGTCCTTGACCGGCCGGCGCGCGGCACCCGCGTGCCGCTTGAGGCGCTCTCCGCCCCGCCGCGGGCCGACAGTCAGCCCGGTGGCGATGCCGGCCACGATCGCCTCCCCGCTCGCGGCGGCGGACACGGCGATGCGGCCGAGCGGACCGAGCTCGATGCTGCCGCCGGGTGGCGGCAGCGCGACCGGCGCCGCGAACGGCAGCAGCGGCATGGGCGCGAACGCGTACAGGCGGTCGCGCTCGCGGCGCAGTTCCGCACCGGCCCAGGCGATGCGCGGATGGCTCCCGGGCGCGGCGTCGAGCACGTCGCGCTCGATCGTCTCGATGCGCTGGGTCGACGGCGGCGGCAGGCCGCGTTCGCGCAGCCAGTGGCGCAGCAACTCGCGCCGCTCGGCGACGGGCAGCGCCGCGAGCGCGCCGACCCGGAGCGCGGGACCCTCGGCGATGTCGACGAGGCGGGCCTGGGACGCCGAATCGAGCAGCGCCTGGCCGGAGGCGATGTGGCCGGCGGCACGCGCGACGGTGGTGGCCGCGGCCGGCCAGCGCGCCGCGATCGCCGGCCACACCGCCTGGCGCAGGTAGTTGCGGTCGAAGGCGGGATCCGCGTTCATCGGGTCCTCGTGCCACGGCAGCTGGCGCGCCACCGCCGTCGCACGCAGCGTCGCGCGCGGCACGCCGAGCAGCGGCCGGGCCATCCGGCCGGCACCGAGCGCGACCAGCGCCGGCATCGCGGCGAGGCCGCGCAGCCCGGCGCCGCGCAGCAGTTGCAGCAGCAGGGTCTCCGCCTGGTCCTCGAGATGGTGCGCGGTGAGGAGCACCTCGCCTGCGCCCAGCGCCGCGACGAACGCGCCGCGCCGCGCGCGCCGCGCTGCGGCCTCGAGACCCTGGTCGTCGAGGTCGACGACCGCCACGTGGCGCGTCTCGAATGGCACGCCGGCGCGCAGCGCGGCGGCGGCGGCGGCGGCGGCGAGTGGCCGGGCGCCGGCGAGGCCATGGTCGACGTGCAGCGCCCGCAGCGAGCCTACCGCGCCGGGGCTGCCCGCCGCGAGCTCGGCGGCGATCGCGAGCAGCACCGCCGAATCCGCACCACCCGACAGCGCGACGACCAGCCGCCACGGCGCCTCGCGCCCGAGCAGGCGCTCCAGCGCGATCGCGAGGATCTTCGAGTCGAGCAGGCTTGCGGGCGCCGTGCTGCTCACGGCGCCACGTTCAGACTTCGCGGAAGGCGCCAAAGGAGTCGAGCCGCCGGGCACGCTCCTCGAGCAGCAGTTCGATCGGCTTGTCCGCGAGCGCGGCGAGCGCCGTGGCGAGCGCGCCGCGCAGCGACTCGGCCACCGCCTGCGGATCGCGATGCGCGCCACCGAGCGGCTCGGCGACGATCTCGTCGACGAGTCCCTGCTTCTGCAAGCGTTCGGCGGTCATGCCCATCGCCTCGGCGGCCAGTTCCTTCTTGTCGGCGCTCTTCCACAGGATCGAGGCGCAGCCTTCGGGCGAGATCACCGAGTAGACCGAGTACTGCAGCATGATCAGCCGGTCGCAGACGCCGATCGCGAGCGCGCCGCCGGAGCCACCCTCGCCGATCACGCAGCTGACCACGGGCACGCGCAGCTGCGCCATCTCGAACAGGTTGCGGGCGATCGCCTCGCTCTGGTTGCGCTCCTCCGAACCGATGCCCGGATAGGCCCCCGGCGTGTCGATGAGCGTGACGATCGGCAGCGCGAAGCGCTCGGCGAGGCGCATCAGCCTGAGCGCCTTGCGGTAGCCCTCCGGCTTCGGCATGCCGTAGTTGCGGCGCACGCGCTCCTTGGTGTCGCGACCCTTCTGGTGGCCGATCAGCATGATCGGCCTGCCCTCGAGCCGGGCGAGCCCGCCGACGATCGCGAGGTCATCGGCATACATGCGGTCGCCGTGCAGTTCCTCGAAGTCGGTGAACACGAGCGGCACGTAGTCCTGGGTGTACGGTCGCTGCGGGTGACGCGCCAGCTGCGCGACCTGCCAGGGCGTCAGGCTCGCGAAGATGCTCTTCGTGAGCGCCCGGCTCTTGGCCCGCAGGCGATTGATCTCCTCGACGATGTTGATCTCGGCGTCGTCACCGAGATAGCGCAGCTCGTCGATCTTCGCCTCGAGTTCGGCGATCGGCTGCTCGAAATCCAGAAAGTTCAGGTCCATGGGGTCGCCACCGTTCCAGAGCAGGCCCGCCCCGTCAAGGGGGGGGCCCGCGCAATTCACTTCAACGGCCGGGCGTCGAGCTGGCCACGGGCGCCCCAGCGGGTCAGGAACTCCTGCTGGTCGCGCGGGTGGTAGACGAGTCGCACGCCCTCCGCGCCGAAATGCCGGCCGAGCTCCTCGAGCACGGTCCGGGTCGGCCGTATCGCCCAGCCGGTCCCGAGCTCGAGCAGCGCGTTCGCAGCGTCTCCCGGGTAGTAGACCGCGACCCCGCAGCGCCCGCCGCGGACCGGCTCCAGGGTGCTGTTCAGCACGCCGAGCAGCGTGCCGCCCTCGACCCCGGCCGGCCAGCGCAGCAGCAGGCGGCGCGCCCGCTCCTCGCGGGCGGCCGTGAGCGCGGTCATCTGCTTGGCCGCGAGCCGCCAGCCCTCGATGAAGTCGTCCCAGCGCAGCGCACCCTCGACGAGCAGGATCTGGTCCTTGACCACGAGGTCGCGGAACTGCTGCAGCACGTCGTCGAACAGCGAGACCTCGATGCGGGCACTGCCGTCGTCGAGCACGAGCGAGGTGCGGTTGCCGCGGCGCCGGATGTCGAGCACGAGCCCGGCAACCGCGACGTTGCGGGGCGGCGTGTAGGACCGCTCGCCACCGCCTGAGCGCGCCGGCGTGATGTCGGCGATCGACACGGGCGCGAGGTACTTGAGGTCGTGCCTGAATTCGTCGAGCGGATGCCCGGACAGGTACAGGCCGAGTGTCTCGCGCTCGCCCGCGAGCCGCATCGCCGGCGGCCACTCCGGAAGCACCGTGCGCACTGCGCCGACCGGTCGCGCGGCCGGCGTCGACGGGCCGCCGAGGTCGAAGAACATGTCGTTCTGGCCGCGCAGCGCCGCATTGCTGCGCTGCTCGCCGCCCTGGATCGCCGAGGGCAGCTCGGACATCAAAGTCGCGCGGTTGGGACCGAGCGCATCCATCGCGCCCGCCCGCAGGAGCGCCTCGAGGCAGCGCCGGTTGACGTGGCCGAGGTCGATGCGCGAGCACAGGTCGTACAGGTCGCTGAACACCCCGCCGCTGCTGCGGGCCGCGACGATCGCCTCGACGGCGTGCTGGCCCACCCCCTTGATGGCACCGAGGCCGTAGCGGATGCTGCGCTCGCCGGCGACCTTGAAGCGGAAGTCCGACACGTTGACGTCCGGCGGCAGGACCTCGATGTCCATCTCGCGGCAGTCGTCGACGCCGACGACCACCTTGTCCGTCTTGTCCATGTCGCAGGACAGCACCGCCGCGGCGAACGCCGCCGGGTAATGCGCCTTCAGCCACGCGGTCTGGTACGTGAGCACGGCGTAGGCGGCGGAATGCGACTTGTTGAAGCCGTAGCCGGCGAACTTCTCCATCAGGTCGAAGATGTGGGTCGCCTGCGCCTCCGGCACGCCGCGCTCGGTCGCGCCGGTGACGAACACCGAGCGCTGCTCGGCCATCTCCTCCGCCTTCTTCTTGCCCATCGCGCGGCGCAGCAGGTCGGCGCCACCGAGTGTGTAGCCGGCCAGCACCTGCGCGATCTGCATCACCTGCTCCTGGTAGAGGATGACGCCGTAGGTCGGGCGCAGCGTCGGCTCGAGCGCCGGGTGCAGCCAGTCGATCTTCTGCCCCGCCGGGGCGTGCTTGCGATCGATGAAGTCATCGACCATGCCGGCCTGCAGCGGCCCCGGGCGGAACAGCGCGACCAGCGCGACGATGTCCTCGAAGCAGTCCGGCTGCAGGCGCCTCAGCAGGTCGCGCATGCCGCGCGACTCGAGCTGGAACACGCCGGTCGTCCGCCAGGCCTTCAGCAGCGCGAAGGTCTTCGGATCGTCCAGCGGCAGCCGCTCCATCTCGAGCGGCGCCTCGCCGGTCGCGGTGCGCGCGTCGTTGACGATGCGCAGCGCCAGCGCGATGACCGTCAGCGTGCGCAGGCCGAGGAAGTCGAACTTGACGAGGCCGGCCGCCTCGACGTCGTCCTTGTCGAACTGCGTGACGATCGAGGTACTGCCGTCTTCGACGAACAGCGGTGCGAAGTCGGTGAGCACCGACGGCGCGATCACGACGCCGCCGGCGTGCATGCCGGCGTTGCTCGTCAGTCCCTCCAGCGCGCGGCCGAGGTCGATGATCTCGCGGACGTCGCCATCGGTCTCGTACAGCCGGCGCAGCTCCTCTTCCTTCTCGAGCGCCTTGTCGAGCGTCATCTCCAGCTCGAACGGGATCAGCTTCGCGATCCTGTCGACCGCGCCATAGCTCTGGCCGAGCACGCGCCCGGCATTGCGCACGACGGCCTTCGCCGCCATCGTGCCGTAGGTGATGATCTGCGAGACGCGCTCGCGCCCGTACTTGAGCGCGACGTACTCGATGACCCGGTCGCGCCCCTCGGTGCAGAAGTCGACGTCGAAGTCCGGCATCGAGACGCGTTCCGGGTTGAGGAAGCGCTCGAACAGCAGGTCGTGCTGCAGCGGGTCGAGGTCGGTGATGCCGAGCACGTAGGCGACGAGCGAACCCGCGCCGGATCCGCGCCCGGGGCCCACCGGCACGCCGTTCGCCTTCGCCCAGCGGATGAAGTCGGCGACGATGAGGAAGTAGCCCTCGAACCCCATCGAGGTGATGACGTCGAGCTCGCGCGCGAGGCGCGCGTCGTAGTCCGCGCGCGGCACCGGGCGCACCTGCGGCATGCCCGCCGCCAGCGCCGCGAGGCGCGCCTCGAGTCCGGCGGCGGACTCCTGGCGCAGGAACCCGGCGGTCGTCGTGCCGTCCGGGACCGGATACTCCGGCAGGAACGACTTGCCGAGCTTGAGTTCGAGCGAGCAGCGCCGCGCGATCTCGACCGTCTGCTCGAGGACGGCCGGCAGGTCCGCGAACAGCTCGGCCATCTCGGCCGGCGTCTTAAGGTACTGCTGCTGCGTGTAGCGTCGCGGGCGCGAGGGATCGGCGAGCTGCGTGCCGTCGTGGATGCAGACCCGCGCCTCGTGGGCCTCGAAATCGCTCGCCTTGGTGAAGCGGACGTCGTTCGTCGCGACGACCGGCAGGCCGAGCTCGGCGACGAGCCCGAGCGTCGCCTCCACCAGCGCCTCGTCGTCCGGGCGCCCGAGCCGCTGCACCTCGAGGTAGTAGCGGTCGCCGAACAGCGAACGCCACGCGCGTGCGGCGCGATGCGCCTCGGCGATGCGGCCATTGCCGAGATGGCGGCCGACGTCACCTTCGCCCGCGCCCGACAGGGCGATCAGCCCGGCAACGGAGTCCGGCACGAGCCAGGCGCGCTCCAGCGTCGGCACGCCCTTGCGCTGCCCCTCGAGGTAGCTGCGCGAGACGAGCCGCGTCAGGTTCTTGTAGCCGACGGGGTTCATGCACAGCAGGGTCAGCCGCGAGGACTCGCCGCGCTCCTCGCCGTCCCGCACCCAGACGTCCACGCCGACGATCGGCTTGACGCCGGCGGCCTGCGCCGCGCGGTAGAACTTCACCATCGCGAACAGGTTGCACTGGTCCGTGACCGCGAGCGCCGGGATGCCGGCCGCGGCGGCCGCGGCGACCAGGTCGTCGATGCGCACGGTGCCGTCGACGAGCGAATACTCGGTGTGGACGCGAAGATGGACGAAGGCGGTCACGGGATCGGGTTCACTCGGTCGGGGCGGCTCGGACGGAGGCGGATCTTACCGGCTGGAAGCTCCGCCGATGCAGTGGGCAGGGCCCGAGTCGGGCCAGGGCGGCCAGGTGGCGGGCCGTGCCGTAGCCCTTGTGCACGGCGAAGCCGTAACCCGGGTGCGCGAGGTCCGCCGCCGCCATGTGGGCGTCACGCGCCGTCTTGGCAAGGATCGAGGCCGCGGCGATCGCCGCCTCCAGGCGATCACCGCCGACGATCGCGACGAATTCGCCGTCGATCCCGAGTCCCGCGCGGTCGGGCAGGCGATTGCCGTCCACCTGCACCCCGCTCGGGCGCATCGGCAGCGCGAGCAGCGCCCGGCGCATGGCCTGGAGCGTCGCCTGCAGGATGTTGATCGCGTCGATCTCGCCGGCATCGGCCCAGCCGAGCGCCCAGGCCGGCGCCTCGGCGCGGATCGCGACCGCGAGGCGCTCGCGCGCGGCGGCGGTCAGCTTCTTGGAGTCGTCGAGTCCGGCGAGCGACACGCTCGGCCGATCCGGCAGGATCACCGCCGCCGCGACCACGGGACCGGCGAGCGGGCCGCGGCCGGCCTCGTCAACGCCGGCAAGGCCGT
Source organism: uncultured Pseudomonadota bacterium (assembly GCA_903884235.1). Lineage (GTDB taxonomy): Bacteria > Pseudomonadota > Gammaproteobacteria > Steroidobacterales > Steroidobacteraceae > CAIKZZ01. The sequence goes on from CAISEB010000037.1 coordinate 71,231, forward strand.
GCCGGACCGGCCAGGCGAGGCTCATCGCGGCCGGCGCCGGTCGATGAGCGCGAGCACCGCGTCGGCGGCCCGGTCGCTCGCGCCCTGGCGCAGCGCGAGGTGGATGTGATCGAACTCGGCCTCGACCGCCACCACCCGGGCGGGATCCTCGAGCCAGGCGAGCAGCTCGCGCCCGAGCCGCTCCGGCGTCACCTGCTCCTGGAGCAGCTCCGGGACGATCTCCCGCCCGGCGAGCAGGTTCGGCTGCGAGAAGAACGGCGCCTTGACGAGGTTGAGCAGCCGCACCAGCGCCATCGTCGCGCGGCTGACCCGGTAGGCGACGACCATCGGCCGTCGGCACAGCAGCGTCTCGAGCGTCGCCGTGCCCGAGGCCACGAGCACGCAGTCGGACGCCGTCAGCACGGCCTGCGACTCGCCGTCGACGAGCGTCACGTCGGGGGCGCTGCCGGCGGCGCGCGCGCGCGCCAGGGCGACGCTGAATAGCTCGCGAGCCGCGGCATTGGCCATCGGCGCGAGGAAGCGCACGCCCGGCCGGTGCCGGGCCAGCCAGCCCGCGGCACCGACGAAGTCATCGGCCAGCCGCTCGACCTCGCCGCGCCGGCTGCCCGGCAGCAGCGCGACCCAGGTGCCCTCCGCCGCGAGCCCGAGCGCGCTGCGCGCCGCGGCGCGATCCGTCTCGAGCGGGATCCGGTCGGCGAGCGGATGGCCGACGAATTCCGCGGCGAGCCCATGGCCATCGTAGAAGGGCTTCTCGAACGGCAGCAGGCAGAGCACGAGATCGAGGCTCCGGGCCATGCGCCGCACTCGCCCCTGTCGCCAGGCCCACACCTGCGGGCTGACGTACTGCACCGCGGGCACGCCGGCGGCATGCAGTTGCGCCGCGAGTCCGAGGTTGAACTCCGGTGCATCGACGCCGATGAAGGCGAGCGGCGGATCGGCGAGCACCCGCGCACGCAGGCGCCTGCGCAGGCGCACGAGCGCAGGCAGGTGCCTGAGCACCTCGAACAGGCCCATCACGGACAACGCCTCGCTGCTCGCCCACGGCCGGCAGCCGGCGGCGATCATCGCCGGACCCGCGACGCCCTCGAAGACGAGCCCGGGCCTGCGCGCGCTGAGCGCGCGGATCAGCCCGGCGGCGAGGTTGTCCCCGGAGGTCTCCCCGGCGACGATGACGATGCGCGCGACGCTCATCCGTGGCCCCCGGCACCCTGTCGAGGCGCGTTCAGCGGATCAGGCTGCGGGTCACGCGCGGCAGGAACGCGACCAGGGGCGCGATCTCCGGCTGCTCTGCGGCCCGGCGCTTCAGTTCCTCCGTCGCCTCGCCGAGCTTCAGGCCCTCGCGATACAGCACCTTGTAGGCGGACTTGATGTTGGCGAGCTGCGCGGCGTCGAAGCCGCGGCGACGCAGGCCCTCGGAGTTGATGCCCTTCGGCTCGGCCGGCGCCCCGGCCGCCATCACGAACGGCGGCACGTCGCGCGTCGCCGCGCTGTTGTTCGCGAGGAACGCGTGGGCGCCGATCTTGCAGAACTGGTGCACGCCCGCGTAGCCGCCGAGGATGACGTGGTCGTCGATCTCGACGTGGCCGGCGAGCGTCGCGTAGTTGGCGAGGATGCAGTGGTTGCCCACCACGCAGTCGTGGCCGACGTGCGTGTAGGCCATGAACAGGTTGTCGCTGCCGATGCGCGTCACCGACGCGCCGGTCACGGTGCCGCGGCTGACCGTGCAGCACTCGCGGAACACGTTGCGATCACCGATCTCGAGGAACGTGCGTTCGCCGGCGTACTTCTTGTCCTGCGGCACGTCGCCGACGGACGCGAACTGGAACACCCGGTTGTCGCGCCCGATGCGCGTCGGCCCGAGCACCACGGCATGCGGCGCGATCCGCGTCCCCTCGCCGATCACGACCTCGGCACCGATGATCGCGTAGGGGCCGACGCTGACGCCGGGGGCGAGTTCGGCGCTTGGATCGACGATGGCGGTGGGATGGATCGTCGCCACGATCAGCCCTTGGTCTCCGGCGCGACCATCATCTCGGCGCTCGCGACCTCCACGCCGCCCACTTCGGCGCGCGTGGCGAACTTCCAGATGCCGCGCATCACGCGCAGGACCTCCGCGTGCAGGATCAGCTGGTCACCCGGCTCGACCGGGCGCCGGAAGCGGGCGCCGTCGATGCCGGCGAAATAGAAGCGCGTGTCCTCGGTCGGCACGACCTTCGCGGTCTGGAACGCGAGGATGCCCGCGGCCTGCGCCAGTGCCTCGAGGATGATCACGCCCGGCATCACCGGCCGGTGCGGGAAGTGCCCGGGGAAGTACGGCTCGTTCGCCGTGACGTTCTTGAGCGCCTTGATCGTCTTGCCCGGCACGAGTTCGAGGACCCGGTCGACCAGCAGGAACGGGTAGCGGTGCGGGATCTGGCGCATCACCGCGTTGATGTCCATGCCGTAGGGAGTGGGGTCGGTCGTCATGAATGCTCCGGGTCTGAAACCTTGTCGTGTCCCTCGAGCGCGCGGACACGGTCGTACATGTCGTCCAGGTGGCGCAGCCGCGCGACGACGCGGCGCCAGTCGCCGGCCTCGATCGCCGGCACGCTCGCCGAGTAGATGCCGGGCTTGGTCAACGAGCGGCTGACGAGGGACATCCCGAGCACGGCGACGTTGTCGGCGATCTCGAGGTGGCCCGCGATGCCGACGCCGCCGCCGATCATGCAGCGGCGGCCGATCGTCGTGCTGCCGGAGATGCCGACGCATCCTGCGATCGCGGTGTGCGCACCGATGCGCACGTTGTGCGCGACCTGGATCTGGTTGTCGAGCTTGACGTCGTCCTCGATCACTGTGTCCTCGATCGCGCCCCGGTCGATCGTCGTATTGGCACCGATCTCGACGTCGTCGCCGACGACGACCGAGCCGAGCTGGGGCACCTTCACCCAGCCGTCGACGTCCTGCGCGATGCCGAAGCCATCGGCACCGAGCACGGCGCCGGAGTGGACGATGCAGCGTCGCCCGATCCGCACGCCGCGGTACAGCGTCACGCGCGCGGCGAGGCGCGTGTCCTCGCCGATCGATGCGCCGGCGCCGAGCACGCAGCCGGCGCCGATGACCGCACGCTCGCCGACCTCGGCCCCGGCCTCGATCACGACCAGCGCGGCGATGTGGGCGCTCGGCGCGATGCGCGCGGACGGATCGACCACCGCGGAGGCATGCACGCCGGCCACGGCCACGGGCTCCGGGTGCAGCCAGGCGGCGATGCGGGCGTAGGCCGCGTAGGGATTCTTGGAGATGAGCGCGGCGACCGTGCACTCGCCCGCCGCCGACTCGTCGACGATCACCGCCGCCGCGCGGGTCGACCCGAGGTAGCGACGGTAGCGCGGATTGGCGAGGAACGTGACCGTGCCCGGTGCCGCGTCGCGGAGGGTCGCGACCGCGTGCACCGGCACGTCGGGATCGCCCCGCAAGACCAGGCCGAAGCGGGCGGCGAGTTGCCCGAGCGTCGCTTCGGCCATGGACCCGGGGCGTCCGGTCAGGGCTTCTTCGGCGCGGGAGCTGCCGGGGCCGCCGGCGCTGCCGGGGCCTTGCTCACGAGGTTCGAGAGCACCTGGGAGGTGATGTCGACCGAATCGCTGTTGTAGATCACGCCGCCGGCGAGCACGGCGTCGTAGCCCTTTTCCTTGGCGTACGCACGAACCGCGTCGTAGATCGACTTCTGGACCTTCTGCAGCTCCTCGTTCTGGCGCAGCTGCACGTCCTCCTGGAACTCCTTCTTGCGGCGATCCAGGTTGAGGCCGGCGTCGCGCAGGTCGCGCTGCGTCTTGGTGCGCTCGGCCTCCGACATCGTCGCCTGGTCGCGCTCGAACTTCTGGCCGCGCGTCTCGAAGTCCTTGATCTGGGCCTCCAGCGTCTTCTGCCGCGGGCCGAACTCGGTCTCGAGGGCCTGGCCCGCTGCCTTGGCCTGCGGGGCCTCGGCGAGCAGCCGCTGGCTGTCGACGACCGCGATCTTCTGCGACTGGGCGTAGGCTGCCGGGGTAAGCCCGAGACCGGCCACACCGGCGAGGATCAGGGCAAAGGACGTGATGCGCATGGAGTACGAACCTGTGTATTGCAAGATGTTGATTTTGATCAGAAAGCGGAACCGATGGAGAACTGGAAGCCCTCGCGCTCGTCCGGGTAGGTGATGCCGTTACCCTTGCTCGCGTTGAGCGGCACCGCATAGCTGAAGCGGAAGATGCCGAGGGGAGCGAGCCACTGGACCGCGATACCGGTCGAGCGCTTGAGTTCATTGTAGCTGAAGTTGTACTTCACGGGCGTGACCCGGTCCTGCCCGACGAAGCTCACGCAGCAGGTCGAGAACACGTTGCCCATGTCGTAGAACGCGCTGACGCGGACGTTGGCCTTCCACTTGTCCGGCGTCGGGAACAGCAGCTCCGCGCTCGCCACGGTCAGCAGGTTGCCGCCGTACGGATTGCCGAAGCTGTCCTTGGGCCCGAGGCGGCTCTCGCGATAGCCGCGCACGGTGTCCGGGCCGCCGCCGAAGAACTGGCGGAACGGCGGCAGCGCCGTCGAGTTGCCGAGCTTGTTGCCGTAGGAGACCTGCGACTTCAGCGCGAACGTGAACTTCTTGGGCAGTGCGGTCAGCTTCAGGAAGTCGAAGCTGCCAGTGTAGTAGCGCACCGAGGTGCCCGGCAGCGCGTAGGAGCCCTGGATCGCGACGCGCGTGCCGCGGTCCGCGAAGATCGCGCGGTTGCGACTGTCGTAGCTCCAGCCGGCGACCGTCTCGATCACGTTGAACCTCGACCCGTAGAAATCGAAGGTCGTGGTCGCGCCCGTGCCGTCGTAGCTCGTGGCCGTGCGGATGAACGGGTTGCCGTTGTTGCGGACCCAGGTGACCGCCTCGCGGGCGCTGCTCGTGTCACTCGCCAGCAGTTCGTTGCTCGACACCGACAGGCCGAAGCGCAGGCCCTGGAACTCCGAGATCGGGACGCCCCACTCGATCGCACCGTTCAGCATGGTCGTGGAGAACTGCGACGCGGAGGAGACGAACTGGGTCGACTTGCGGTACGCGAACGAAATGGTGCGGGCGATGCCGTCGATCGTCGTCGCGGGGTCCGTGTGCGACAGGCTGTAGACGCTCGAGTAGCGCCCGGCGTTGATTTCCGCCGCGATGCGCTCGCCGCGTCCCATGAAGTTCGAGTGCACGAAGTTGCCGTTCAGGATCAGCTTCTGCGAGGCCGAGTAGCCGATGCCGCCGCCGAACTGGCCCGGCAGGCCTTCCTTGACGTCAAAGTCGACGTCGACGAGGTCCGGCGTGCCGGCGACGGGCTTGTTCTCGCTCTCCACCTTCTCGATGTACGGCAGGCGCTGCAGGCGCTGCTTGGAGCGCTCGACCGCCTGGTTCGACAGCCACGCGCCCTCGAGCTGGCGCATCTCGCGGCGCAGCACCTCGTCGTTGATCGAGTTGACGTTGTTGAAGTTGATGTGGCGCACGTAGGCGCGGCTGCCCGGATCGATGAAGAACGTCAGCGAGACGGTCTTGTTGTCCGGGTCGGTCGTCGGCACCGGCTCGATCTTGGCGAAGGCGTAGCCCTCGGCACCGAGGCGGTAGTTCATCAGCTCCTGCGAGGAGGTGACGAGCTTGCGCGAGTACGTCTGGCCCGGCTGCACCAGCAGCAGGCGCTTCAGGTCCGACTCCGGCACGACCATGTTGCCGGCGAGCTTCACCTCGGACACCTTGTAGACGTCGCCTTCGGTCACGTTCACCGTGATGAAGATGTCGTCCTTTTCCGGTGCGATCGCGACCTGCGTGGAGTCGATCTGGAAGTTGGCGTAGCCACGGTCCATGTACCAGGACTTCAGCTTCTCAAGGTCGCCCTGCAGCGACTCGCGCGAATAGCGGTCGTCCTGCTTGTACCAGGACAGCCAGTTCGGCGTCTTGAGCTCGAGGGTCTCGAGGATCTCCTTCGGCGGATACTTGGTATCGCCGACGAAGTTGATCTGGCGGATCCGGGCGCGCTTGCCTTCCTTGATGTCGATCGCGATCTTGACCTTGTTGCCCGGCACGTCCTCGACCTTGGTGTCCACGCGCACGGCGTACTTGCCGCGCGAGTAGTACTGGTCGGTCAGGTACTGGGTCACGTCCTCGAGGACGCTGCGATCGAAGGTCTTGCCGGTCGCGAGGCCGACGTTCTTGAGGCTCTTCTGCAGATCCTCGGTCTTGATGTCCTTGTTGCCCTTGAGCTCGAAGCTCTCGATCGAGGGTCGCTCGCGGACTGCGACGATAAGCGTGTTGCCGTCCTTGCGCAGCTCGACGTCCCGGAAGAACCCGGTGGCGTACAGCGCGCGCAGCGACTCCTCCACCTTCTGGTGGCTCATCTTGTCGCCGAGGCTGACAGGCAGGTAGTTGTAGACGGTACCTTCGGCGATGCGCTGCAGGCCCTCGACCTTGATATCGCCGACGACGAACTCGCCCGGATCGTAGGAGAGCGCCTGCGCATCGCAGACGGCGGTGCCGAGCGCGTACGCTACGGCGAATGTGACGGCACGGGAAAGCCGGGATCGCATGCGGGTCTGAGTCCCTTGTCGTTGTCTCAAGCGGCTAACCGAAATGCCGCAGATCGTTATAGAAGGCGAGGCTCATCAATAGAAGCAGCAGCACGATGCCGACCTGCTGCCCGAGCGCCTGGATGCGCAGGGACAGCGGACCGCCACGGACCGCCTCGGCAAGCTGGTACACGATGCCGCCGCCGTCGAGGACCGGCACCGGCATCAGGTTGAGGATCCCGAGGCTGATGCTGACCGCGGCGAGGAACATCAGGAACGACCCGAACCCCTCGCGGGCGCTGAGTCCCGCATAGGTCGCGATGCTGATCGGGCCGTTGATGTTCTTCAGCGAGGCGCCGCCGGTCAGCATTCTCCACAGGAACTTCAGCGTGACGGCGCTAGTCTGCCATGTCCGGTGCACCGCCGGGCCAATCGCGGCAAGCGGGCCATAGCGATCGACCACCTGCATCGAGGCGGGGAACGCCGGCGGCACCGGCGCGATGCCGATTCGGCCGACCGACGGCCGGGCCCCGCCGGCCGGATCGGGCTCGGCACGCACGGCGACCGGGATCCGCAGCTCGGTCGTGCCGCGCCGGACCCCGAGGTCGACCGTGCTGCCGCCGAGCCGCCCGATCCGGTCACGGAACTCGGGGAACCCGGCGATCTTCTCGCCATTGATCGAAAGCACCTCGTCGCCGGCCCGCAGGCCCGCGGCGGCGGCCGTGCCACCGGCGATCGTATGGTCGACGATGACCGGCTGGTGCGGCTGGAAGAAGCCGAATCCGAGCCCGTCGTAGAGGGCGCCGGGCTCCGTCAGCGCGCGCCGGCCCTCGGCCGGCACGTCGATGACCACCGGCGGCGCCAGCGTCCCGCCCCGGCGGACCGCGAGTTCGATGCGGCCGTTGTCGACGACGCCGTAGATCGTCGCGATCACGGTCGCCTCCATGTTGGTCACCGGCGCGCCACCGACGGCGACGATCTCGTCGCCGCTGCGCAGCCCTGCCCGCGATGCGTAGGAATCGGCGCGCACGTCGCCGACCACGGGCTTGAGGCCGGGGACGCCGGACAGGTAGAGCCCCCAGAAGGCGACGACCGCGAACAGGAAGTTCGCCGCGGGACCGGCAAGCAGCACGAGGACGCGTGCCCAGACCGGGCGCCGGTTGAACGCCGAGGCGAGGTCGGACGCGGCCACCTCGCCGTCACGCTCGTCCGCGAAGCGCACGTAGCCGCCGAGCGGGATCATGCCGATCGCGTATTCGGTGCCGTCGGCGCCGGTCCGCATCACGAGCGGGCGCCCGAAGCCGACCGAGAAGCGCAGCACCTTGAAGCCCAGCCGGCGACCGACCCAGAAATGGCCAAATTCATGCACGGCGACCAGCACGCTGATCGCGACGATGAACCACAGGATCTGGATCGGCCCGAAGCTCAAGACACCCTACCTCCGAAGCCATCCACCAGGGTCGTCGCCAGCCGCCGGGCTGCGCCGTCGGCCTCCATCACGTCCTCGAGCGCCGCAGCCGTCCCGGCCGGCAACCGCTCGAGCACGCGTTCAATGACCGCCGCGATGGCGGTAAAGTTCAAACGCCCGGCCAGGAACGAGGCGACCGCGACCTCGTTGGCGGCATTGAGAACCGTGGCCGCCGTCCCCCCCGCGCGCGCGGCCGCTTCGGCGAGCCTCAGGCAGGGAAACCGCTCCCGGTCCGGGGCCTCGAAGCGCAGGGTCCCGAGCCGGAGCATGTCCAGCGATTCTACACCGGACGGCATGCGCTCCGGCCACGCAAGCGCGTGGGCGATGGGCGTGCGCATGTCCGGGTTGCCGAGCTGGGCCAGGGTCGAGCCGTCCGCGTAGGCCACCAGCGAATGCACGATGCTCTCGGGGTGGATCACGACCTCGACGCCACCGCTCGGGACGCCGAACAGCAACTGCGCCTCGATGAGTTCGAGGCCCTTGTTCATCAGGGTCGCCGAATCCACCGAGATCTTGCGGCCCATCACCCAGCGCGGGTGCGCGCACGCCTGGTCCGGCGTCACGCCATGCAGCTCCGACGGCGCCATGCGCAGGAACGGCCCCCCCGAGGCGGTCAGCCAGATTCGCGTCACGGCCGGGGCGACCACGCCCGGGCGGTGCGGCGGCAGGCACTGGAAGATCGCGTTGTGCTCGCTGTCGATCGGCAGTAGCTCGGCGCCGCTCGCCGCCACCGCATCGAGCAGCAGGCGGCCGCTCATGACGAGCGCCTCCTTGTTCGCGAGCAGCAGGCGCCGGCCCGCCCGCGCCGCCGCGAGCGTGGGTGCGAGACCTGCGGCCCCGACGATCGCCGCCATCACGACATCCGCCCCCGCGAGGGTCGCCGCCGCCACGAGCCCGTCGGGTCCCGCCAGGACCTCGGTCGCAAGCCCCGCGCTGGCGAGTGCGGCGGCGAGCTCGCCGGCGTGGGTGGGTTCGGCGAGCACCGCGACGCGCGGGCGGAACTGCCGGCACTGCTCGGCGAGCACCTGCCACTGCGCGCCCGCCGTCAGCGCGACCACCTGGAACCGGTCTGGATGGCGCGCGACGACATCGAGCGTGCTGCGACCGATGCTGCCGGTGGAGCCGAGGATCGCGATGCCCTTGGCGGCGCTCATGCGACGCCACCGAACCAGGACAGTCCGAGCGCGAAGAACGGCGCGGCGGCCGTGATGCTATCGATGCGGTCGAGGACGCCGCCATGGCCCGGCAGCAGCGCGCCACTGTCCTTGAGCCCGGCCACGCGCTTGAACATGCTTTCGGTCAGGTCGCCGACGATCGACGCGCAGACGACGACCAGGACGAGCCCCAGGTATGGGGCCATCGGCACGCCGAGCCAGCGCGCCTCGGCGACGCCGACCGCGACCGCGAACAGCGTCCCGCCGATCACGCCCTCCCAGGTCTTGTTGGGGCTCACCGCGGGCGCGAGCTTGAGGCGCCCGAACCGGCGACCCACGAAATACGCGCCGATGTCGGCGGCCCAGACCACCAGCATCATGCACAGCAAGAGCGCGACGCCGGAGGCGAGCACCCGGCCGGCGAGCAGGGTGTCGATGGCGATGCCGGTCGGCACCAGCACGAGCTGCCCGGCGAGGAGTGCCGACAGCGTGTTCACGGAGCCCGGCCGCAGCGCGAGCCAGGCGGCGGCCACGCCCCACCAGGCGCAGGCGATCGCGAGCAGCCCGTGCAGGTTGGCGGCATCGCGCGTCGCCGCGTAGGCGATGGCACCGAGCGCCGCGGTCACCAGCACGTACGCGATGCGCGCCGCCGGCGCAGTGAAGCCGGCGAGGCGCGCCCATTCCCACGCGCCGATGAGCAGCGCGATGGCGAAGAAGATGGACCCGGCCGGCGCCGGCAGCACGAACAGGGCGAGGAACAACACGGCCGCGAGCACGAGTGCGGTGACGACGCGGGTCTTCAGCACGCGTCTGCACTCGAGGAGGGCACGGTGTGCCCGAAGCGTCGTTCCCGCTCGGCGTAGCTGTCGAGCGCCTGCTGGAACTCGGCGGCATCGAACGAAGGCCACAACGTGTCGGTGAACCACAGCTCGGTGTAGGCCAGGTTCCACAGCAGGAAGTTGCTGATCCGCTGCTCGCCGCCGGTGCGGATGAACAGGTCCGGGTCCGGCAGGTCGCCGAGCGCGAGCTCGGCGCCGAGCCGGGCCTCGTCGATCTCCTCGGGTGCGAGCGCGCCGTCGCGGCAGGCGATCGCGAGCCTTCGCGCGGCCGAGACGATGTCCCAGCGGCCGCCATAGCCGAAGGCGACGACCAGCGTGAGCTTGTCGTTGTCGCAGGTCCGGGATTCGGCAAGTTCCATGCTCGCCACCACCGCCGCCGGCAGCTGTTCGCGCGCGCCGATGAAGCGCACGCGGATGCCACGTCCCGCCAGTTCTTCGAGTTCGCGATCGAGGGATTCGAGGAACAGCTGCATCAGCAGGCCGACTTCGGCGACCGGCCGCTTCCAGTTCTCGCTCGAGAATGCGAACACGGTCAGGACCTCGACGCCGCGCGTCGCGCACTGCTCGATGCACATGCGCACGGGCTTGATGCCGGCGCGATGGCCGGCCGGCCGCGGCAGGGCGCGCGCCCTGGCCCAGCGGCCGTTGCCGTCCATGATGATCGCCACGTGCCTAGGAACGCGCACGGGTCGGTTGGATCTCCTCACACCTGGAGGAGATCCTTCTCCTTCTCCGCGAGGACCGCATCGCACTCGGCGATGAATTTGTCGGTGAGCTTCTGGATCTCGTCCTGAGCGCGCCGGTCGTCGTCCTGCGAGACGAGCTTCTCCTTGAGCATGTCCCTGAGATCGTTCATCGCATCGCGGCGCACGTTGCGAACGGCAACGCGCGCGTTCTCCGTCTCGTGCTTGGCGACCTTGACGAGGTCGCGCCTGCGCTCCTCGGTCAGCGCCGGCATCGGCAGGCGGATCACGGCACCCGCCGTGTTCGGCGTGAGGCCGAGATCCGACTTCATGATGGCCTTCTCGATCAGCGGGATCATGGACTTGTCCCACGGCGTGACGGCGAGCGTGCGCGCGTCCTCGACGATGACGTTCGCCACCTGCGACAGCGGCGACTCGGAACCGTAGTAGTCGACCCGCAGGTGCTCGAGCAGCGAGGTGCTCGCACGCCCGGTGCGCATGCGCTTGAATTCGACCTTGAGCGCCGCCACGCACTTCGCCATGCGATCGGCCGCGTCCTTCTTGAGATCCTCGATCATCGCTTTCCTCCGTCCACGAACCGCGCCCGCAGGTCAGCCGTTGGAGACGACCGTGCCGACGTCCTCGCCTTCAATGATCCGCATCAGGTCGCCGGTATTGTGCTGGTTGAAGACCTGCAGCGGCAGCTTGTTGTCGCGGCACATCACGATCGCCGTCGCATCCATGACGTTGAGCCGATCCGACAGCACCTGGTCGAACGTCAGGTGCGTGTAGCGCGTCGCGTTCGGGTTGCGCAGCGGATCGTCGGTGTAGATGCCGTTGACCTTGGTGGCCTTCAGCAGCACGTCGGCGCCGATCTCGATCGCGCGCAGGCTCGCCGCCGTGTCGGTCGTGAAGAACGGGTTGCCGGTACCGGCGGCGAACAGCACCACCCGACCCTTCTCGAGGTGGCGGATCGCGCGCCTGCGGATGTAGTCCTCGCAGACCTCGTTGATCTGCAGGGCCGACATCACGCGGGCGTAGGCGCCGAGGGATTCGAGCGCGTCCTGCATGGCCAGCGAGTTGATCACCGTCGCCAGCATGCCCATGTGGTCCGCCGTCGAGCGGTCCATGCCCCGGCGGGCGAGGCCAGCGCCGCGGAAGATGTTGCCGCCACCGATGACGACGGCGACCTGCACTCCGCGGGACTGGACCTCGATGATCTCGCTGGCGAGACGCTTGAGGACCTCCGGGTCGATGCCGTAGTCGCCACCCCCGAGCAACGCCTCCCCGCTGAGCTTCAGCAGGATGCGCTTGTAGCGGGACGGCTTCTGCGGTCCGGACCCTTCGGGCATCAGCGACGTCCCCCTGCGACCAGGATCACTTCTTTACGCTGCTCTTGACCGTCGCCGCCACTTCGTCGGCGAAGTTCTCCTGCTTCTTCTCGATACCGGCACCGACCTCGAGGCGCGCGAACGCCTTGACAGTCGCCGACGCCTGCTTGAGGAGCTTCTCGACGCTGGTGTCCGGGTCCTTCACGAAGGGCTGACCGACGAGGGTGATCTCGGCGAGGTACTTGCGGATCCGGCCCTCGACCATCTTCTCGATGATCGCCGCCGGCTTGCCCTCGCCCGCCGCCTGCGCCACGAGAATTTCCTTCTCCTTGGCCAGCTGCTCGGCGGGGACTTCGCTCGAGTCGACGAACTGCGGATTGATCGCGGCCACGTGCATCGCGAGGTCCTTGGCGAGGGCGACGTCGCCGCCCTCGATCGCGACGACCGCGCCGATGCGGGTGCCGTGCAGGTAGCTGCCCAGCACGCCCTTCGTCGTCACGCGCTGCAGGCGACGCACCGTGATGTTCTCGCCGATCTTGGCGATCAGGGCACGACGACGCTCCTCGAGCACGGTGCCCGAGGCGTCGGTCGCGGCCAGCACGGCCTCGGTCGAGTCCGCGCCGCTCGCAAGCGCGGCCGCGGCAACCGCCTCGGCAAAGGAGTTGAAATCCGCCTCACGCGCGACGAAGTCCGTCTCGCAGTTCACTTCGACCAGGACGCCGGTGTGGCCGTCGCTGCTGCCGGCGTAGACGATGCGACCCTCGGCCGCCACGCGGGTGGCCTTCTTGTCGGCCTTGGCGAGACCGGACTTGCGCATGATCTCCGCGGCGGCCTCGAGGTCGCCGCTGGCTTCCACGAGGGCCTTCTTGCACTCCATCATCCCCGCGCCGGTGCGCTCGCGGAGCTGCTTTACGCTATCTGCCGTGATGTTCATCGAATTCACTCGCTGACGGCGGCGTCGGCCGACGGCGTGGCCTCCGGTGCGGCTTCGACCGGGGCGGCCTCGACCGGGGCGGCGCCCTTCTTCGCGCGGCCATTCGGCGCCGCGGCGGCGGGGCGACGGCGACCACCGCTCTTGCGACGCGGGTTGCCCGCCTCGTCGAGCTCGACGAACTCGTCCTCGCCCGACGGCACTTCCGGTACGGCCGACTTGCCCTCGAGCACCGCGTCGGCGATCGCCGCGGCGTAGAGATTGATGGCGCGCATCGCGTCGTCGTTGCCAGGAATGACGTAGTCCACGCTCTCGGGCGAGCAATTCGTGTCGACGACCGCGACGACCGGGATGCCGAGCGTCTTGGCTTCCTTGATCGCGATGCCTTCGTGGCCGACGTCGACGATGAACAGTACGTCCGGCAGGGCGCCCATGTTCTTGATGCCGCCGAGGCTGCGGTTCAGCTTTTCCTTCTCGCGGCGCAGGACCTGGGCTTCCTTCTTGCCGCGGCGCTCGATGCCGCCGCTCGCGATCAGGTCCTCGAGCTCGCCCAAGCGCTTGATCGACTGACGGATCGTCTTGAAATTGGTGAGCATGCCGCCGAGCCAACGCTGGTTGACGAAGGGCATGTTGCAGCGCACCGCTTCGCGCTGGATCGCCTCGCGGGCGGAACGCTTCGTGCCGACGAACAGCACGCGGCCGCCGTCGCCGACGACGCCCTTGATGAAGTTGGCCGCGTCCGCGAACAGCGGCTGCGTCTTCTCAAGGTTGATGATATGGATCTTGTTGCGCTCGCCGAAGATGAAGGGGGCCATCTTCGGGTTCCAGAAGCGGGTCTGGTGTCCAAAATGGACGCCCGCTTCCAGCATCTGTCGCATTGACACGCTGGACATCGTCATTTACTCCCGGGTTAGGTCAACCCGCGCACCCCGTGCGGTAGTCGGTCGGGGGCCCCGCGAGGCTTCGCGGGACGGGCCGATCGACACCCGACCGTACGGTTTGGCTGCGGGAGCCCCTGGGTCGCCCCTGGGTCCGCTGCCGGTACGCGTGTGGATTTGATTGCCAAAAAACGCCGCGCTTTATACCATGCTCGGCCCGTGCAAACAACGGTTTAGCACGCCCCTCCCTTCCCATGTTACGCCCCACAGCACCCCCCAACGTGACCCTACTGAACCCCGCCGAAGCAGACGCGATGCGTCTCGCCGGCCGCCTGACGGCGGACGTCCTCGACATGATCGGGCCCCACGTGGTCCCGGGGGTGTCCACGGAAGAGCTGGACCGCCTCTGCCACGACTACATCGTGCAGGTGCAGAAGGCGATCCCGGCGCCCTTGAATTACAAGGGGTTCCCGAAGTCCATCTGCACCTCGGTCAACCACGTGGTCTGCCACGGGATCCCCGGCGACAAGCGCCTGAAGAACGGCGACATCGTCAACGTCGACGTCACCGTCATCAAGGACGGCTGGCATGGGGATTCCAGCCGGATGTACGTGGTCGGCGCAGGCTCCGTGCAGGCCCGGCGCCTCGTCGACGTCTGCCGCCAGGCGCTCTGGCTCGGCATCGGCTCGGTCCGGCCCGGCGCGCGCCTCGGCGACCTCGGGCACCGGATCCAGAGCTACGTCGAGGCCCAGGGCTTCGCGGTCGTGCGCGAGTATTGCGGCCACGGCATCGGCCGGGTGTTCCACGCCGACCCCCAGATCCTGCACTACGGCGTCCCGGGGACCGGGCCCGAATTCGAGCTCGGGCAGACCTTCACGATCGAGCCGATGGTCAATGCCGGCAAGCGCCACATCCGCCTGCTCGGCGACGGCTGGACCGTGGTCACCAAGGATCATTCGCTGTCGGCCCAGTGGGAGCACACCGTGCTCGTCACCGAGACCGGCTGCGAGGTGCTGACGCTCGGCGCCGACGAAAAGCCGCCGGCCCTGCCGGCCGGCGCCTGACCCCTTGAACCGCGAATACCGCCCCCTCGACGGCGACGAGACCGCGCCCGCCGAAGTGCCCTCTCTCCCCTGGCCCGCGCTCGCTACCCTGGCAGGCCGCCTCGATGCCATCACCCTCGACATCCCGGCCGCGGCGATCAGCGCATTCCGCGCGGCACTCGAGGAAGCCGGCAATGCGCTGAAGCACCGCTTCGAGGCGGACGAGCCGGTGGAAATCCTGGTCCGCGACCGCGCCCGCCTCGTGGATCTCGTGCTGACCCGCGCCTGGACGCTGCACACCGCCCGCCACGGCGCGGAACTCGCGCTCGTCGCCGTCGGCGGCTACGGTCGCGGCGAGCTGCACCCCTGCTCCGACATCGACGTCATGGTGCTGCTGCCGAAGAGCGAGGGCTCGCCCTGGCAGTCCGACCTCGAGCGCTTCCTGACCTTCCTGTGGGACATCGGCCTCGAGGTCGGCCACAGCGTTCGCACCATCGACGACTGCCAGCGCGAGAGCCTCGCGGACATCTCGGTGGCGACGACGCTGATCGAGGCGCGCCTGCTCGCTGGCCCCGAGCTGCTGCTGACGGCGATGAAGAAGGCGCTCGCGCCGGATCACATCTGGAGTGCGGCGGAATTCTACGAGGGCAAGGTCCGCGAGCAGCAGCAGCGGCACCTGCGATTCCACGACACCGGCTACAACCTCGAGCCGAACGTGAAGGCGAGCCCGGGCGGCCTGCGCGACATCCAGACGATCGCCTGGGTCGCGAAGCGCCACTTCGGCGCCGAGACCCTCGATGAACTCGTCTCGCACGGCTTCCTGACCGGCGCGGAGCTGCGCAAGCTCAAGACCGCGCAGTCGTTCCTGTGGAAGATCCGCTTCGCGCTGCACGTGCTCACCGGGCGGCGCGAGGATCGCCTGCTGTTCGACCACCAGATCCGCCTCGCGCGTGAGTTCGGCTACGAGGACGCGACCTACACGCTCGCGGTCGAGCAGTTCATGCAGCGCTACTACCGCACGGTGATGGACATCTCGCTGCTGAACGAGATGCTGCTGCAACTGTTCTCCGAGGCGATCCTGAACCCGGCGCCGACCAGCCCGACGCCGATCAATGCCCGCTTCCAGGTGCGCAACGAGTACCTCGAGGTCACCAGCGAGGACGTGTTCGAGCGCCAGCCGTCGGCGATCCTCGAGCTCTTCCAGGTGCTGTGCCAGAACCCGACGCTCAAGGGCGTGCGCGCCGCGACCATCCGCTCGCTGCAGCGGCACCTGTGGCTGATCGACGAGGAGTTCCGCCAGAACCCGCGCAACCACCGCCTGTTCCTCGAGATCCTGCGCGAACCCGAAGGCGTCACGCGCGCCTTCCGGCGCATGAACCTGTATGGCGTGCTCGGCCGCTACGTGCCGGCGTTCGGCCGCATCGTCGGGCGCATGCAGTACGACCTGTTCCACGCCTACACGGTCGACGCGCACACGCTGTTCGTGCTCCGCAACCTGCGCCGCCTCGCGACGCCGCGCTTCGAGCACGAGTTCCCGAAGCTGTCGGCGATGTTCAAGACGCTGCCGCGCCCGGAGCTCGCCTACCTCGCGGCGCTGTTCCATGACATCGCCAAGGGCCGGGGCGGCGACCACTCGGAACTCGGCGCGGTCGACGCGGAGGCGTTCTGCCTCGAGCAGGGCCTGTCGCGATACGACGCGCGCCTGGTCGCCTGGCTCGTGCGCCACCACCTGCTGCTGTCGGTGACCGCGCAGAAGAAGGACATCACCGATCCCGAGGTCGTCAACGAATTCGCGCGCCGCGTCGGCGACGGCACCCACCTCGACTACCTCTACGTGCTCACCGTCGCCGACGTGCGCGGCACCAACCCGAAGCTGTGGAACGCCTGGAAGGCATCGCTGTTCGAGGAGTTCTTCGAGCGCACCAAGCGCGCGCTACGGCGCGGCCTCGAAAGCCCGCTCGGCGAGGCCGAGCTCATCGCCGAGACCCAGCACGAGGCGCAGGAGATCCTGACCCGCGACGGCGTACCCGCCGCCGAGGTCGGCCGCGTCTGGAAGAGCTTCACCGGGGCCTACTTCCTCAGGCACACCGCCGAGGAGATCGCCTGGCACACCTCGCTGCTCGCCGGGCGCGACCCGTTCGACGAGGAGCCGCTGGTGGCCGTGCGCCAGGAGACGGGCCGCGGCGGCACGGCGATCTTCCTCTACACGCAGCGGCGCCAGCACAGCTTCGCGCGCGCGACCGCGGTCCTCGACCAGATGGGCCTGACCATCCTGGACGCGCGCATCACGCCGACCACGAACGCGTTCAGCGTCGACACCTACCTCGTGCTCGAGGACACCGGCGGCGCGATCAACGACCGCACGCGCGTGCATGAGATCGAGCAGGGGCTGCTGCGCAGCCTGCGCGACGACGCGGCGCCGACGCCGACCGTCACGCGCCGCGCACCGCGCCAGGTGCGGATGTTCACGACGCCGACCCAGATCAGCTGGGGCGACGACGAGCGCAACCAGCGCACGGTGCTCGAACTCGTCGCATCCGACCGCCCGGGACTCCTGTCCGAGATGGGCAAGGTGTTCGTGCGCGAGAAGATCCAGCTGCTGGGCGCCCGCATCGTCACCGTCGGCGAGCGCGCCGAGGACGTGTTCTACGTCGCGGACTCGGCCGACCGCGCGCTCGACGGCGCGACCCGGTCCCGCGTCGAGGCGGCGCTGAGGGCGGCGCTCGACCTGCGCGCGTGAGCCCGATCGCGATGCATCCGGCGCTCGCTCGCCTGCAGCCCTACCCGTTCGAGCGCCTGGCGCGCCTGCATCGGGGCGTGACGCCGCCCGCTTCCCTCGCACCGATCGCGCTGTCGATCGGCGAGCCCAAGCACGCGGCGCCACCCGCCGTCGTGCAGGCCCTGGTCGATGCACTCGCTGCGCTCGGCACGTACCCGGCGACGGCGGGACTGCCGGAGTTCCGGCGCTCGGCCGCAGGCTGGCTCGACCGCCGCTACGACCTCGGCGGCACGCTCGACCCCGACACCATGCTGCTGCCGGTCACCGGCACGCGCGAGGCGCTGTTCGCGTTCGCCCAGGCGGTGATCGATCCCGCCGCCGGCGCGCTCGTGGCGATGCCGAATCCGTTCTACCAGATCTACGAGGGTGCAGCGCTGCTCGCCGGCGCGACGCCGTACTTCCTCGACACGACGCAGGCGAACGGGTTCGTCCCCGACCTCGATGCGGTGCCCGACGAGATCTGGTCGCGCTGCCGCCTGCTGTACCTGTGCTCGCCCGGCAATCCGACCGGCGCCGTCCTCGACGAGCACTACATGGCGCGCGCGATCGCGCTGGCCGATCGCCACGACTTCCTGATCGCGGCCGACGAGTGCTACGGCGACATTTACCTCGACGAGTCCGCGCCTCCGCCCGGCTTCCTCGGCGCCTGCCATCGCCTTGGACGTTCGGCGTTCGAGCGCGTGGTCGTCTTCCACAGCCTGTCGAAGCGATCGAGCTTGCCGGGACTGCGGTCCGGGTTCGTGGCGGGTGATCCCTCGGTCCTCGAGCGCTTCCGCCTCTACCGCACGTACCACGGCTGCGCACTGCCGGTGCACGTGCAGCGCGCCAGCATCGTCGCCTGGGACGACGATGCGCACCCCGCCGCGAATCGCGCGCTGTACCGCGCGAAGTTCGAAGCGGTCCTGCCGATCCTCGCGCCGGTGCTCGACGTGCACCGCCCCACCGCGAGCTTCTACCTGTGGCCCGACGTCGGCGACGACGACGAGGCGTTCGCCCGCGAGCTGTACGCGACCGAGAACGTCATCGTGCTGCCCGGCAGCTATCTCGCGCGCGACGGCGCCGCCGGCAACCCCGGCCGCGGTCGCGTGCGCATCTCCCTCGTCGCGAGCCTCGCCGAGTGCGTCGAGGCCGCGCATCGCATCCGCCGTTACCTCGAGAACCGCCGCCCATGAGCCAGTCCCGCCGCGAGATCGTCGAACATCATTGGGACCGCCGCGCGGACATCAGCCCCGCGAATGCCCCGCGCGAGCTCGTCGTCGCGGTCGAAGAGGTGCTAGAGCAGCTCGACTCGGGCGCGGTGCGCGTTGCGAGCAAGGAATCGGGCGACTGGGTCGTGCACCAGTGGCTCAAGAAGGCGGTGCTGCTCTACTTCCGCACGCACGACAACGCGCTGCAGGGCGGCGGCTACACGAACTTCTACGACAAGGTGCCGCTGAAGTACGCAGGCCAGAGCGACTCGCAGCTGCGCGCCGGCGGCGCCCGGGTCGTACCCCCGGCGGTCGCCCGCAAGGGCGCGTACATCGCACCCGGTGTCGTGCTGATGCCGAGCTACGTCAATATCGGCGCGTACGTCGACAGCGGAACGATGGTGGACACCTGGGCGACCGTGGGCTCCTGCGCGCAGATCGGCAAGAACGTGCATCTGTCCGGGGGCGTCGGCATCGGCGGCGTGCTCGAGCCGCTGCAGGCGAACCCGACGATCATCGAGGACAACTGCTTCATCGGCGCGCGCTCCGAAGTCGTCGAGGGCGTGATCGTCGAGGAAGGTGCCGTGATCTCGATGGGCGTGTACATCGGCGCCAGCACCAAGATCTACGACCGCGCCTCGGGATCCGTGAGCTACGGGCGCATCCCGGCAGGCGCCGTGGTCGTCTCAGGCAACCTGCCGTCGGCCGATGGCAAGTACTCGCTGTACTGCGCCGTGATCGTCAAGCGAGTGGACGCGCAGACCCGCGCCAAGACATCCATCAACGACCTACTGCGCGACTGAAGGATTGTCTTCGAACCGTAGCACCCGCCTGATACGGTTTGCGGATGGAAGGTCTCCCCCGCGCGATCGTCGCCGCCGCCATCATCCTCGGCGGCGCACACCTCGTTCACGGCCTGTACCCGGCGGACCGCTTCACGGTCACCGCCGCCGCCAACGGTGGCAGCTATCGCCTCGATCGACTGACCGGCGCCGTTTTCTTCTGCGACACGCTGTTCTGCCGAGCGCTGCCGCTCGCAGTCCCGGTGCAGGTGCCTGCGCCCCCCGGCAAGCCCAAGGTCGCGCCACCCGGCGGCGCGACGGGCACCTGACCCGGATCAGCGCGCAGCCGGCACGAGCTTGGCGAGCTCGATCTCGTTGAGCGTCGGCGGCGACTTCTGGGCGAGCTCCGCGAGGTAGCGTTGCTGGAGGTCGGCGACCTTCTCCTGACGCAGCTCGGCGACGAGAGCCTCGCGCACATCCGCCAACGGCGGGACGCTCGCCGGCTTCTTCTCGAGCAGGCGGATGAAATGGATTCCCTGCGCGGTCTTGATCGGTCCGGCGACATCGCCGACCTTCATCGCCGGCAGCGCCGCGCGCACCCCCGGCAGCAGCCGCGACTCGGGCAGGAAGCCGAGGTCGCCGCCTTTCGCGGCGCTCTCGGCGTGCTCCGAGTACGTCTTCGCAAGGGCCGAGAAGTCGCCGCCGAGCTTGGCCTGCACCTCGCCGGCCTTGCGCAGGGCCGCCTGTGTCTTGTCCGAAGGAGCCCCATCCGGCGCGCTGATGTACACCTGCGCCAGGCGATAGTCGCTGGTTCCGGCCACACGTTCGGCGAGCGCCTGATGGGCGCGCTCGATCTCCTCGTCGGATGGATAGCCAACGGCGGGCTGCGCCGCGTGCGCCAGCCACTGGCGTACCACGATCTCGTCGCGCAGCTTGTCGACCTTGGTGGTCACGGACGGGTCCCGGTCGAAACCCTTGGCACGCGCCTCGTCGAGTATGAGGCGGCGCAGCAATTCGCCACGCACCGCCTGCGCAAGTGCCCCGGGGTTGCCGGCCAGCGATTGGCGGCCCTGCGCCGGAAGCGCGTCGACGAGCCGCCTAAGATCCACGGACGTCAACTCGACGGTGCCGGCCTTGGCGACCACCGAGTCAGCGCCGACAGCCAGGCTCGGGACGATGGCGGCCGCAAGGATGAGCCCGGCCAAGGCAGGCAGGAGGACAGGCGGAGAAACGGAAACGCGCGACATGGACGGACTCCGGCACGGACCACGGGGAGCGCAAGGGTGCCGATGTCGTGTTGCAGCCGAGTGACGCGCCGGCAGAACCGCCCAGATTCCACGGTACCGCAACAAGTCCTTAACGAATCCTTAGCGAACATCTGCGAACCTGTCCGGACTGCAGCGCAGAAGCTGGCACCCGACCGTGGATGGGGGACACAGCATGACGAGGGATGGCGCAAAGTCGCAGCCCGCCGCGGGCGCGACGGACGGCGGGCCGCTGAGCGGTCGCGCGCGGACCGCGCTGCTGCAGTTGCAACGCCGCTTCACGGAGCTCGAACGCGAGATGCGCGCGGCGGACCGCGTGCTCTCCGGTGCACTCAGCGCCGGCTCTCCGCAAACGCAGATCGAGATGCTTGAAACCTATCTCGAGACCGTGCAGGAAATGCGGGTCTGCCTGCAGCGACTCGAGGCGTTCCTGATCAGCCGCGTGATGCCCTCACGGGACGACCGCTGAGCCCACTACGCGGCTGGAGTCTCGCCACGCTGAGGCTTCCCCCGGTGACGGCCTGACCACCCTGCGATGACGCTGGCGGCGCCCGTCCCACTGAAGCAGATCCGAGATTGAGGGGGTCGGCTGCATCCACGGCGCCGAGATGCAAATCTCGAGTGCGGGGTGGGTGGCGCACATCGCCCTTGTCCCAGCCCCTTGAACGCCGTCCTAACTTAGCAAGACGAGACCCCGCGAGGGAACGCAGGGCAACCCGGCGCGTGACCGCGCTGCCTCGGGGTGCACGAAGCGGTCGCGCTCGCGCGCCCCGCGACGGCGAATTTCACGCGATTCCAGCACCGCGCCGTCCGGACGCCATCGATCGGCCCAAAAACGCCAACTGCGCGCGTCTTCCGCGAGGAAGTACTGCGCAGGTCATTCAGCTGCTCTAGCCTGCACTATGCATGAAGGACTGGATCTTCATGGTCATGCGTACAAGTTTGGCGATGTCGGGGCGTGATGTCGATGCGCGACGGTGATTTTGCCGGCGGTTTGTGCGTTGGCGATCGATTGTCGAGCGCGGTATGC
>CAISEB010000038.1 GCA_903884235.1 uncultured Pseudomonadota bacterium
AAATCAGTCGGCGTTTTGCTGCAGAAACACGCGGGGTCTTGGACAAGACGGATGGTAACCCTCTGGTTCCACGAGAGAACCCTCGGCTAACCGGAAATCACACCTTCTCCCCGATCGGTAACTCCGCAATTTTGAAGGGAACTCCGCAGCCCCCGATCCCGCAGTACCCGTTCGGATACTTCGCGAGGTACTGCTGGTGGTAGTCGGCGCTGAACCCGGAACTACCACGGAATACGGCCGTTTACGCCGCGCTTGCCTATTGATCGATCGACTTCCGGTAGACGTTGATGTCAATCCAGCGGTAGACCAAACCTCCGTCCGATCGGAGCGTTGATCGAGGTTAACCCTTCTCAGTCACCCGCTCGCATCCGCTTGCCGGCGTTGAGAATGGGGTCTTTCAAGTCGATGCCTTGCCGAGTTGCCCAATCGGCAACAGGCCGATAGCCGCTCGTGCGCACAAACGTAGTGAAGGCCCGCCAAAACGGTTGCCAATCTTTAGTTGTTGGTCCGCAGGAGCAAGAGAACGTCTCGACCGTCGCGGTGGCGATGGTGCTGCGTTTCGAGGTCTTTATTGAGAGAGAAATCGCGATGGACGTGTCCTGAAGTATTTGATCTAGGGTCTCCAGAGGCGGTGCTTTGTGAGGATTGTGTCCGCCAACTGAGCTGTAAGAAAGGCCGTTTCTAGCCGCAAAGTCCTTCACTTCGTTGGTAATGCTTTCAGGCCCCAAGCGTCCAACGTCGAATCGCAGCGAAGCCTTCTGTCCATAGTTATACCGCTTGTATGCGGACTTCGAGCAGACCGTCTCTGTGGCCACCGCTGTGCTCGTAAGCGCGATCATCAGTAATGCCAGAACAGGACCGATGTGGGTGCGAATCATTCGTCAATCCTACTCCGATGGGCGGAACTTCGGCCGAGGTACCTCTAATTTAACCGCCGAGATCGGCCGTGAACCCAATTCCCCGCCGCTTCTTATCCGGTGGATGCATCAGCTGCCGAATCGCCGACAGGATGCCGACGATCGCTTGATCATGCGATTCAAGCTTTCGCTCGAGACGCTCGAACTTGCGCGCCAGAGACTTGTCGACCTCGAGTAACTTTCGAAGTCGCACGAACGACCTCATGATCTCGATGTTTACAGCGATGGCACGATCGCTGTTCAGCACCGATGACAGCATCGCCACTCCCTGCTCAGTAAATGCGTATGGGGCATAGCGTCGACCACCCCGGCCGGGTTTTGAGGTCACAGTTTGTGATCTCAAAGCTGCCCACTCAGCCGCGGAAAGCTCAAACATGAAATCCGGCGGGAAGCGCTCTGGATTGCGCTTGACCGCCTGCACCAAGCTGCGAGTTTCCACGCCGTAGAGCGCGGCCAAGTCCTCATCAAGGAGGACCCGCTGGCGCCGGATAATCAGAATGAACTGACCAACTCGTTCGGCGGCTACCGTGATGGCGGGCGTACGCGCTGGCATCCGCTGTTAGTTCGCCGACGTTCGGTGGAGCCGAATCATTAGTCGAATTGCCGTTTGCCAACCCTGACACCAGGAATACGCCGTCATAGGCCGGATTCCAACCACGATATCTGTCGCGGATATTCAGATTCGCGCACGAAGGACCGCCGTCCACGCCGCCCAGCACGAGGGGCCTTTCGCCGAGGACTTTTCTGGGCATGGGCCACCGGTAGACTTCCGGTAGACGTCGACGGCGATATCAGCTGGCGTCTTCCTGCAGAAACACGTGGATCTTCGACATCGCCAGCTGGTTTCCCTGTGGTTTCCCCCGAGAACCCTCGGCGAACCAACTCTTACGCCCTCTCCCCCACTTGTAACTCCCCAATTTTGAAGGGAACTCCGCAGCCCCCTATCCCGCAGTACCCGTTGGGATTCTTCGCGAGGTATTGCTGGTGATAGTACGCCCAATGCGTGGAAATCCTATCGATGCCACGGGGTTACACCCGCTCGCACCACCGCTCGGTCGACTTCCGGTAGACGCCGCCGTCATTCCACGGGTAGACCAACGCGGATCGCAGATGGGCTGCAGGCTACCGCCGACGCCGTGCGAATGAGGGCTGATTCGAGTTCGGAATCGATAGGCCTTTCAGGTCACCGGCCGCAATTAGCTGCTGCAGCTTCATCAGCGCTCGCTCTTGAATGTTTCGCAGAATCCGCTTGGAGTACTCACGACTCCAAACCCGCTCCACTACGGCGTGTCACCCGGCTCGGCGAAGGCGTCAGGGCCGACAGTGTTTTCTGTGGCAATCAATGGCGCCGTCAGCTTCTCGCAGATTTGAGCACCTGCCGATGCAGGACCCTCGATCTGGCCAGGATTGGCAGCCGCAAGCTGCAGGCGAGCTGCCCATTGATGCGCCCGGTGAATACTCAAGAGCACAATCCAGTTCTGATAGCGCGCCTCGCCAAGCAATATTGCGAGATCGTGGGTTTCAAGCGGCGACAGCTGGTTCAGACCCTGGATGAATCGCATCTTCGACCAGATGATTTCTTCCTGGCTCTGTGCGGCGCGAAGCTGTTCCGTCGTGAAATACAGATTGGCGAGCATGCGCTGCTCTTCGCCCGTGAATAGACTCGCCCGGCCCGCCTGGGCATTGGCCTCCCAGCGCAGGCTGGTGATCTTGGCATGCGGCAGGGTACCCAGATAATGAACAAGGGGTGTGGCCGCGCCGGCCCGCGCAAGCCGAAGCAGATCGTCCAGCTCGGTGAGCCGGCGCCTGATGCAGATCTCGCGCTGCTCGCGATGCTCGATCCAGACGAGATTTTCGCGCGCCTCCGCCTTGACGGACTCCCGTGCCTCGGCCGCGATCCGCTTCTCGTGAATCGATACGATCAGCTGCTCGAGCGCAAGCGCAATCAAAATGCCAAACACGATGACGCCGACCTCGCTAAACAGGGCGCGCCAGCCGTGCAGAGGTTTCGGCAAATGAATATGCATAAGGCATCCCTTGAGCAGGAGTATTCGCAGCGTAACTTATCGCCGTTGGTATGACGGCGATCCGAGCAGTCGTTTTTCCCCTCGGACTATTCTAAGTCAAGAACACCGGTAGACTTCCGGTAGACCTCGACGCCGGAAAAACATCGCGTTTTCCCGCAGAAAAACGCAGCTTCCTTTGGTAACCCCTTGGCTTCCTGTTGGAACCCAAGTCAAACCAACTCTTACGCCTTCTCCCCCATCGGTAACTCCGCGAGTTTGAAGGGAACTCCGCACCCTCCAATGCCGCAGTACCCGTTCGGATTCTTCGCGAGGTACTGCTGGTGATACTCCTCGGCGTAGTAGAACTCGGGCGCCGTGCGAATTTCCGTCGTGATCCCGCCATGCCCGGCGGCCTTCAGCGCGGCCGAGTAGGCCGACTCGGTGCGGCGCGCGATCTCGAGCTGACGGTCGCTCGTGCAGTAGATCGCCGAGCGGTACTGCGTGCCGACGTCGTTTCCCTGGCGCATGCCCTGCGTCGGATCGTGCGACTCCCAGAACACCCGCAGGACGCCCTCGAGATCGATGACCCTCGGGTCGAACGCGACGAGCACGACTTCCGTGTGCGCGGTCCTTCCGGTGCAGACCTCCTCGTAGGTCGGGTTCGGCGTGTATCCGCCCGCATAGCCGACCGCCGTCGCGTGCACGCCCGGCGTCTGCCAGAACCGGCGCTCCGCACCCCAGAAGCAGCCGAGCCCGAGGTAGACGATCTCGAGCGACTCGTCGAACGGCGGAACGGTGCGGTTGCCGTTGACGAAGTGGCGCGGTGACACGCGGATCGCGAGCGAGCGCCCGGGCAGGGCGTCCTCGCGGGACGGGAGCGTCGTCTTGCGACTCTGGAAAAGACTCATGGCGCCCTCCTTGGGGATGGTTGATTCTAGCGCCCAGGCCCGTTTTTCGGATCTGGCCGGTTCGATATCCTGCCCTCTTTCGTGGAGTGACGACCCAGATGATCTCCGGCATCGAATGCGTGACCCTCGGCGTCCAGGACCTGGACGCCGCCCTGCACCTCTACCGCGACGTCTGCGGCTTCCGGGTCGAGTCCGATACCCGGGCCGCCGTCAGCCTGCTGTCGGTCTGGGGACTCCCGCCCTACTCCGACGTCCGCCTCGTGGAGCTGTCGAGCGACGGGTACGCCTTCGGCAGGATCCGCCTCGCGGCGTTCGCCGATGGCGCCGGGCCCGCGACGCGCCGCGACCATGGCCCGGACGCCCCGGACCTGCCGACCGCCGCCGGCCCGAAGGCGCTCGACCTCTACGTCGCACCGCCGCTCGCGGACGCCGTGGGCATCCTCGGGGCGTCCGGCTGCGCGCTGCGCGCGGGCCCCATCCGCTTCCTGGTTCGCGATGCGGACTCGGAGGAGGCGCTGCTGACGGGACCGGGTGACGTCCCCCTGCTGCTCATGGTCGGCCACCGGCATCCGGTCCGCGCGCAGCGCAAAGAGCCCGCGACCGGCAGGACTGGCGAGGTCGCGACCGTGTCGGTGATCGTTGCCGACCTCGCGGCCACGCGTCGCTTCTACGCCGACGGACTTGGGCTGCATGGCGTCGACATCGACGACGAACTCCAGGGGGCCGAACGCGAACGGGTCTGCCGGCTGTTCGGCGTCGCGGCCGACACGCGCGTCACGCTGGTGCTGTTCCGCGACCCGGCACAACCGAGCGGCAAGGTCCTCGGGGTCCATTTCCACGAGCGCACGACCGCCGCGCTCGCGCACCCGATGCAGCCGGGCAACCTCGGCGTCAACCTGTTCAGCACGCGCTGCGCGCACCTCGAGGCCCTGCGCGAGCGGCTTCAGGCCAATGGCCTGGCCGAACACCTGCCGATCACCCACGTCGCGCTCGGCGACGGCATGCCGGCGCGCGTGATGCTGGCGCGCGGCCCGAATGGCGAGCTGTTCGAGTTCATCGAGCGCTGAGCGCGCTCAGGGCTTCTCGGGCACGGGATCCGGGTTGACGGGCGTCGAGTACGGGTCGAAGGGCTTCTTCTTCGACTCGGCCTCCTGCTGGCGCCGATCGTCCGCCGCGCGCCGTGCGGCACGCATCTGCTCGAACTCCGCCTGCTTCTTGCCCGCCTTCTCGGCATCCTCCGCGGCGCCCTTCTTCTCGACCGCGAGGCGCGCATTCCCGCACTCGATGTCGGCGGCCGCGCGGCCCGGGTTCGCCTCGCAGCGGTCGATCACGGACTGCAGCAGGACCGGGTCGGCGAGCATTTCGTCGACTGAAACGGCTGGGACCTTCGGCGCGGAGCACGCCGCAAGCCCGGCCACGACCGCCACCAGGTATGTCGTCCGCATGGAGCTAGTTCCCTGTAAGCCCATCAGCCCCCCGGCTGTTCCCATAGGTAACGCGCGCGACGGACGGGCGGGTGTGAACTGCGTCACGGTTTGGCGCCATCGCCCTGCCGCCGCAGCCAAACCCACCCCGGGGAGGCAAGTCGCCGGCCGCAGGCCCGACCGGTGGATCCCACGCTTCCCCCCGCCCGCCCGATCCGCTAACGTTCGGCCACCTCGAGGAGCCTGACCGATGAGCATTGCGAACGAGCACAACCTGCATCTCGGCCCGGTGCCGGCCGCCCGCCCCTACGGCATCCGCGTGCACCTGCGCCGCGGCGACCCGTTCAGCCTGCTGGTGGGCAACGACTGGCAGAAGATGCACTGGTTCGCGACGGCGCCCGAGCGCGACGCCGCACTGGCCGACATGAGCCGCCGCCACGAGTACTCGCGCACCGGCGACGAGCCGGCGATGTCGTTCGAGAAGATCGAGCGCGTCGCGGAAAGCCGCGCCCGCTAGAACGTCCGGCCGAGCGACAGGTAGTACGAGGTACTGCCGAGCCGGTCGTAACCGACCCCGACGTACAGCGGTCCGAGCGGCGTATCGAGCCCGAGGAAGGCCGACTCGTCCTTGCGGGCGCTGCCGAAGCTGATGTCGGCGCGCCGCTGCCACACGTTGCCCACCTCGGCGGACACACCGGCGTAGGTCGGCACGTCGAACAGGGCCGTCCCGCCATGCCCGAGCCGATGCAGCCAGACGAGGCGCGCGATCCCGAAATGCGGGCCGGACAGGGCGCCGGCCGGGACCCCCGACAGGTTCAGGAATCCGCCGAGCGGAAAGTAGTTCTGGACGCCCGCGGTGCTTGTCAGCGTGCTGCCGCCGCTGAGCCGGAACACGAGCGTGTCGCGCTCGTGCGAGCGTGCCAGCAGCCAGTCGAATCGCGCCGTGTCCGCGTCGCGGTCGGCGCCGAGCCCGAGGCGCTGGCCATCCCACTGCATGACGAACGAGTCGCCGTGGCGCGGGAAGTTGACGCTGTCGAGACGGTCGATGCTGAGTCGCGCATACAACCCCCCCTGGTGGAAGGAGGTCGCATCCGGCTGGTCCACGCCCGGCACGCCGACATGGAGGCGGGTGCTGCCGCCGAGCCGCTGCACGCCGACGCGGGCTTCGCCCCAGTTGCCGAGCTCGCGGCCGAAGTCGACGCCGAGCACCGTCTCCCGGACCCGATACTCGGCCACCAGTCGATCGGCATCGCGAACCTGGACGCTGCGTGAGTCGAACTTGAAGCGCGGCGCCACGAACCATGGCGAGGCGTAGCCGAGCGGCTGGTGGAATTCGGCCGCGAACTCGGGGCGCTCGCCGACCTTGAGGTCGACGTTCCACTCGGCCATGTACGGATTGACCTCGGTGACGACGAAGCGCACGCCGGCGGTGTAACTGTTGCCGCCCTGGAAGTCGTCCTGCAGGTCGAGCGCGAAGCGCAGGTAGGTCGGGCCCCAGCTGCGCCGGCGGGCCGAGACCTCGAGGCCGCGACGATCGCCGTCCCGCACGAGGTCGTAGTCGAGGGACTCGAACAGGTCCCGGCCATACAGCGCCTCGGTGGCGGGGCCGATCGCCGCCGCCGTCGCCGGCTGGCCGACGACGGATGCCAGCGCCGCCTCGATGTACTTGTGGTAGTCACCCGATCCCGGCGCAACGCGCACGAAATCGATCGTCGGCGGCGCCGTCGCACCCGGCCGCCGCGCGGCGAACTTCGCATAGTCCGCCGGCTCCGCCGCGAATGCCGAGAGCGCGGCGCCCGCACCGCGCGCCGCCGTGGCGCCCGCCGCGATGGCGTCCTGCACGCGTCCGAAGTCGACCGACGACAGCTCGCCGAGCGACGGCACGATCATCACGTCGCGGGGCCCGAGCAGCGCGCGGCTGCGCAGCGAGTCGCGATTCATCAGGATCGAGACCATCTGGTTCGAGACCGACAGCGCCGAATCGAGCTCGTTCGCCGGTCGCAGCGGCGAGCTGACATCGACGACGATCACGACGTCGACATCCATCTGCTTGACCAGGTCGACCGGCAGGTTGTCGGTCAGGCCACCGTCGACCAGCTGGCGGCCGTCGACCTCGACGGGTGCGAACACGCCGGGCGCCGCCATGCTGGCGCGCACCGCGGTCGCGAGCGACCCGGAGCGGAACACCACCGCCTCGCCCGTCGACAGGTCGGTGGCAACGGCCCGGAACCGGATCGGCAGGCGGTCGAAGTCCGTGACCTCGGCGACGGGCAGCAGGCCCGTGCGCAGCATCTGGTTCAGCTTCTGCCCCTGGATCAGGCCCCGCGGCAGGCGCAGGTGCCCGCCGCGCAAGCCGAGCGGCGCGCGCACCAGGAACTCCTGGTCGTCCTGCTTGCGGCGGAAGTTGAGCGCGGTGCGCGGTGGACGGTCGCGGAAGGCGTCCTGCCAGTCGATCGAACCGATCACCGAGGCGACCTCGTCGGCCGACATGCCGCTCGCGTACAGGCTGCCGACGACCGCGCCCATGCTGGTGCCGGCGATCGCATCGACCGGCACGTGCAGTTCCTCGAGGACCTTCAGGACGCCGATGTGCGCGGCGCCGCGCGCGCCGCCACCGGACAGCACGAGACCGACCCGCAGCCGTCGCGCGGGCGCATCCTCCGCCACCCCGCCGGCGACCGCCGACGACACCGTCGAGGCGAGCAGCGCGACGAGGACCAAGCGGGAGACAAGGCGCCGGTGGACCCTCACAGCGAGGGCATCGTAGCAGACCACCGCGGCACTGCCCGGGCCGGGCGCGGGAGCCGCCTCAGATGAGCGCGAGCGCCCCGGCGGCGAGCCCGGCACCGATCAGGGCGCCGGCCAGCACGTCCGTCGGATAGTGCAGGCCGAGCACGACCCGCGATGCGGCCACGAGCGCGGCGAACGGCACCAGCAGCCAGGCGAGCACCGGGAACTGCACCGTCGCGATGACCGTGAACGACACGGCATGCAGCGTGTGACCGGACGGGAAGCTGTAGCGATCGAGCGGCACGCTCGCGGCGCGGATGCCGGCGAAGGTCACGAACGGTCGCTCCCGCACCAGGCGGTGCTTGAGGACCTTGTAGAGCGCGACGCCGAACGCCCCGGTGGCCGCCATGACGATGGCCGGGCGCAGCGCGCGCTCGCCGAACAGGACCGGCAGCAGCAGCATCAGCACGTACCAGAACACGCCGTCGCCGAGCCGGCTGACGATGCGGAACAGGTCGCGCACCGCAGCGTTGCGGCAGCTGCGGTTGAGGCGCAGGCACAACGCCTCCTCGGCCGCATCGACCCGCCCGAACAACCGCGCACTGCGACTCGCCAGCATGTTGACCCGCCCCTACCGGGAACGGAGCCCGGCATGCCAATGAGCGTGCGCCCCGATTGCTGCCGGGCGATGAACGGCGCGTGACGTTTATTTGACAATCAAGGACTTGGGCGGACTTGCTGGACGCCACCTCGCGAGCAGCAGCGCGCTCGTGACGACACTGACGCTGGAGGCCGCCATCGCGGCACCGGCGATGACCGGCGTCAGCACGCCGAACGCCGCCAGTGGCACGCCGGCGAGGTTGTACACGGTGGCGAGCACCAGGTTGAGACGGATCCGGCGGCGCGTGCGCCGGGCGATGTCGAGCGCCGCGACCACCGCCCACGGTTCGGACCTGAGCAGCACGATGCCGGCGGCGGCGGCGGCGACGTCCGTGCCGCCGCCCATCGCCATGCCGAGGTCGGCGGCCGCCAGCGCAGGTGCGTCGTTGATGCCGTCACCCACCATGGCGACCGGACCGTACTGCGCGGCGAGTTCGTGGACGATCCGCAGCTTGTCCGCCGGCAGCAGCGAGGCACGGATGTCCTCGATGCCGACCTGCCGGGCGAGCGCGGCCGCGCTCGCCGCATGGTCGCCGGTCAGCAGGACCGTGTGCACGCCGGCGGCCTGCAGCGCCGCGACCGTCGCGCGCGCGCTCGGTCGCGCCGCGTCGGCGAAGGCGAAGGCCCCGACCACCCGCAAAGACGTCAGGTCCGCGAGCAGCGACACGGTGCGGCCGGCAGCCTGCTGCCCCTCCAGCCAGCCGCGCGCCGCACCGACCTCGACGGCGCGGCCCTCGACGAAGCGCAGGCTGCCGAGCGCCAGATGCCGCGCGCCCACATGCCCTTCGACGCCGAGACCCGGGCTCGCGACCACGTCGGTCGCGAGCGCGCCCGCGGCAGGCGCGGCCTCGATGAGCGCACGCGCGAGCACGTGACCGCTGTCCTTCTGCAGGGCGGCACCGAGCGCAAGCACCTCGCCCGGGTCGGTCCCGAACCGCTCGTGCGCGAGCAGCGTGGGTCGCCCCATCGTCAGCGTGCCGGTCTTGTCGAACGCGACGACTCCGATCGCCGCAGCCGATTCGAGCGCGACGGCATCGCGGATGAGGATGCCGGCCCGCGCGGCCGCGCCCGTGCCCGCGACCAGCGCCGCCGGCGTCGCGAGCCCGAGCGCGCACGGGCACGCGATCACCAGCACCGCGACGGCGCGCAGGACCGCGACATCGACGGCTGCACCGGCCAGTGCCCAGCCGACGCCGGTCCCGAGCGCGATCAGCACGACCACGGGCACGAACCATTCGGCCACCCGATCGACGATCCGCTGGATCGGCGCCTTGCTGGCCTGCGCGTGCTCCACCAGCCGAGCGATCTGCTCGAGCGTGCCGTCCGCGGCCGCATGGGTCGCCCGGACCTGCAGCAGGCCATTGCCGTTCAGCGCACCACCGACGACGGCATCGCCGGGCTTCACCGCGACAGGAAGGCTCTCGCCGGTCACGAGCGACTCGTCGATCTCGCTCGCGCCGGCGACGACCTCACCGTCGACCGCGACTCGTTCGCCGGGACGCACCAGGACCGTGTCGCCCGGCGCGACGCTGGCGATCGGCACCTCGATCTCGCCGCCATCGCGCAGCAGCCGCGCCCGCTCGGGCGCCAGCGCGCGCAGGGACCTGAGCGCGAAGGCCGTGCCGCGACGTGCGCGCCCCTCGAGCCACTTGCCAAGCAGGACCAGCGTGATCACGACCGCGGAGGCCTCGAAGTAGAGCTCGGGCATCGCGCCGGCCGGTGCGGACAGCCAGTTCCACACCGACAGGCCCCACGCCGCAGTCGTGCCGATCGCGACCAGCAGGTCCATGTTCCCCGCGCCCGCGGCGAGGGCCCGCCAGCCTGCGCGATAGAAGCGCGCCCCGAGCCAGAACTGCACCGGCGTCGCGAGCGCGAACTGGACGACCGCGGGTACCATCAGGTGCCAGCCGAATGGCATCGCGAGCATCGGCAGCAGCAGCGGGGCCGAGAGCATCGCGGCGATCGCGACGTGCCACCGGTCGAAGCGGTCGGCGCTCGCGCGACGTTGCACGGACGCGGCGTCCGGCCCGCCCGGCGGCACGACCCGGGCGTCGTAGCCGGTGCGCTCGATCGCCGCGACCAGCAGCGCCGTCGCGGCCGCGCCATCGTCGAGGATGCCGACCGTGGCGCGCTCGGTGGCCAGGTTCACGCTCGCCGAGACGACGCCGGGAACGGCCCGCAGCGCGCGCTCCACGCGCGAGACGCAGGCGGCACAGGTCATGCCACCCACCTCGAGCTGGCGTTCGGCTGCTACGATAGGCGCCATATGCAATTCCACGTTGAAGCCATGACCTGCGGCGGTTGCGCCCGCGCGGTGACGGCGGCGATCCGCGGCCTCGACCCCTCGGCCGTGGTCAAGGCGGATCCGCCGACCCACTCGGTCGAGGTGCAGACTACGCGCCCCGAGCCGGAGGTGCGCGCCGCACTGGCCGCCGCGGGGTTCCCGCCCCGCTGAGCGATGCCACGCCGACCGACCGGCCTGCCCACCGTCAGGGCCGGCACGGCGACCCGCGGGCTGCGGCTTTCCACGACCCCCGGATCCGCGCCGGACACGGGGCCGGCCGACCCCTGTGATAAAATTCCCGCTTCTTTTGCGCCGGGCGCCCCGCGTCCGCGTCCTTCTTGGGAGCAGAACCCGATGGCGACAGTGAAGTACACCCCTCCGGCCGGTGGCGAGAAGATCACCATTGCGAACGGCAAGCTGACCGTGCCGGACCAGCCGATCATCCCCTTCATCGAGGGTGATGGCACCGGCGCCGACATCTGGCGCGCTAGCGTGCGCGTGCTCGACGCCGCGGTCGCCAAGGCCTATGGCGGCAAGCGCAAGATCCACTGGCTCGAGGTGTACGCCGGCGAGAAGTCGAACAAACTGCTCAGCACCTGGCTCCCGGACGAGACCGTCGAGGCCTGCCGCGAGTACCTCGTCTCGATCAAGGGCCCGCTGACGACGCCGATCGGCGGCGGCATCCGCTCGCTGAACGTGGCCCTGCGCCAGCTGCTCGACCTGTACGTGTGCCTGCGCCCGGTGCGCTGGTTCAAGGGCGTGCCCTCCCCGGTGAAGAACCCGGGCAAGGTCGACATGGTGATCTTCCGCGAGAACACCGAGGACATCTACGCCGGCATCGAGTTCGAGGCCGGCAGCGCCGACAACAAGAAGTTCCTGGAACTCTTCAAGCAGGCCTTCCCGAAGCATTACAGCAAGATCCGCTTCCCCGGCACCTCGGGCATCGGCATCAAGGCCGTTTCTCAGGAAGGCACGGAACGCCTGTTCCGCGCCGCCGTCGAATACGCGATCGTCAACAAGCGCCCGACGGTGACGATCGTCCACAAGGGCAACATCATGAAGTACACGGAGGGCGCGTTCCGTAACTGGTCCTATGCGCTCGCCGAGCGCGAGTTCCCCAACCAGACCTATGGCTGGGAGCAGTGGGAGCGCACCAAGGCCGCGAAGGGCGAGAAGGCGGCGAACGCGGAGATGGACGAGGCCAAGAAGGCCGGCAAGGTCATCATCAAGGACGCGATCGCCGACATCACGCTGCAGCAGGTGCTGACGCGGCCCGAGGAATTCGACGTCATCGCGACGATGAACCTGAACGGCGACTACCTCTCGGACGCGCTCGCAGCCCAGGTCGGCGGCATCGGCATCGCGCCCGGCGGCAACGTCAACTACGTGACCGGCCATGCCGTGTTCGAGGCGACGCACGGCACGGCACCGAAGTACGCGAACCTCGACAAGGTGAACCCGGGTTCGGTGATCCTGTCCGGCGAGATGATGCTGCGCTACATGGGCTGGACCGAGGCGGCCGACGCGATCATCACGGCGATGGACCGCGCGATCGCCGCGAAGACCGTGACGTACGACTTCGCGCGCCAGATGGAAGGCGCGACCGAGGTGAAGTGCAGCGAGTTCGCGGACGAGCTGATCAAGCACCTCTGATCCGGTGACCACACTGGGGCCAACCGCACTCGCGCTCGCGCGCGAGTGCGCCGCCGAGGCGGTGAACGCGTTCGAGCGCTACAACGCCGAATTCCGCGCGATCACGCGCCGCGCCCCGGCGCGCTTCGAGGAGTGCGACTGGCATGGCAGCCAGCGCGACGCCGTCGAGCGCATCGAGCTCTACGGACACTACGTCGACAGCGCAGTGGCGACGCTCAGGCACCGTCTGAGCGCCGAATCCGCGGACCGTGCGATCTGGTCGGCGATGAAGGGCGAGTTCGCACGGCTCATCCAGCCGCTGCCGGACGCCGAGTTCCGCAAGACCTTCTACAACTCCCTGACGCGCACGTTCTTCGGCACGGTCGGGGTCTCCCCCGAGATCGAGTTCGTCGCGCTCGACCTCGACCCGCTGGCGCGTCTCGCCGACTACGACTTCCTGACGACCTACGTGAACCGCGGTTCGCTGCGCCTGCTGTTCGAGGAGGTGCTGGCGGCGTTCCGTTGCAAGGCGCCGTGGCGCGACCTCGACCGCAGCATCCAGCACGTGGCGGACGAGGTGCAGCGCTGCGCAGCAGGGCACCCCGCTCCCGTCGTCTGCGTGGAAATGATCCGCCCGCCGTTCTACCAGATGACGCGCGCCTACCTCGTCGGCCGGATCGCCGGCGCCGACTGGCAGGCGCCGCTCGTGATCGTGCTCAAGAACACCGAGCGGGGCATGCTGGTGGACACGGTCATGACGGTCGACGCCGACGTGTCGGTGCTGTTCAGCTTCACGCGCTCGTACTTCCACGTCGATCTCGAGCGTGTCGGCAAGCCGCTGCTGTTCCTCAAGCAGATGATGCCGCACAAGCCGGTCAGCGAGCTGTTCACCGTGCTCGGCCGCGCCAAGCAGGGCAAGACGGAGCGCTATCGCGAGCTGTTCAGGCACCTGCAGACCGCGCATGACCAGTTCACGCTCGCCCCGGGCGAGCGCGGCCTCGTCATGGTGGTCTTCACCCTGCCCTCGTTCGACGTCGTGTTCAAGCTGATCCGGGACAAGTTCCCGATCCAGAAGAACATCGTCCGCCAGGACGTGCTGACGAAGTACGAATTCGTGTTCAAGCACGACCGGGCGGGGCGCCTCGTCGATGCCCAGGAGTTCAAGCGCCTGCGCTTCCCGCGGCGCCTCTTCGACGACGCGCTGCTGCAGGAACTGCTCACCGAGACGTCCGCATCGGTGCACGAGGACGGCGACGACCTGATCATCGACCACTGCTACATCGAACGGCGCATGGTGCCGCTGAACCTGTACCTGCGCGAGGCGAGCCGCGACGACGCGATCAACGCGGTGCTCGAGTACGGCCAGGCGATCCGCGACCTCGCCTACACCAACATCTTCGCCGGCGACCTGCTGCTGAAGAACTTTGGCGTCACGCGCAATCGCCGCGTCATCTTCTACGACTACGACGAACTGTGCCTCGTCACGGACTGCCGCTTCCGCGAGCTGCCGTCGGCGTCCTCGGACGAGGACGAGATGCGCGCCGAGACCTGGTACTACGTCGCCGACAACGACGTCTTCCCGGAAACCTTCATCAACTTCCTCGGCTTCGACGACGAGCTGACGCAGATATTCCTGAAGGCGCACGGCGAGGTCCTGACCGCGGACTGGTGGCGCGGCATCCAGGCTCGCCACTCCGAGAACGAAGTCTTCGAGGTGCTGCCGTATGCCGCGCACCGGGTCCGGGTCGCCAGCAGCCTGTGAGGGCCGCGCCCGCGCGGCGCTAGGCGAACGCGACCTCGAGCGCGAGGGCGAGGTCCTCGACCAGGTCCTCGGGATCCTCGAGCCCGATCGACAGGCGCGCCGTCGTCGCGCTGACGGCAGCCCAGTCCCGCGCCATCTCGCCGAGGTCGCGCGGCTGCTGCAGCGTCGGCGGAACGATCAGGGACTCGGTCGAGCCCAGGCTCGCGGCGATCGCGAACAGCTTGAGCGCGTCCGCGAACCTGCGGCTCTGCTCCGCTCCGCCCTGTAGATCGACCGAGATGATCGTCCCGAAGTCCGGCATCTGGGCACGGGCCAGGGCATGGCCCGGGTCGCCGGGGAGGCCCGGGTAGCGGACCCGGGCGACGTGCGGATGCGCCAGCAGGAACTCCGCGACGCGAGCGGCGGACTCGCACTGCGCCGCGCGGCGTACGTGGTAGGTCTTCAGCCCGCGCTGGATGAGGAACGCGGCGCCTGGGTCGAGCGTGGGACCGAGCGAAATCGCCTGCGTCCGGATGCGCGCGATGAGATCGGCGCTGCCGATCACCGCACCACCCATGACATCGCCGTGCCCGCTCGCGTACTTCGTCAGGCTGTGGACGAGCAGATCGACCTCGTACTGGCCGTGAGCCTCGAGGCCCGCGAGCGTGTTGTCGATGACGGTCAGCGCACCATGGCGCCGCGCCGTGGCGACGATGAACGGAATGTCCGCAAGCTTGAGGACCGGGTTGGTCGGCGACTCGAACCAGACCAGCCGCGTCGGCCTCGCCGCGAGTTCGCGCTCGATGCCAGCGTGGTCCTCGATCGACAGCATCGTATGGGTGACGCCGAAGCGTGCCAGCGTGCGGGTGATCAGGCCACGCGTCGGGCCGTAGGTCTCCGCGAAGCACAGCACGTGCTCGCCCTGCCCGAGCAATGCGATCAATGCGGCCGCGACGGCCGCGAGTCCGGACGCAACTGCGACGCAGTCCTCGCGTCCCTGCAGCTCGGCGAGCAGCAGCTCGAGCGAGCGCACCGTCGGATTGGCACAGCGGCTGTAGTGATAGCCATCCTCGCGTCCGGCCCATACACGCTCGGTACCGGCAAGGTCCTCGAGCTCGAACTTGACGCTGCGGTGGATCGGCTGGACGAGCGGCGTGTTGCCGGGCGGCAGGGTCCCCTCGGGCGGATGGTTGACGCGGGTACGGGGTTTCATGGCTCGGCGCTCCGTCGGACATCGGGCAGGGGCGTCACCTATAGCGCGCGAAGGCGCTCGGCGGCCGCGACCAGCGTCGCGTCCTCCTTGGCGAAGCACAGCCTCACGATACGCTCGGCGGGAGAGGCGTGCGAACAGAACGGCGAGACGGGGATGGTCGCGACGCCCGGGTCGCGAATGAGCTGCAGCGCGAACTCGCTGTCGGGCAGGTCCGAGATCGCCGAGTAGTCGACCAGCTGGAAATACGTCGATCGGGCCGGCAGGAACCTGAGCCGCGTTCCGGCGAGCAGGCCGGCGAGGCGGTCGCGCTTCGCCTGGTAGAAGGACGAGAGCGCGTCCTCCCACTCCGGGCGCTCCGTCATGAAATCCGCGATCGCATGCTGCAGCGGAGTCGCGATCGCGAACGTCACGAACTGGTGCACCTTGCGCAGCTCCGCGGTCAGGGCCGGCGGCGCGACGCAGTACCCGATCTTCCAGCCCGTCGCGTGGTACGTCTTGCCGAAGGACGAGACGACGATGCTGCGCGCGGCCAGCTCCGGGTGGGCGTTCAGGCTCGCGTGGCGAACGCCGTCGAACACCATGTGCTCGTAGACCTCGTCCGCGAGCACGAATGCGTCACTGCCCCGGATCGCCTCGGCCAGCTGGTCGAGGTCGGCGGGGCCGAGGCACGCCCCGCTCGGATTGTGCGGCGTATTGACGATCACGAGGCGAGTGCGGGGCGAGAGCGCGTCCCGCAAGCGCTGCCAGTCGACCCCGAAGTCCGGGCGCGTCAGCGGCACCCGTCGCACGGTGGCGCCGCAGAGCTCGGCGATCGGCTCGTAGCTGTCATAGGCGGGCTCCAGGACCACGACCTCGTCGCCCGGGTGCACGAGCGCCTGGATCGACGCGGCGAGCGCCTCGGTGCCCCCGCAGGTGACCGTGATCTCGCTGGCCGGCGACGCCACGCGACCGTAGTGGCGCGCGACCTTCGCGGCGATCGCCTCGCGCAGCGGGATGGCGCCGGCCATCGGCGCGTACTGGTTGTGGCGGGACCGCAGGTGGTGCGCGACGAGGTCCGTCAGGCGCTCCGGCGGCTCGAAGTCCGGGAACCCCTGGCCCGTGTTGACGGCGCGGTGCTCGAGCGCGAGCTGGGAGATCACGGTGAAGATCGTCGTGCCGACCTTCGGCAGCCGCGTTTGCGGCGTCGGCGCGCTCACCGCGTCAGACCTGGAGCGACTTGGCCGCGTACATGGCGGCGCCGACGACGCCCGCGGCGTGCCGGAGTCCCGCGGGCCTGATCCGCGCGCGCGCCTTCAAGAGCGAGCCGAACTCCTCGAAGCGATCGCTGACGCCACCGCCGATGATGATCAGATCCGGCCACAGGAGCGCCTCGTAGCACCCGAGGACGCGGTTCACGCGCCCGGTCCAGGCCGGCCAGTCGAGGCCCTCCTCGGTGCGCACGCGCGCGCTGGCGATGTGCTCCGCCTCGCGACCATCGACCTCGAGATGGCCGAGCTCGGTGTTGGGCCACAGGTGCCCGCCGACGAACAGCGCACTGCCGATGCCCGTGCCGAAGGTCAGCATCATCATGACGCCCTGCTCGCCCCGCCCCGCGCCGCAGTGCATCTCCGCGACACCGGCGGCATCCGCGTCATTGACCACGACGCCCGGCCGGCCGGCTGCGGCGGACAGGAGCGCGGCCGCATCGACACCGATCCAGGCGCGGTCGATGTTCGCCGCCGTGAGCGTCACGCCCCGGTCCACGACCGAGGGGAACGCGAGCCCGACCGGGCCCGAGCACTGCGGGAACCGCGCGACGAGGGCGGCGATGGCATCGCGGGTCGCCGCGACCGGCGCCCCCGGCGGCGTCGGTGCCGACTGGGTGTCCCCCACCAGCTGCCCGGTCGCCGCGTCGACGGCGCCGGCCTTGATCGAGGATCCGCCGAGGTCCAGGCCCAGAATCAGACTCATCCACCCGCTCCCAGGGCAACCTGCGCATCCCGAATCCGGCGCTGGTCGCGACGCATCATGTAGGTACCCGCGACGATCACCGCGACCGACACGATGAGCACGAGGATGGTCGCCAGGGCGTTGATGTCGGGACTGACGCCTAGGCGGACCTTGGAGAATACATACTGGGGCAGCGTTGTCGAGCCCGGGCCGGAGACGAAACTCGTGATCACGATGTCGTCCCAGGACAGGATGAACGACAGCACCCATGCCGATGCGATCGCAGGCGCGATCAGCGGCAGCGTGATGACCGCGAAGACCTTCCACGGCCGGGCGCCGAGGTCCATCGCGGCTTCCTCGAGCGAGCGATCGACGGTCGCGAGGCGGGCCTGGATCACGACGATCGCGTAGGCCATCGAGAA
The DNA here is from genome assembly GCA_903884235.1 of uncultured Pseudomonadota bacterium. Lineage (GTDB taxonomy): Bacteria > Pseudomonadota > Gammaproteobacteria > Steroidobacterales > Steroidobacteraceae > CAIKZZ01. Next base: position 17,867 of record CAISEB010000038.1, read on the forward strand.
CGTCATGTGGGCGATCGTGATGGTCGTCGCGCCGCGCGCGCCGATCAACGGCTCAAGCACGACGAACAACAGCAGCAGGGACAGCCCGGTGATGACCTCGGGCAGCACCATCGGAGCTGTCGTCAGCAGGCTGAACAGCCCTCGCCCGCGGAACCGGCGGTAGCGCTCGAGCGCGAACGCGGCCAGGGTCCCGAGGATCACGGCCCCCGTCGCATTGACCGACGCGATGCGAAAGCTGAGCCGCGCCGCTTCCATGATCTCGGAATTGTGGAACAGCTCGACGTACCAGGCGAGCGTCGGCGAGTGCGCCGAATCCCAGACGGTCACCAGCCGAGAGGCGTTGAATGAATACACGACCATCGACAGGATCGGGACGTACAGGAACGCGAACCCGAAGCACAGCATCGACAGCACGAACCAGGAGCGCCGGTCGTGCATCACGCCTCCCGTTCGCGCGACTGGACGTACTGCAGGAGCAGGACGAAGCCCGACAGCAGCACCAGCAGCACGATCGCGAGCGCGCTGGCCACCGGCCAGTCGCGATTGCCGAAGAACTCGTCCCAGACGACGCGTCCGATCATCAGCGTGTCGGGTCCACCGAGCAGGGCCGGGATCACGTACTCGCCGACGGCCGGGATGAATACCAGCAGGCAGCCGGCGAAGATGCCTTCGCGCGTCAGCGGCAAGGTGACCGTGAAGAAGGCCTTGGTGGGCCGGCAGCCGAGGTCCGCGGCGGCCTCGAGCAGCGTCAGGTCCAGCTTCTCGATCGCCGAATAGAGCGGCAGCACCATGAACGGCAGGTAGGAGTAGACCATGCCGAGATAGACCGCGAATTCGGTCTGCAGCAACTGCAGCGGCTCGTGGATCAGGCCGAGCTTGAGCAGCAGCCCGTTCACGGGGCCCGCCCGCCCCAGCAGCCCCATCCAGGCATAGACCCGCAGCAGGAACGACGTGAAGAACGGCAGCACGACGAGCAGGAACAGGACGTTCCGCCATGCGCCGGGCGCCCGGGCGATCCCATAGGCCATCGGATATCCGATCAGCAGCGCGATCACCGTCGAGACCGCGGCGATCAGCAGCGAGTCGAGGAATGCCTCGATGTAGAGCCGGTCCCCGAACACGAAGGCGAAGTTCGAGAAGTGCAGGCGCAACTGCATCACGTGGTCCTGGCCCCACGTCAGCACCGGCTCCACCGGCGGCATCGACAGCTGCACGTTCGAGAAGGAGATCTTGAGGACGATCAGGAACGGGACGAGGAAGAAGATCGTGAGCCACAGGTACGGCAGGGCGATGACGCCCCAGCGACCGAGCCTGGAAGCGGCTGCCGGCTTCACCGCGTCACCACCACCGGGGACGAGGGATGCCAGCTCAGCCAGACGGCGTCGTCCTGCTCGAAGCGCTCCTCGCGACGCGAGACGTTCGGCGCCGTGACCCGCAACTGGAAGCCATTCGGGAGCTGCACCAGGTAGCGGGTTGCATCGCCGAGGTAGGCGACGCCCGTGACGCGCCCGGCCAGCAGGTTGTCGGTCCCGGGTGGCTGCTCGCGCGACAGCTGTATCTTCTCCGGACGGATGGCGACCGCGACGGGAGCGTCGGGGGGCGCGCTGACGCCGTGGTCGACATAGACCATGCAGCCGAGCTGCTCGCACTGGATGCGCACGTGGTCAGGCTCGTCCTCGACGAGGCGTCCCTCGACCATGTTCACGGAGCCGATGAAGTCCGCGACGAAGCGCGACCCCGGGAACTCGTAGATGTCGGTCGGCGTGCCGACCTGGAGGATCTCACCGGCCCGCATGACGCCGATGCGCGAGGCCAGCGTCATCGCCTCCTCCTGGTCGTGGGTCACGATCACAAACGTCACGCCGAGGCGTTCCTGCAGGCTCACGAGTTCGAACTGCGTGCGCTCGCGCAGCTTCTTGTCGAGGGCGCCGAGCGGTTCGTCGAGCAACAGCAGCTTCGGTCGCTTGACGAGCGCCCGGGCGAGCGCGACGCGCTGGCGCTGGCCACCGGAGAGCTGGTGTGGCTTGCGCTTGTCGTAGCCGTCGAGCTGCACCATCGCGAGCATCTCGTGGACGCGGCCGTCGATCTCGGATTTCGCCGTGCCGTCCTGGCGCAGGCCGAACGCGACGTTCTGCGCGACCGTCATGTGCGGGAACAGCGCGTACGACTGGAACATCATGTTGACCGGGCGCTCGTACGGCGGGACGTGCGTGACGTCGACCCCGTCGATCCAGATCGAGCCCTCCGTCGGCGTCTCGAACCCGGCCAGCATCCGCAGCAGCGTCGTCTTGCCGCATCCGGAGGCGCCGAGCAGGCAGAAGATCTCGCCGCGGGCGATGTCGAGCGACACCTGGCGCACGGCGACGAAGTCGCCGAAGCGCTTGGTGAGGCCCTCGAGGCGCACGTACGGGGCTCCGCCGCGGGCCGCGGCAGGCGTCTGGACTGCATTCATCGTCGGCATCCCCTAGCGACCGGTGCGGACGCGCGTCCACGCGCGATTCGCGTAGCGAGCATAGACGAGCGACTCCGCGCGGTGTGGCGTCAGTCGCGCGATGACGTCCGCGGGCGGGTAGATCAGCGGATCGGCGCGCAGCTCCTCCGGCACGAGCTTCTCGGCGGCGAGATTGCCCGAGGGGAACTTGCGGAACGTCGTGAAGCTGGCCGCGATATCGGGGCGCATCAGGAAGTTGATGAACTTGTGGGCGTTGTCCGGATGCGGCGCGTCGGTGGGGATCGCGAGCATGTCCCAGCCCTGCAGCGCGCCCTCCTTCGGTACCGCGAAGGCGATCTGCACGGCCTTGCCTGCCTCGCGCGCACGGTCGCGCGACTGCAGCACGTCGCCGCTCCAGCTGATCGCGACGCAGGTCTCGCCGTTGGCAAGGTCGTTGATGTACTGCGAACTGTGGAAGTAGCGAACGTACGGGCGCACCTTCGCCAGCATCGCCTCCGCCTCGTCGAGCACTTCGTGGTCCTCGGAGCTCGAATCCCTGCCAAGCGCGATCTTCGCCGAGGTGAACACCTCCGCCTCGCCGTCGAGCATCGTCAGCCCGCAGTCCTTGAGCTTGGACGCGTACTTCGGGTCGAACACGATCGACCAGCTGTCGACCGGCACGTCGCCGAGCGCCTTGCGCACCTTCTCGACGTTGTATCCGATCCCGGTAATGATCCCGGCGTACGGAACGCCGTAGCGGTTGCCCGGATCAACGCCCGCCAGCGCCTGCATCACCGCCGGGTCCAGGTTCTTGAAGTTCGGCAGCTTCGACTTGTCGAGCGGCAGCAGCACGCCGACCTTCGACTGGCGCTCGAGGAAGTAGTCGGTCGGCACGACGACGTCGTACCCGGTTCGACCGGTCAGCAGCTTGGTCTCGAGGACCTCGTTGCTGTCGAAGACATCGTAGTTGACCTTGATCCCGGTCTCCGCCTCGAACTGCGCGACCGTCTCGGGCGCGATGTAGTCGGACCAGTTGAGGACGTTGACGACCTTCTCTTCCGCCACCGGGCGCGGCGCCACCGGCGCCGGGCCCGGCTTCGCGCCGCAGGCGGCGACGCCGATGGCGAGGACCAACGCGGCTAGAATTCCGCGCGGACGGCTCTGGCTCATGGCGCTCCCCGGTTCAGACGTTCAGCAGCAGGTGCTCGCGCTCCCAGGCCGAGATGACCTGGAGGAAGGCCTCGTGCTCGCATTCCTTGACCGCGGCGTACGCCGAGACGAAGCGCTCGCCGAAGACATCGACCAGCGGACGACATTCGCGCAGCAGCCGCAGGGCCTCGGCAAGCGTGCGCGGCAGCTGGAACGGCATGTCGTAGGCGCTGCCGGTGATCGGCTCGGTGGGCTTCAGGCCCTCGACCATGCCGAGGTAGCCGCAGGCAAGCGAGGCGGCCATCGCGAGATACGGGTTCGCGTCCGCGCCGCCGCAGCGGTTCTCGACTCGCCTCGCAACGGGCGAGGACATCGGCACGCGCAGGCCGGCCGTGCGGTTGTCGTAGCCCCACTGCACGTTGATCGGCGCGGAGTTGTGCGGCGTGGTGCGCCGGTAGCTGTTGACGTTCGGCGCAAACAGCGACATCGCCGCGGGCAGGTAGCGCTGCAGGCCGGCGATATGCGAGAAGAACAGCGCGGTCGGCGAGCCGTCCGCGGCGCTGAACACGTTCTGGCGGGTCTTCGTGTCGACGACGCTCTGGTGCAGGTGCATCGCGCTGCCGGGTTCCTTGGCGTGCGGCTTCGCCATGAACGTCGCGTACATCTTGTGGCGCAGCGCCGCCTCGCGCGCGGTGCGCTTGAACAGGAACGCCTGGTCGGCGAGCGACAGCGCGTTGCCGTGCAGCAGGTTGATCTCCATCTGCGCGGCGCCGGCCTCGTGGATCAGCGTGTCGATCTGGATTTCCTGGGCCTCGCAGAACGCATAGACGTCGTCGAACAGCGGATCGAATTCATTGACGGCCGCGATCGAGTAGCTCTGGCGACCGATCTCGGGCCGTCCCGAGCGGCCGATCGGCGGCTTCAGCGGGTAGTCGGAGTCGATGTTCGGCTCGACCAGGAAGAACTCGAGTTCGGGCGCGATCACCGGGTCCCAGCCGTGGCTCTCGTAGAGGTCGAGCACGCGGCGCAGCACGTAGCGCGGCGACATCGGCACCGGCCGGCCGTCGCCGTAGTAGCAGTCGTGGATCACCTGCGCGGTCGGCTCGGCGGCCCACGGCACGACCCGGATGGTCGTCGGATCCGCCTTCAGCACGATGTCGATCTCGGAGGGACTGATGGCGCTGTCGTCCTCCGGGTACTCGCCGGTGACGGTCTGCAGGAAGATCGATTCGGGCAGGCGCATGCCTTCCTCCTCGATGTACTTCTCGGCGGGCACCACCTTGCCGCGGGCGACTCCCGCGAGGTCCGGGATGATCGCCTCGACTTCCTGGATGCCGTGGTCCTTCAGAAACTGCCGTACGGGGCTCGTCGTCATGGGTCACCTATCAGCGTTCGCCGCGGCCTCGCCGCGCGCGTGGGCCCGCGCCGCGTCACCGAACGCGGCAAACAGCGCCTTTGAGAATTCATTCCGGGTCGCCTGCCACTCGGGATGCCACTGCGCCGCGAGCGCGAACCCCGCGGCAGCCTGCACGCTCACCGCCTCGATCAGGCCGTCCGGCGCACGGCCCTCGGCCACGAGGCCGTCGCCGAGCCGGTCGATGCCCTGCGAGTGCAGCGAATTGACGCGGATGACGTCGGTGCCGGCGATGCGCGCGAAGTGCCCGCCCTTGAGCAGGTGCACCTCGTGCGCCGGCGCGTACTGCTCCTCGAGCGGCGCCGACTCGTCTTCCTTGTGAACGGCAAAGCCCGGCACCTCATGCACGCGCTGGTGCAGCGTGCCGCCGTAGGCGACGTTCAGTTCCTGGAAGCCGCGGCAGATCGCCAGCAGCGGCAGTCCGGCCTCGACGGCGCGCGGGATGAGCGGCAGCGTCGTCGCGTCACGCTCCGGGTCGTGCCAGGTGCCGGGCGCGCTTGCGGGACCAGCGTAGCGGTGGGGCTCCACGTTCGAGGGGCTGCCGGTCAGCAGCACGCCGTCGCAACGCTCGAGCAGCGTGTCGAGTTCGAGGCGATCGCCGAACGCGGGCACGACGATCGGAACCGCGTCGGCGGCCTCGACGATTGCGGCGAGGTACTTCTCGCCGACGCAATGGAACCAGTGACTGCCGAGCAGTCTCCGATCGGCGGGGACGCCTATGACGGGTTTGCGCGCGCGCATGTTAATTATTTTGAACAGCCACCCAATCATGAGGTGGCAGAACGAGGATGATTTAACCACACGGAGGGGGTCTCCGTCCCGTGCCGACGTGACGAAATGCACCCCCTTGTGGCTTTTTTTAAGCCTTTTTGCGCCGCACCATGCCGCCCGCACCCGCCTCGCGCGCATTTGGTGCGCCGGCGGGGCCTGGCGCACAGGCCTAGCAAAATCTTAAACGGCGATCTTGACAGCGGGCGGTGTTTCGGGGCGCGCGGCGGCCGCGCCCCGCCCGCTGCGCCTACCCCTCGCCGGCCGGCACGGCGGCCGCCCGGATCAGGTAGCAGCGGTGGATCTTCGCGTTGCGCTCGAAATCCTTCGGGATCGTCGCCCGGGACACATCCTCGATCGAGAGCCCCGGCAGGGCCGTGGTCTCGAGGTCGAAGCGGGTGTAGTTGGTCGAGAACACCAGCAGTCCGCCCGGGGCGAGCAGACGCGCCGTCTGCTGCAGCAGCCCGACGTGGTCGCGCTGCACGTCGAGCGTGCCCTCCATGCGCTTCGAGTTCGAGAAGGTCGGCGGGTCGAGGAAGATGAGGTCCCAGCCCGACGCCGGGGCACTGCGCAGCCATTCGAGCGCGTCAGCCTGGGCGAGCACGTGCTCGCGCCCGCCGAAGCCGTTCAGCTCGAGGTTGCGGCGCGTCCAGTCGAGATAGGTGCGCGACATGTCGACGGTGGTCGTCGACACGGCGCCGCCGGCCGCGGCATAGACGCTCGCGGTCCCCGTGTAGCCGAACAGGTTCAGGAAGCGCTGGCCCGCCGCCAGCTCGCGCAGCCGGCCCCGCGTCAGCCGATGATCGAGGAAGATGCCGGTGTCGAGGTAGTCGTCGAAGTTGACCAGGAAGCGCAGCCCGCCCTCCGCGACCTCGTGGAATTCCTGCTCGGACGCCACCTTCGTGTACTGGTCGAGGCCCTTGCGCTTGCGGCGCGTGCGGAACCAGATCCGGTCGGCGTCGAGGTCCAGCACCTCCGGCAGCATGGAGACGGCATCGGCGCGACGGGCGCGGACCTTCTCCTCGGCGACGGTCGCCGGCGCCGCGTATTCCTGCACGAACGCCCAGCGTTCGCTCCTGCCGTCGCCGTAGAGGTCGATCGCGAATGCGTACTCCGGCATGTCCGCGTCATAGGCGCGATAGCAGCTGACGCCCTCGCGGCGCGCCCACTTGCCGAGCGCCTCCAGGTTCTTGCGCAGCCGGTTGCCGAACATCTGTGCTCCGGGCGACTCGCGCCGCGCCGGATCGACCGTGGGCAGTCGTCCTGGGCGCGTCTCCCGCGCATAGTGCTCGGGCGCGATCTCGAAGCGCAGCAGCTGCACCTCGATCGGGCCGTTGTAGAGCCGGTGGCGGCGCCGCGCTTCGAGCTTGATCTCGCGACCGAGGCCGAGGTGGCTCGTCAGCACACCCGCCTGCCAGCCGTCGAAGCGCTCGCGCAGCACGGCGCCAAGTTCGGCATAGAGCGGGCGCAGCCCCTCGACTTCGCCGAGGCGCTCGCCGTAGGGCGGATTGACCATCACGAGACCCTGCGCCGCGGGCCGGGTCACCGCGCCGAGCGCGCGACGCTCGATCTCGACGAGATCGCCGACGCCGGCGAGTTCGACCGCGGCGCGCGCCGCCTCGACCGCGCGTGCGTCCTTGTCGCTGCCGAAGATGCGCCCGGCCGGCCGCGGCGCCGCGGCCTGGCGCGCGTGCGCCTCCTCGCGCAGGCGCTGCCAGAGCGCGGCGTCGTGCCCGGCCCAGCCGAGGAAGCCGAAGTACTCGCGCAGCAGCCCAGGCGCCGTGTCGGACAGCATCAGTGCGGCCTCGATCGGGAACGTGCCGGAGCCGCACATGGGATCGACGAAGGCGCCGCCCGCGGCCGCGATCTCGGGCCAGCCACAGCGCAGCAGCAGCGTCGCCGCGAGGTTTTCCTTGAGCGGTGCCGGCACGCCCTCGGCGCGCCAGCCGCGGCGATGCAGGCTCTCGCCGGCGAGGTCGATCGCGAACACCGCCTCGTCGGCGACGACCCGCACGCTGATCCGCACGTCGGGGCGCACGGTGTCCACGTCCGGACGCTCGGCACGCAGCTCGCGCAGCTGGTCAACGATCGCGTCCTTGACCTTGAGGGCCCCGAAACGCGTGTGGCTCACCACCGAGCGCGTCGAGTCGAAGTCGACGGCCAGCGTCGCGCCGGGCGCGAGGTGCGCCGACCAGTCGATCTCCCGGGCCGCCGCATACAGGGCCTCGGGCGTCGCGGCCGGCGCCGTGTGCAGGCGCAGCAGCACCCGGCTCGCGACGCGCGACCAGAGGCACGTGCGATAGGCGACCTCGAGCGGGCCGCGGCACGTGACGCCCCAGGGCCGGTCGCGGCATTCGGTGCCCCCGAACGAAGCCAGGTCCGCGGCCAGCAGGTCGGCGGCGCCGGTCGGCGCGGTCACGAGATAGTCATTCATGGGTCGAGCTCGACGATGCGGGCGCCATCGGGCGCAGACAGGTACTTCTTCAGGATACGGTATACGTCTGGATCGAACGGCACCGCGTCCCTGTCGAGGCCGGCGGCGTCGGCCGCCTCCCGCACCGTGCCGAGGTACCGCCAGCCATCCAGCACGTGCAGGTCCTCCTGGCCGCGCCAGTCCCGCTCCGCGACGAGGATCCGGCCCGGGTACGGCCACGGCCGCAGCCGCAGCGGAGCGAGCGCGAGCCGCGTGCGGACGTCGTGCAGTGCGGGCGCCTCGCGGCCGACGCAGGCGCCCCTGCAGCGTCCCACCTGGAAGGCGAAGCACGAACCGCCCTCCGCATCACCCCCACCACCACCGCCGCGCTCGACGCCGAGCGCCCGCGCACAAAGCTGGTGGGCGCGCACGATTTCCTCGACCGCGCGCGTTGCGGCCCGGCGATCGCGGTACAGGCCGTAGACATCGGCGCGGGCGACCTCGTCGAGCGTGTCGAGCTCGGTCGCCTCGAGCCGCGACGGCGCACCCGCCACCGGCGCGAGGCGCAGCGTCCAGACAGCCCCCCCGGCCCGCAGGCGGCGGTTGTGCAGGGGCTGGTCGGACTTCACCGCGCGGGCCTCGATCAGCAGCGCGCCGAGCTCGCCGGCGGTCTCGGTCCAGTCGACCCGCCGCACCTGCGTCGCGAGGCGCTGCCCGGCGGCCGAGCGCTGCCCGGCCGCGAAGTGCTCGAGGACACGCTTGCGGATGTTCTTGCTCTTGCCGACGTACAGCAACGCGTCGCCCTCGCCATGGAACCGGTAGACGCCCGCGAGCTCCGGCAGCTCGTCGGCGAGTCCCGGCGGCAACTGGGCCGGCAGCGGCGTCTCCTGCAGCAGCGCATCGACGGCCTCCCCGACGCGCACGCGACCGACCTCGTCCGCGAGCTTCGCCAGCAGGTCGGCGAGCACGCGCGCATCGCCGAGCGCGCGATGGCGCGCGCTGCAATCGAGGCCGTGCCGCGCCATGACCGAATCGAGGTTGTGATGCCGCTCGGCCGGGAACAGCCGGCGCGACAGCTTGACCGTGCACAGCACGCGCGCGGAATACGACAGGTCGAGCCGACCGAGTTCGGCCCGGATGAAGCCGTAGTCGAAGCGTGCGTTGTGCGCGACGAACACGCGTCCGGCCAGACGCTCGAGCAGTTCGCGGCGCACGTCCTCGAAGGCCGGGGCGTCGACGACCATCTCGTTGCTGATGCCGGTGAACGCCTCGATCAGCGGGGGGATGCGCGTGCCGGGATTGACGAGCGTCGACCACTCGCGACGCGTACCGTCCCGGTCGACCTCGACCACGCCGATCTCGATGATGCGGTGCCAGCTGGCGTTGCCACCCGTCGTCTCGAGGTCGACGCAGGCGAAATCGCGGTCCAGCCCCGCCGGCGACAGCGGCGTGCTCATGCAGGGATCCTTGTATCAGAGGGGCACGGCCCGGGGCGCGGGCGGCCCGGGCCGCTCAGAACGTCGGCGGCGTGCCGGCGCTGATGATCTCACAGTCCTCGTCGCCGGGATTGCGGAAGCGATGCGGCACCGCGGTCGAGAAGTAGTAGGCGTCGCCCGCCGCGAGCACCCGCGTGGTGCTGCCGATCGTGACCTCGATGCGACCCCGCACGACGATGCCGCCTTCCTCTCCCGGGTGCGACATCATCTCCGGGCCGGTGTCGGCGCCGGGCGCGTATCGCTCCCGCAGCACCGACATTGCGCGCTGCGGCCGCCGCGCCGCGACTAGGAAGAGCTCGACGGGTGGCGTGCCGATCGGCGTCAGCTCGTCGGCCGAGTAGAACACCTGCGGCGGCAGCGCGACGTCCATCGTGAAGAACTCGGCGAGCGACATCGGGATGCCGTCGAGCACCTTCTTGAGCGAGCTGACCGACGGGCTCACGCGGTTCTGCTCGATCAGCGAAATCATGCCGTTGGTGACGCCCGCACGCTTGGCGAGCTCGCGCTGCGACAGCCCGTGGAGCTGGCGGATGGCGCGCAGGTGGGAGCCGACGTCGAGGGTGGACGCCATCTCAGCGCGCGCGGCTGTGCAGGATAATGAACATCTCGGCCCGAATATGGGCCGGCCGCGCCAAAAGTGTCAATTATCCTAATCGCGCCGGCCCGACCGCGAAACCTATTCGCGGTCGGGCCGGGGTGACGATCAGAACTTGTACAGCGCCTGCACGCTCACGGAATTCTGGCTGGACGAGACGTCGCCGGCCGCGCTCTTCACGAAGTTCGCGGAATCCGAGCTGTCGGCGCGGCCTTCCAGGCGCAGCTCCAGCGGCTTGCACGGCAGGTACGCCAGGGTGGCCGTGACCTCCTTCCACTTCTGCGCGACGCCGGTGCGGTAGCCGTCCGTGTCGTCGAGGTATTCGGCGCGCAGCGACGCCTTCCACTTGTCGCTGATCGTGTAGTTCAGGTAGCCCGCGAGGCCGCTCCACTTCGCATCGAACGGCGTGGACACGCCGTCGGTGACGTCCTTCTGCTGGCCCCAGTCGTAGTTCAGGATCACGGTCAGAGCGTCGGTCGCGTTCCACGTCGCGACGATGTCCAGAAGTGAACGCTGGCCTTCCGGCCCCTGGTCCGTCATGTATCCGATGCGCTCCTTGCCGAAATAGCCGGAGGCGGCGAGCGAGAACGTCTTGGTCGGCGCGTAGGTCGCGCCCACCTCGAGCGTCTTGGACGTGTTCGTGTCCTTGAGGTCGTCCCAGCCGTTGTTGACCCCGACGATGAGGTTGACCGTATCGGACGCGGCATAGGTCGCACGCAGGCCGGTGTGCGTGAACGGGATCGCGAAGCCGAACAGGATCGATCGCGAGAAGTTCGGATTCGACGGCGAGGCGATCACCTCGGCACCCGCCAGCGTCACGTACTTGCCGGCGATCACCGTCAGGCTGCCGGTGGCGTACTGCACGTAAGCCTGCGTGACGTCGAACTTGTGGCTCTTGCCGTAGATCGAGTACGGCGAGATCACGTCTGCATCGTTGCCCGCCGTGAGATTGAGGAACGCCCCGAAGCCGGTCTTCGGCTGGTAGCCGACATTGATCGCCGCCTGCTGCAGCGCAAACCCGCTCTTCTTCGTATCGAAGACCCGATCCGCGGCGCCGCTCGTGAACACGCCGAGCCCCGACAGGTTCGTATAGGACGCGTCCACGTAGCCTGAATAGGCGAACGGAGATGCGTCGGCGGGCGCCGCCGCGGGCGCATCCTCGGCATGCGCCGCAGCGGCGGCGAACAGGGCGAGGGCGCCGATACAGGCAGTCGAGCGGATCACGGTCATGTCGGGTCCCCTGAGGCTGGTTGTTTGTTTCCCCGGGGTAAAGCAATGCAGGGATCGTGCCGGGCGCCACGGCGGCTCCAACCCGGCCTAAGTGGCTGATCCGTCGTGGCGCAGGCCGCAACGCACGCACCGTCGCTGTGCGTGACCGATCGTGCTGCACCGACGCGGAGCGGTCGCCGCGCGGCTGCGCACTTTCCCCCCTCGCCGCCAGCGACGAGCGGACGTAGCATGGGTCCCGCACCGAGATCCGACACGAGGGGGCAATCTTGACCACTCGACTGATGCCCGAAATAGGCCAGTGGTACGCCCACCGCGACAAGGGCCAGATGTTCCAGGTCGTGGCATTCGACGCGACCGGCGACTGCATCGAGATCCAGGACTTCGACGGTGACGTCGACGAGGTCGACCTTGCGGAGTGGTTCGCGATGCCGCTGGAGCCGACCGCAGCGCCGGAGGATGCGATCGGTCCCGCGGACGACCCGGACAGCGCGGAACGCGAATACACGCTGTCCGCGGATGGCGCGGAGCTCGGCTGGCGCGATCCGATCGAGGAACTCGCCGCCGAGGACCAGGAATTCGCGGACGACGAGGACGCGGACGCGCCGGTCAGGCACTGACGGGCGCCCCGGGCGGCGCCGGCGCTACAGCGGCGGCAGCACCACCGGCCGGTTCTCGGCGCGCCGCGGCACGGGCGTGCGGAAACCCTCCGGCTTAACGATCAGCACGTCGCTCTTCAGGCGGTCGAGTACGCGCTCGGCCGTATGGCCGATGAACAGCCGCTTCAGGCCACTGCGCGATACGGCACCCATGACGACCACGTGCGCATCGAGCTCCTCGGCGAGTTCCGGCAGCTCGTCGACCGGCAACCCGGTCCGCAGGTGCCTGCGCTTCGCGCCGAGGTCGTAGCCCGCCACCAGCGCCTCGAACGCACGACCGACATCGGCCGCGTGCTGCTCCGCGATCTCGACCGGCAGCGGCAGGGGCTCGATCATGAAGCCGGTCGACATCGGCGTGCCGAGCGAATAGAAATGCGCGGCATGCAGCTTGCCGGAGAACACCTGCGCGACGCCGGCGCCCGCCGCCAGCAGCCGGGCATCGAGCGCGGCGGGCTTGGCATGCGAATGCAGCGGATCCACCGACACGAGTACGCGCGGACGCTCCCAGCGGCGCGTCGTCTTCACGAGCAGCACGGGACACGGGCAGACGCGGATCAGCTGCCAGTCGGTGTTGCTGAGCACGAGCCGCGCCGCGACGCCATGACGATGGCTGCCGACGATCACGAGGTCGACCTTCTCGCGCATCGCCTCGCGCACGATGCTCTCGTGGATGGGATAGTCCCAGCGGCAGCGCACGTGCACGTCGATGCCGGCGTCCGCGAGCGGTCGCGCGAGCTTCTCGAGGGCGAGCTTGCGGGCGTGGACGGCGGCCTCGATGTCGCGCTGCAGCTCGACCGGACTGTAGAACTGCTCGCCGGCGAGGTACGGACTGTACAGGCTGTGGAACAGCGTCACGCGCGCCTGGGTCCGGGCGGCGATCTCCGCCGCGCGGGCGACGGCCGGTGCCGACTTGGCCGCGGTGTCGGCGAGCGCGACAAGGATGTGCTTCATGGTGAACATCGGGCACCCTCCTGGGGACTGCCCCATCAGCGTACGCCGGCAATGGCGAAGCGCGCGTTCCCCTTGTGCCTAAGGGCCTGCGCCGACTACCTAATCGGCACCAGCCCCCCTGATCCAGGGCAGGTGGTCGAGGTCCACGTTGCCGCCGGAGAGGATGACGGCAAAGCGCGCGCCCCGCACGCGACCTTCCAGCAGCCCCGCGACCGGGACCGCACCGGAGGGCTCGACGACGACCTTCAGCCCCTCGAACATCAGGCGCATCGCCGCGACGATCGCGTCCTCGGACACCGTGACGATCTCGTCAACCGACGCCTTCGCGATGCGCAGCGTCCGCGCCGAGAGCGCGCCGCGCAGGCCGTCCGCGATCGTGTGCGGCGTCCCGGCACCCTGCAGCACGCCGCTCGCGAACGAGCGCGCCGCGTCGTCGGAGCCCGCGGGCTCCACGCCGATGACACGGGTTCGCGGCCAGAGCCGCCGGCAGGCGATGGCGGTACCGGCGAGCAGCCCGCCGCCACCGACCGGCACCAGCACGGCATCCGGCGCCGCGGTCTGCCCGGCGAGCTCGAGCATCGCCGTGCCCTGCCCGGCGATCACCCACGGATCGTCGTAGGGGTGGACCAGCGTCGCGCCGGTGCGCGCCACGAGCGCGGCGGCAGCGGACTCCCGGGCCGCGAGCGTCGCCGCGCATTCCTGGACGCGACCGCCCCAGCCCTCGACCGCGGCGCGCTTGATGCGCGGGGCGCCCTCGGGCATCACGATGTAGGCGGGAATGCCGCGCAGGCGCGCCGCCCGCGCCAGCGCCGCGGCATGGTTGCCCGAGGAGTGGGTCGCGACCCCGCGCGAGGCGTGCGCATCGTCGAGGGCGAACACCGCGTTGCAGGCGCCGCGCGCCTTGAAGGCACCGATCGCCTGCAGATTTTCGCATTTGAACTCCGCCGCCGCGCCGAGGCGCTGCGACAGTTCCGGCGCGACGAGCAGCGGCGTCCGCCGCACGTACGGCTCGATCCGCCGCGCGGCGGCGGCGATGTCGTCGAATGCCGGATCCATGGTCGAGTCCACAACTACCTCCCTGGGCGGGGCCGGGCCGCCCGTGCCCGGCGGCGTGGGGCCCGGAACCTCGCGCCACCCCACGATACTTCAAGACCGGGTGCCGGCGGGCACGGCGATTGTGTAACCTCGACGCCGCGCCATCCGGCGCCCGGAGCCGACCGACCATGACCGTCACCGCCGCCCCCGCAGACGACCACTCGCTCAGCCGATCCCTCCGGCCCCGCCACGTCACGATGATCACCATCGGCGGCATCATCGGCGCAGGCCTGTTCGTCGGCAGCAGCGTGGCGATCGCGGCGGCGGGACCGGCGATCCTGGTCAGCTATGCGCTGACCGGGACGCTGGTGCTGCTGATCATGCGGGCGCTTGGCGAGATGGCCGTCGAAATGCCGCAGGTGCGCTCGTTCACGGAGTTCGCCCGCGCCGGCCTCGGCAACTGGGCGGGCTTCTCGGTCGGCTGGCTGTACTGGTACTTCTGGATCATCGTGATCCCGGTCGAGGCCATCGCCGGCGCGAACATCATCCACGACCACTATTCGATGCTGAACCCGCTCGCCACCGGCCTCGGGCTCATGGTGGTGATGACCGCCGTCAACCTGATGCCGGCGCGCACCTACGGCGAGTTCGAGTTCTGGTTCGCCTCGATCAAGGTCGCCGCAATCATCTCGTTCATCCTGATCGGCGGCGCGCACGCGTTCGGCTTCCACTCCGACACCGGCCCCACCTTCGCGAACCTGTACGCCCATGGCGGTTTCGCGCCGAAGGGCTGGTTCGCGGTGCTCGCGGCCGTGACGACCGTGGTCTTCTCGATGATGGGCGCCGAGGTCGTGACCATCGCGGCAGCCGAATCCGAGGAGCCGGCCAAGCAGGTCGCCAAGATGACCTCGACCATCATCAGCCGCATCCTGATCTTCTACGTCGGCTCGATCTTCGTGGTCTGCAGCCTGCTGGCATGGACGGACGTCAAGCCCGGCCACTCGCCGTTCACGATGGCGCTCGAGACGCTGCACATCGACGGCGCGTCGAGCATCATGGACTTCATCATCCTGACCGCCGTGCTGTCGTGCCTGAACTCATCGTTCTACGTCGCCTCGCGCGTGCTGTTCGTGCTCGCCGAGAAGGGTGATGCGCCGCACGCCCTCGTCAAGACGACGAAGCAGCACGTGCCGGCCCGCTCGGTGCTGCTGGCAAGTGTCGCCGGCTTCGCCGGCCTCATCGCCAACTACCTGCTGCCGGCGTACGTGTACGCGTTCCTGACCAATGCCTCGGGCGCCCTGATCGTCGTGATCTACGCGGCGATCGTCGTCTCGCAGATCGTCGTGCGCAACCGCCGCGAGAAGGCCGGCGCGCCGCCGCCGGTGCTGCCGATGTGGCTGTTCCCGTGGCTGAGCTACGTCGCGCTCGCCGGCATGCTGGCCGTGCTCGTCGCGATGGCGATCACGCCATCCCACGTCGAGGAATTCTGGGCCAGCATGGTGTCGATCGCGATCGCGCTGGTGGCCTACTTCGCGTTCCGGCGCGGCCGCGACGGGCAGACCGCGTGAGCGCCGCGTCGGGCGGCGCAGACGCGGGCGAAATCGCCCGCATCGCCTCGATCCACGCGCTGCAGAGCGCAGCATTCGCGGCGGACCCCTACCCGGACGCGGCGTCCCGGCGCCGCCGGCTGAAGGCGCTGCGAGCGGCGCTGAGGCGCCACCAGGACACGCTCGCGGACGCGATGGGCGCCGACTTCGGCGGCCGCTCCCCATTCGAGTCGAAGATGGCCGACGTGCTCGGGCCCGTGCTCGAGATCAACCATGCGCTCGGCCACCTCGGCCGCTGGATGCGCTCGCGCCGCCGGCGCACCGAGCTCCTGTTCGCGACCAACAGCGCGTTCGTGATGTACCAGCCCAAGGGCGTGGTCGGCATCATCTCGCCCTGGAACTTCCCGGTGTACCTCGCGCTCGGGCCACTCGTGACGGCGCTCGCCGCCGGCAACCGCGCGATGATCAAGATGTCCGAGGCGACGCCGCGCACGACCGCCGCAGTCAGGACGATGCTCGCCGAGTGCTTCGCAGAAGATGAAGTCGCCGTGATCGGCGGCGCCATCGAGGCCGGTCGCGCGTTCGCGGCGACGCCGTTCGACCACCTCGTCTTCACCGGCGCGCCGGCGATCGCGCCGGCGGTGCTGCACGCGGCAGCCGATCACCTGACCCCGGTGACGCTCGAGCTCGGCGGCAAGAGCCCGGCGATCGTCGCGCCCGGAGCCGACCTCGCCGCGGCAGCCGCCTCGATCGCGCACGGCAAGGCATTCAATTGCGGGCAGATCTGCGTGTCGCCGGACTACGCGCTCGTCCCCGGCGCCGAGGTGGACGCGTTCGCGGAGGCGGTGGTCGCGGCATTCCGGCGCCTGGTCCCCACCACTGCGGGCAACCCCGACTACACCGGGATCGTCAACGAGCGGCACCACGCCCGCCAGCTCGCGCTGATCGAGGACGCCCGCGCGCAGGGTGCCCGCGTGCTCGTCGCCGGCACGGTCGGCGACGACCGCCGCCTGCCGCTGCACGTCATCACCGGCGTGACTCCGTCGATGCGCATCGCGCGCGAGGAACTGTTCGGGCCGATCCTGCCGGTCCTCGGCTATGACTCGGTGGACGCCGCCCTCGCCTACGTCGCCGCGCACCCACGACCGCTCGCGCTCTACCCGTTCGGCTTCGCGGGCGCCGAGCTCGACCGGTTGCTCAGGCGCACCCACTCGGGCGGCGTCACGGTCGGCGACTGGGGTTGGCACGTGTTCAACCACGACCTGCCCTTCGGCGGTTCCGGCCAGTCCGGCAGCGGCTCGTACCATGGCGAGGAGGGCTTCCGGGAGCTGTCCCACGCCAAGGCCGTCTTCCGCCGCCACCGTTTCTTCCCGGTCGGACTGTTCCGCCCGCCGTACGGCAACCTCGTGCAGCGGCTGACGCTTCGGCTCTACCTCGGCAAGCCGCCCCGGCGCTGAGGCTCGGCGGCACGCCACGCGGCCGCGGTCTGCCCGTAGAGGTCGACGTCGTGGCCGACGGGCGCCGGCAGCGTCGCCCGCCCCAGCCGGTGCGACCCGAGTCGCCTGGCCAGCGCGATCGAGCGGACGTTGGCCGGATCGATGCAGTGGATGAAGTCGTCCCAGCCGAGCGCGTCGAGGGCCCAGTCGGTCGCGGCGATCGCCGCCTCGGCCGCGAGGCCGCGTCCCCAGACCTCGCGGTGGAGCCCCCAGCCGATCTCGTTGCCGGGCCAGCCCTCGGGCCGCCAGGGCCCGACCCGCCCGATCCAGCGACCGGTGGCGCGCTCGAGCACCGAGAACATCCCGAAGCCGTAGAGCCCCCAGGCGCCCGCCATCAGGCAGAACGCCCGCCACGAGACCGCGCGCGGCTGCGCACCGCCGAGATGGCGGGTCGTCTCGGCGTCCGCGGCGAAGGCCACCCAGGCCTCGAAGTCCTCGGCCCTGGGCGGCCGCAGGACGAGCCGCGGCGTGACGAGCTCGGTCGTCAGAGCCAATCCGTCAGCCCTTCGCGGCGGTTGAGCTCCGCGAAGGAGGGCCGAGCCTTGAGCGCCGCGACGAAGCGCGCCACCGCCGGCCATTCCGTCGCCGGGCGCGGCATGGCGCGCGACCAGCGGGCCAGCATCCCGGCGTGGAAATCGACCGCGCTGGGGCCGTCCCCCGCCAGCCACGGGCCGTGGGCCGCGAGGTGCGCATCGATCCGGTCCCAGGCCGCCTCGATCCGGATCCGTGCCCGGTCCTGGACCGCCAGGATGGCGTCCGCCCCGGCCGGCTCGTCCGGGTAGAACCAGGCGCGATAGGCCGGCTGCAGCGTGTTGGCGAGGTGCAGCATCCACTGCAGGTACTGGACACGGGCCAGCGTGCCGACGGCCGGTGCGAGGCGCGCCGCCGGGTGCCGTTCGGCGAGCAGCAGCGCGAGGGCGGCCGCCTCGTACACCGGCCGGCCTTCGACGAGCATCACGGGCACGACCCCGTTCGGGTTCAACTTCAGGTATTCCGGGGACTTCTGCTGCCCCGCGGCGCCATCGACGAGGCGCAGCTCGTGCGGGGCGCCGATTTCCAGCAGGAGCCAGTGGACGACGAGGCTCGCCGCGCCGGGCATGTAGTACAGGGTGTACATCGGGTTCTCCGGGAGGGGGTCCAGGGCGGCGTCATTATGCCGACTGGGCGGGCGGGCGCGGTCACGGCATAATGCCGCCCGCCCGGGCCCCGGCCCGACCTCCGAGCGTGCCGATGTCCGCAGTCCCGACCGACCTGCCCGAAACGCCCCCGGCGACCCCCGCCGCCGCGTACAGCATCCCGCGGCTGCGCGAAGTGCTGTCGGCGTACTATCGCCGCTCGACCGCGCTCGCGTTCGTGCTGCTCGTCGCCGACATCGCGCTGTTCGGCGTCGCCGAATGGCTCGTCGCACGCAGCGGCTCGCTCGCCCTGCAGCTGCTCGGCGGCGTGCTTGCCACGACCGCGATCGTGCGCCTGTTCATCATCGGCCACGACGCCTGCCACGGCAGCCTGACCGACCACGACCTGCTCAACAAGATCCTCGGCTGGATCGCGTTCCTGCCCTCGCTGACGCCGTACTCGCTGTGGCGCGTCGGTCACAACGTGGTGCACCACGGGTTCAACAACCTGAAGGGCCGCGATTTCGTCTGGGAGCCGCTCGATCCGTCCGAGTTCGCGGCGCTGTCGCCCGCGCGCCGGCTGCTGGAGCGCGTCTATCGCAGCGCCTTCGGACCGCTGCCGTACTACCTCATCGAGATCTGGTGGAAGAAGCTCTACTTCCCCGGCAAGGCGCACGCACCGGGCAAGCGTGCCGAGTTCAAGTGGGATTCGACGCTGGTGACCGTGTTCGCGGCGCTGTGGGTCGCGGGGCTCGCGATCTACTCGCCCGCCGGCATCGGCGCGACCACGCTTGCCATCATCGTCGGCTTCGTGGCGCCGTTCCTGGTCTGGACCTGGACCATCGGCTTCGTCGTCTACCTGCACCACACGCACCCGGACGTCGTCTGGTACGCCGACAAGAGCAGCTGGCTGAAGGCGCAGGGCATCCTGCACGGCACCGTGCGCTACAAGATCCGCCCGTACTGGAACATCCTGCTGCACAACATCATGGAGCACGCCGCGCACCATCTCGACGCGCGCATCCCGCTCTATCGATTGAAGGCCGCGCAGGCCGAACTCGCCCGCCTCGTGCCGGACATCCCGGTCATCGAGCTGTCGATGCGCACGTACTGGCGCACCGTGCGCGAGTGCAAGCTGTTCGACTTCGAACGGCGCGTGTGGGTGACGTTCCAGGCCGCATCGCGCGGCCGGGCCTGATCCTCGGGGCGGCGCGTGGCGCCGCCCGGATCACCTTCCTCAGACGACCCGGCAGGCCTCGGCGAAGTCGAGCCGCGGGCTGCGCCCGTGCAGGTGACTGCGGTCGCCGTAGCCGAGGTTGCAGAGGAAGTTGCTGCGATACCGGCCGTCCGGGAAGAACGTCCGGTCGAGCAGCCCGGCATCGAACCCCGACATCGGGCCGCAGTCGAGCCCGAGCGCACGCGCCGCGATCATCAGGTAGCCGCCCTGCAGGCTGCTGTTGCGTCGCGCCGTCGACTCGATCAGCTCGGCGTTGCCCTCGAACCAGCTGCGCGCGTCGACGTGCGGAAAGGTCTTCGGCAGCAGGTCGTGAAAGCGCGTGTCGTACGCGACGATCACCGTCACCGGTGCCGCCATCGTCTTCTCGACATTGCCCTCGGCGAGCGCGGGCCTCAGCCGCTCCTTGCCGGCGGGGGTCGCGACGAACCAGAACCGGCCCGGCTGGCAGTTGGCGGACGTCGGCCCGAACTTCACGAGCGAGTACAGCTCCTGCAACAGCGCCGGCGCGACGGGCCGCGGCAGCCAGTGGCTGAACGTCCGCGCCTCGCCGTAGAGCTGCGCGAGCGCGGCGGGGTCGAGGCGGGTCTGGATCTCGCTCATCGTCTGTCTCCGGTGGTGCGTGGCGCCGGGCCCGCCGAGCCGGCCTCGGTCCGGCGCGCCGCGGCGTTCAGGGGGCGAGCCGCTCGCCATGCGCGTAGACGACGTGCCGCCCGGGTCGCGCGAATCCCACGAGCGTGACGCCGAACCGCTCCGCCGAGCGGATCGCGAACGCGGTCGGCGCCGAGACCGCGACGACCGCGGCGATGCCGACCGTCGCCGCCTTCTGCACGATCTCGTAGCTCGCGCGGCTCGTGACCAGCGCATAGCCGGCGCCGAGGTCGTCCCCGGAGCGCACCAGCGAGCCGATCAGCTTGTCGAGCGCGTTGTGCCGGCCGACGTCCTCGCGCACGCGCACGAGCCCCTGGCCGGGCACCACCCACGCCGCGGCATGGATGCTGCCCGTGCGCGCGTTGAGCGCCTGGCCGGCACCGAGCGCGGCCAGCGCGGCGTGCAGTTCGCTCGCCGACACGCGCAGGCCGGCGCCGAGCGCCGCGGGGGCGCGGATCGCGTCGGCCAGCGACTCGGCGCCACACATGCCGCAGCCGGTGCGCCCGGTCAGGTTGCGGTGGCGATTGAGCAGCGCCGAGAAGCGCTGCGGGGCGATGTCGAGATCGACGATGAGGGCGTCCTCGACGCCGGTCACGGCGACCGAGCGGATCTCGCCGGGCGAGCCCACGATCTCCTCGCTGAGCGTGAAGCCGACCGCGAGGTCCTCGAGGTCGGCCGGCGTCGCGAGCATCACGACGTGGTTGACGCCCTGGTACCGGAACTGGACCGGGCGCTCTTCCGCGACCTCGTCGGGCACGCGCTCGAGCCGTCCGGCCGTCCAGCGCTCGACCGACACGGTCGTGACGGGGGCGCGCCCGGGATCGGCTGGGGACGTCGGTGGGGTCGCCAAGGAATCCCTCTTGAGGCCATCGGCGTGGCGGCGCTGCTCGGGCGGCCGCGAAAAACTGGTGGCTAGGGGGGGAATCGAACCCCCGACCCCGGGGTTATGAATCCCGTGCTCTAACCGGCTGAGCTACCTAGCCAATTGAATTCGTTGGTGCCCCGGCCGCCCTGTACCAGGGTGGGCCTGACCGGTCATAACCCGGTCGACGACGCCGCGAATCCGCCCCGCGAGGCGGGCGCGCAGTCTAGCCAAGAGCGCCGCGTCTGTCTAAGAGATAGTGCGGGCGGCGTCGGTACCGGGCCGAAGTGGTGGCTGGAGCGGGAAGCGAACCCGCGGCCCCGCGGTGATGAATCCCGCCCACCAACCGGCGGAGCGACCTGGCCGGGCGTCGTGGCGGCGCGCCCTCGGGGCGCGCCGCCAGCGAGCGTCAGAAGTGCTGGACCCAGGCGAGCTGGGAATTGATCGCGTTGACGCCGTCCCCGAGGATCACGAGCTTGTCCGTCGACACCGCGTAGATCACGAGGTCCGTGCCGCCGAACAGGTTGCGCGTGACCGCCGCGACCATGCGTCCGGTGTTCGGGTCGATCGCGTAGCTGCCGGTCAGGTTGCCACCGATGGTGCCGCTCTGGAACAGCAGCTGCGGCGCGAGCGTGATCGGCGACGTGGAACCGGCGTAGAGCGTCCCACCCACGTAGTAGGCCGTCGGGAACGTCGTGAACGGCGTGCCCACCTGCTGCTCGAGGATGCCGAAGTTGCTGGCGAGGCTCGAGGGCTCGAGCACGAACCCGCCGCCCACGCCGTCCGCGTAGAGCACGAACTGGCGGGTACCCGAGGCGCTCGTGACCGCGAGCGTGCCGCGGCCGGTCGCATCGACCGTGTACGGCATCGCCGTGTAGGTCGTGCTGACGAGGGTCGTCGAACGATCGGTGGTGTCGAGCGCTACGTTGACGGTGCCAGTGCCCCCGGTCGCCGCCGACGCGGACAGGCGACCCACGGCCATCGTCGCCACCGGCACGCCGTTGGTCAGCGAGGAGCCCCACAGGCTGAGGATCGCCGGCTGGGTGAACGTGGTCGCATCCAGGGTGCCGGCGCCGGTCTGGCGATGCATGCGACCGGCGACGCGGGTCGTCGCGGTGCTCGAATCGGCGCTGACGACGTACGCATGGCTCGCATCGAGTACGTAGTACGCGACCGGCAGCGACAGCGTGCCGAGCGTCAGCGTGCCGCTGCCGCGGCCGTTGGCATCCGGCGCGCCCAGCGTTCCGGCCAGGGTCCCGCCGGCGACCGGCGTCGCCTCGTTGTCGTCGCCGAGGCCGGCGCTCAGCACGCCGCCCGCGGACAGCGTGAAGCGGCCGGTGACACCGAGCCGGGCGTCGGTCGGACCGTTGCCGAGCAGGCCGAGGACATAGTCGCCCGCGACGGCCGCGCCGGTGAACGCCGTCGCGTCCTGCTGGGAGAACGGCGCGGAACCGACCACGCCCGTGCCGTCGTTCTCCTGCATCTGGCCGGCCTTCAGCGAGCTGACCACGCCGTAGTCGTACTGCTCGACGCCGGCGGAGCTCGTCAGCTGCAGCGTGCCGCGGTTCTGCGTCAGCGTCGTGCAGACCCCGGAGGTGACCACCGTGGCGGCGTGCCCGGTCGTCGCGTCCTTGTAGTCCTCGATGCCGCTCACCGTGCCGTCGCCGGCGACGGTGAAGCTGCCGGCGCGGACCACGGGCTTGCCCGACTTGAAGCCCGTGAACAGGTAGGCGAAGCGGCCGTTGAGCAGGCAGGCGGTCTGGGGGTTGACGACCAGGGTCAGCGTGGCCGATGCGGTGCGCGTCGGGGACGCGCTGTCGGTCGCGGTCAGCGTGAAGGTCGAGGTGCCGATCGCCGTCGGCGTGCCGGAAATGGCGATCTGCGCGGTCGTGCTGCCGTTGAGCGCGAGGCCCGCCGGCAACGTGCCGTTGCTGACGGTCCAGGTGTACGGGGCCGTGCCGCCCGCGAGGTTGATGTAGGTGACGTAGAGGACGTTCTGGTTGGCCGGGAACAGGACCGGGGCCGGAATGACCGGCGTGCCGTTCACGGTGAGCGTCACCGCGGACGCCTTGGTCGTATCGGAGATCGACGTCGCGGTCAGCGTGGCGAACACGGACCCGGTGACGCCGGTCGGCGCGAGGTAGATGGCCTTGCCCGTGTCGGAGCTCTGCAGCGTGCCGTCGCCGACCAGCGTCCAGGTCACGCCCTTGTTGGCGGGGTCGTTGGACACCGTCGCGTCGATCTCGGCCGTCGCGCCCTCGGCGACCAGCGTGGTCGCCGTCGGCGAGGTCAGCGAGACGCCGATACCGACGCCGACGGCGGTGGACGCGCCTGTGCTGCCACCGCCACAGGCCGCGAGCACCAAGGCGCAGAGGACCACCGCAAGGCGGACCGGGGATGCATTCTTCACTGGCATTCCTCGCATCGATCGTGGCGAACAGGCGCGCAGAGCATAGCGCCCGGCCGCGTCAGACGTTGAACCTAAAGTGCATGACATCGCCTTCTCGGACCAGGTATTCCTTGCCCTCGAGGCGCATCTTGCCCGCCTCGCGGGCCCCGCCCTCGCCCTTGAATGCGATGTAGTCGTCGTAGCCGATGACCTCGGCGCGGATGAACCCGCGCTCGAAGTCGGTGTGGATCACGCCGGCCGCCTGGGGGGCGGTGGCGCCGCGCTTGACCGTCCACGCACGGGTCTCCTTCGGACCCACCGTGAAGTAGGTCTGCAGGCCGAGGAGCGTGTAGGCGGCGCGGATCACCCGGTTGAGACCGGGCTCGTCGAGCCCGAGTTCCGTCAGGAACTCGGTCCGGTCGGCATCCTCGAGCTGCGCGATCTCGGACTCAATGGCCGCACAGACGGCGACCACCTGGGCCCCCTCGGTGGCCGCGAGCGCCTCGACCGTCGCCAGCAGCGGATTGTCGTGGAAACCCGATTCGTCGACGTTCGCGACATAAAGGACGGGCTTCATCGTCAGGAGCTGGAGTTCGCGGACGATCACGCGCTCCTGGTCATCGAGGCGGACGGCGCGCGCGGGGGTGCCTTCATTCAGCGCGTCGCGGACCCGGCGGATGATGTCGCGGGCCCGGATCGCATCCTTGTCCTGGGCCTTGGCTGCCTTCTCGGCCCGCGCGAGGCCCTTTTCGGCCGTATCGAGGTCGGCAAGCGCGAGTTCGGTGTTGATCGTCTCGATGTCCGCGAGCGGGTTGACGCCGCCGGCGACGTGGATGACGTCCGGATCCTCGAAGCAGCGCACCACGTGCGTGATCGCGTCGACCTCGCGGATGTGGGCGAGGAACTTGTTGCCGAGGCCCTCGCCTTCGGCGGCGCCCTTGACGATGCCGGCGATGTCGACGAACTCGACCGTGGTCGGCAGGATCCGCTCGGAGTTCGCGATCGTGCACAGCGCCTGCAGTCGCGGGTCCGGCATCGGCACGACGCCGACGTTCGGATCGATCGTGCAGAACGGGTAGTTCTCCGCAGGAATCTGCGCGCGCGTCAGCGCGTTGAAGAGGGTCGACTTGCCGACGTTGGGCAGGCCGACGATGCCACACTTGATTCCCACTATTGCTCCCTGGCCGCCGGCGTCCGCCGGTGCAGCCCGTTCATGACCTTTTCCGCGCCGTCGACGAGGATCCGCGGAATCGCCGCCGCCGCCGCATCGACCGCGTCGTCGAGCAGCATCTGCTCGGATGCCGGGGCGCGCTTGAGCACGTAGTCGATGACCTCGCCGCGCGCCGCGGGATGGCCGATGCCGAGCCGCAGCCGCCAGAACCCGTCGCCGAGCTGGGTGATGATGTCCTTGAGTCCGTTGTGACCGCCCGAACCCCCACCCTGCTTCAGGCGAGTCGCGCCGACCGGCAGGTCGAGTTCGTCGTGCACCACCAGCGTCTCGCCCGGGGCGATGCGCAGGTATTCCGTCAGCGCCCGGACCGACTGGCCGCTGCGGTTCATGTAGGTTGTCGGCTTCAGCAGCCACACCTCCCGCTCGGAGAGCACGATGCGGCCGACGTCACCGTGGTAGCGCGCGTGCGGGCGCAGCGAACCGCCGGCCTTCGCCGCGAGCCGGTCCACGCACCAGAACCCGGCGTTGTGCCGGGTGTCCGCGTGTTCTGGCCCCGGATTGCCGAGGCCGACGATGAGCTTGAGCGAGAGGCCCGCCATGAGCGTGACGCGTCACCGCCGCCGGCCGCCGGGCCCCGCCCCGACACGGGCGCGGGTCCGGCGGCGGCAGCGCGGGACGCCTTACTTCTTGGCGTCCTTCTTCGGCTCTTCCTTCTTCGCGTCGCCCTTCTTGTCGGCAGCCGCCGCAGGCGCCGCAGCCGCCTCGGCCACAGCCGCCACCGGGACCTCGGCTTCCTCGGCACGCAGCGCGTGCACCGCGACGACGACCGGGTTCTTGCCGGCCTCCGCCTCGACCGACAGCACGCCCGCGGGCAGCTTGATGTCGGACAGGTGCAGCGAGTCGTTGAGGTTCAGGCCCGACACGTCGACCGTCAGGAACTCCGGCAGGTCCTTCGGCAGGCACTCGACCACGAGCTCGTTCTTCAGGTGCGACATCATGCCGCCCGAAGTCTTGATGCCCGGCGCCGCCGCTTCGCCGACGAAGTGCAGCGGGACCGACAGGCGGATCTTCTCGTCCTCATAGACGCGCTGCAGGTCGACGTGGACGATCTGGTTCTTCCACGGGTGACGCTGCACGTCGCGCAGCAGCGCGGCCTGCGTCTGGTCGCCCACCTTCAGCTGCATGATCGACGAGTAGAACTTCTCGTTCTCGAGCGCCAGCTGCAGCTTGTTGTGGTCGAGCGACAGGGCGCGCGGATCGCGCTTGCCGCCATAGAGGATCGCCGGAACGCGTCCAGCGTGACGCAGGCGGCGGCTCGCACCCTTCCCCTGGTCATTGCGGAACTCCGCGATCAGTTCAAAAGAGGTCTTCATCATCATCTCCTTCAGAAAGAGACCGGGCGTCCCGCGACCAAGAACATCCCGGCTCTGCTAGCGCCCCGCGACACCGCGCCGCGAGGCAAAAAATCAATCGATGTACAGCGAGCTGACCGACTCCTCGTCGCGGATGCGACGCATCGTCTCGGCGAGCAGCCCGGCGACGGACAGCTGGCGGATCTTCGGGCACGCCGCTGCGGCCTTGCCGAGCGGAATCGTGTCGGTGACCACGAGTTCGTCCATGACGGAGGCCTGGATCCGGTCGATCGCCGGACCCGACAGCACCGCGTGCGTGATGTAGGCGACGACGCGCGTCGCGCCCTCTTCCTTGAGCGCCTGCGCGGCCTGGCAGAGCGTGCCGGCCGTATCGACCATGTCGTCGACGAGCACGCAGGCCTTGCCCTCGACGTCGCCGATGATGTTCATCACCTTCGACTCGTTCGGGCGCGGCCGCCGCTTGTCGATGATCGCGAGGTCCGCGTCGTCGAGGCGCTTGGCGAGCGCACGGGCCCGCACCACGCCGCCGACGTCCGGGGACACGACGATCATGTTGTCGTAGGTCTGCTTCCACGCATCGCCAAGCAGCACGGGCGAGGCGTAGACGTTGTCGACTGGGATGTCGAAGAAACCCTGGATCTGGTCCGCGTGCAGGTCGACCGTCAGCACGCGGTTGACGCCGGCGCCGGCGATCATGTTCGCGACCAGCTTCGCGGTGATCGCCACGCGCGTGGCGCGCGGCCGGCGATCCTGGCGGGCGTAGCCGAAGTACGGGATCACGGCCGTGATGCGCCCGGCGCTGGCGCGCTTGCAGGCATCGGCCATCACCAGCAGTTCCATCAGGTGGTCGTTCGCCGGCGGGCAGGTCGGCTGGACGATGAACACGTCCTTGCCGCGCACGTTCTCCATCAGCTCGAAGGTGACCTCGCCGTCGCTGAAGCGACCGACGTGGGCACGCCCGAGCGGCAGCTTCAGGTGACGGGAGATATCCTGGGCGAGCGTGGGATTGGCGCTGCCCGCGAACACGGCCATCTGAGTCTCTGACACTGCGTGCTCCCCGAGAACATTTCACCCGAAGGCGCCGTCGAAGTGGCTGGGGCGGAAGGATTCGAACCTTCGCATGGCGGGATCAAAACCCGCTGCCGTACCACTTGGCTACGCCCCAACGGCAACCCTAGCGCCGGTCCGCCGGGCTCCCCGTCCCCCGCTCCGCCGCGAGTCGCGCGAGCAGGGGCGAGGCCGGGAGCCCCACGGCCGCAAAACCAATCCAGCCCGCCGGCAGGTCCGCCAGCGCCGCCGCCGCGTGCGCGCGGTCGTCGAACGCCGCGAACACGCAGGCTCCCGATCCGGTCATGCGCGCCGCGCCGCGGGCGCCGAGCCAGTCGAGGGCGCGGCGGACGGCGGGATGACGGGCGGCGACCACGGGCTCCAGATCGTTCCGGCCCGGCAGCGCCGTGCCGGCAGCACCGGACAACGGGAAGCCGGATATTGTGATCGGTAGGGAATTTCTTGTCAATTCAGGCGCCTGGAATGCTTCCCGGGTCGCCACCGGAACTCCCGGAAAGACGACCGCGAAGGCCCGTTCCGGCAACACGACGGGCTCAAGGACTTCGCCGACCCCACGCGCGATGGCATTCGCGCCGCGCACGAAGACCGGCACGTCGGCGCCGAGCGCGAGCCCGAGGGCGGCGAGCTCATCGGTCGATAACCCGAGGCCCCACAGGGCGTTGAGCGCGACGAGGGTCGTCGCGGCATCCGAGCTGCCGCCGCCGAGACCGGCGCCGAGCGGGATCCGCTTGGTCACGGCGAGCCTGGCACCGAGCTCGGGCCGCCCCACCCGCTCGCGCAGGAGCCGGGCCGCCCGCACCACCAGGTCCTCGTCCGCCGGAACGCCCGGCGCCCCGCCCACGCGCTCGATCCGCCCGTCCGCCCGGGGCTCGATCGCGAGCTCGTCGGTCCAGTCGATGACCTGGAACAGCGTCTCGAGCTCGTGGTAGCCATCGGCACGGCGGCCCGTCACGTGCAGGAACAGGTTGAGCTTGGCCGGCGCCGGCCACGGGGCCGCGCTCACGGGGTGCCCGCCCGCCAGCGATCGACGAGCACCCGGATCCGGGTCGTCCCGCGCGTCATCTCGATCTGGCCGGGCAGCGGCCCCGGCGCACCGGCCACCGCGCCGAACGCGCGCGCGGCGATGCGCCAGCCGGACTGCTCGAAGCCGTCCGCGCCGGTCGCCTCCACGGCGATCCCGGGCGCCGGAACCCCGAGAAGCCAGTAGCGCAGTGACTCGAGCGGCAGCGGAAACCCGATCCGGGTGCTCAGCACCGGTTCGAGCGCGTCGTAGGGCGCGGCGATCTCGATGGGCGCCTCGGAGCCGGACTCGATCCGGATCCGGTCGGCGGCGATCGAGATGCGCGCCGCGCCGGCCCCGAACGGCCCGCGCACCGACAGCTCGCCGTCGCCAGGCACCTGGCGCCAGTCGAAATGCGCGCTGAAGCCATCCTGGGCGGTGCGCACGGCGAGTCGGCCCGTGGCCTGCCAGGTCTCGAGTCGCGCGATTGCGGCCGGATCCCGCGGCATCGGAGCGGACGGCCGGGGCGGCATCGCGCTGCACGCGCCGAGCAGCCCGACGAGGCAGCAAAGCAGCGCCCGCCGCACGATCAGTTCACCGCGCCCGGATGGCTCGCCAGGGCCTGTTCGAGGTGGCGCTCGCCGGGGCTGCGCTCGAGCGCAGCCTTCCAGGTCTGCACGGCGCCCGCCTGGTCGCCGAGTCCCCACTGCACGAGGCCGAGGTGGGCGGCGATCTCGCCGTCCGGCTCCAGCCGGTAGGCCTGCTGCAGCCACGGCAGCGCCTCCGCGTCGTGGCCACGGCGGTGCAGCACCCAGCCCAGGCTGTCGCGGATCGCGGAACTGTCCGGTCGCACGGCCCAGGCCGCGCGGATCAGCCGCTCGGCTTCGGGCAATTCGCGCTCGTGATCGGCGAGCGTGTAGCCGAGCGCGTTCAGGGCCGTGGGATCGCCCGGGCGGGCGCGCACGACCGAGCGGAGCGTCGTCAGCGCCTCGTCGACACGACCCGCGCTCTCGAGCACGGTCGCGCGCGCGTAGCGTGGCTCGTCCCGGTCCGGATAGGTCGCGCTCGTCCGCTCGAGCAGCGCGAGCGCGTCGGGCAGGCGCCCGCCGTCCGCCATGATCTGGGCGCGCGCGGCGCTGACCTCGACCCGGAACTCGGGCGCGCCGGCGAGGAAATCGTCGAGCTGGCGCGCGGCCGCCGCCGCCTGGCCAAGGTCGATCGCGAGGCGGTAGGCGCGCAGCTGCGCCGCCACCGCGCGGGTGCCGCCCGTCACACGCGCGTACAGGAGCACCGAACGCGGGTACTCCCCCTTGCGATCCGCGACCATGGCGAGTGCGTACATCGCCCGATCGCCATTGCGGCCGCTCGCCAGCAGCTCGGACAGCCGCATCGTCGCGTCGTCGTAGCGGCGCGCGTCGATGTCGAAGCCGGCGAGCCCCTCGAGCGCCTCGGGCCGCGCGACCCGCGAATCCAGCAGGTCGGAAAACGCCGCCCGCGCCTCCGCGCCACGGTCGCAGGCGCCGAGTAGCCATGCATTCAGCAGGCGATCGCCGTCCCCGGCGTCCGCGGCCAGCAAGCCGCTGTCCCGCAGGCCACCCTCGCAGTCGCCACCGGCGACGCGCGCCCGCGCCACGATCGAGCGGGCGGCGCGCAGGTCCGGGCGCAGTTCGAGCGCGTGCGCGGCGGCGGCGAGCGCCGCCGGGGAATCTCCGGCACTGAGCGCCAGCATCGCGCTGGTGAGCGCCGCTTCGGGGACGTCGGGGTATCGCTTCGCGAGGCGGCCGACGACCTGCGCGATACCGGTGTCGTTGCGCAGCTGGCCGAACGACTCGCCGAATGCCGTGAAGGCCTCGGCCGGAGTGGGGTAGGCCGAGGCGAGCAGCGTCGCGAGCTCGCGCTCGGCCGCCTCGCGCTCGTCGAGCTCGAGCAGGCCGACGACGAGGAACCGGCGCGCCGTCTCGTTCTTCGGGTCGCGCGCAAGCCAATCCCGCGCGAGCCCGACGAGCACGTGTTCCTGGGAGTGGTCGAAGGCGACCTTCAGCGCGTGTTCGGCGAGGGCATCGTCGTGGCGTTCCGCCGCGGCACGGGCGTAGAGGCGGGCCGCCCGGGCGTAATCGGCGCGTTCGAGGGCAATCTCCGCCGAAACGAGCCCGCCCGGGCCCGGCGAGCCGCCCGGCAGGCCGGACGCCGCGCAGCCGCCCAGCAGCAGGGCCAGGACCGGGGCCAGAACGACGCGGCGCAGCGGACATCGGAGCATCATGGGGCCACTATATCCCATGGCCCCCGGGACGCCCGCCATCGCCGGTGCTTGCCGGCGGCGCCCCGGTACCCGACAATCCCCGCCGCACCCGACCCTGCTCAGGCCACGCATGCCCCTCGTCGTCGTCGGGATCAACCATCGCACTGCACCGCTCGAGGTGCGTGAGAAGGTGGTCTTCGGCCCCAGCCATCTCCCTGCCGCTCTGCAGGCGCTCGCCCATGGCGGCGCCAGCGAGAACGTCATCGTATCGACGTGCAACCGCACGGAGCTGTACTGCGTCGCCGATTCGTCGGCCGACCTCGGCGCGTGGCTCGCGAACTACCATGGCGTCACCCGCGGACTGGACGACAGCCTGTACGTGCACCGCGACGAGCGCGCCGTGGAGCACGCCTTCGCGGTCGCCTCGGGCCTCGACTCGATGGTGCTCGGCGAACCGCAGATCCTCGGCCAGTTGAAGGACGCGTACCGGGCCGCCCAGGACCACGGCACCGTCGGGCCGCTGCTCAACCGCCTGTTCCAGTCGACCTTCTCGGTTGCCAAGCGCGTGCGCACGGAGACGCGGATCGGCGCGAACGCGGTCTCGGTCGCCTACGCCGCAGTCAGCCTCGCGCGCCAGATCTTCGCCGGCTTCTCGCAGCACACGGCGCTGCTGGTCGGCGCCGGCGAGACGATCGCCCTCGCCGCCCGCCACCTGCACTCGCAGGGCCTCAAGCGGATGATCATCGCCAATCGAAGCCTCGACCGGGCACAGGCGCTCGCGGCCGAATTCAACGGCTCGGCCATCACGCTCGATGCACTGCAGAACCACCTCGCCGAGGCGGACATCGTCATCAGCTCGACCGCGAGCCCGCACGCGGTAATCACGACCGCGGATGTCGAGGCTGCGCTCACCGCCCGCCGCCGCAAGCCGATCTTCATGGTCGACATCGCGGTACCGCGCGACATCGAGGCCGGCGTCGCTGACTTCGAGGACGTGTACCTCTACACGATCGACGACCTGCAGAACTTCGTCACGCAGAACCTCAAGGCGCGCGAGGACGAGGCGCGCGAGGCCCGGATCCTCATCGAGGAAGAAGTCGGCCGGTTCATGTCGAGCCTGCGCGGCCAGCACGCCGTGCCGACCATCCGCGAGCTGCGCACCACCGCCGAGAATGTCCGCGCGCAGACGCTCGACCAGGCGGTGCGACTGCTGCACTCCGGTCGCTCGCCGGAGGACGCGTTGCAGTACCTCGCCGACACGCTGACCCACCGGCTCGTGCATGCCCCGAGCCACGTGCTGCGCCAGGCCGGCGAGACCGGCGACGAAGCGCTCGTGCACGCTGCCCGCCGGCTGTTCCACCTCGACGCCGACGAATGAGGGACTCGATCCGCCGGCGCCTCGAGCGGCTCGCGGACCGCTACGAGGAAGTGGGCCGACTGCTGTCCGATCCGGCCCTGCAGGGTCGCAGCGACACGTTCCGCGAACTGTCGATGGAATACGCGCGCCTCGAACCGGTCACCCAGCGCTTCGGGGCGTTCCGGCAGCTCGAGCGGGAGGCCGCGGCGGCGGCCGAGATGTCCGGGGATGCGGATCCGGACATGCGCGCGATGGCGGCCGACGAGCAGCGCCTCGTCGCCGAGCGCCTCGCCGGCTCCGAGGCCGACCTGCAGCGGCTGCTGATCCCGAAGGACCCGCACGACGACGGCAACATCTACCTCGAGATCCGCGCCGGCACGGGCGGTGACGAGGCCGCGATCTTCGCCGGGGACCTGTACCGCATGTACACGCGCTACGCGGAATCCCGGCGCTGGACCGTGGAAATCGTGTCGGCGAGCCTCGGCGAGCACGGCGGCTACCGCGAGGTCATCAGCCGCGTCGTCGGCAAGGGCGCGTACTCGCGACTCAAGTTCGAGTCGGGCACCCATCGCGTGCAGCGCGTCCCGGCGACCGAGGCGCAGGGCCGGATCCACACCTCGACCTGCACGGTCGCGATCCTGCCGGAGATGGCCGAGGTCGAGGAGGTCGTCATCGCGGATTCCGACCTGCGCGTCGACACTTACCGCGCCTCCGGCGCCGGCGGCCAGCACGTCAACAAGACCGAATCCGCGATCCGCATCACGCACATCCCGACCGGCGTCGTCGTCGAATGCCAGGACGAGCGCTCGCAGCACAAGAACCGCTCGCGCGCGATGTCCCTTCTGAAGGCGCGCCTGCTGCAGGCGGAGCGCGAGAAACAGTCGTCGCAGCAGGCGGCCTCGCGCAAGCTGCAGGTCGGCACGGGCGACCGCTCCGAGCGCATCCGCACCTACAACTTCCCGCAGGGCCGGCTCACCGACCACCGCATCGAGCTGACCCTGTACAAGCTCGACCAGATCATCCAGGGCGACCTCGACGACGTGCTCGACCCGCTCGCGCGCGAGTTCGAAGCCGAAGAACTCGCGGCACTCGAATGATCCGCGCCGCACTCGAGGCGGCCACGCGGCGCCTCGCCCGGACTTCGTCCAGCGCCCGGCTCGACGCCGAATTGCTGCTCGCGGACCTGCTCGCCATCGGCCGCGCCCAGCTGCTCGCCCGCGACACCGACACCCTGACCGCGGAGCAGCACGCCGCGTTCGCGACGCGGATCGCGCGACGCGCGAACGGCGAGCCGGTGGCCTACCTGCTCGGACGCCGCGACTTCTGGACCCTGACCCTCGCGGTCGGGCCCGGCGTGCTCGTGCCGCGCCCGGAGACCGAGCTGCTGGTCGAGGCGGCGCTCGAGGCCATGGCCGGGCGCACGGCGCCGCGGGTCCTCGACCTCGGCACGGGCAGCGGCGCGATCGGGCTCGCGATCGCCTGCGCCCGTCCCGACGCCCACGTCGACCTGCTGGACGCCAGCCCCGCCGCGCTCGCCATCGCCGAGGCGAACCGCCGCACGCTCGGCCTCGGCAACGCCCGGACGCTGCCGGGGGACTGGTTCGCGGGGCTCGGGTCGGCGCGCTACGACGCGATCCTGTCGAACCCGCCCTATCTGGCCGATTCGGATCCACACCTTGCGAGCCTGGAGCTCGCGCACGAACCGCCGGTGGCGCTCGTCGCCGGCCCAACCGGGCTCGAGGCCCTCGCGGCGATCGCGAGGCGCGCGCTTGGCCACCTGGAGCCGGGCGGCCTGGTCGCGCTCGAGCATGGCGCCACGCAGGGCGAGGCGGTGCGCAGCCTGCTGGCCGGCGCCGGATTTGGCGCCATCCGCACGCGATTCGACCTCGCCGGGCTCGAACGCGCGACGCAGGGCACCCGTCCCGACTAGAATCGCCACCGCGGCGGCACGCCTTGCCCGCCGGGAGAATTCTCGTGCTCAAGTTCCAGACATCGCTCGGCAGCTTCCTGGTCGAGCTGCACACCGAAGACGCCCCGATCACCTGCAAGAATTTCCTCGAATACGCCAACGCCGGACATTTCGACGGCACGGTGTTCCATCGCGTCATCCCGAACTTCGTGATCCAGGGCGGCGGACTGACGGCCGACATGGCGCAGAAGAAGACCCGCGCGCCGATCAAGAACGAGGCCTCGAACGGCCTCAAGAACCGCCGCGGCAGCCTGTCGATGGCCCGCACCAACGACCCGGACAGCGCGACCTCGCAGTTCTTCGTGAACCTCAAGGACAACGCGTTCCTCGACCCGGGCCGCGGCAACGCCGGCTACGCGGTGTTCGCGCACGTCATGGAAGGCATGGACGTGGTCGACAAGATCGCCGCCGTGCAGACCGGATCGCGCGGCATGCACGAGGATGTCCCGGTCGAGCCGGTCGTGCTCGAGTCGGTCACCGTCGTCCCGAAGGGCTGATCCCCTCCCGGGGGACCGGGGCGCCGGCGGTGCTACGCCGTATCAGGAATGCGCTGTTGTGGGTCGTGGGGCTGTTCCTGGCCACCACGATCGGCGCCGTGCTGGTAATGCGGTGGATCCCGCCGGTCTCCAGCGCCTTCATCGTCGGCAGCTACCTGTCGGCGTGGGCGGACGGCGACTGGCACTGGCACGCCGAACGGCAGTGGACGCCCTACGAGCGGATCTCCCGCAACGCGAAGCTCGCCGTCATTTCCTCCGAGGACCAGCGCTTCATGCTGCACTCGGGCTTCGACTTCCAGGCTATCGACAAGGCCATTCAGGAAGGCGAACAGGGCCGCCGGCTGCGCGGCGCGAGCACGATCACGCAGCAGGTCGCGAAGAACCTGTTCCTGTGGCCCGGCCATAGCTTCGTGCGCAAGGGGCTCGAGGCCTACCTGACGGTGGTCATCGAGGCGTGCTGGCCGAAGCGCCGCATCCTCGAGGTCTATCTCAACGTCGCGGAGTTCGGCACGGGCGTGTACGGAGTCGGCGCGGCGGCACCCCGGTTCTTCCACACGGCCCCGGCGCGGCTGACGCCGGGCCAGGCCGCGATGCTCGCGGCGGTGCTGCCGAGCCCGCGCCACCTGCGCATCGAGCGACCCAGCGGTTACCTGTTGCGGCGCCAGGCCGCGATCGAAGCCCAGATGCAGCTGATCGGCGCGTCGGAGTTCGCGCGCGGCATCGACCCACCGCGACGCTGACGCCGCCCGCTACTGGAGCACGCGCGGCCCGGAGGCAGGCTCGGCTGCGGCGAACAGCGCGGAGACATCGACCGCGTCGTACTGCCACGCGCGGTTGCAGAACTCGCATCGCACCTCGACCTGCCCGCGCTCCGCGAGGATCTCGCGGACCTCGACTTCGCCGAGCGAACGCAGGATGCCGCTGACCCGCTCGCGCGCGCAGGCGCACTGGAAGTACACCGGCGCCGGCTCGAACACGCGCAGGTCCTCTTCGTGGAACAGGCGCCGCAGCAGCTCGTCGGCCGTGAGCCCAGCGAGCTCCGCCTCCGTGATCGTCGAGGCGAGGTGGACGATGCGATTCCAGTCCTCGTCGCCGTCGGCGGCCGAATGCTCTATTTCACTGGCCGCGGCGGATGCCCCGGACGGCAGGCGCTGCAGCAGCAGTCCTGCCGCACGCTCCGGCGTCGCGACGAGCCACAGGCGCGTCGGCAGCTGCTCGGACTGCTGGAAGTAGGACTCGAAGCAGGCCGCCAGCCCCTCGCCCAAGAGCGGCACGACGCCCTGGTAGCGCGACTGGCGGTCCTCGCTCTCGACGGTGACGAACATCCGGCCCTCGCCGACGAGCGCGTCGATGCTGGACCTGCCGGCCGGCGGCTCGCCGGTCCAGCGGGCAACGCCGCGCACGGCCATCTGGTGCGTCGCCTGCACGACCATCAGGTGCATGATCCCCGGGCCCTCCACCTGCAGCGTGAGGCGACCCTCGAACTTCACGGTCGCGGCGAGCAGCACCGTCGCCGCGACGCCTTCGCCGAGGACCCGGCGGATCGGCTCGGGGTAGGCATGGTGCTCGGCCAGCGCGCGCCAGGATGCATCCAGGTGCACGAGGTGGCCGCGTACCGGAAAGCGGTCGAAGACGAAGCGCCGGATGATGTCGCCGTCGTGCACCGGGATCAGGGGTTGTCGAGCTTTTTCTTGAGCAGCTCGTTGAGCTGGGCGGGATTCGCCTTGCCCTGCGTCGCCTTCATCGACTGCCCGACGAAGAAGCCGAACAGCCGGTCCTTGCCCGAGCGGTACTCGGCGAGCTGGCCGGGGTTCGCGGCGAGCACCGCGTCGATGGCGGCCTCGATCGCGCTCGTGTCGGTGATCTGGCGCAGGCCATTGGCCTCGATGACCGCATCCGCGGTGGCGCGGTCCGCCCACATCAGCTCGAACACGTCCTTGGCGATCTTGCCGGAGATCGTGTTGTCCTGGATGCGGGCCATGAGGCCAGCGAGGCCCTCCGCCGTCACGCGCGCGCCTGCGATCTCGAGCCCGTCGCGATTGAGCGCGCCGGAGAAGTCGCCCATGACCCAGTTGGCCGCGAGCTTCGCCGATGCCGCGCCGCCCGCGGCCGCCACCACCGACTCGTAGAACGAGGCCAGTTCGCGGCTCGAGGTCAGCACCGCGGCGTCGTACGCCGACAGCGCGTAGTCACGGATGAAGCGCGCGGCCTTCTCGTCCGGAAGCTCCGGCAGCGTGGCGCGCACGGTCTCGATGAACGCAGGCTCGAGCACCACCGGCAACAGGTCCGGATCCGGGAAGTAGCGGTAGTCGTTGGCCTCTTCCTTGGAGCGCATCGAGCGCGTCTCGTCCTTCGCCGAGTCGTACAGGCGCGTCTCCTGGCGGATGGTGCCGCCGCCCTCGAGCACGTCGATCTGGCGCGCCACCTCGTAGTTGATGGCCTTCTCCACGAAGCGGAACGAATTGACGTTCTTGATCTCGCAGCGCGTGCCGAACTTGGCGGCACCGAAGCGTCGCACGGACACGTTGGCGTCGCAGCGGAACGAGCCTTCCTGCATGTTGCCGTCGCAGATCTCGAGGTAGCGCACCAGCGTGTGCACCTTCTTCAGATACGCGATCGCTTCCTTCGCGGAGCGCAGGTCGGGTTCCGAGACGATCTCCAGCAGCGGCGTGCCGGCACGGTTGAGGTCGATGCCGCTGGCGTTCTTGAGCCCCTCGTGCAGCGACTTGCCGGCATCCTCCTCGAGGTGCGCGCGAGTGATGCCGATGGTCTTCTTGGTGCCGTCGTCGAGCATGATCTCGAGCGATCCGTCCTCGACGATCGGCCGCTCGTACTGGCTGATCTGGTAGCCCTTCGGGAGGTCCGGATAGAAGTAGTTCTTGCGCGCGAACACCGAACGCTCGGCGACGGTGGAACCGGTCGCGAGCCCGAACTTCACGGCCATGCGCACCGCTTCGCGGTTGAGCACGGGCAGGACGCCCGGATAGCCGAGGTCGACCAGGTTCGCCTGGCTGTTCGGGGCCGCGCCGTACGCGGTTGCCGAGCCGGAAAAGATCTTGGAGCGGGTGGCGAGCTGGGCGTGGATCTCAAGGCCGATCACGACCTCCCAGCCGGCCTCTGTGGTCTCGTTCATCGCAGCAGCCTCAGGCGTACGCCGCCGGAATCCGGCGGTGGAAGTCGGTCACGCCCTGGTAGGCGTGAGCCGCGGACAGGAGCCGGCTCTCGCCGAAGTGCGGCCCGATCAGCTGCAGGCCGACGGGCAACGCACCGTCGAAGCCGCAGGGAATCGACATCGCCGGCAGGCCGGCCAGGTTGGCCCCGATCGTGTAGATGTCGTTGAGGTACATCGTGATCGGATCGTCGACCTTCGCGCCGATCGCGAACGCCGGGCTCGGCGAGGTCGGGCCGAGCAGCAGGTCGACTTCCGCGAAGGCGCGCTTGAAGTCGGCGCTGATCAGGCTGCGGCACTTCTGCGCCTTGAGGTAGTAGGCGTCGTAGTAGCCGGCCGACAGCACGTAGGTGCCGGTCATGATGCGACGCTTGACCTCGGCCCCGAAGCCCTCGCCGCGCGAGCGCTTGTACAGGTCCATCAGGTCGCGCGGGTCCTTGCAGCGGTGGCCGAAACGCACGCCGTCGAAGCGCGACAGGTTCGACGAACACTCGGCCGGCGCGACCACGTAGTACGTCGGCACCGACAGCGGCAGGCTCGGGCAGCTGACCTCGACGATCTCCGCGCCGAGACGGCGATACTCGTCGATCGCCGCCTGCACGAGCGTCGCGGTCGGGCCCTCGAGGCCGTGCGCGAAGAATTCCTTCAGCAGGCCGATACGCACGCCCTGGAGCGGCGCGCCGAGCTCGGCGACGTAGTCCGGGACCGGTCGGTCGACGGAGGTGGAGTCGCGCGCATCGAAACCGGCCATCGCCTGCAGCAGCAGCGCGCAGTCCTCGGCGGATGGGGCCATGATGCCGGCCTGGTCGAGGCTCGAGGCGAACGCGATCATGCCGTAGCGCGACACGCGCCCGTAGGTCGGCTTGATGCCGGAGATGCCGACGAGCGCGGCGGGCTGGCGGATCGACCCGCCGGTGTCGGTGCCGGTCGCGACCGGCGCCAGGCGCGCGGCGACGACCGCCGCACTGCCGCCCGAGGAGCCGCCCGGCACCCGGTCGAGGTCCCAGGGGTTGCGGACCGGGCCGAAGTGGCTCGTCTCGTTGGACGAGCCCATCGCGAATTCGTCCATGTTCGTCTTGCCGAGCATCACCGTCCCGGCGGCGTGCAGCCGCTCGACGACCGTGGCGTCGTACGGGGCGACGAAGTTCTCGAGCATCTTCGAGCCGCACGCGGTGCGCACTCCGTCGGTGCAGAAAATGTCCTTGTGCGCGAGCGGCACGCCGGTCAGGGGACCTGCGGCACCCCGGGCCCGGGCCTCGTCGGCGGCACGGGCATCAGCGAGCGCCCGTTCCGGGGTCACCGTGACGTAGGCGTTCAGGGCGGAGTTGGAGCGCTCGATGCGCGCGAGGAAGTGCTCGGCGAGCTCGACGGCCGAAAATTCCTTGCGGGCGAGTCCGGCCGCGAGTTCCGCGACCGATCGGGTATGGATCGTCACTCGATCACCTTGGGTACGACGTACAGGGCGCTGGCCACGGCCGGCGCGTTCGACTGGTACTTCTCGTGCTGGTCGGTCTCCGTCACCTCGTCGGGCCGCAGTCGCTGCGACTCGCCCTCGAGGGGATGGGCCATCGGCTCGATGCTGCCGGTGTCCGCCGCGCCGAGCTGTTCGACGAACGACAGGATCTTGGAGAGGCTGTCGGTGTACACCGACATTTCCGCGTCTGTGATTTCCAGGCGCGCGAGGTGGGCGATGCCCTCGACATCTTTGCGGGTAAGGCTCATGGGAAGACCGGGAAGGGGCTGAAAATTTCCTTATCAATCATACACGTCGCCTTGTGGATTGTCGTCCCCGTTGATAGATTAGCGGAGTCCCGAGGTCGGCCGCCGCCGGCGCCGCCCGGCGATAGCCCTCCACCCGTTCCGCATACCGACTGAGTACCCATGTTCAAGAGCCTGCGCGGCTATTTCTCCAACGATGTCTCCATCGACCTTGGTACCGCCAACACGCTGATCTACGTGCGCGGTAAGGGCATCGTCCTCAACGAACCCTCCGTCGTCGCGGTCCGCGACGAACCTTCTCGCGGCGGCAAGACCATCGTCGCGGTCGGCGTCGAGGCGAAGAACATGCTGGGCCGCACGCCCGGGCACATCACGGCCGTGCGCCCGATGAAGGACGGCGTCATTGCCGACTTCACCTACACCGAGAAGATGTTGCAGTACTTCATCACCAAGGTACACGGCAATCGCTTCCTGCGGCCGAGCCCGCGCGTGCTGATCTGCGTGCCGGTCGGCTCGACGCAGGTCGAGCGCCGCGCGATCAAGGAGTCGGCCGAGGGTGCCGGCGCGCGCAGCGTCTACCTGATCGACGAACCGATGGCCGCGGCGGTCGGCGCCGGCCTGCCCGTGCACGAGCCGCGCGGCTCGATGGTGCTCGACATCGGCGGCGGCACCTCGGAAGTCGCCGTGATCTCGCTGAACGGCATCGTCTACGCGGCTTCCGCGCGTATTGGCGGCGATCGCTTCGACGACGCCATCGTCAACTACGTGCGGCGCAACTACGGCATCCTGATCGGCGAGCAGACGGCCGAGCGCGTCAAGATCGAGATCGGCTCGGCCTACCCGGGGCAGCAGGTCCGCGAGATGTCGGTCAAGGGCCGCAACCTGTCCGAAGGCGTGCCGCGCAGCTTCACGCTGAACTCCAACGAGATCCTGGAGGCGCTGCAGGAACCGCTGCAGGGCATCGTCAGCGCCGTCAAGCAGGCGCTCGAGCAGACGCCCCCGGAACTCGGCTCCGACGTCGCCGAGCGCGGCATCGTGCTCACCGGCGGCGGTGCGCTGCTCAAGGACATCGACAAGCTCCTCATGGAGGAAACCGGCCTGCCGGTGCTGATCGCAGACGATCCCCTCACCTGCGTCGCCCGCGGTGGCGGACGCATCCTCGAGCTGTCCGAAGAGCACCCCGGCGCCTTCGGCCTGCAATGATCCGCTGACCGGAGAATCCCGTTGGCGGCACTGAGACAACGCGGTGCCCGTTTCGCGCCGAGCCGCTTCTCCGCGCTCGGCCTGAGGGCGATCGTGCTCGTGGCCGTGTCGATCGCGCTGATGGTGTTCGATCACCGGCAGAACGAGCTCGGCACGATCCGCTCGGCGCTCTCGCTGGTGGTCTGGCCGCTGCAGCGGCTCGTCGAAGCGCCCGTCGACGCATGGGAATCGATCAGCGCGGCGCTCGCGACCCATCGCCAGCTGACGGCGGACCTCGAGTCGCTGCGCGGCGCGGCGCGCGAGACGGACCTCAAGCTGCTGCGCCTGGAGTCGATCGAGCAGGAGAACGTCCGTTTGCGGGCGCTGCTGAACGCAGCGCCCCCCGACGCCGAACGGGTCCAGGCCGCGACCGTGCTGCACGTCGACCTCGATGCGGTGCGCCACCGGGTCCTCGTCGACCGCGGTACCCAGGACGGGGTGTCGCCGGGACAGGCCGTCATCGATGCAGGCGGCGTCTACGGGCAGACCACGCACACCGGCCCGATGACCACCGAAGTCATCCTGCTCTCCGATCCCAACCACGCGATGCCGGTACAGATCGAGCGCAACGGCCTGCGCACCATCGCGGTCGGCACCGGCGATCCGGAGCGGCTGTCGCTGCCGTACCTGCCGCGCAACGCCGACGTGCAGGTCGACGACCTGCTGGTGTCCTCGGGCCTCGGCGGCGTGTTCCCGGCGGGCCTGCCCGTCGGCCGGGTCGCCGAGGTGCGCCGCGATCCGAGCCAGCCGCTGGCGATCGTCGGCGCGCGGCCCTCCGCGGCGCTCGATCGCGACCGGGAAGTGATGCTGCTGTGGTACCAGCGCCGCGTGCCGCTGCCGGCCGAGGACCCGAAGCCGACCGAACGCGGCGCGACGGCGAAGCCCGCGGACCGGGGTCGCAAGCCGTGAGCGGCGAACGCCAGGCCCGCATCGCGCTCGTCGTCAGCTCGGTGGTCGCGCTGGTCCTGACCGGCCTGCCGCTGCCCTGGACGCTCGACGTCCTGCGCCCGGACCTGCTGCTGCTCGTGGTGATCTGGTTCGCGCTGATGCGGCCGCGTAGCGCGGGACTCCTCTATGCGTGGGGCGCCGGCCTCGTGCTCGATGCATTCCGCGGCATCGTGCTCGGCGAGAATGCGCTTGCGTTCGTCATGATCGCCTACCTCGTGCACCGCCTGCACCTGCAGGTCCGCATGTTCCCGCTGCAGCAGCAGTGCCTCGTCGTGCTGTCGCTGCTGTGGCTCTACCAGTTCACGCTGTTCTGGATCGACGGCGTCAGCGGTCATCCACTGACCGACTGGATCCGCTGGCTGCCGGTCCTCACCGGCGCCCTCGTCTGGCCGCTCGTCACCGGCCTGATGGGCCGGCTCGTCACCCGCGGCTGACGCATGCGCCGCGCCGTCAGGATCAAGGACCACTGGGGCGAGCAGCGGCTGTTCTTCGGGCGCACGTTGTTCGCGGCGATCGCCGCCGCGGTGCTGCTGGTCGTCGTCGTGGGCCGGCTGTTCGTGCTGCAGGTACTGTGGCACGAGTACTACGCGGACCTCTCGCAGGGCAACCGCGTGCGCCTCGAGCCGCTGCCGCCCGACCGCGGGCTGATCTACGACGCCAACGGCACGGTGATCGCCGAGAACACGCCCGCATACCAGCTCGAGCTCACGCCGGAGCAGGTCACCGACGTGCCTGACACGCTGCACCGACTCGCCGAGCTCGGCCTGGTCGACGCCGAGCAGGTGCCCGCGCTGTCGCGACTGGCGCGCTCCGGTCGCAAGTTCGAAGCGCTGCCGCTGCGCCTGTCGATGACGGACACGGACATGGCGACGTTCTCGGTCCACCAGCACGAGTTCCAGGGCGTGGAGATCCAGACACGGCTCGCACGCTGGTACCCGTTCGGTGCGGAGGGCGTGCATGCGCTCGGCTACGTCGCGGCCATCTCGGAGGATGACCTCAAGCGCATCGACCGCGACGAGTACGCGGGCTCCGCGCTGATCGGCAAGATCGGCCTCGAAAGCGCATACGAGCAGCAACTGCACGGCACCGCAGGGCACCGCCAGGTCCTCGTCAACGCCCAGGGCCGGCGGGTCGACAAGCTCGGCGCCGTGCCGGTGCACCTCGAAACGCTGCCCTCGCACGCCGGCAACGACCTGTTCCTCGGCCTCGACATGCGCATACAGCACGTGGCGGAGCAGGGCCTCGCGGGCAAGCGCGGCGCCATCGTCGCGATCCGCCCGGACACCGGCGACATCGTCGCCCTCGCGTCGGTGCCGACCTACGATCCGAACAAGTTCACGCGCGGCATCTCCAGCCACGAGTACGCGGCGCTGCGCGACGACATCGACCGGCCACTGTTCAACCGCGCGCTGCGAGGCACCTACCCGCCCGGCTCCACCGTGAAGCCGATGATGGCGCTCGCCGGACTCGAGTACGGCGCGATCGATCCGATGACCATCAAGGAGTGCCACGGCTACTACACGTTGCCGGGCTCCACCCATCATTATCGCGACTGGAAGAAGAACGGCCACGGCGCCGTCGACATGCGCCACGCGATCGCCACTTCCTGCGACGTCTACTTCTACGGCCTTGCCGAACTGCTGGGCATCGACAAGCTGCACGAGGCGATGACGACGCTCGGCTTCGGCAAGCCAACCGGGGTCGACGTGGGCGGCGAGCGTGCCGGCCTAATGCCGTCCCAGGAATGGAAGATGGCGACGTACAAGCAGCAATGGTATCCCGGCGACACGGTGATCGTCGGCATCGGCCAGGGCTACCTGCTCGCGACGCCGGTGCAGCTCGCGCACGCGGCAGCGGTGATCGCCGCGCGCGGCAAGAGCTTCCGGCCGCGCCTCGTGACGGCCGTGCGCGACGCGAGCACGGGTACCGTGCACAAGCTGCCACCCGTCGCCGAGACACCGCTCGTCCTGAAGGATCCCGGCATGTGGGACGTGATCGTCGATGGCATGAAGATGGTGACCGAGGCGGGTGGCACGGCCGTGGTCGCCACGCGCGGCACGCCCTACAAGATCGCCGCGAAGACCGGCACGGCGCAGGTCTTCAGCCTCGGCCAGGACGAGAAGTACGTCGCCAAGAACGTCGCCGAACGGCTGCGGGACCATGCTCTGTTCATCGCCTTCGCCCCGGCCGACAACCCAAAGCTCGCGATCGCCGTGCTGATCGAGAATGGCGGCCACGGCGGCGATGTCGCCGCACCGATCGCACGGCGCATCTTCGATGCCTACCTGCTCGGCAAGTACGAGCCGGACGTGCCGACGCCACCGCCGCCGCCGACCAAGTTGCCGCCGAACGTCGCCGTGGAGCACTGACATGCTGTTCGACGCCGATGCCACCTCGACCACCCGCCGCACGCTGAGCGCGACCGGGCGCATCCTGCGCGGGCTGCACCTCGACGGGCCGCTGCTCGCGCTGCTCGGCGCGGTCGTCGCCTTCGGCCTGTTCGTGCTGTACAGCGCCACGGGCGAGAACCTCGCGCAGTGGATCAGCCAACTGGAGCGCCTTGCGCTCGCGATGGCCGCGCTCGTGGCGCTGGCCCAGGTGCCGCCATCGTGGCTGCGGCGAATCTCCCCGCTGCTGTACGGCATCGGCGTCGTGCTCCTGATCGCGGTCGCCGTGCACGGCTCGGTCGGCAACGGCGCGCAGCGCTGGCTCGACCTGAAGGTCGTCCGGTTCCAGCCATCGGAGATCATGAAGCTCGCGGTGCCGATGATGTGCGCCTGGTACCTGCACGAGCGGCCCCTGCCGCCGTCGCTGCGCGACGTCGTCGTGCTGCTGGTGATCATCGTCGTGCCGGCGGCCCTGATCGCGAAGCAGCCGGACCTCGGCACGGCGCTGCTGGTCGGGTCCGCGGGCCTGCTCGTCCTGTTCCTCGGTGGCATGTCCATCTGGATCATCCTGCTCGGTGCCGGCGCCATCGCCGCGGTCGTGCCCGTCGCCTGGCACTTCATGCATGACTACCAGCGCCAGCGCGTGCTGACGTTCATCGACCCGTCGACGGACCCGCTCGGTGCCGGCTACCACAGCATCCAGTCGCAGATCGCGATCGGCTCCGGCGGCCTCTTCGGCAAGGGCTGGATGAACGGCAGCCAGGCGCAGCTCGAGTTCCTGCCGGAGCGATCGACGGACTTCATCTTCGCCGTCATCGGCGAGGAGCTCGGCCTGCTGGGGCAGGCGTTCCTGATCGGCCTGTACCTCGCGGTGATCGGCCGCTCGCTGTACCTGTCGGCGGAGGCCCAGAACACCTACGCGCGGCTGGTCTGCGGCAGCTTCGCGCTGACCTTCTTCGTGTACGCATTCGTCAATA
Organism: uncultured Pseudomonadota bacterium; assembly: GCA_903884235.1. Taxonomy (GTDB): domain Bacteria; phylum Pseudomonadota; class Gammaproteobacteria; order Steroidobacterales; family Steroidobacteraceae; genus CAIKZZ01. Next base: position 62,415 of record CAISEB010000038.1, read on the forward strand.
CCGGCATGGTCAGCGGCATCCTGCCGGTCGTCGGGGTACCGTTGCCGCTGGTCAGCTACGGCGGAACCGCGATGGTGACGCTGCTCGCGAGCTTCGGGGTGATGATGTCGCTGGTCGGGCACCGCAAGCTGGTGGGCGCATGATCCGCGCCGCGGCGCTGCTCGTCGGCTTCGCGCTGCTCGCGCCGGGTGCCGCGCGCGCGCTCGACCTGGAGCGGACGGAAGTCCGGTCGTTCGTCGAGGACATGGTCGCCCGCCAGCACCTCGATCGTGCCTGGGTGGAGAAGGTGGTCGCGGCCGCCGAGACCAAGCCCGCGATCGTCGATGCGATGTCGAAGCCCGCCGAGCGCGTGATGCAGTGGGCCGGCTATCGCAAGATCTTCATGACCGAGCAGCGCATCCGCGACGGACGCGAGTTCTACGCGACGCATCGCGCACTGCTCGAGGAGGTCGCGGCGCGCACCGGCGTGCCTGGCGAGTACGTGGCCGCGATCGTCGGAGTCGAGACGTCCTACGGCACCAAGACCGGCAAGTACCGGGTCCTCGACGCGCTCGCGACACTGGCATTCGACTATCCGCCGCGCGGCGCGTACTTCCGCGGCGAGCTCGAGCAGTTCCTGCTGCTGTCGCGCGAGGCCGGCGTCGATCCGCTGCGGGCGACCGGCTCCTATGCCGGCGCGATGGGCGCCCCGCAGTTCATGCCGCGCAGCTACCGCGCATTCGCCCGTGACGGCGACAAGGACGGGCGCATCGACCTGTGGACGGACTGGCCGGACATCGTCGAGAGCGTCGCCCACTACTTCGTCGAGCACGGCTGGAGGCGCGACGAGCCGGTCGTCGCGACGGCGGACTTGTTCGATCCGGACGTCGAGGACCTCCCCGGCAACCGCATCGACCTGTCGCAGACGCTCGGCACGCTGCGCGCGAAGGGGGTCGAGTTCTCGACGACGTTGCCGGACGACGCCAAGGGGATGCTCGTCGCACTGCGTGACGCTGACGGCCCGACCTACCGCGTCGGCTTCCACAACTTCTGGGTGATCACGCGCTACAACCGCAGCCCGATGTACGCGCTCGCCGTCAGCGAGCTCGCCGCGGCGATCGCGTCCGCGACGCCGGCCAGCGCACCCGCCCCGGGCCCGATCGGATGAGGGGGGCAGCCCCGGGCATCGCGGCCTCCCTGCTCGCGCTGGCGCTGGTCGGCTGCGCCGCAGGGCCCTCGCGGCCGGCACGCGCCGGCGCGATGGAGGCGACGGTGGAACCCGCCCCCGCGGTGACCATGCCTGCGCCCGCGTCCACCCCGCGCCCGCCGGACGCAGACCTGCTCGCGCTGCCGGACGCGGTGCCGAAGACCGAACCCCGCGCGCGCTTCGGCAACCCGGCGTTCTACGAAGTGTACGGCCAGCGCTACGTCGTGCTGCCGACCGCCCAGGGCTATGTCGAGCGGGGCGTGGCCTCCTGGTACGGCCCGGACTTCCACGGCATCCGCACCTCGACCGGCGAGCCCTACGACATGTACGCGATGACGGCCGCGCACAAGACCCTGCCGCTGCCGGCCTACGCGCGGGTGACGAACCTGCGCAACGGCCGGTCCATCACCGTGCGCATCAACGACCGGGGCCCGTTCAAGGCGAACCGGATCATCGACCTGTCCTATGCGGCCGCGCTCAAGCTCGACATGGTCCGCGACGGCACCACGCTGGTCGAGGTGCAGGCGCTCGAACCCGGCGACGTGCCGGACGCGGCGCCCCCCCGGCAGCCCGCGCTGTATGCGCAGGTGGGCGCGTTCGGCGTCGAGGACAACGCGCTCAGGCTGCGCGACCGCCTCGCGGGCATGGGCGTCGGACCGCTCGTGGTGCGCACCGACAGCGTCGCCGGACGGACGCTGTACCGGGTCCGGGTCGGACCGATCGACTCGGTCGCCGCCTACGACTCGCTGGTCGAGCGCCTGCGTGCGGCCGATATCACCGGTGTCACGCTCGCCGGACCCTAAGTCCGCGCCGCCCGCGCCGCCACGATGCGGCGCGGGGTACAATGGGGCTCCCCCGTCCCGTCCCCGCCGAGGTTCATCAGTCCGATGCCGAGACCGCTCCTGACCGCCAGTCGCCTCCTCTGCCTGCTCCTCGCCGGGGCAGTGCCCGCCCACGCCGGCACGCCGCTACCCCCGCCGCCCGCGGTCGCCGCGAAGTCCGCGGTGCTCATCGATGCGTTCAGCGGCCGGATCCTCGCCGGGCAGAACGACACGGACCGCGTCGAGCCGGCGAGCCTGACGAAGCTCATGACGTCGTACGTGGTGTTCCACGCGCTCAAGGACGGCAAGCTGCGGCTCGACCAGGAGGTGCCGATCTCCGAGCACGCCTGGAAGGCGGAGGGTTCGCGCACCTTCGTTGACGTGAACACCCGCGTCCGCGTCGACCTGCTCATCCAGGGCATGATCGTCCAGTCCGGCAACGACGCGACGATCGCGCTCGCGGAAGCCATCGCCGGTTCGGAGCAGACGTTCGCGGTGCTGATGAACCAGTACAGCCAGCGCCTGGGACTCAACGGTTCCCACTGGGCGAACACCGACGGCCTGCCGGACCCGCAGCACTACACGACCGCGCGCGACATCGCGCTGCTCGGTGCCGCGCTGATCCGCGAGTTCCCGCAGTACTACAAGTGGTTCTCGCAGCGCTCGTTCAGCTACAACAACATCACCCAGCAGAACCGCAACGGCCTGCTCGAGCGCGACCCGACGGTGGACGGCATCAAGACCGGCCACACCGAGGCGGCGGGCTACTGCCTCGCGACCTCGGCGCTGCGGGATGGCATGCGGCTCGTCTCCGTGGTGATGGGCACGGCAAGCCCGAAGGCCCGCGAGGACGCGAGCGCCACGCTGCTCGGCTACGGGTTCAACTTCTTCGAGACCCGGCGCCTGTACGCCGCGCAGCAGCAGGTCGGCCAGGTGCATGTCTACAAGGCGAATGATCTGGCCGCCGTGGTGCTGCACAACGACCTGGCGGCGACCGCGCCGCGCGGCGAGCTCGCCGGGGTCAAGGCGCAGCTCGTGCTGAACCCGAGGCTGATCGCCCCGCTCGCCGCGACGACGCCGGTGGGTCGCCTGCGCCTCACGCTCGGCGACACGCTGCTCGGGGACGTGCCCGTCTATCCCGCCACGGCCGTGCCGCCCGGCAGCCTGTGGCGGCGCTTCGTCGACACCATCCGGCTGTGGTTCGCCTGATGGCCGCGCCGCTGCCCATCGCCTGGCTCAACGGCGCGTTCGTCCCGCTCGCCGAGGCACGCGTCTCGCCGCTCGATCGCGGGTTCCTGTTCGCCGATTCGGTGTACGAGGTGCTGCCGGTCTACGGTGGTCGCCCGTTCCTGTTCGTCGAGCACATCGCCCGCCTCGAGCGCAGCCTCCGCGAAATCCGCATGCGCTCCCCGTTCGGGCGACCCGAGTGGGCGGCGCTGCTCACCGAGCTCGTCGCGCGCAATGGCGGCGGCGAGATGTACCTGTACGTGCAGGTCACGCGCGGCGCGGAGGAGGGGCGCAACCACGCGCTCAACCCGGCGCTGGCGCCGACCGTGTTCATGATGGCCTCGCCGCTCGCTCCGCTCGAGGAATCGGTGAGCACGCACGGCGTCGGCGCCGTCACCATGCCCGACGAGCGCTGGGGCCGATGCGACATCAAGAGTACCGCGCTGCTCGCGAACGTGCTGGCCAAGAGCCGCGCGGTCGACGCCGGCGAGACCGAGGCGATCCTGCTCGCCGACGGCGAGCTTCGCGAGGGTTCGTCGAGCTCGGTGCTGGTCGTCAAGGACGGCGTCATCCACGCCCCGCCCTATGGACCCGAGATCCTGCCCGGCACGACGCGCGAGCTGGCGCTCAGCCTCGCGACGCGCGCCGGCATCGCGACCCGCGTCGCGCCGATCGGCGAGGCGGTGCTGCGCGCCGCCGACGAGGTGATGATCTCGTTCGCGACGCGCGGCGTGCTGCCGGTGACCCGCATCGATGGCGCGCCGGTCGGCTCCGGGCGCCCGGGACCCGTGTGGCGGACCCTCGCCGCCGGCTTCGACGCCTATCGCCGCGAAGTCGCGGGCACGCCGCTGCTGCCGGCAGGCTGAGGCACACCGTGGAGAATTCCCCGCTCGAGTTTCCGTGCGACCATGACATCAAGGTCATGGGCAGGGACGGGGCGGATTTCCGCGAGCGCATGAGCGCGGCGATCGTCGCCGAGCTCGGCGATGGCGCGGCGGACCGGGTCGCCTCGAAGGCCAGTGGCAAGGGAGCGTTCGTGTCGCTCACCTATACCGTGCACGTCGACAGCCGCGTACAGCTCGATCGTGTCTATCGCGCGCTGCACGCGACGGGGCTCGTGCTCTACGCGCTCTAGGCGGATGGCCCGGGCCCGGCCAGCCATGCGGGCGCGCCATCCAGGCGCAGCGTCCGCCACAGGTGCGGCAGCAGCGCGTGCGCGGCGTCGTGCGTCGACACTCGCACGCCGAGCGCCGCCAGATCGGTGACCGCGAGACCGGCGTAGCCGCACGGATTGATCCGCGCGAACGGCTCGAGGTCCATCGCGACATTCAGCGCGAGACCGTGGTAGCTGCAGCCGCGACGGATCCTGAGTCCCAGGCTCGCCACCTTGGCGCCGTCGACGTACACGCCCGGCGCGTCGCGGCGCGCGCTCGCGGTGATGCCGTAGCCGGCGAGCAGTGCGATCAAACCATCCTCGAGTGCCGTCACGAGGTCGCGCACGCCAAGCGCGTGCCTGCGCAGGTCGACCAGGGGATACACGACGAGCTGCCCGGGCCCGTGATAGGTGACCTGGCCGCCGCGATCGATGTTGACGATGGGAATGTCGCCCGGTGCAAGCACGTGCTCGGGCTTGCCGTTCATGCCGAGCGTGAACACCGGCGGGTGCTCGAGCGCCCATACCTCGTCGGCCGCGTCGGCGTCGCGAAGGTCGGTGTAGCGCTGCATCGCGCGCCAGGTCGGCTCGTACCGGGCGCGACCGAGCCAGCGCGCCGCCGCCGTCACCTCAAAGTCCCGCGTTGTTGCGTTCGAGCGCACGCTCGGCACGGTAGCTCGAGCGCACCAGCGGCCCGGACACGCACTCGAGGAAGCCGAGCTCGAGCGCCCGGTCGCGCAGCGCCTGGAACTCCTCCGGCGCGACGTAGCGCTCGATCGCGAGGTGGTTCGGCGTCGGCCGCAGGTACTGGCCGAGCGTAACGATGTCCACGCCCGCCGCCCGCAGGTCGCGCAGGCATTCGTCGACTTCGGCCATCGTCTCGCCGACCCCGAGCATCAGGCTCGACTTCGTCAGCAGCGACCGGCGATGACGCTTCGCCGCCGCGAGCACCTCGAGCGTCTGCTCGTAGCCTGCGCGCGGGTCGCGCACGGGATGCGTCAGTCGGCGCACCGTCTCCACGTTCTGCGCGAAGACTTCGAGTCCGCTGTCGACGACGACCCGAACCGCCTCCTCGCTGCCCTGGAAGTCCGGCGTGAGCGCCTCGACGGCGGTGGCGGGACTTGCGTCCTTGATGGCGCGCACGCATGCGGCGTAGTGCGCGGCGCCGCCGTCGTCGAGGTCGTCGCGATTGACGGAGGTGAGCACGACGTAGCGCAGCTTCATCAGCGCCACGGTCCGCGCCACGTTCGCAGGCTCCGCCTCGTCGAGCCAACCGCGTGGATTGCCGGTGTCGACCGCGCAGAAGCGGCACGCGCGCGTGCAGACGGCGCCCATCAGCATCAGCGTCGCGGTGCCGGCGTTCCAGCACTCACCGATGTTCGGGCACTTGGCCTCCTCGCAGACGGTGGCGAGGCGATGCTCGCGCACGACCCCGCGGACGGCATCGAAGCGCGCCCCGGCAGGCATCGGGGCACGCAGCCAGGTGGGCTTCTGGCCGGGCACGAACGGCTGGGCTGCGGACGTCGCCTTGATGCCGTCACGAATCGCCGTGAACCCCTGCGGGGTCACGTACTTCTCGCCACTGCGGGCGGTCACGACGGGGATGCCCTTGAGATCGGCCACCTTGGATACCTGCTCCTGCGCCGGGGTCGGCCCGGCCCATTCTACGCGAGCGCCGCGTTAAGCTCGGCGAGTCGCTCCGGCGTGCCGACATCGGTCCAGCGCCCCCGGTAGACCTCGCCGGTGACGAGCCCTGCGGCGAGCGCGCGATCCAGCACCGGCTTCAGCGCGCGCCGGCCGGGCAGAAGGCCGGCGAACAGCGCCGGGCGGTACGTCGCGATGCCCGAGAACGTGAAGCGAACCGCGCCTTCCTGCCGCAACTCGCCGCACTCCAGCCCGAAATCGCCGCGCGGATGCTGGAGTGGATTCGGCACCAGCACGAGGTGCGCCAGGCGGTCGGGGGCCGGTGCGGCCGGCGGCAGAGCGAGCTCGGTCCAGACGTCGCCGTTGACGACCAGGAACGGCTCGTCGCCAAACACGCCGAGCGCATTGACGATGCCACCGGCGGTCTCGAGCGGCACCGGCCCCTCGTCGTACCACCGGATCGCGATCCCGTGGCCCGCGCCGTCACCGAGCGCCTCGCGCAGGCTGGCCCCGAGCCAGGACGTGTTGATGGCGACCTCGCGAACCCCGGCTGCCGCGAGCTTCGCGAGGTGCCAGACGATCAGCGGCCTGCCAGCGACCGGCAGCAGCGGCTTCGGGACGCGGTCCGTCAGCGGCCGCATGCGCTCGCCACGACCGGCCGCGAGCACGAGGGCGCGGCGGACGCTCATGCGCCGGCCCGGGCCTGGGCCGCGTCGAAGCGCGGCTGCACCGCGGTCTCGAGCAGGCGCGCGAGCGGCGCGAGCGCGGGGTACGCGAGGCTCGTCGCCACCACATACTCGAGCACGCGGGGCAGGTCGGCCAGATAGGCCGACTTGCCGTCGCGATACCAGAGGCGCGCGAAAATGCCGAGCACCTTGAGGTGGCGCTGCAGCCCGGCGAGGTCGAACCAGCGCACGAACTCCCGCGCATCCGGCACCGCGAGGCCGGCGGCCTGTGCGCGCAGCCGGTAGTCCTCGACCCAGCCGAGCACGCGCTCGCGCGGCCAGCTGACGTAGCAGTCCTTGTAGAGGGACACGAGGTCGTAGGTGAGCGCGCCGCGCACCGCGTCCTGGAAGTCGAGGATCCCGGGATTCCCGGCGCCGAGCACCATGAGGTTGCGCGAATGGTAGTCGCGGTGCACGAACACCTGCGGCTGCTCGAGCGCGGCCGCCACGAGCGTCGCGGACAAGGCCGCGAGGAGCTCGCGCTCATCGTCGCCGAGCACGAGCCCGAGATGCCGGACCAGGAACCACTCGGGGAAGAGCGCCAGCTCCCGCTCGAGCAAGGCGAGGCCGTAGGGGTCGAGCGCGGTCGCATCGCCGTGCACCTGGATGCGCAGCAGGGCCGCCGCGGCGTCCGCGTACAGCGGAGCGGGGTCGCCCCCGCGCGCCAGCGCGGCAAGATAGTGGGTGCTGCCGAGGTCGGACAGGAGCAGGAATCCGCGCTCGGCGTCCACTTCCAGCACCGCCGGGACGCTGACTCCCGTCGCCGCCAGCGCCGCGGCGACCCGGACGAAGGGGCCGACATCCTCGCGCTCGGGCGGCGCATCCATTGCGATCAGCGTCCGGTCGGGCAGGCTGACGCGGAAATACCGCCGGAAACTCGCGTCCGCGGAGGCCGGCGCGATGCGCCATTCGGCAAGCCCCAGGCCCCGCGACAGCCACTCGGCGAGGAGGTCGAGGCGGGGGTCGTGGACGGCGTTGGTGTCGGGCGGCATGAGCGACTGATTATAATGCGTCGTCCCCCCTCGCTGCGGCGCCCGCAGCCCGACTTTCCAGGCTGCCGAGTGCCGAACCGCCCGATCCCGCGCCACCGCCCCGTCCCGCTGCTCGGCGTCCTGCTGGCCGTGCTGGGCTCGGCCCCGGCGCTGGCCGACCCGCCCTGCGGGCCGGTTCCGCGCCCGAGCGCCGAGTCGGCGCAGGTTCCCGCGCTGCCGACCCCGCTCGATCCCGGCCGGATCGACGTCACGACGGCTGGGGCGGATGCCCTGCTCGGCGGCAGCACCCACCTTTCCGGTCCGATCACGGTGCGCCAGGGTGCGCGCACGCTGACCGCGCGGGATGGCGACTACAACTCGACGACCCAGGCCTTCGACGTGCGCGGCGACGTCGCATACCACGATCCCCTGATGTCCCTTGCCGGGGAGTCGGCGACGTGGACCACGGAGGGCGGCGGACGCTTCGACAAGGCCTCGTTCGAGCTGCCGTCGCGGCCGGCGCGCGGCACGGCCGATTCGATCGACCTGGAGCCGAACGGTGAACTGCACCTGACCCGGGTCGAGTACACCGCCTGTCCGGTCGGTCATCGCGACTGGACGCTGCGTGCGCAGCGGATCGACATCGACCAGGCGGCGCAGCAGGGCATCGGCCGCAACGTCCGCATCGACTTCAAGGGCGTGCCCCTCGTCTACCTGCCCATCGTCTCGTTCCCGGTCGGCGACGCGCGCAAGTCAGGGTTCCTGTTCCCGGTGATCGGCCAGTCGAACAGCAACGGATTCCAGGTCGCGGCACCGTGGTACTGGGACCTCGCGCCGAACTACGACGCGACGATCACGCCGGGCTACATGTCGAAGCGCGGCGTGACGCTCGGTGGCGAGTTCCGCTACCTGACGGAGTCCTCGCATGGCCAGTTCTCGAGCGACTGGATCCCATCGGATGCCAGCACCCATGGCGAGCGCAGCCTCCTGAAGTTCAACGAGGTCAGCGACCTCTCCGGCCGGCTGCGCTTCGACACGACCCTCGCGAATGCGAGTGACAGCAACTACTTCCAGGACTTCGGCCTGGGGCCCGAGGGCACCAGCGTGACGTACCTGCAGCGCGTCGCGCGCCTCACGTACCTCGACGACAACTGGCGCGCGATTGGCCTCGTGGAGCAGTTCCAGACCATCGACCAGACGATCGCGCCCGCAGACCGCCCGTACACGAGGGCCCCGGAGATCGCGCTGCGCGGCCGCTGGAACCAGGGCAATGGCCTCGGCTTCGAGATCGCCGCGGACGCGGTCGACTTCGTGCGCACGACCGGGGTCGAGGGCCTGCGCTACGGCCTGTCGCCGACCGCGAGCTTCGCGTGGCGCGCACCGGGCGCCTACGTCGTCCCGGCCATCGGACTGCAGGCCGTGCGCTATTCGCTGCGCAACACCTCCGGCGGGGACACGTCCCCCGGCGTGTCGGCCGCCACGGCGACCCTGGACGCCGGCCTCAACTTCGAGCGCGATGCGGGCAGGCGCGTGCAGACGCTGGAGCCGCGCATCCTGTACACCTACGTGCCGTACCGGGACCAGTCGACCCTGCCGGTGTTCGACACGGGCCTGCCGGACCTCAGCTTCGTGCAGCTGTTCAGCTCGCAGCGCTACGTTGGCGGTGACCGGATCAGCGACGCCAACCAGCTCGCGGTCGGGGCCACCACCCGCCTCGTCGATGCCGATTCCGGCCGGCAGCTGCTGGCCGCGACGCTCGGCCAGGTCTACTACTTCACGCCACCGCGCGTCCTCCTGCCGACCGAGCAGGCAAGCGCCGCGAGCACCTCCGACCTCGTCGGCCAGGTCGAGGTCTCGGCCTACCGGCACTGGAACGTGCAGCTCGGCGAGCAATGGGATCCGCACCAGCAGCAGTCGGCCCGCAGCCAGCTCCGGCTGCAGTACCAGCCGGCACCCAACAAGGTCGCCAACATCGGCTACCGCTACCGCCGTGGGCTGCTGGAGCAGGTCGAGGGGTCCTTCTCCTGGCCCGTCGCCGGCTCGTGGAACCTGTATGCCCGCGAGGTCTACTCGCTGAAGGACAAGACCTCGACCGACTCGTTCGGCGGCTTCGAGTACCAGGCCTGCTGCTGGCGGGTCCGTCTGGTGGCCCGCCACTACGTCAGCAGCCGCACCGGCACCCGGGACACGACGCTGTCGCTGCAACTGGAACTCAACGGCCTGTCGAGTGTCGGAGAACGGGCCGACGCTTTCCTCGCGCGGTCGATTCGGGGATACTCCACGGCCCCCGCCGGGTCAGATTAGGCCATCATGCGTCGCATCCTGACAATTTTCCTGCTCGCCAACGTCCTCGCCGCCCCGGGCGCGATCGCCCAGACCCGTGACATCGGCTCGCGCGGCGACCTGCTCGACCGCATCGCCGTCGTCGTCAACGACGGCGTCGTGCTGCAGAGCCAGATCGACAGCCAGGTCACCACGATCACGCACCGGCTGCGCGAGCAGAACACGCCGCTGCCGGCGCCGTCGGTACTGCGCCAGCAGATCACCGAGCGGCTCGTGCTGCAGGAGATCCAGATGCAGCGCGCCGCCAAGATCGGCCTGCGCGTCACCGACGAGGCACTGAACGGCGCGATCCGCGAGATCGCGGACTCGAACAAGATCGAGTTCAGCGAACTGCCGAACGCACTCGCCAAGGAAGGCATCAACTACGCCGAATACCGCGAGCAGATGCGCCGCGAGATGACCCTGTCGATGCTGCGCCAGCGCGACGTCTACTCGCGCATCTACGTCAGCCCGCGCGAGATCGAGCAGTTCCTCGCGAAGCAAGCCGCCGACAAGACGGGCGAGCAGTCCTACAACGTCTCGCACATCCTGCTCGCGCTGCCGGAGGCCGCCTCGCCGGGCCAGCTCGAGCAGGTCGAGAAGAAGGCCGCCGACGTGCGCGAGCGCGCGCTCAAGGGCGAGGACTTCGGCCAGCTCGCGGTGACCTATTCGCAGGCGCAGACCGCGCTCGAGCGTGGCCAGCTCGGCTGGCGCAAGGGCAACGAACTGCCGACGTTCATGGCCGACGTGGTCGCCAAGATGAAGCCGGGCGACGTGTCGGAGCCCGTGCGCACGCCATCGGGCTTCCACCTGATCCGCGTCAACGAGATTCGTGGGGACAACACGCCGCTGATCGTCGAACAGCTGCACGCGCGCCACATCCTCCTCAAGACCAACGAGCTGCAGGACGACGAGACCGTGCGCGGTCGACTGCAGACGATCCGTGACCGCATCGCCAACGGCACCGACGACTTCGGCGCGATCGCGAAGGCGATCTCCGAGGACCCGGGCTCCGGCAGCGAGGGCGGCGACCTCGGCTGGACCGGCAGCGGCACGTTCGTGCCCGAATTCGAAGCGGCGCTGCAGAAGCTCGCGGACAACGAGATCAGCCAGCCGTTCCGCACGCAGTACGGCTGGCACGTCGCGCAGATGCTCGGTCGCCGCACCCAGGACATGAGCACCGACGAGCGCAAGCGCCACGCCTTCGAGCAGATCCGTGCCAGCAAGCTGGACGAGGAGACGGAGCTGTGGCTCCGCCGCCTGCGCGACGAGGCGTTCGTCGACTTCCGCAGCTGACGCCGATGCCACCCGTGCCGCGCACCGACGTGCCGACCGTGATCGTCACGTCGGGCGAGCCGGCGGGCATCGGACCTGACCTGTGCCTCGCCCTCGCGGCGCGCGACATCCCGGCCCGCCTCGCGATCGCCGTCGACCCCGACCTCCTGGCCGAGCGCGCCGCCGAACTCGGCCTGGGCGTGGCGCTGGAGACGGTCACGGCCGGCGGACCGGCGCCACACCGCAAGGGCTCGCTGCAGGTGCTGCCGGTGCGCGCCGCCGTGCCGGTCACCGCGGGCCGCCTCGATCCGCGCAACGCCCCGTATGTGCTCGAGATGCTGGCCGCCGCCGCCGACGGCTGCCGTGACGGGCGCTATCGCGCGATGGTCACGGCGCCCGTCCAGAAGAGCACCATCAATGACGCCGGCGTGCCGTTCCGCGGCCACACCGAATGGCTCGCCGAGCGCCTCGGCGTGCCGCGGCCGGTGATGCTCCTCGTCGCGGGCAAGCTGCGGGTTGCGCTCGCGACGACGCACCTGCCGCTGCGGGCGGTGCCGGATGCGATCACCCCGGAGGAACTCCTCGCCACGCTGCGGGTGCTGTCCGATGGGCTGCGCGAGCGCTTTCGCCTCGTGCGCCCGCGCATCGCGGTGCTCGGGCTCAATCCGCACGCCGGCGAGTCCGGGCACATGGGCACCGAGGATCGCGACGTGATCGCACCGGCGGTCGCGGCTGCCCTCGCCGCGGGCATCGATGCGCACGGTCCGATCCCCGCCGACACCGCGTTCACGCCGCGCCAGCTTGCCGACACGGATGCGGTGCTGGCGATGTACCACGACCAGGGATTGCCGGTGCTGAAGTACGCCGGCTTCGGCAACGCCGTCAACGTCACGCTCGGCCTGCCGATCATCCGCACGTCGGTCGATCACGGCACGGCCCTCGACCTGGCCGGGACCGGCCGCGCGGATCCCGGCAGTCTCGTCGCGGCGCTCGACCTCGCGCTCGGCTGCATCGCCTCGTGAGCGGCGACAGTAGCCGGGAAGGGAGCCGGCACCGCGCTCGCAAGCGCTTCGGGCAGCATTTCCTGCACGACACGAGCGTCCTGCGCCGCATCGTCGAGGCGATCAACCCGCAGCCCGACGACCGGCTGGTCGAGATCGGCCCAGGCCTCGGCGCGCTGACGATCCCGCTGCTCGCCCGCGTGCGCCGGCTCGAGGCGATCGAGCTCGATCGCGACGTCATCCCGAAGCTCGCCGAGCGCGCCGGACCCCACGGCGAACTGCAGATCCACGCGGCCGACGTCCTGGACGTCGACTTCGCGGCGCTGGCCGGCAGCGGCCCGAAGCTTCGCATCTGCGGCAACCTGCCCTACTACATCTCGACGCCCCTGCTGTTCCACCTGCTGGAGTCGCGTGGATCGATCATCGACATGCACTTCATGCTGCAGAAGGAGGTCGTCGCGCGCATGGCGGCCGCCCCGGGCAGCAAGACCTACGGACGCCTGACCGTGATGCTCGCCGCGCACTGCCGCTCGGAGCACCTCTTCGACGTGGGTCCGGGATCCTTCCGCCCGCCGCCGCAGGTCGACTCCGCGGTCGTGAGGGTGGTTCCCCATGCCACCGCACCCTTCCCGGTGCCGGATGCGGCGCGTTTCGCGGCCGTCGTCGCGGCCGCGTTCGGACAGCGCCGCAAGACGCTGCGCAACTCGGTCGCCGGGCTCGTCGGCCCCGCCGGGTTCGAGGCAACCTCGATCGACCCCGGCCGCCGGGCGGAAACGCTCTCGCCGGCCGAGTTTGCCGCCCTCGCCGCCACCGCGCCGCCGCTATAATCGGCCCGGCCACACCGGAGCCGAACCCATGCCGTCACCGCAACCGAGCACCGGCCTCTACCGGCACATCCTGCTGGTCGTCGACCTCAGCGAGGACAGTCAGGTCATCGGCGCGAGGGCCCGCGCGGTCGCCGCAGCCTGCGGCGCGCGCGTAAGCCTGCTCCACGTCGTGGAATTCGTGCCGGTCGAGCCGCTCGGCGAGACGCTGCTGCCCGCCGTCGAGATCGAGGAGGACATCGTCAAGCACGCGCAAGGGCGGCTCGCCGCACTGGCCATCGAGATCGGCCTGCCGGACGCACCGCGGCGCGTCGCGACCGGCAACACCAAGACTGAAATCGTGCGCGCGGCCGCCGATCTTGGCGCCGACCTCGTCGTGCTCGGCAGCCGCGAACGCCATGGATTTTCGATCCTCGTGAATTTCACGGAGGATTCCGTACTCCACGCCGCACCCTGCGACGTGCTCGCCGTGCGCCTGAGGTAGAGAGATGGACATGGCCCGCCACCGCATCAGCGTCGAAGTCCTGACGCAGTATCTCGAGGACCAGTCGGAGCCGCGCGAGGGCCGCTACGTGTTCTCGTACACGATCACGATCCGCAATGAAGGGCCCGTCGCGGCGAAGCTCCTGACGCGCCACTGGATCATCACCGACGCGAACGGCCGCGTGCAGGAAGTCCGGGGTGAAGGCGTCGTCGGCGAGCAGCCGCACCTCGCGCCGGGACAGGGCTTCCGGTACGCGAGCGGCGCCGTGCTCGAGACGCCCGTGGGCGTCATGCAGGGGAGCTACCAGATGATCACCGACACGGGCGAGCGCTTCGACGCGCCGATCGCGCCGTTCAAGCTCGCGATCCCGGGCCTCGTGCACTGACCCGATGGCCGTCTACGCGATCGGCGACCTACAGGGCTGCTACGACGAGTTCCGAGCGCTTCTCGACCGGCTGGCGTTCGATCCCGGACGCGACCGCCTCTGGCTGACCGGCGACCTGGTCAACCGGGGCCCGGGATCGCTGGCGACGCTGCGCTACGTGCGCTCGCTCGGCGATGCGGTCGCCTCGGTGCTCGGCAACCACGACCTGCACCTGCTCGCCGTCGCCGCGGGCGAGGGGCGTGGCCTGCGGCGCGGCGACACGCTCGCCGAGATCCTCGCCGCCCCGGACCGGGACGAACTGCTGCACTGGCTCGAGCGCCGGCCGCTGCTGTGGCACGACGCGGCGCTCGGCTGGACGATGGTGCATGCCGGGCTGGCACCGGAGTGGGACCTCGACACTGCCACGCGTTGCGCGGCAGATGTCGGCGCGGCGCTGGTCGCGGCGCCCGGCGAATTCTACGCGGCGATGTATGGCAACGAGCCCGATCGCTGGTCGGACTCGCTGGCCGGTGTCGAGCGCCTGCGGTACACAGTCAACTGCATGACGCGACTCAGGTTCGTCGCGGCCGACGGTCGCCTGTTGTTGAAGTACAAGGGCGGCCTCGCCGGCGCGCCCGATGGCGCGCAACCCTGGTTCCGCGCGGCGGCGCGCAGGACGGCCCGGGACCGGATCGTCTTCGGCCACTGGTCGGCGCTCGGCTACTACGCGGGCGACGGCGTCGTGTCGCTCGACAGCGGCTGCGTGTGGGGTGGCGCCCTGACGGCGCAGCGACTCGATGCCGCTGCCGACCCCGTGCGGTTGCCCTGCCGGGGCGCGCCCGGGATCGGGGCTCCCGAGGACGCCGTCGGCGACTAGCGCGGCGTCAGCCCGCGCCGCCCTTCGCCGCAGCACCCTTCGCCGCAGGCACCTTCGGCAGGGGCGCGAGCACCTCGAAGCGCGACTGGATCCCGTTCAGCGAGATCTGGTGCGGGATGCAGGTGAAGTGACTCTCGTGGTTGCGGATCGTGAAGTCCTGCAGCAGATCGCGATCGAACTGCTCGACGAGCTCGCAGTCGCCGTCCTGGATGTCGTTGCGATGCGCGGCGGCACGCAGGTCCACGGCCTTCCAAGCGCCGGTGCCGGGCGCCGGCGGCGCCACCTTGAGCTCCTTCGCCGGATGGCCGAGGTTCCGGCCGTCGGCGGCCTGGGTCGCCGCCGGCGAGTCGGGCAGCGCCAGCGTGTAGTAGGTCATGCGTGCGGACGAGATGCGCGAAGGCCCGCCCATCGGGTCGGAACAGGAACCGTGCACCACGGCGTCCTCGCGGGCGCCGGCGAGCTTGAGCAGCCACTTGAGCTTGTATTCGAGGCCATCGCACGAGTAGTGCGAGGTCATGCCCATGTACGTGAAGATGCGCTCGTGCCGGACCCAGACCCCGTCCACGGTCGCCGGATCCGCCGGCGCCGCGGCGTCGGCCACGGCGTACGGCAGCGCACACAGGATGCCCGCAAGTACCACGCCACTACGCTTGTGCATCGCTCACTCCTTGTTCGAACCGTGCGTCTGGTGAGACCCTCAAGGTCACCGCGGGGTTCCCGTCGCGGGATTGCCCGGCCGCTATAATGGACCCAAGAGCCCCCGATGCGCCCCACCCCGCCGTTCAACCTGCAGCAGTGGATCGAAGCACACCGGCACGCGCTGGTGCCGCCGGTCGCCAATCGGCAGGTGTACCCGGCCGGCGACTTCGTGATCATGGTCGTCGGGGGTCCCAACGCGCGACGCGACTACCACGTTGACCCGGGCGCGGAGTTTTTCTACCAGCTGGAGGGGACCCTGACCCTGCGCACGATGCAGGACGGGGCGCCCGTCGACTACGCCGTCGGCCCGGGCGAGGTATTCCTCCTGCCGCCTTTCATGCCGCACTCGCCGCAGCGCCCGGCCGGCTCGGTCGGCCTTGTCATCGAGCGTCGCCGGCTCCCGGGCGAGCTTGACGGGTTCCGCTGGTACTGCCCGTCCTGCCATGCGCAGCTGTACGAGGAATACTTCGTCCTCGAGAACATCGAGACGCAGTTTCCACCGGTGTTCGCCCGCTTCCACTCGAACCTGGCCGCGCGGACCTGCCGCTCCTGCGCAACGGTACTCGACGTGCCGGCACCCTGATGACGGCACTGACCCTCACCCGCGGCGACCGGCGCTACGTCGCGGACCTGTCGGACCCGCTGTCGATCGCGATGCCGCTCGACTTCGGCGGCGTGCAGCCGAATCACTTCGGCGCGCCTGCCGCGACCGCGCGCGCGCTCGAGGACGGTCGCTGGATCGGCGACGTGCGTGCCGGCGGCAGCGTCAACTGCGAGCAGCTCGTGCTCGTGCCGCACTGCAACGGGACGCACACCGAGTGCGTCGGCCACCTGACCACGGATCGCCTCGCGGTGCATGAGGTCCTGCGCGGCGGCCTGTTCCTGGCACGTCTCGTGACCGTGCGCCCGGCGCCGCTCGGCGCCACGGCCGAGACACCGGACGCCGACGCGGCAGCGGACGAGCCCGTGGTCACCCGGGCGGCGCTCGCCGCGGCGCTCGCGGCGCTGCCGGGCGAGGCCGATGCACTCGTGCTGCGCACGCTGCCGAACGATGCCTCGAAGCTCGGTCGGCGCTACGAGGGGAATGCCCCCGCCGCCTACCTGACCGCGGAGGCCGCGGACTTCCTCGTGGCACTGGATGTCCAGCACGTGGTCGTGGACCTGCCCTCGCTCGATCGCGCGCACGATGGCGGTCGACTCGTGGCCCACCGCGCGTTCTGGGGCCTGCCGGACGGCGCGCGGCGCGCGCACGAGGCCGTCCGTCGCGACGCAACCGTCACGGAACTCGCCTGGATCGCACCGACCATCCACGATGGCTGGTACCTGCTCGACCTGCAGGTGCCGGCGTTCCTCAGCGATGCGGTTCCGAGCCGGCCACTGCTGTATCCGGCCCGCCACGATGGCTGAGCCGCGCCCGTCGCAGGAGGCGCTCGCGCTCGACGCCGCTGATGCGCTCGCGCCCATGCGGGGCCGATTCCACCTGCCGCGCGGTCCGGATGGCCGCACGGCGATCTACCTGTGCGGTCACTCGCTCGGCCCGCAGCCGGCCGCCGCCGCGACCGCCGTCCGCGAGGTCTTGGATGCCTGGGCGGAACTCGGCGTGCGCGGCCATCACGAGGGGACGTCTCCGTGGCTGCGCTACCACGAGCGCTTCGCGCCAGGCCTCGGTTCGCTCGTCGGCGCGATGCCCGCGAACGTCGTGGCGATGAACACGCTGACGGTCAACCTGCACCTGATGCTGTCCGCGTTCTACCGACCCAGCGCGGGCCGCCACCGCATCCTGATCGAGCGCGGTGCGTTCCCCTCGGACCGCCATGCGGTGGTCTCGCAGCTGCATCACCGCGGCCTCGAGGCGGCAAGCTCGCTGATCGAGGTGGGCCCCGCCGATGCAGCCGGGCCGATCGCGACCGAGGCACTGCTCGCGGCGATCGAGGAGGCGGGCGACTCGCTGGCGCTCGTGCTGCTCCCGGGTGTCCAGTACCTGACCGGGCAGCTGCTGGACATCGCGACGCTGACCGACGCGGCGCGGCGCGTCGGCGCAGTGGTGGGTTGGGACCTCGCGCACGCGATCGGCAACGTGCCGCTGGCCATCGAGGCCAGTGGCGCGGATTTCGCGGTGTGGTGCCACTACAAGTACCTGTGCGCAGGACCTGGCGCGGTCGGCGGGGCCTTCGTGCACCCGCGCCACGCGGGCGGCCACGGACTGCGACGCCTCGCCGGGTGGTGGGGTCACGAACTCGCGACCCGCTTCCGGATGGGGCCCGACCACGTCGCGACCGCCGGCGCCGACGGCTGGCAGCTGTCGAACCCGCCGATCCTGTCTCTCGCCCCGCTCGCCGCGTCGCTCGACCTCTATCGCGAGGCCGGCATGACGCCACTGCGCGCGAAGTCTCTGTCCCTCACGGCCTTTTGCCGCCGACTCCTGGAGGCCCGCTGCCCGGATCAGGTCGCAATCGTCACGCCCCGTGCCGACGCGGAGCACGGCTGCCAGCTGTCGCTACGACTCGCCGGGGGCGCCGAAGCGGGGCGGCGTGCTTACGCGCGCCTGTCGGAGGCCGGCGTCATCTGCGACTGGCGCGAGCCCGACCTGATCCGGATTGCACCGCTGCCGCTCTACAACACGCATGCCGAGGTCGACCACGCGGTGGCGCTGCTCTCCTCGGCGCTGGACTGACCGTGCCAGACGAAGTCACTCTGCTGGGTGCGGGCTGCACGGGTCCCCTGCTGGGACTGCTGCTCGCCCGTCGCGGTCACCACGTAACCGTCTACGAGCGCAGGCCCGACGCGCGGCGCGTGCCGCTGCCGGCCGGTCGCTCGATCAATCTCGCGCTGGCAGCACGCGGGATCTCTGCGCTCGAACGCGCGGGACTCATGCCGGTGCTGGAGCCGATCCTTGTACCGATGGCGGGCCGACGCATCCACGTCGGTCGCGCCGCCACGGCGTTCCTGCCCTACGGCCAGCGGCACGAAGAACGGCTCTGGTCGGTCGGGCGCGCACCGCTCAGCAACGCACTCGTGACGGCCGCCGAGGAGGCCGGCGTGACCTTCCGGTTCCGGCATGCATGCCGAGGCGCCGACTTCGAGCGCGGGATCGTGCACGTCGAGAATCTCGAGGACGGTCGTGTCGAGACCTGCGGGATGGATCCCGTGATCGGCGCCGATGGCGCAGGCTCGTCCCTGCGGGATGCGATGGTCGCGGCCGGACTTGCAGCTGCGCACGAGGATCCGCTGGATCACGCCTACAGGGAACTGTCGATTCCGCCGGCCGCGGACGGCGGACCCCGGCTCGAGCCGGATGCGCTGCACATCTGGCCCCGCGGCGGCTTCATGCTGATCGCGCTACCGAACGCCGACCACTCGTTCACGGCCACGCTGTTCCTCGCCCGGACCGGACCGGGGGCGAGCTTCGAGTCGCTCGGGGATCCGGCCGCCGCGCGTGACTGGTTCAACTCAGAATTCGGCGACGCCATCGAGCACATGCCCGATTTCGACGCCGAATTCAGCGCCAACCCGGTCGGTCACCTCGGCACCCTCTTCGTCGACCGATGGCATGTCGACGGGAAGGCGCTGCTCATCGGCGATGCCGCTCATGCGATCGTGCCGTTCCATGGTCAGGGCCTCAACTGCGCATTCGAGGACTGCATGCGTCTCGACGCCGTGCTCGAGCAGCAGGGCGATTGGTCGGGGGCGTTCGCCGGATTCGAGGCGACGCGACGGGAGGACACCCGCGCGATCGCGCGCATGGCCCTCGAGAACTACGTCGAGATGCGGGATACCGTCCGGGACCCGCGCTTCGCGCTGCAGAAGGAGCTGTCGCTCGCCCTCGAGCGCCGGCATCCTGGCCGCTTCGTGCCTCGCTATTCGATGGTGATGTTTCACGCCGAGTTACCGTACTCGGTCGCCGAACGGCGCGGTGCGATCCAGCAACGCATCCTCGACGAGGCGACGACGACGGCGACGCGCCTCGAGGCCATCGACTGGGAGCGCGTCGACGCGGAAGTCCGCGACCGACTCGCGCCGCTGCCGGCTGCTGGACAATAGGACCCTCAGGCCGGCGTCTGCGGCGCCGTCGGGATCCACAGGATGACGCGCGTGCCGCGGCCGACGAGGCTCTCCACCTCGACCGAGCCGTGCATCGCCTCGATGATCTCCTGCACCAGTGTCATGCCGAGACCCGTGCCGAGTACCTCGCCGGATGGGTCGGCGCGGTAGAAGCGCTCGAATATCCGACTGAGCTGCTCCGCCGTCATGCCGATTCCATGGTCGGACACGCGCACGCCCACCTGTTCGGAGCCGCGGTGCATGCGCGTCGGGAAGTCGATCTCGACGATCCTGTCGGCGTCGGAATACTTGTAGGCGTTCGATAGCACGTTGGTCAGGGTCTGCTGCAACTTGGCCGGATCGGCGACCGCACGTGCCAGCCTGCCCACCGGTGGTGCGATCACGACCCGAGGAGGGCCTTCCGGGGGCAGGACCGAGGCGGCGGTTTCCCGGACGAGCGGCTCCAACTCGAACTCGGAATACTGGAAGTCACGACCCCCGCCAGCCTCGATCCGGGCGATGTCGAGCAGTTCGTTGACCATGTCCACCAGCAGCGAGGACTGGCGATGGATCGTGCTCGCGATCTTCTGCAGCGTCTCCTTGTCGAATTCCCGCGAGACCAGCAGTTCCGAAAAGCCATGGATGCTCGCCATCGGCGTACGAAGTTCGTGGGCTGCAACCGACAGGAACTGGCTCTTCATTTCGTCGATCTCGGCCTCGCGAGTGATGTCGCTGAGGTAGATGACGTGCCAGACGCGACGATTGCTCTCATCGCGGTAGTCGCAGTCGACCCTGGACACGCGGGCCGGTACGGGCCGCAGGACGCGAATGACCTCGCGCCCGGTCGGCAGCGGCTCACCGAGCGAATAGGGCGGCTCCTCTGGCGGGCACTGCGCCGCGAGCATCCCGTCCAGGCGCTCGAAGCGCTGGCCAACGAGCGCATCTTCGCGCGTACCGAGCAGCTGCGCGAACCAGTGGTTGCAGAAACTGACCCGACCGCTCGCATCGAGAGCCAGGATGCCGCCCGGGATCAGCCTCAGGATCGCGGCGAATGCGTCGCGCTGGCGACGCAGCCGAGCGCGCAGCTGGACGCGCGCGGTGACGTCCATGCACACCAGCATGAAGCCACCGATCGAGCCGTCCGGGGCGGCGAGCGGCTGGGCCTCGACCTCGATCGAGAGCAGCGAACCCTCGCGGTGGGTGAAGCCGACCTCGAAATGCGCGGACGTGCCGGCGCGAACCGCCGACAGGGCCTTGTCGAGGGTCTGCTGCTCGGCGGCGGAGCCCGACAACAGGTCCTGGGGACGTCGCCCGAGCACGGCGTCGGAAGGATATCCGGAAATCGCCGTGAAGCCCGGGTTTACCCACTGGATTCGTCCATCCTCTCCCGTGATGATCACGGCGTTCTGCGTCAGCTCGACGACGCGCGCGAGGCGCGAGGCACGCTCTTCGCTCTCGCGCAGGGCCTCCTCCACGCGCTTGCGGCCGGTGATGTCCTCGATCAGGCCCACGGCGAATTTCGGCTTGCCGCTGATGTCGAGGATCAGTGCGGCGTCGTCGCTGAACCAGCGCTCCGAGCCGTCACGGCGCACGAAGCGGTATTCCATCGACCGTCGTGGCGAGGCGATGTCGATCTCCCCCGTCACGGTGAACTTGGCGACCTGCTCGACGGGATCGAGCGCCTGGCGCAGCTGGGACGGCTTCAGCCAGTGGAAGTCGTGGCCGGTGAGCTTCGCGAAACTCTCGCCGGCATTGGTAAACGCATCCTCGGCGATGTCTTCCTTGTAGACGACGGAATTCGCCGCGGCGAGCGCTGTCAGGAAGATCTCCTCGCTCTTCTCGTGGTCATTGTGCTGCCGCGTAAGCCGCTCCTTCAGGCGTCGCAGGTCCGCGAGCTGGGTCCGCTGGCTCCTGTTCAGCAGCAGCACGTCGGAGATCCGGTCGTGCGCGGCGAAGTCCTCGATCCGCAGTCCTGCGGCCTCGAGCGCCTGCATCGACAGCAGCGATGGCGATCCCAGGAAGATCCAGTTCGCGCCGTCGGCGGTCAGGTCGAAGTGCCCCCTGAACGGGATGTGGCTGCTGCGCTGCGCGACGAGCAGCGCCGTACCCAGCATCTGACCGATGAACTCCGCCGAGAGGGGTCCGTCCGGCTGCAGGCACAGGAAGTGCTCCGCCAGCCTGTCGCCGACGCCCGGGGCATTGGGCAGGCGCAGGATCGACGGCCCCAGGTGCACGAAGCGCAGGTCGCGATCCACGACCCAGTGGAAGGGGAACGCACGTGCCAGCGCATCGCCAGCGAGCGCGGCATCGAATCGCGAAGCGCCGGAAGCGTCGGTCATGGCGGATGCCTCCGGTTCCATCGGGGCCCGCCCACGTCCGCGACGGCTTGGACCGGGCCGAGCCGATCGGGCAGAATGCCGTACGCAAGACCGACGCCGGGACGGGCGCGGGTACGTGGCTCAGGGATGCGCCGGTAATCGAGGAACGATGGCGGACATTCGGGTCTCGCCATGTCACTGGAGCTGGGGAACTGGGCACGCCAATCCGAATTCTGGTCGTCGACGATCAGTCCGACCTGCGACTGCTCATCCGCCTGACGCTGTCCGGCCCGGGATTTTCCGTCGCTGAAGCTGCCGGCGGGGTCGCGGCACTCGCTTCGTGCGAGGTTTCGGTCCCGGACGCCTTCCTGGTCGACGTGATGATGCCCGACATCGACGGGTATTCTCTGTGTCGCCGGCTGCGCGCCGACCGGCGCTTCGATCGGTCCGCGATCATCCTCATGACCGCCGGCGATCAGGCCACCGAGCGCGCGAACGCCGCCGATTGCGGAGCGGACCACTACCTGCCGAAGCCGTTCCGCCCGTCCGAGTTGCCCGCTCTCGTAGCGCGTGCGGTGTCGGCGAAGCGCGGCACGACGAATTAGGCCGTGCATCACGCCTCCCCTGCCCCGGAAGCCCAGGACTGGCGCTTGCGGTAGATCGTCGACGGGCTGATCTCGAGTGCAGCGGCGGCACGTGGAATATTGCCCTCGGACAGTGCGATCGCCGCTTCGATCGCATCGCGCTCGACTTCCCACAACGGCCGGATCCGCAGCGTCGAATCCGCGACGTCGGACGCTGCGGCCGGCGCCGCCGCCGGTAGCGGAGGATCCTGGGCCATCGTCGCCGGCATGACGGGCAGCTGCGCGGGCGGTGGCGCGGTAGTGCGCACAGGATCCTGGAACGCGACCACGACGCGGGAATCCTCGGGCACGGGCGAGCCTGAGGGCGCATCGACCGCAGGCTGCAGCAGCGTCGGCGGCAACATGGGCAGGGTCACCGTGTCGCCCGAGTTCAGGACCACGATGTTGCGGATCACGTTCTCGAGCTCGCGTACATTCCCGGGCCAGCGGTGGTGCAGCATCATCCGCTCCACCTCGGGCGTGAATCCGGCGAACTGCTTGCCCTCTTCCCCGGAGTAACGCGCCAGGAAGGCGCGGGCGACGAGGAGGATGTCCTCTCCGCGGTCCCGCAGCGGCGGCAGGTGGATCGGGACGACGTGCAGGCGGTAGTAGAGATCCTCGCGCAGGCGCCCCTGCCGGACCATCTCCAGTGGATCGCGGTTGGTGGCGCAGACGATGCGGGTGTCGACGCGGATCGTCTCGCCGCTCCCGACGCGCTGGAACTCCCCGGTCTGCACGAAGCGCAGCAGCTTCGACTGCAGGTCCAGGTCCATCTCGCCGAGCTCGTCGAGGAACAGCGTGCCGCCATCGGCGAGCGAGGCGGCGCCGTCGCGCTGGCGGTGTGCCCCGGTGAATGCGCCCTTGACGTGACCGAAGATCTCGCTCTCCATCAGGTCATGTGGCAGCGCCGCGCAGTTGACCGCCACGAAGCGGCCATCCTTGCGGCGACTCTGCGCGTGGATCGCCGCGGCGCAGAGCTCCTTGCCCGTGCCGCTCTCCCCGGTGATGAAGATCGTCGCGCGGCTCGGGGCCGCGCTCTCGATGATCCGGTAGAGGGACTGCATCACCAGCGAGCCGCCGATGAAGCCGTAGAATCGATCACGCGAGAACTGCGCCTGGTAGCTCTGCACCATCGCATCGAGCTCACGGCGCTTGATCGCATTGGCAACCGTGACCTCGAGCCGTCCGCCACCGAACGGCTTGGTCAGGAAGTCGACCGCGCCGAGGCGCATGGCCTCGACGACATTGTCCGCGGAGCCATCGTCGCTGATGACGATCACCGGGGTGATGTTCCCGCTCTGGCGCATCTGCGCAAGCACGTCGAGGCCCTGGATGCCGCCGAGGTGCAGGTCGAGGAGCATCAGCGCGGGACTGCCGACCCGCAGGTATTCGAGAGCCGCCTCGCCGCTGTCGACGCCGACGACGGCGCCTTCGTGCTGCGCGTACTGCGCGAGCGCTTCGTCGGCACGCGAACCCACACGGCACATGCGCTCAAGGCGGATTCGCGCTGGTCGAGGGTGCTTGCCGCGTCCCGCAGCCGGATGCGGCGCATGCGCCCCGTCGTCAGCGACCGCGTCATGAACGCCGCCAAGCGCTCTCTGGACGTCATGGCCGCCGGGTTTGGCATCCTCGTACTGTCGCCGGTGTTCCTCATCGTGGCGGCCTGGATCCGCCTGGAATCACCGGGCGGCGTGATCTTCCGCCAGAAGCGCGTCGGGCGCGACGGGCAGCCGTTCTTCATGCTGAAGTTCCGCTCGATGTACGTCGACGCCGAGGCACGCAAGGCCGCGCTGATGGCGCAGAACGAAATGGCCGGTGGCGTGATCTTCAAGATGAAGAACGACCCGCGCGTGACCCGAATCGGCCGGTTCATCCGGCGCACGTCCATCGACGAACTGCCGCAGCTGTTCAACGTGCTGCGCGGCGACATGTCGTTGGTCGGCCCCCGCCCGCCGCTGCCCTCCGAGGTGGCCGAATACTCGCTGCGGGATCGCGGCCGCCTCGATGCGGTTCCGGGCATCACCTGCATCTGGCAGGTGTCGGGTCGCTCCGAGATCCCGTTCCCGCAGCAGGTCGAAATGGACCTTGAGTACATCCACGGACAATCGTTCACGCAGGACGGCCGGTTGTTGCTCAAGACGCTGCCGGCCCTCATCAAGGGCCGTGGCGCCTACTAAGGAGACACCATGAGCATGCACTCAACCGCCCTCGTCCTCGCGGACCGACTCGGTCACGAGTTCGGGCCCTTCTTCGGCGGCACGCTGCCTGCGCTGATCCCGATCGGCGGCAAGCCGGTCATCGAGCACACGATCGAGGACCTCTGGGAAGCAGGCATCCGCGACATCGTCGTCGCGATCCCGGCCGGGGACGTCTCGATTCCCGAGGAGCTCGGCGACGGCACGCGATTCGGCCTCAGGCTTCGATTCGTGCGGGCGGCCGAGCGGCGCTGGCCCTCGGAGATCCTCGCCGACGCATTCGCGTCGCCGCCACCGGACATCCTCGTGGCGCGCGGCGACATGCTGCGCGGCCGCAGTGCAACGGTCTTCGCGAGCGCCCCCGGGCTCGTGCACGGCATCGCCGGCTTCCGCCACGCGGGCATCGCGCGGGTGGACGGCTCGGGCGACGCGATCAACCTGCTCGACTGGTCCATCCTCCTCAGCGCGCGTCCGGACATCCTGGGCCGGACGATCGACATCGGCGGCGTCGGCCTGTCGACGCTCGCCGACCTGCCCGGCGTCTACGAGGCCTGCCTCGCCGCGCTCGACGGGCACTTCGTCGGCCTGGCACTGGACGGACGCCCGGCAGCCGACGGTGCATTGAGGCTCGCACCTCGCGCCGTCGTACCGTCGAGCGTCGAGGTCCACGGCTCCGTGCGCGTCGGCCGCGGCGCGGACGTGCATCGCGGCGTCGAGCTCTCGGGGCGCGTCGAGATCGGCGATCGCTGCGTCATCGACGATGGCGCGCACGTGACGAATTCCGTCGTGATGCCCGGGACGTACGTTGGACGCGGCGTGCGCCTGCACAACGCCATCGCCAGCGGACCCTGGCTGTATCGGGTCGACCTCGACGATACGCAGCACGTCGAGGACAACCTGCTGCTGGCCGGCCCCGGACCCCGAGTCGCCGCGTGAGCCACGCGAACCTCATCCACCGCGCGGCACCACGGCCGGCCGACGAAGCCGATCGCCAGCGCGTGGTCGACGGTTCGGGACTCCAGGCCGGCTCCAGGCTCGCGGAGCTCGATGACATCGTCGAGCTGCTCGCGATGATCTGCAACGTGCCGATCGCGCTGGTCAGCATCGTGGACGGCGAGCGCCAGTGGTTCCAGGCCAAGGTCGGATTGCAGGCGGACGAGACGCACCGCGACGTCAGCTTCTGCGGGCACGCGATCATGGGCACGGACCTGTTCGTCGTCGAGGATGCGACACTCGACCCGCGGTTCGCGTCGAATCCGCTGGTCACCGGCCCACCCCAAATCCGCTTCTACGCCGGCATTCCACTGCGCATCGCCGGCGGTCATGCGATCGGGACGCTGTGCGCGATCGACACCTAACCCAGATCCTGCGACGAGCGAATGCGCAGCTCCCTGCTGCGGCTGTCGCGGATCGCCATGCTGCACATCGATGATCTTGCGCGACGCGCGTCCCGGGGAAAGACATGAAGATTGCACGAGAGCCACGACGCCCGCGGATCGCACTGGTGCTCAACCGGTTCTGGCCCGAAGTTGGCGGCGCGGAGACGAACCTCTATTTCCAGGCCGTCGAGCTTGCCCGGCATTTCGACGTGACGGTCTTCACGCCAAGACGGCTCGCGGAGGAACTCTCGGACGAGCAGCATCGGGGATTCCGGATCCGCCGGCTCAAGGACTGGCTGAACCGCAGCGGACGCTTCCCGAACCTAGGGAAGCTCTGCGCAGGTTAGCGCGCGAGCGGTGTGTATGAGGATCGGGGTCGACAAGATCATGGGTAAAGGCTGGAAAGCGGGGTTTCGAACCGATTCGGCATCGGTTCAGTCGCATTTTTCTGTTCTTGCCCGGTC
>CAISEB010000039.1 GCA_903884235.1 uncultured Pseudomonadota bacterium
AGCGCGCCAGTCGCATCAGCTCCTGACGTTGCTTTCCATCCAGTTTGATCTCGGTTGCGACTCTCATGGCAGTGCCTCGATGGTGACTGCTCATGAGACAACAGCGCAACTATTAAGTTCTGAGACTTCCGAAGCATAACATTAGTTTGGCGCGACAGGCGGATCGGCGGCAAGCACGGGCGCCCTCAGGGGCCTTCGCCCGCCGCCGGCCGGGCGGCGGCGAGCGCCTCGATGATGTGCTCGGCCACCGATTGCACCTTGCGGCGATCGGTCTGGACGACCACGTGGGCGATCGAGCGATACAGCGGCTCGCGGGCCGCCATCAGTTCCGCGAGCCGCGTCGCCGGGTCGGCGTTCAGCAGCAGCGGCCGGTGGCGGCCATGCTGGGTGCGCTCCACCTGCTGGGCAATCGAGGCCTCGAGGTAGACGACCACGCCCCGGCCTGCGAGGTGCTCGCGGTTCTCGGGCAGCAGGATCGCCCCGCCTCCGGTCGCGAGCACGATCCCCGGCAGCTGGGTCAGGTCGCCGATCACCTCGCGCTCGCGCTCGCGGAATCCCGCCTCGCCCTCGCGCTCGAAGATGTAGGAGATGTCGACGCCGGTGCGGCGTTCGATCTCGACGTCGCTGTCGATGAATCGCTGGCCGCGCAGCCGGGCCAGCGTCTTGCCGACCGCCGACTTCCCGGAGCCCATCGGTCCCACCAGGAAGACGCTCGGCGCGCCCGGGACGGGCTCGGCTGGGGCGGCGGCGGCGGGCGCATCGGCGTCGGTCATGTAGAGAGTGTAGGGCGGCGGGGCCCCTGAACGGAAACGGCCGCCCGGAGGCGGCCGTGTTGCCGAGGGGCCCGGGGCCCGACTACTTCGGGTTGCTGCAGTCGTTCGTCAGCGAATTGTAGAACCCGTAGGGGCTGAACGGTCCCGGCGGCGAGACGGTCTGCGTGTTGAAATCGGCCGCCAGGCCTGGCAGCACGAAGTCCGCGCTTGCCGTGCTCTCCGTACCTGCGACCGAGGCCTTCACGAGCAGGCGCACGCCGACGTAGTACGCATGGTCGCGCGGCCAGACCACCGTCACCAGCAGCGAGCCGTTCGAATCGGTGACGCCGCCGGTCGACGGGTTCACGGAGGCGATGTTACCCGGGTCGATGACGCCGTTCTGGTTCAGGTCCTGCGAGGCCACGTCGATGCCGGTCCAGTTGACGTCCTCGTTGGCGCACTGCGTGCCGTTGGGAACGTAGACGTAGTTCGCCGGGGGATACACGTGCCCGT
This sequence comes from uncultured Pseudomonadota bacterium, assembly GCA_903884235.1. GTDB lineage: Bacteria > Pseudomonadota > Gammaproteobacteria > Steroidobacterales > Steroidobacteraceae > CAIKZZ01. The sequence continues at coordinate 1,266 of CAISEB010000039.1, forward strand.
CAGTGCACTGCTGGTTGCCGGGGCAGTTCGGGATGGAGTTGACCGTCACCCAGTACGTCCCGCCCCACGTGCGGAAGCCCTTGAAGTAGTACAGCGGCAGCACCTGCGCCGTGATCGGCTGGTTCGGCACGGCCCCGCCGTGCGAATCCACCGCCTGGACTGCCCAGACCTGCGAATACTGCGCGGTCGACGGCGTCCCGATCGTGTTGCCCGTGCCGAGCGAGAGGAACACGGTTTGCCCACCGACCACGAGCTTGGTGGTGCCGGTGACCGCCGTGCCGTGCACCGTGGCCTGCACCGTGATGCCGTCGCCCGAGGTCGGCGTGGAACTCGCCTGGAAGATCACCTGCGCGGTGCCCTGGGAGTTCGTCGCGGCCGTCGGCGACAGCAGCGAGGCGCCGGTGTTGTCGTTCACGAGCACGAAATCCACGCTCGCGTTCTGGACGAGGTTGTTCTGCGCGTCGCGGACGATGGCGCTGATGGTGCTCTGGCCGCCGATCGCGACGGTCGCCGGGCTCGCCTGCACGGCGACCTGGGCGGGCGTGTTGGCGAGGAACGTGACCGGGACTTGCGCCGCGACGTTCGTACCGGACGCGGCGATGATCGCGGGACCGGCGAGGCCCGAGGTCACCGCAACCGTTGCCTGGCCATTCGCATCCGTCGAGACCGTCGCCGGCGACAAAGGCGCGTGGGTGACCGCGTCGACGATCGTTCCGCGCGTCGTCGAGAAGGACACCGGCGCGTTGGCGACCGGGAGGTTATTCGACGTCCAGGTGACCGAGAGGGGCGCGAAACCGCCGAGCTGGATCAGCGCATCCTTCAGCGGGGCCGTGATCGTGAAGTTCTGGCCGCTGATGTTGGTGGTCGTCGACGACGTCAGGCCGAGCGCCGACGCCGTGATCGTGTCACCACCCGCCGTGGCCGCCGTCAGCAGCACCGTCGCATGGCCGGCCGAGTCGGTATTCACGGACGGCGCGCTCAGCGTGTTGCCACTCGCGGAACTGAACGCGACCGGGGTCGCGGCGATGCCCTGGCCGGACGAATCCGTCAGCGTCGCCGTGAAGGGCGTCTGGGTGCCGAGCACGATGTTCTGCTGGCCCGTGACCGAGAGCGCGGTTCCGATCACGAGGATCTTGATCGTCGAGCTCGGCGCGGAACCCCCGGTCACCGTCACGGTGATCGTGCGGTCCGTGAAGTTACCGCCGGCATTGACGGTGGCCTGCGCGATGCCGTTCGCGTCGGTCCGGCCGGCCGGGACGGCAGGCACCGCGAGGGACCCGGCGGCAGTCTGAATCGGCGTCGCCGAGCCTGTATCCGGCGAGAACGTGACCTGCACGTTGGGCAGGACATTGTTGGTCGCGTCGCGCAGCAGCGCGGTGATCGTCGCCGACTTGGAGCCGTCGGAGGTCACCTGCGGGGCGTTCGTGCTGAGCGTGAGGGTCTGCTGCACGGCAATCACGTTGACCGTGGTCGACTTGCTGACCGAACCGGCGACGGCCGTGACGATCAGCGCGGTCGTGGACGTGCCTGGCGCGGCGGACAGGGTCGCCATCGCGATGCCGTTCGCATCGGTGATGGCCTGGGTGACGGCGAGCACGCCGCCAGCCGTGACCTGGAACTGCACCGTCACCCCGGCAACCGCGACGTTGGCGCTGTTCAGCGCCGTTGCGGAGATCGTCGACGAGGTGCTGCCGTCCTGCGCGATCCCGGCCTTCGCCGAGGAGAGGATCACGCTTGCGACCGTGCCGCCACCGCCACCGCCACCGCCGGTGCCGGTCAGCGTCGATCCGCCACCACAGCCCGCGAGCAGCAGGGTCGCCGCCAGCAGAATCCCTAGAGCCTTGAAAATCTTCATCCGTCCTCCCAATCCATGACCAGCCGACGCATCCCCGCAGAGCGTCAGTACAGGTTCGCCCCTTCACGCAGGATCTTCGGTGTCACGAAGATCAGGAGTTCGTCTTTGTTATTCGTCCGTGTCCGGTTCTTGAACAGGTAGCCCAGCACGGGCAGGTCGCCGAGCAGCGGCACCTTGTTGTCCGCGGTGCGACGCTCGGTCTCCATGATGCCGCCGAGGACGACCGTCTGGCCGTCGTTGACGAGCACCTGGGTCGTGATCGTGCGCGTGTCGATCGACGGCACCTGGCCGCCGGTCGCGCTCTGCACGAGCTGGCCGACGCTGTCCTTCTTGATCGTCAGGTCGAGGATCACGCGGTTGTCCGGCGTGATCTGCGGCTTGACCTTGAGCGACAGCACCGCCTTCTTGAACTGCGTCGTCGTCGCGCCCGAGGACGCGGACTCCTGGTACGGGATCTCGACGCCCTGCTCGATCTCCGCTTCCTTCTGGTTCGAGGTGATCACGTGCGGGGACGAGACAATCTCGGCGCGATTCTCGGCCTGGGCGGCCGACAGCTCGAGGTCGACGATGTAGTTGCCGCTCAGCACCGACATCGCGATGCTGCCCGCCGGGTTGGCGACCGGCATGTTGACGTTGTAGCGGTCGAGGTACGACGACGACGCGGTCGGCACCTGCACCGGGAACGGCGAGCCGGTCGTGGAGAGGTTGCCGATCGCCGAGCTGATGATCGTGTTGTTCGACGCGGCGCTGCCGGAGACGGCCACGAGCCCGTTGCTGCCGCTGGCCTTCACGCCGGTCGTGCCCAGGCGCACGCCGAGCTGGCGGCTGAAGTCGTCGGTGACGATGGCGACGCGTGACTCGATCAGCACCTGGCGGATCGGGATGTCGAGCGTGCCGACGAGACGGCGGATGTCGGCCAGGCGGTCGGCCGTGTCCTGCAGCAGCAGCGTGTTGGTGCGCTCGTCGATGCCGACGCTGCCGCGGGTCGAGAGCAGCGAGTTGCCTGTCTTGCCCTTGATCAGCGTGGCGAGGTCGGTTGCCTTGGCGTAGTTGACCTGCAGGTACTCGGAGCGCAGCGGCGCGAGTTCCTCGACTTCCTTGCGCGCCTGCAGCTCCGCCTTCTCGCGGTTGGCGAGCTCCTCGGTGGGGCCGACCAGGATGACGTTGTCGCGGCGGCGCATCGCGAGGCCCTTGGTGCGCATGACGATGTCCAGCGCCTGGTCCCAGGGGACGTTCTGCAGGCGCAGCGTCACGCTGCCCTGCACCGAGTCGCTGACCACGATGTTCTGGCTGCTGGTGTCGGCCAGCAGCTGCAGCACGGCGCGAACGTCGATGTCCTGGAAGTTCAGGGTCAGGCGCTCGCCGGTGTATTCCTTGCGCTCCTCGACCGACTTGCCCTTGTTCGGGGCGGCCTGGCGCACCTCGATGACGTACTGGCCGTCCGTCTGGTAGGCGAGCTGCTCGTAGTCACCCTGCGCGTTGACGACGAGGCGCGCGCTGCCGTCGGTCTTGAGCGCATCGACGTAAGTCACCGCGGTCGCGAAGTCGACGACGTCGAAGCGCTTGACGAGGTCGGTGGCGATCTGCGCGCCGACGAAGTCGACGACGATCTGCTGGCCTTCCTGGCGCAGGTTGACCGGCGTGTGCGGATCCGACAGCGAGACGACCACGCGGCCGACGCCGTCCGTGCCGCGACGGAAGTCGATCGCGGAGATGTGGCGGTCGCTGGCCGGAGCCGCGACCGACGCGGCTGCCGTGGGCGAGGCCTGCGGCGCGGCCGAACCGGCGATGGCCGTGTTGCCGCGGCTCTGGCCGACCGTGACGATGACGACGTTGCCGTCGACGCGCGTCTCGTACGGAGCGAGCGAATCCATGTTGAGGACGAGGCGGGTACGCCCGCTGCTCTCGCCGGCGACGACGCTGTCGACGCCGCCCGCCTTCACGTCCACGCGCCGCTGCGGCAGCGCGAGCGTGACGCCCGGCAGGTCCAGCGAGATGCGCGCGGGCTTGTCGATCGTGAATGCCAGCGGCTGCGGCGCCGGGCCCGAGGTGCGCAGGCGCAGTTCGACCTGCTGCCCGGGCAGGTTGACGACGTCGATCGCCTCGAGGCGATTCGTCGGCGCCTGGGCTTGCGCGACCAGTGGTGACAGGACGGCTAGCAGGAGGCCCAGCGCTGCGATGCCGAGGCCTGCGCCCCAGCGGCGCGGCGTGGCGATGGCAGGCCCGAGGTTGGCGTTCATTCCGACTACTCCCGGTAGCATTCAGTTGGTCGCGATCGTGATCGCGGCCGGTCGTTCTATGTAGCCGCCGAGACCGTCAGGGACGATCTCGACGACGGCGACTGTGGAATCAGTGATCGAGGTGATCTTGCCGTCATTCTGGCCGACATGGTTGCCCGGCAGGACGCGGTGGATCAGGCCGTCCTTGGTCTGGAGCAGCGCGTAGTTCTTGCCACCCTGGTGCAGCGTACCGACCATCTTCAGCGTATCGAGCGAGAACCCCTCGAGGAACTCGCGGTTGCGGTGCGAATCGGGCCGGAGGCCACCCGCACCCGGCGCGACGATGGCGATGCTCGGCTGGAACGGCGAGCGCAGCGCGGTCGGGTCGTAGTTGAAGACCTCGTAGGGCTTGATCTCGGGCAGCGGCTCGATGCGGCTGCCGGGCCGCTTCTTCATTTCCTCGAGATCGTGCTTGAGGTCGGCGGTGCCGCCACCGCAGCCAACCAGCGGCGCGAGCAGTACACCGGCGAGCGCGGCGACGAGCAGGGGACGTGGGGCGCGCATCAGCCGGGCCCTCCTGGATGACCCGGTGCGCCCTTCGCACCCGGCTTGGTCTTGTCGGCAGTGGACATCTCGGCGTCATCGAGATACCGGTAGGTCTTCGCCGTGACGTCGAGCGTCAGGCGATCGCCACTGGTGTCCTTGCCGTCGGGCGTGATCGAGATGTCGTGCAGCGTGACGATGCGTGGCAGCGCGGCGATGCCGCTGACGAACGCGCCGAACTGGTGATACGAGCCGGTCAGGCGGATCTTGATCGGCAGCTCGGCGTAGAAGTCCTTGCGGACCTCCGGCATCGGCTGGAACAGCTTTTCCTGGAGTCCCGAGGACAGGCCGACCTGCGAGATGTCCACCAGCAGGCTCGGCACCTCGGTGCGCCCCGGCAACTGGCGGAGCATGGCGCCGAAGGAGCGCTCCATGTCCTTCAGCTGGGTGCGGTACTGGTCGAAGTTCGCCGCCTTGCGCTGGCGCTCGTCGAAGGTGCGCATCAGGTCGACCTCCTCGGCGCGCACACGGTCGAGGTCCGGCATCTGGCTGCGCATCGGCAGCAGGTAGATCATCAGGCCGGTGAGCAGGACGAAGATCAGGCCGACGGCAAGGGCCCGGAACAGCAGCGGCCAGCGGCCGATGTCCTTCGGGTCGAGCTGCTGGAGTTCTTGTACGAAGCTCATGTTCCGGGTGCTCCCGGCGGACGCGGACGGCGAGGCTTGCGCTCTTCCTCGACAGGCTCGGCGCTCTTCTGGGTCGCGAACAGCGTGAATTCGGAGCCGATGCCGCCGCTCTTCAGCGTCTCGACGACCTGCAGGTCCGGGTTCGTGAGCCAGGGCGAGGCTTCGATGTTGCGCATGAACGTCGACACCCGGGTCGAGGACTGCGCGACGCCGTGCAATTCGAGCTTCTTGTCGGTCTGCTTGACCGAGGTCAGGTACACGCCGTCCGGCAGCGTACGCGCCAGCTGGTCGATCACGTGAACGACCTCGGGACGACTGCGCTGCAGGCGCGTGATGATGTCCATGCGTGCCACCAGGCGCTGCTTCTGCGCCTCGAGCCCGAGGATCTCGGTGATCTGCTTGTCGAGCTCGGCGATTTCCTTCTTCAGCACTTCGTTGCGGTCATGCTGGCGATCGATCGCGCCGCTGATCGCCCAGCTGGTGAACAGCGTGACGGCACCCGCCGCGAGCAGGGCACCGAGCGCCGCGAGGCCGAATTCCTTCTGGCGCTGCGCTCGCTGCTGGGCACGCCAGGGAAGTAGGTTAATCCGCGGCATCAGTCGAAGCTCCGCAACGCGAGGCCGCACGCGGTCAGCAACGCCGTGGCGTCCTTGCGAACACCCTGCGCCTTGGCCTTGGAGGACAGTTTCATCTGGCCGAGCGGATCGCCGCGCTCGGCGGGGATGCCGACGCGGCTTGCGATCACGTCGGCGACGCCCGGGATGTTCGCGCAGCCGCCGCAGATCAGGATCTGCTCCGGCTGCTCGCGGCCACCGCCCGAGGCGAGGTAGAACTGCAGGCTGCGACTGACCTGCTGGGTCATGTCGTCGATGAACGGATCGAGCACCTCGGGCTGGAAGTTGGACGGCAGGCCGCCCTCCTTCTTGGCGCGGCCGGCCTCCTCCATCGAGAGGCCGTAGGTGCGCATGATCTCCTCGGTCAGCTGCTGGCCGCCGAATGCGAAGTCGCGGGTATAGATGACGCGCAGGTTCTTGAGCACGCTGAAGGTCGTGGTGCTCGCGCCGAAGTCGACCACCGCGATGGTCCGCTCGCTGCCGCCGTCGACCATCTGGTGGGTCATCAGCCGGCAGGCGTTCTCGAGCGCGAAGGCCTCGACGTCGACGATGAAGGCGGAGAGCCCGGCGGCCGCGACCGCGGCCTGGCGCTGCTCGACGTTCTCGGTGCGGGTCGCGACCAGCAGCACGTCCTGCATGTCGACGTCCTTCTCGGACGGACCCATGACCTCGAAGTCGTAGCTGACCTCGTCCATGGGGAACGGGATGTACTGGTCGGCCTGCATCTCGACCTGGGCCTCGAGGTCGCGCTCCGACAGGGCGCGCGGCATCTGGATGACCTTGGTGATCGCGGCATCGCCGGAGATCGCGACGGCGGCTTCCTTGGCACGGGCGCCGGCGCGCTTGACCGCGCGGCGGATGGCCTCGCCGACCGCCTCGGCGTCGACGATCGCCTTCTCATTGATGGCGCTGTGCGGGGTCGCCTCGGCGGCATAGGCCTCGACCCGATAGCCGCCACCCGCCACCGTCAGCTCGATCAGCTTGATCGACGACGTGGTGATGTCCAGACCGATCAGGGGCCGGTACTTATGCCCAAACGGAAGCGACAGTTTCGGCCAAGCAATCTTCATAAATCCTTTATGTTACAAGGCGTTAATTAGCCTTGCAGCCGATCCGCATTAGGATTCAAAGCCAACTGTATAGCAACAAACTGTTAAATGGAACGTACGCAGATACCCGCGAGGAGACTCCCACTCCTTCGGGAGGCGCGCCGAGACGCAGTTCTCATTGGCATGACGGCACATCGGCCGGCAGCGACGTTTTCCGAACCCGGAGGGGTCCGATTTACGGCGCGGGGCGCCCCGGGGTTCACCCTGGGCCCTCTTCTATCGCCGGCAGCCCCGCTGTCATGGGCCGGATCGACCTCATTGTCGCCGTGACCGTCAGACCGGAAGCTTTGCGTCGCCACCTTTCGGTGGGTTTGCCATCAAGCCGCGGCTACTATGCATAATCAATCCACACGAGGCAAATACTTGCGTCCGATTCCTGTGAATCCGGTTTACCGCCGCGTGCTCGCCGTGTTGGCGACGCTCGTCGTGGGCCTCGTCGGCGCCATCGCGATCGGCGGCCTCGCCGTCTACTACTATCTCGCGCCGACCCTGCCCGAGGTCGCGCAGCTGCGCGACATCCGCCTGCAGGTGCCGCTGCGCGTCTATTCCCGCGACGGCCGACTGCTGGCGCAGATCGGCGAGCAGCGCCGCATCCCGGTGCGCTTCGAGGACATCCCGAAGCACGTCGTCGACGCCTTCATCGCCGCCGAGGACGACCGCTTCTTCACGCACGGCGGGATCGACACGCCCGGGCTGCTGCGCGCCGTGATCGTCACCGCCGCGACCCACGAGGCGCGCCAGGGCGGCAGCACGATCACGATGCAGCTCGCCCGCAACATGTTCCTCACGCCCGAGAAGCAGCTGCGCCGCAAGCTGCGCGAGATCTTCCTGGCGCTCAGGATCGAGCACGAGTTCACCAAGAACGAGATCCTGACGCTCTACCTCAACAAGATCTTCCTCGGCCAGCGTGCCTACGGCGTCGGTGCCGCGGCCGAGGTCTACTACGGCAAGGACCTGCGCGACCTGACGCTCGCCGAGATCGCGACGATCGCCGCGCTGCCGAAGGCGCCGTCGACGCTCAATCCGATCACCAACCCGGACCGCGCACGCCAGCGGCGCAGCTACGTGCTGAGGCGCATGCTCGAGAAGGGCTACATCCGCAAGGCCGAGCACGACGAGGCGGACGCCGCGCCGATCGAGACCACCGAGCACGGCCCGCAGGTCGAGGTGGACGCGCCCTACGTCGCCGAGATGGTGCGCGAGCAGCTCGCGCCGGTGTACGGCGAGGACCTGTACAGCGCCGGCTACAAGGTCGTCACCACCATCGACAGCCGCCTGCAGCGCTCGGCGGACTGGTCGCTGCGCGCGACGCTGCTCGAGTACGACCGCCGCCACGGCTACCGCGGCGCGGTCGCGCACGCGCAGAACCTGCCCGCCGATGCGCGCCAGGCCGCGCAGATGCTCGAGAACTTCCCGTTCACCGGTGGCCTCGTGCCGGCGATCGTGACGGCGGCCAGCGGCAAGACCGCGACCGCCCTCGGCCGCGATGGCCGCACGTTCACGCTGCCGTGGGACACGGGGCTCGCCTGGGCTCGCCACAATGGCGTCGGCAAGCAGGCGTCCGACGTCGTCGCGCCGGGCGATGTCGTCTACGTGCTGCCGGCCGCGAACGGCAGCGCCCTCCTCGCGCAGGTGCCGCAGGTCCAGGGCGCGTTCGTCTCGCTCGATCCCCGCGACGGCGGGATTTCCTCGCTGGTCGGCGGCTTCGACTTCTATACGAGCAAGTTCAATCGCGTCGTGCAGGCACGCCGCCAGCCGGGTTCGAGCTTCAAGCCGTTCATCTACTCGGGCGCGCTCGAGCGCGGCTACACGCCGGCCACGATGATCCTCGACGCGCCGATCGTCATGGAGGGCTCCGGCCTCGAGAGTCTGTGGCGTCCGGAGAACGACGCCCGCCACTTCTATGGCCCGACACGCCTCAGGATCGCGCTCGCCGCATCCCGCAACCTCGTCTCGCTGCGCCTGCTGCGCGCGATCGGCGTCGACTACGCGGTGGATTACGCGACCCGATTCGGCTTCCAGTCCACCGAGCTGCCCCACAACCTGACGATGGCGCTCGGCACGGCGCAGCTGACGCCGCTGCAGATGGCGGGTGGCTACGCCGTGTTCGCCAATGGCGGCTTCCGGGTCACGCCCTACCTGATCGACCGGGTGGAGGACGGCGATGGCAAGGTGCTGATGGCTGCGGATCCGGCGATCGCATGCCTCGAATGCAGCGTGCCGATCGAGCCGCCGCTGCCGCAGGACCCCGCCGTGCAGGCGCAGGCGACCCCCGACGCCGACGCACCGGAAGCCCCGGCAGGGTCGCCGGCCTCGGCCCCCGCGCTCGCGAACCCGGTGCGCCCGCCGGCGCATCCCGCGCCGCGCGTGATCTCGGCCGCGAACGCCTACCTGATGACGGACCTGATGCGCGACGTGATCCGGCGCGGTACGGCACGCCGGGCGCTCGCGCTCAAGCGTGACGACATCGCCGGCAAGACCGGCACGACGAACGAACACCGCGACACCTGGTTCTCCGGATTCAACGCCGACATCGTCGCGACGGCCTGGGTGGGCTTCGACCAGGAGCGCTCGCTCGGCGCCGGCGAGGAAGGCGGCCACACGGCACTGCCGATGTGGGTCTACTTCATGGGCGAGGCGCTCGCCGGCCGTCCCGAGCATCGGCTGCCCCAGCCGGAGGGCATCGTCAGCGCGCGCATCTCACCCGTGAACGGCGAACTCGCCAAGGCCAATGACCCGGATGCGGTGTTCGAGCTGTTCCTGGCCGGCAGGCTGCCCGGAGCGGGCGCGGTCGCGGGCGACGGTGCCGGCGTCGGCGCGGCGAAGCCCGGCAACGCCGAAGAGCCGATCTTCTGAGCGGCTCGCGCTCCGCGAGGCGTGTGCTAGAGTCCAAGCGCACCTTCCACCGGAGTGGACGATGACCCGGTTGCGCAGCATCCGCGGAGACGACCTGCGTCGCGCGCTTGCCCAGGAGGCGGCGCGGATCATGTTCGAGCATGGCGTCGACGATTACGGCTTTGCGAAGCGCAAGGCCGCGGAGCGGCTCGGCGCCTCCGAGTTCGCCGTGCTCCCCAAGAATGCCGAGATCGATGCAGCGCTCGCCGAGTACACGCGGCTGTTCGCCGCCGACACGCAGGCCGAGACGCTCGCGGAGCAGCGGCGCGTCGCGCTCGATGCGATGGAGATGCTCGAGGAGTTCGAGCCGAGGCTCGTGGGTCCCGTGCTCGCGGGCACGGCGACGCCGCACCAGGAGATCTCGCTGCACGTATTCACGGACTCGCCGGAGGCGGTGAGCCTGAGGTTGCTCGAGGACCGGATCCAGTACCGCGTCGGCGAGCATCGCGTGCGCATGAACGCCGAGCGCGTGCTGCAGCTCCCGGTCGTGCAGTTCAGCGTCTACGACCTTCCGGTCGAGGCGACGGTGTTCCCGCGGGACGGCATCCGCCAGTCGCCGCTCAGCCCGAGCGACGGTCGTCCGATGCGTCGCGCCGGCGTCGGTGAGGTGCGCGGCCTCGTGACGATCGAGCCGCCGACCGACTGACGCTCACGCCTTCTTGGTGAACTTCGCGATGCCGGCGCGGGCGTCCGGGGCGATCGCGTTGCAGGCCATCGCTTCGCCGGCGAGGCCGTAGGCCTCGGCGATCCCGGTCTCGAGCTGGCGGTAGAAGAGCTGCTTGCCCGCGGCAACCGCATCGGGTGACTTTGCGGCGATCGAGGCGCACAGCCGGGAAACTTCTGCATCGAGTTCCGCGGCAGCCACGACCCGGTTCACGAGCCCGCGCGCGCACGCGGTGTGCGCGTCGATGAACTCGCCCGTCAGCAGCATCTCGAGCGCCTGCTTGCGATGCATGTTCCGCGACAGGGGGACGGACGGGGTCGCGCAGAACAGCCCAAGGTTGATGCCGGACACGGCAAAGCGCGCCGTGTCGGCGGCGACCGCGAGGTCGCACATCGCGACGAGCTGGCAGCCCGCGGCGGTCGCCACGCCCTGTACGCGTGCGATGACCGGCTGCGGCTGGCGCTGGATGGCGAGCATCAGCTCGCTGCAGCTCGCAAACAGCGCACGGAAGTCGGCGAGATCGCGATCCGCGCCCATCTCGTTGAGGTCGTGGCCCGCCGAGAACGCCTTGCCTTCCGCCGCGAGCACGATGACGCGCACGCCGGCGTCCCGGGCGAGCGCCGCGAGCGCATCGAGCAGCGCCCCGATCATCGCGGCGGACAGCGAGTTGTACTTGGCGGCGCGGTTCAGTGTCAGGCGCGCGACCTGGCCTTCACGCTCGATCAGGACGAGGGGGGCGTCGGTCGTGGACGCCGGGGCGGTCGAGGCCTGCATGACTGACTCCTGTCGCCGGACAGGGTCCCATCCTAGCGCGATCGCGACCCGGCCGGTGCGGGCTTCAGGCGGCGGGGCTCGTCACCGGCTGGACCGACGTGCGGTGTTCGTCCCAGATCAGGAACAGGCCGCCCGCCACGATGATCGCACCGCCGACGAAGACCCGCGGGACGGGCAGCGTGCCGAACATGAACGCGTCGAGACCCAGGCCCCAGACGAGGGCCGTGTACTCGAATGGAGCGATCTTGGACGCGGGCGCGAGACGAAATGCGATGGTCAGCAGGTACTGCCCGGCGGCGCCCGTCGCGCCCACGAGCGCGATCCACGGCCAGTCGTGCGGCGGGATCGGCTGCCAGTGCGGGGCCGCGAGCGCGAGCGAGGCGATGCAGACCAGCAGCATGAACCACAGCACGAGCGCGTGTTCGGAGTCGGTGCGGCTCATGAGGCGGATGGTCATGACACTGATCGCGTAGCACAGTGCGCTCACGGTCGCGGCCAGGCCTCCCAGCGAGACGAGGCTGGTGGCGCTCGGCCGCAGCGCCACGAGGACCCCGAGCAGGCCCACCGCGATCGCGACCCAGCGCCGCGGTGGGATCTGCTCGGCGAAGAACAGCCGCGCGCAGATTGCGACCATCAGCGGGGCGCTCATGAACACCGCGTAGGACTCGGTCAGGGGCTGCACCGACACCGAGTAGATGAAGCTGACGAGCATCAGGATGCCGACGGCCGCACGCACGACGTAGAGCAGCGGGCTCGACACGCCCAGCCGGTGCCAGGCCCGCGACCAGGCGATCGAGGCGAGCAGGAACGGCATCGATGCGGTGGCGCGCAGCGCGGTCACCTGCAACGCCGGGTAGCTCCCCGACAGGTGCTTGAGGCCCGCGTCCATTCCCGAGAAGAAGCCGACCGCCAGCAGCATGATGCCGATGGCCTTCAGGTGACCGGTGCGCACGTGGAGGATCCCCGGGTCGGCGGACGGCGGTCGGCCGGGCGACCGGCGTCAGCGTGCGCCGATGTCGACGTAGTCGCGCGTGGTCGGTCCGGTGTAGAGCTGGCGCGGACGACCGATCTTCATCGTCGGGTCCGAGATCATCTCCTGCCAGTGGGCGACCCAGCCGGCGGTGCGCGCGATCGCGAACATGACCGTGAACATCGAGCGCGGGATGCCGAGCGCGCTGTAGATGATGCCCGAGTAGAAGTCGACATTCGGATAGAGCTTGCGGGCGACGAAGTACTCGTCGTGCAGCGCGATCTCCTCGAGCCTGAGCGCGAGCTCGAACAGCGGGTTGTCGCTGCGGCCGAGGTTGGCGAGCACCTGGTGGCAGGTCTCGCGGATGATCTTGGCGCGCGGGTCGAAGTTCTTGTAGACCCGGTGTCCGAAGCCCATCAGCTTCGTGTGGTCGTTCTTGTCCTTGACCTTGGCGAGGAACTTCGGGATCGCGTCGGCGGTGCCGATCTCCTCGAGCATCTGCAGCACGGCTTCGTTGGCGCCGCCATGCGACGGACCCCAGAGCGCGGCGATGCCCGATGCCATCGCGGCATAGGGGTTGGTGCCCGTGCTGCCCGCGAGCCGCACGGTCGAGGTGCTGGCGTTCTGCTCGTGGTCCGCGTGCAGGATCAGCAGCAGGTCGAGCGCCTTCGCGGCGACCGGATCGATCCCATACGTCTCGCACGGGACCGCGAAGAACATGTTGAGCAGGTTCGAGCAGTAGTCGAGCTGGTTCTGCGGGTAGACGAACGGCTGCCCGAGCATGTGCTTGTAGGCGGCCGCGGAGATCGTCGGCATCTTAGCGATGATGCGGTGGGCGAAGATCTCGCGGTGGCGCGGGTTATGGATGTCCAGTGAATCGTGGTAGAAGCCGGCCATCGAGGCAACCACCGCCGACACCTGCGCCATCGGGTGGGCGTCGTAGTGGAAGCCGTTGTAGAAGCGCAGCAACGACTCGTTGATCATCGTGTGCCGCGTGATGCTGCGCTTGAACTCCGCCAGCTGCGTGTCGGTCGGCAGTTCGCCGTAGATCAGCAGGTAGGAGACTTCGAGGAACGAGCTCTTCGCGGCGAGCTGCTCGACCGGGTAGCCGCGATACAGCAGCACGCCCTGGTCGCCGTCGATGTAGGTGATCTTCGACTCGCACGCGGCGGTCGACATGAACCCGGGGTCGAACGTGTAAACGCCGTGGTCCTTGGCGAGCGGGGCGATGTTGACGACATCGGATCCGACGCTCGGCGACAGCACATCCAGCGAACTGGATTTGCCGGTCGATACCTCAGTCAGCGTGAACTTTCTTGTCGTCATCGGAGCGCCCCATCAGTCCGGCGAGACTGTCACGCTGCAGCGCAATAATCAAGGCAGACGCCCGCAGTACGCGCGGCGCAGCCGATGCGCGCAAATGACCGGGCGCGGCAGGGGTCCGAAACGAAAACGCCCGGCGGAGCCGGGCGTTTCCTCATCCGCCCCGCGGATGCGGGGCGTGGCGCGCGGTCAGCCCGCGGCCTTGGCGGCGTACTTCTTGCGGAAGCGATCGACGCGGCCACCCGTGTCCACCATCTTCTGCTTGCCCGTGTAGAACGGGTGGCAAGCCGAGCACACTTCGACCTGGAGGTCGTGGCCCAGCGTGGAACCGGTCTCAAACGTGTTCCCGCAACTGCAAGTCACGTTGATGGTCTTGTATTCGGGATGGATGGCGGCTTTCATCGCGCGCTCGCTGCAAGTGGGAGGCCAAAATTGGGCCGCGAAGTATAGGGTCGATACCCCTCCGGCGCAAGGCGCTGGCGACGACCTCCCGGACCACTCCCATGGGTCGGGCCGAAAAACCCTCCCGCGGCCCACGGGTTACGGTCAGGAAACGCCATCGATTCTCAACTTCAGGCCGTAACAATCTCTTTCGAAAGCACTGGCCCGTTTATCCACAATTCCTGTGGATAACTGTGTGGACGACGCGCCTCCCGGGCGCCCGGAAATGCGCTGAAACCGCCTGCATGTCATTTTGGTTAAAAAGTAGTCAGGCCTTTAAGCTGATTTAAAACAATATCTTATGTGCCTTCATTTGAGGTAACGGGTCAGGTTTCACTCGTTACTGGGCCCATTTGGGCCGGACACCCGGGGCGTGTGTACAAGTCTGGCGGCGGCAGGCCCGCAAAACGACATAATCACTGCATTGTCAAGCCCCAAAAATACGCCTCGCGACCGGACGGACCGACGTCGGGGACGCGGCTCAGGCGCCGAGCGCGTCCGGCAGGAATAGTGCCTGCAAGTCGTTGAGAAACCGGGTGCCGAGCGCCGTCGGCCGCCACCCGCCCGGAATCTGCGCGAGCAACCCGCGCCGCTCGGCCACCGCGAGGGCGGCGTGGATGGAGCGCCCGGGGAGGCCCGTGCGCGCCTCGTACTCGGCCATCCGGAACCCCTCGTCGAGGCGCAGCGCGTTCAACATGAACTCGAACGGTCGCTCCCGGCCGGTCACCTCGAGGCGCGTGCCGACGGCCCCCGCCTCCCGGACTGCGGCGAGGTAGGTGCGCGGCTGCTTCGGCTTCTCGGTGCGCACGATCCGGCCTGCGGTCGCGTCCGTGAGCTTGCCGTGGGCGCCGGCGCCGATGCCGAGGTAGTCGCCGTAGCGCCAGTAGTTCAGGTTGTGGCGGCACTCGGACCCCGGCCGCGCCCAGGCCGAGACCTCGTAGCGCCGGTAGCCGAGCGCGGCGAGCCGCGCGTCACCCGCCTCCTGCATTTCGTCCACGAGCCCCTCGTCCGGCAGCGCCGGCGGTCGCGCGTGGAACACGGTGCCGGGCTCGAGCGTGAGCTGGTAACGCGACAGATGCGGCGGCGCGAACGCCGCAGCGCCGGCAAGGTCGGCCAGCGCACCCTCGAGCGTCTGCTCCGGCAGGGCATACATCAGGTCGAGGTTGAAGTTCTCGATGCCGGCGGCGTGCAGCTCGCCGACCGCCACCGCCGTGTCGCTCGCCGCATGGATGCGCCCGAGCAGGGCAAGCTGGCGGGCGCCGAAGCTCTGCGCACCGAGCGAGATCCGCGTGACGCCCGCATCGCGATAGCCTGCAAAGCGGCCGTGCTCGACGGTCCCGGGGTTCGCCTCGAGCGTGACCTCGGCCTCGGGCGCGAGCGCCACGCGCTCGCGCACGCCGGCGAGCAGCGCCGCGATGCTCTCCGCCGCGAACAGGCTCGGCGTACCGCCGCCGATGAACACCGTCTGCACCACCCGGCCGGCTGCCCCCGGCGCATCGCGCGCGAGGTCCGCGAGCAGCGCGCCGACGTACTCGGCCTCCGGCAGCGTGCCGGTGCGGGCATGGGAGTTGAAATCGCAGTAGGGGCACTTCTGCACGCACCACGGCACGTGCACGTAGAGCGCGAGCTCCGGGGCGACGAGGTCGGTCATGCCCGGGCGAGCGCGGCGAGCAGTGCCGCGAGCGCGATCGCGCGGTGCGAGACGCGGTTCTTCTCGGCCGGGTCGAGCTCGGCCGCGGTCAGGTCGCCGTCACCGACGAGGAACAGCGGGTCGTAGCCGAAGCCGCCGCGACCCCGTGGCGCGTGGCCGATGCGACCCTCCCAGGTGCCTTCGGCGATCAGCGGCGCGGGATCGGCGGCAGCGCGCACCAGCACGATCACGGCGCGGTAGCGGGCGCGGCGGGGATCCGGAACGCCCTGCAGCGCCGCCAGCAGGCGCGCGTTGTTGGCGTGATCGTCCGCACCATCGCCCGCGTAGCGGGCCGAGTACACGCCCGGCGCACCGCCGAGTGCATCGACCTCGAGGCCGGAGTCGTCCGCGAGCGCGGGGCAGCCGGTGAGGCGCGCCGCATGGCGCGCCTTCAGCAGGGCGTTGCCGACGAAGGTGGCTTCGGTCTCCTCGGGCGAGGGCACGCCGAGTTCGGCCTGCGGCACGACCTCCGCCGCGACCCCGGCGAGCAGCTGGCGGAACTCCCGCAGCTTGCCGGGGTTGCCGGTGGCGACGACGAGGCGCGGCCACGGCAGGGGCGCCATGTCAGGGTCCGGCGGCGAGCGCCTGCTGCTGGCGTTCCACGAGCTCGGCGATCCCGGCGCCCGCGAGGTCGAGCAGTGCGTCGAGTTCATTGCGACGGAACGCATGACCCTCGGCGGTGCCCTGCACCTCGACGAAGGCGCCGCCGCCGTTCATGACGACGTTCATGTCGGTCTCCGCCTGGGAGTCCTCGGCGTAGTCGAGATCGAGGACGGGCTGGCCGCCGACGATGCCGACCGAGACCGCCGCGACCTGACCGTGCAGCGGGTTCTTCGCCAGATCGCCGCGCTTGACGAGCTTGGCGACGGCGTCCGCGAGCGCCACGTAGCCGCCGGTGATCGAGGCGGTGCGCGTGCCGCCGTCCGCCTGCAGCACGTCGCAGTCGATCGTGACGGTGCGTTCGCCCAGCGCCTTCATGTCGACGATCGCGCGCAGGCTGCGGCCGATCAGCCGCTGGATCTCCTGCGTGCGGCCGCTCTGCTTGCCGCGGGCCGCCTCGCGTGCCGAGCGCGTGTGCGTCGAGCGCGGCAGCATGCCGTACTCCGCCGTGATCCAGCCGGTGCCGCTGTTGCGCAGGAAGTGCGGAACGCCGTTCTCGATGGTCGCCGTGCACAGTACCCGGGTGTCGCCGAACTCGACGAGGACCGAGCCCTCCGCATGGCGCGTGAAGTGGCGCGTGAATCGGATCTCACGCAGCTGGTTCGGGGCTCGGCCGCTGGGGCGCATCTTCTCTCCGGGAAACGTGGGGATCAGGCCAGCCAGCGCAGGACCGCGGCCGAGGTGTTGTCACTATACGGCGCCGACGCCTGCACGGCGCGGGTGCAGAGCTCGCCGAGGATCTCGCGCAGGCTCGCCGTCGAGCGCCACGGCAGGCCGACCTCCGAATCCTCGAGGTTCGCCCACAGGCCGTCGCTGCAGGTCAGCAGCAGGTCGCCCTTCTGCAGCGGCTGGCGCCGGCCGATCGACATCTCGGTCAGCATCGGGTCGCCGCCGAGGCAGCACTCGACGTAGTTGCGCATCGGGTGGCCCTTGATCTCCGCCTCGGTGATCAACCCGTCGCGCAGCAGCTGCTCGACGTGGCTGTGGTCGCGGGTGCGCGAGACGACCACGCCGTTGCGGATCTGGTAGACGCGACTGTCGCCGACGTGTGCCCAGTAGGCGGCGCCCTGCTGCACCAGGCACACCGCACAGGTGGCGCGCGGGCGCTGCTCGAGCGGCAATGCCGTGCCGAGCGCGACGACTTCGTCGTGCGCGCGGCCGAGCGCCAGGTGGAGGAAGCCCATCGGATCGAGGAGCGGGTGCGCGTGCTGCCAGAAGCTGGCGGTGAGCGACGCGACTGCGGTGGACGCCGCCTTCGCGCCATCCGAATGCCCGCCCATGCCGTCGACCGCGATCACGAAGGCTGCGTGTTCGCCGACGACGACCGCGACGCGGTCCTGGTTGTCTTCGCGGTGGCCGACCAGGCTCAGTTCCGCGGATTCGATCTGCAAGGCCTTTTCCCCACCCCGGTTCCCACCGAGGGCTGCTACAGTGTGCCCGGTCTTATAGCACACGGCACCCCATGATCCGCAGCATGACAGGCTTCGCGCGACGCGAACATTCGGGGGACTTCGGCACCCTCGTCTGGGAAGTGCGCACGGTCAATCACCGCTACCTCGAGATTAGCCTGCGGCTGCCGGAGGAGCTGCGCGCCGTGGAGGGCGAGTTGCGCCAGGCGATCCAGGCGGCCGTCCGCCGCGGCAAGGTCGACGCTTCGCTGCAGCTGCGCGGTGGTGCCGCGAGCCGCCCGACCCTCGATGTCGACGACGCGCTGCTCGAGGTGCTCATCGCGCGGACCCATGAGGTCACCATGAAGGCGACGCAGCGTGGCGGCTCGCTCGCCGCGCCGACGCCGCTCGACCTGCTGCGCTGGCCCGGCATCCTGCGCGAACGCGAACGCGACGCGACGCCGCTCGCGGCCGACGCCGCCCTGTCGCTCGCCGAGACGCTCGCGGCGCTCACCGCGATGCGCGACAGCGAGGGCGGTCGCATCGCCGAGATGCTCGCCACTCGCTGCCGCCAGATCGAGGACCTGGTCGGACAGGTGAGTGCCCGCCTGCCGGATGTCCGCGAACGGATCCGCAGCCGGACGCAGGAGCGCATCACCCAGCTGGCGCTGCCCGCGGAAGCCAATCGCGACCGCCTCGAGCAGGAACTTTCGCTGCTGCTGTCCAAGATGGACGTCGACGAGGAACTCGACCGGCTCAGGAGCCACATCGTCGAAGTCGGCAAGGCCGTGTCCGGCAGCGAGCCGGCCGGTCGGCGCCTCGATTTCCTGATGCAGGAATTCAACCGCGAGGCGAATACGCTCTCGTCGAAGTCGCAGGACGCGGAGACGACGCGCGCGGCCGTGGACATGAAGGTACTCATCGAGCAGTTGCGCGAGCAGGTGCAGAATATCGAATGACTTCCGGGGCCGTCCACAGACCTCCAGAGAAGTTGCCGTAAAGCCCTGAGTTTCTAGGTGTTTTGACCATAAACGTCCACTAGCCTCCAACTGCCTCTGGGCTACACTTGTAGCTAGGCAGGTAGCTGAGATGTAGCTAAACCTGTAGCTACTAATCGACGAGCAAGGGGCGAAATGGCACGCACGAAACTCACGGCACTGGCGGTAGAGCAAGCTCATCGATCCGGCGAGCCGGTGCTCCTCAGCGACGGCGACGGGCTGTACCTACGAAAGCAGACGCGCGACGGCGCCTCGTGGACGCTGCGCTATCACTTCGCCGGCCGACAACATTGGCTCACGCTCGGCAACTATCCCGACATGCCGCTGGCGCAAGCACGCATCGAGGCACGCCAGGCGCGTGTGCTGCTCGACAAGCAGCAGGATCCGTTAGTCGTCCGTCGTGCGGCGCTGGCGGAGGAGCGGCAGAAGGGATCGTTCAAGTCGCTGTGCGAGGACTGGTATCGGGCGGAAGTCCAGGCGCGCGGGCTCAAGCACCCCGCCGTACCGCGCCGCTATCTCGACAAGTACCTGCTGCCGAAGCTCGGACGCTTGCCGGCGTGCGACATTACGCCCGCCGACGTGGCTCGCATGCTCGATGACATCAAAGGCCGCGCTCCCACCGCCGCCAACGACCTCCTGCGATTCACGCGTCGGATTTTCGCCTTCGGTGTGCGGCGTCGTTTCCTCTTGAGCAACCCCGCCGCCGATTTCTCGCCCCGCCTGGACGCCGGCGGTACCGAACGGCCACGCAGCCGCGCGTTAAGCAGTGACGAGCTTGGGCAGCTGTTCGAGAAGATTCGCGAGACACCGAGCTTCGGCGAGCACAACCTGCTGGCCATCAAGCTGTTGCTGGCGCTCTGTGTGCGCAAGGGCGAATTGCTCGGCGCACGTTGGGAGGAGTTCGATCTCGAGGCGATGTCGCCGTCTGGAGCGGTGTGGCACCTGCCGGCGGCAAGAACTAAGACGGGCGAGGGACTTAATATTCCCCTGGTGCCGGAAGTCCTCGATTGGCTCCGGCGCCTGCGGGTGCTGGCAGCCAGCAGCGACTACGTCTTCCCCAAGCGACGCCGGGACCCTCGCGAGCGAGTACCTCACGTTGGCGTCGACACACTCAATGTGGCCCTGCAACGAGTGAAGCATGGTCTGAGGCATTTCACGCTTCACGATCTGCGCCGGACGGCACGCACGCATCTGGCGGCGCTCGGTATCCGCCGCGAAGTAGCCGAACGATGCCTTGGCCACAAGCTGCGTGGCGTGGAAGGGACGTACGATCGTCACGACTACTTCAAGGACCGCCGCGCAGCGCTCGAAACCTGGACAGCTCACTTGGCCGGAATCGAACGCGGCGAGCGGAAGGTGGAGGCACTGCGGCGGCGGCTGGGCTCGCGGGCGTAGGAGCATTCATGGCCTTCCAGCGCATGAAGATTCTCATCCTGTGCAAGACGTATCCGTCGCCGAGTGCCAAGCACATTGAAACCTCGTGCGTTGCGGGAATGACGACTGACGGTCGACTTCTTCGGCTCTATCCCGTGCCATTCCGACTAATGAACGACCAGAGCCAATTCAAGAAATGGCAGTGGATCGAGGCCGACATCGAGAAGTCTCGGGACGATCACCGACCCGAAAGCCATCGCATTCGCGCCGACACGATTGCCGTTCTGGGTGATCCCATCCCGACAACGAATTCCTGGTCTGCGCGGCGCGCGCAACTGGCGCTGATTCCTCCATTCGAATCCTTCACGGCACTGGAGCACGCTCGGGCGGCGCATGACGTGACCTTGGGGCTCGTGCCAGCCGGCGAGGTCCTGTCGCTCGAGATCAAGGCGGCCAGACAACCGGAATGGACCGAGGAGGAACGGCAGAAACTTATCCAGCAACAGGTGCAAGGGGACCTATTCGCCGACAGGGAAGCTGCGGCACTGCAGACGCTACGAAAACTTCCCTTCGACTTTCATTACCGATTTCGCTCGCCGACGGAACCGGCTGGTCACGAGAACCGCCTAAAGATCGTCGACTGGGAGGCCGGCGCGCTGTATTGGAACGCAAAGCAAAGCCATGGAGACGCTGACGTCCCGGGAAGTGGTGTACGAGCTTGAAGCTGGCTGATTGGCTGATGCCGCCGCCGCCCGCGAGGGCGTAGCCCGAACGGGCGGCGGCGGCGGCGATCAGCGGCCATCGTGGGTCTTGGTTTAAGGTTTGGTTACCAGGCCGAACATTGAACCGGAGAACACCACGATGACCAAGCAAAGCATTGCACTGTCCGAGCTCGTCGAGAAGGGGGCGGACAGCGATCTGCTGAGGGAGATGATCCAGCACGTTGTGCAGCGCGTGATGGACATGGACGTCGAGAACCTGTGCGCCGCCGCCTACGGCGAGCGCAGCGCCGACCGGCAAAATAGCCGCAACGGCTACCGGGAACGGCTCTGGGAGACCCGCGCCGGGGCGGTCAACGTCAAGATCCCGAAGCTCCGTTCCGGCAGCTACTTCCCGCCGTTCCTGGAGCCGCGCCGGACCGCTGAGAAGGCGCTCGCCGCCGTGATCCAGGAAGCCTACATCCAGGGTGTCTCGACCCGCTCGGTCGACGAGCTGGTCAAGGCCATGGGGATGTCCGGCATCTCGAAGAGCCAAGTGTCACGACTCTGTGCCGAGATCGACGAACGGGTCCATGCGTTCCTCGATCGGCCGATCGAAGGCGACTGGCCGTACCTGTGGATCGATGCGACCTACGTGAAGTCACGGGAGGCCGGCCGGATCGTGTCAAAGGCCGTAATAATCGCTGTTGCCGTCAACACCGAGGGCGTGCGCCAGGTGCTCGGCATGGCCGTCGGGCCGAGCGAAGCGGAGCCGTTCTGGAGGGACTTCCTGCGCTCCCTGACGCGCCGCGGACTCAGGGGCGTCAAGCTCGTGATCTCCGACGCCCACGAGGGCTTGAAGGCCGCCGCGGCCAAGGTCCTGAACGCCACCTGGCAGCGCTGCAAGGTCCACTTCCTGAGGAACGCGCTGGCGCACGCCGGCAAGGGCCAGCGGCAGATGGTGCTCGCCGCGATCAACACCGCGTTCGCGCAGGACTCGTTCGAGACCGCCACCGCGCAGTGGCGCGTCGTCGCGGATCAGCTGCGTGCGAAGCTGCCGAAGCTCGGCGAGCTAATGGACACCGCCGAGACCGAAGTGCTCTCATTCATGAGCTTCCCGAAGGCACACCGCACGCAGATCCACAGCACCAATCCGCTCGAGCGGCTCAACGCCGAGGTCA